>NZ_BAFN01000001.1:672430-1344860 GCF_000949635.1 Candidatus Brocadia sinica JPN1
ATATCCTTTTCACCAAGATTATGTAACACATACCCCATTTCTCCCATTGCACGGCATAGAGTTTCCAGTTTAATCTCATCCTGTCTACTGTAACCCCTGGAAAGATCGCCTAAACTTACCGGTAAAACAATGTTCCCTTGTTTCCGAAAGAAATCTATAAACGAATGCCTTCTGGAAATTCCCCCAAGTTGACCCTCATAGCAACCGCATGGTTCAAGATTTCCCAACTCCTCTCCGGAAAAAATTATCGATATTTTCTCAGGAAAAGCATAAATCGTACTAGATAGAAAAACAATAAAAAAAGCAAAGAGATACCCTAGATGCTTCCTCATAATGAAAGGATACTTAATTACCCTCTTACTTCCCCACTGATAGGAATAGTAATAACTGGTTGAATAGCACTGTTTGTGTATATTCTTAAACTACCCGTAATTTTCCCAGCCAGTATATCTTTGCCCAGCTTAATGTCTATTTTCTTACTACTATCATTTAAATCAGACACTGCATAATTTATTATACTTGGATCAGCCTCAATCTTTTCTATTTTCACATCTTTATTCACGAAATTCACTATAACCGATCTGTTTGGGTCTTGATTTTTTTTAATATTACCAAAAGATACCATTTCCGGATAAAAAGTAACATCCCCAATAACTTCTCCGGAAAATGGGATATCTATCCTTTCCTGTCTGTTGCTGCTTGTATAGAGAAACACAATTCCATTAAATTTGCCAATGAAATCGTATTTTTCAATAGAAACCTGATAACTATAGACATCGTCATCCGTTGTTTTATTTTGTGTAATCGTAATATAAGGATTAGGTGACTCTACTTTCTTTACTTCAATTTTCAACTCAGGCGTTGTTTTTATCTCTACATTCCTGGTACAAGAATCACCTTTTCTTATAATACCGAAATTAATTTGTTTTGGATTAACGCGAACCTCTTCAATTATTTCTCCGGTAATAGTTAATTTATATGCTGGATTTTCAGGATCGTTTGAGTTCACTGTAACTGATTTCGTTACTCTGCCAATAAAACGGCCTGGATTAAATTTAATCTGTACCTCGCCTTCTTCACCTTTAAGTAGGTTACTCTTTGAAACCAAAGCAGCTGTACACCCACAAGATGATTTGACGCTGGTTATAATTAATTCACCAGATCCATGATTTTTAAATATGAATCCGTGTTTCACAATCTCACCAATATAAATTTTGCCAAAATCATACAATTTCTCTTCAAAAACTATTTTAGGTTTTTCCAAAATTTTTTCAGTATGAGTATTTTCATTGTCTCTCGTGTCTGCTATTAAGACATTACAGCATGTTATAAAAATGAACAACAGTTGTACCATGATTAAACACACTTTCATTTCTTTCATAGCAAATGTATCTCCTATTAATTTACATGTAGTACTTCTTGAATTTATCAGGCGAACAACACATATTCCTGCAGCATTTCCACGCGTTCTCATAATATCAAGATCAATAAAATCAACTTAACGATTTTTATACTACAATAGTTTATACCTTCAATCAACAAAAATCAATCCAAGCGATTTTTGAGAAATTAGCGCCTCTTTTTGATCACTTTTTCCTTTTTTGACACCTCTGCAAAGTTAAAAACACGAAGAGCTGGGAGGAGGGGAGAAACCCGCCTAACCCAGCTCTTCAGTTGTCTTACTTCCGGTTCCCGGCCTTCATGAAGACAAGCTCAGGGATTTCCTTCAGGCATTATCTTGCCAGATAGCCAGGGTAAAAATCAGGACCCTGGATGTTATCCCACTGCGCCCCGATGTCTATCCACTCGACAAACAAATACCTCTCATCCTGCGTGAGGAATTTGTCGTGCATTACCCTTCCTTCAATCGGGAATACATTCTCTCTCGGCGCAAACTGACTCAAAGCCTCTTCATACAGCCTCCAGATCAACAAGCTGTTGATGGCTGATGATGGATGAACATACTTGCCGCCAAGGTTGGGATCCTTACCCCTCTGTGGTTCAAGCAAACTATTGTATGAACGGCTGAATGCTGCAACACCATCAACACTCGCCAGCTCTCCACCACCACTCAAGTCCGGAGGATTGTTCGCATTGTGACAACCCGAACACTTTGCATCGATGATCGGCTGAATATCCCTGCGGAAATCCACCGTCCTCCTCTTCTCATCTGTTAGACCTTCCACTGGCTGTGATGTCGTACCTGATGGTCCTCCATAGTACACGTCCGATGGCACCACCACATCCTCACCATGTTTTACCCCCTGATAGTTACCATTCTTATCAAGCTTCAGGTATGCAAATGCAAATGGTGAATCATAGTGACTCCTGTCATCATACCACCAGTTGTACAACGCCTTCGTGTGCTGGTTCTGGAATGCCCTGCCCCTGTAGGAACCATCATGACATCCACTGCAAATCCTGCCATGATATGGCCTCAGATATGCCCATGATAACCCGCTCTGCACTGCCATCCCCTTGTCATCCAATATCTGAATGTAATAAGGGGTGTCTGCCGTCTGTGACGTAACCACCGACCCGTCATCCTCTACATACTGATACCCGATTATCCTTCTCTGCTGGAATGCAGTCCCTGAGTTGCTGCTTGACCTCTCTCCACCCAAAAGGTGGCTTCCAACTCCAGCCTTGAACCTGCTTGCCTCAGGCTCCACACACTGCACACCCTGTACTATCCTCACTGCCTTCACATCGCCCGGCTTCATTACCTTCGCCCTCTCGGATGGATACGGGCCAACCTTCGTGTCTGTCAGTGTCGTGTCAAAACAAATCCATGTGCCCCAGGAATGTGGATATCCCTCCACCTTCACCTGGTCAAATGGCTGATACGTCACTGTCGTTACACCAAAGTTCTTCCCTGCGGTAAAGGTATTGATCCACCTTGGCTTGTACTTAATATACACAGGCGCTGGTTGATGATCGTTCCACTCCGGATCATTGTATACTAATTCCCCTGCCTTGCCATTCTTGCAGTCAAACCAATAGATTCCAAAATCACCTCTCTCTGCATAGGACACCAACATCCTGTCATCTGGAAGTGGGTATGGGCTCCTGTACAATCCACCATCATCCTTCGTCAGCCTCTCGTAGGTCTTGTTATAGGGAGCATCCCAACTGACTGCTGCCAATTGACCAACACCCCAGTTCATATAGGGTGACTCTACATATACCAGCTTTCTGTCTCCAAAGGTGATCTTGGCCTGAGATCTGCCACATGCGCCACCAATCTCATCCGGGCAGTTACCATAAATCGCCCTTGGATACGCGCCATCCCAGTTGTCTACTTCCAGCAACACCCTGCCTTTGCCTTCTGCCCTGCTACCATTGGCCTGGACGCTGGAAAACAGGATGTTTCCATCCGGCGTAAGCGCAGGATCATAGTTTGAACTCACGTTGTAAGTGATCTGATCTATCGAAGTATTCAGATGAGGAAACTCTATACCAGACAGCACGTGACCGGTAATTCTCTCTGTCACATGGCCTCCCTGCGTATCCAACCTGAAAAGATTATACGCATACGGATTATGGAACTCGTCCCTCACGCCATCCGGAGAACCTGCGAAGATGATGAACCCCGTCTTCTCTACCGTGCCCCTCTCCTTCCAGTCTCCTTCAAAATACCTGTCTCTCCATATCACGCGACCCTGACCCTCTTCAATACTACCTGCCGCATAATAGATCGGGCTACGACAAGTACCTTTATAATCAGTCATCTGCCTTATCCCGCTGCCATCTACATTCATCTCCCATATCTGACATCCGCCGCCCTTCTTGTGGATCCCGGCAAACGCAAACTTCTTACCATCCCAGTACGTGCAGGGATCAAAAGCTGACGCAAAATCATTGGTCAATACCTTCAATTCCTTTGTCTTTAAATTGTAGCTTACAATCCGGCTGCCCTCTGACACATAGTGCGGATAGTTCTGATACGGATCACCCTTTGCCGTCCTGGGTGACTGGGTAAACAATATCACGTCCACAGGACCCTGTACCTCTTTCGACATCCCGCTATAATCCGTCCATAAGGCCTTTCCCTGCTTCGAACCACCCGTCATTACCTGATTCGATGCAAAGATATCCCCACAGACCAACGCACCGACTACCAACGCCGATGCCATTACCCCTCCTATTATCCTCTTACTCATCTGTTGGCCTTCTCCTTTCACTTTCTTAAAATATTCCACTTGAACCAATTACTTTCTCTTCCAATACTTCCACTACTTATAGCGCCTTCAGGAACTCCACCAAATCCTGCAAATCCTGAGCGCTCAGGTGTGACGTCCTTCCATGCATGTCCTTATCATTTACCGTGTTGTTGATCGTATCAATCAACGTCCTGGCGCTCCCGTCATGGAAATACGTGCCTGATGCATAGATGTCCCTTAGCGTCGGAGTATCAAATTCCTTTACCAGGTCCAACCCAATGATCGGCGTATCGCTCTCCTCTCCATAGGGATCCTCACCGGCATTCAATGCCTGCATGTTAAATACCTTACCCGGCGTTGACCTGAAACCCTTCACTCCTACACGACCGGTTCCCACATCATGGGTCTGTGCATCGCTAAACAAGGCTTTCGGATCCATTGCATCCCCCGGATGACACTCTGCACATCCCACAGCAGGGTCGTTAAATAACTTCTCACCCCTCTTTGCCGCCTCTGTCAAACTGCCATCCGCATTCCTGAACGGACTTCCCGTAAACTCCAATGCCCTGATGTAACAAATCAAAGATTCTAACCTCTCCGGCGAAAAGTTCTCGCTCCTGAACACAAACCCAGGGTCTCTTCCACACACCCTGTCCAGAGAACTTGTTGCACCTACGATTTCATCCGGATGACCCGTAAACCCTTCATGCCTGAACGGAGGCAAATACCTTCCGCCACGGATATACTTCACGTTCTTCCAGCTTCCCCATCCTTCATCTCCAAGGTCCCAGATCAAACCCGTCGTCTGTCCCCTCTCATAATGGCAGCTGGCGCATGCATACTCACCCTGCAACCCCCATGATGCATCATTGAATATGAACTGCCCGTACCTCACCAGCTCACTCTTGAATGGTGAGTGTTTTACCCGATAATGCACCTCAGGCACCGTCAATGGCTCACCCCTGGGAAGAGGCTCCCACTCCGGCCCCGTCTGGATCGTTGCTACTACCTGCGGCGTACCCGCCATCAACTCTCCAGTTGTCATCACCCCTGCTATACCAAGGGCCGCAATTAAACCAATCTTTAGACTACTCTTCATCTTTCTCTATCCTCCTATAATCGAGATATACTCCAATGTTACAAACATGCTCAATTCCTGTCCTGCTTCTCTCAACGACCTTCCCCTATTAATCCACTGGCGTCCTTATCACCGTCACATTGTTGGAAAAATAGTTGGCTGCGTAGCAGAGCTTCCCGTCCGGCGACAAGCATACCGAGCTAGGCCCTAGCCCCGTTGGCACCCTGGCCACGAGATAATCCCTCACCAATCCAAGGTCATCCCTCATATAATCAAGCTCAGCCTGGGAATTTCCCCTCACGATATTCAATAACTTGCCCATATCCAATATCGTTACGCGGTGCATCCCCCTTACCCCAATGTACAAATACCGGCCCTTCGGATCCATCGCCAACCCATAAGGATTCCCGTCATAGTTGTTGAGCTCGTCCAGCGGCATCCTCGCTACCTTCCCGCCTGGCTTGGTCTCTAACACCGCTATGTTGTTCGTAAATACCTCGCCATTCTCCGCCTCGCATACCGGTAACCAGTTCTTCGGCGTCTCATAGGTCACCACCACATACTGACCATCCGGCGTGTACACAATGTCCCTCAGGTTGGAACTCTCCCTGATAACCCTCTTCTCCGTCACCTTCCCCGTCGCAAGATCAATAAAGTTTACACTCCTGTTGATGGAACCACACGTGTCATTCACCACTGCTATCGTCTTCCCGTCCGGCGATATATCCAACGTCCTTGGACCGTAATCACTCGTGTAGATCGACCTGATCTTCTCCATCCTCCCTGTATCAATCACATCGATCGTGTTCCACAAGTTCCCAGAACATGCAACATACGCGGTCTTCCCATCCTTGGAAATCTTGATCCCGCTTGGCCAGTCTCCTACCTTGATCTCCTTTATCGCCTGCTTCCTCGCTATATCTATCACCGACACACTGTCACTCTCGGCATTGCATACATACAAAAATGCATTATCAGGCGTGGGCGCCGCTGCCTCCGGCTGCACCTGCACTGCCACCTCACCTACCACCTTCTGTGTCTTCGCATCCACAAACGTCACACTGTGACCAGACTGATTGCAAATGTACAACATCCCTCCATCCGGCGATGTCGTAACAAAAAACGGCGATGGCATGTCCGTCTTCACATGCGTCCCCTGGATAAATCCAGCATTCGCTACCCCTCCTCCCACCATCACCGCCCCCAATACCAACGCTCCTATCCATCCTCTCTCTTTCATCGCTCTTCCTTCCCTCCTAAATCTTCTACTTATCTTAAGGAATTATAGACATGAAACACTTTTACAATACCACATTTTATACCAATTCGGTTTACCGACTTACTGCTCAACGAATCCGCCAGAACCACCTCCTTTCACATTATACTACAATCTATCATTGAGTTTACCCACACCACTGCGTGTCTCTGTTTAAATTATCCGGCATTGTATGCTAGAGACAACCCATACTCTATTGCAAGCCATCAGTACCTACAAAAATTTATTGTAGTCGGAAAATGAGCAATATGTGTACCGCTTTGCCATTACAAAAAATATATACTGCAACCTTCAGCAAAAACAGACGTTAGGTAAATCATATCCAGCTAATTCATTTTGGGACAAAAGACTACAAATGGTCATTAAAAAATAGAGTTCCTTGGGGATGGCAGTTCTATCTTCTTGCCAGAAAAAGCGATAAAAAAATGACCATTTTTGGTCATGAAGTGTTATGTCATTGTCACGCTGTTATGACGATGATTTGTCAAATAATTGCAATTTTACCAGTCTATTGCGAAGTGTTGTTCTGGGTATGCCTAATATTTCTGCCATTTTGACCTGATTACCATTTGTTTTTTGATGTGCCCATTGAATAAGTTTTTTTTCAACTTCCGTAAGTGCGTCTTGCAAGCTTATCGCTTGCTTGTTATACAAATCCATTGACAATAAATCTTTGTGTACATCAACTTTTCTCAGGTATTCTGGAAGTGTTTCTAATGAAATACCTTTTGATTTAGAAAACGCAACGGCGTGTTCTACAACATTTTCAAGCTCTCTGACATTTCCTGGCCAATCATAGGCCAGCAGCACATTCATTGCCTCTTGTGAAACATCCGGCAAAGCGTCCTCATATTGGGATACAAACTTCTTCAAAAAATAATTGATTAAGAGGGGAATATCTTCCTTTCGTTCCCGTAACGGCGGAATACTAATTGGCACCACATTTAACCGGTAAAACAGGTCTTCTCTAAACCCCCCCTCTTTTACCCGTTCCAAAAGGTCTTTTTTTGTTGCGCAGATAATTCTCACATCAACGCTAAGGGTTTCTTCCCCTCCGACTCTTTCAAATGTCCTTTCTTGAAGCACACGTAAGAGTTTGACTTGCATATCCAATGGTATGTCGTCTACATCATCCAAAAAAATCGAACCTCCGTTTGCCAGCTCAAATCTTCCGCGTCTTGTCTTAATCGCACCTGTAAATGCCCCCTTCTCATGGCCAAAGAGTTCACTTTCCAGTATTTCTCTGTTTAATGCTGCACAACTCACCCTAATAAACGGACCCATTTTTCTACAACTGTGGTAATGAATGGCGCCCGCTATTTTTTCCTTTCCGGTTCCACTTTCTCCCCGTATAAGAATAGTCGCCTCTCTCCCCGAAACGCTCACAACAGTCTCAAGCACCTTTTTCATGGCTTCGCTATTTCCGACAATATTGCAAAACTCAAACTCAGCTTGTATTTCGCCTCTCAGACGATTTACTTCGGCAGCCGTATTTTTGAAATGCAACGCCCTTTGAAGTTTAATAATCAATTCATCGGTCGAAAACGGTTTCGCGACATAATCATACGCCCCCTCTTTGATTGCCAACACAGCGCTTTCAAGGGTCCCGTATGCCGTCATGATGACGACAATTATTTCCTGATCGTATTTTTTAATCTCTTTCAGAAAATCCATTCCGTTCATACCTGACAATCTCAGGTCTGTTACCACCACATCATATTCTTCAGATTTAACCATTTTTAAACCATCGAGAGCATTATCCACTGATTTCACATGATAACCTTCCTTCTTCAACTGGCTTTCCAAAGATATTCTCATGAGTTTTTCGTCATCCACTATTAGCACCTTACCATCCATATTACGCTCCTACATATTTTTATCAGGTCAAGACCGTTACTTTTCTCACTGGCAAGCAAACGTAAAATGTTGTCCCTTCGCCTGGTTTGCTCTTAACTACTATGTTTCCATTATGATCGTCTACAATTCTCTTGCTGATTGCAAGTCCCAATCCGCTTCCCATTTCCTTTGTTGTAAAAAACGGATTGAATATCTTATTGAGAATTTCCTCCGGAATCCCCGACCCGGTATCGGAAACAACAACCTGTATACTGGACGGTTGAAAGTCACAGTAACCAGTCTTAATTATCAAGCTCCCACCATTCTGCATGCTATCCAAAGCATTTACGATAATATTAATAATAACCTGTGAGATATTATCCGGGTCTCCATAGATTTCAGGTAAACCGGGAAACAAAATCTTCTCCAGCCGTATTCCAAGCTCTTTTATTCTATGATCCACAAACCGTAAGGAATTTTCTACGATCTCATTTAAACTATGGCTAGACATGTGTGTAGAGTACGGTCTGGAAAATGCCATCAACTGCTTTACAATAACCTCTATCCGTTTTAGCCCTTCTGACATCAGATCAAGAAACTCCAGATTTTGTGATATATTCCCCGGCTCTTTTTTCATCATTTTTACAAAATTCTGCAATCCTCCTAACGGGTTGTTCACTTCATGGGCAACACCCGCAGCCAATTCTCCCACAGCAGCCAAGCGTTCTGCCTGAATCAGTTGCAACTCCATTTTTTTCCTTTCTGTAATATCCCGGCAAATCCACTGAATCGTTTTCCTTTTACCATATTCAATCGCACTACCACTGATACTGGTAGGAGTGAGACGCCCATCTGCATGCTGATAATCAACATTATCTAGCATACCAGATCCTGTTTGATTTATTACCATCCACAACTGTCTTGTCTTTTCCCGATCATATTCGGGGACTATATCCCATATCTTTTTTTGTCGTAATTCATCTTTTAAATATCCCGAGAGCTCCTCGGCCTTTTTATTTGAATCAACAATCTGTGCCGAGTCTGCATCAAGAGTAAAAATAGCATCGTTAGCGAGATTGATAGATTCTCTATATTTTCCCTCAGATTCCCTCAGTTGGGCTGTCCGCTCACGAATCTTTTGCTCTAGTCCAGCATAAGACTCTTCCAATTTCTCAGCCATCTTATTAAACTCTGATGCAAGTATACCTACTTCATCTTCTGAGTTAATCGGAATGCGATGTCCGAGATTCCCCTTCCCAATCGCATTCGCCCCCTGAACCAACTGAAGAATGGGTTGTGTGATTCCGTGCGCCAGGATAAAAACGATAACAACAATAACGAATACACTTACAATCGCCAGGGTAATTACCTGATCTTTTAATTCCATAATAGGCTGAAAGGCCTCAGACGTATCCTGCTTCACAATCAATCCCCATTTCAACTGAGGTATATAACGAAAAGCCGAAAGGACTTCTAACCCCCGGTAATCCAAAGCCTTTATAATTCCTTCTTCCTCATCATCTAACATAAAAGACTCCGGCACAATTGTTTTCACAGGGATACTCATTTTTAATGCAGCATCCGTAAGATGTCGCGTATTATTGAGGAACAGTAACCGGTCCCCGTCGCGTCGCGCCAGTAAGGTCTCACCCGTTTCACCACTGCCAGGCCAGTCCTGCAGCAATGCTCCTATAGCATCATTTGTATTTACACGGATAAGAACAATACCATTGATAATCTCTGTTTCCTCCATGGTAATTGGATCCGTTCTTTTCATGATGCCGAAAAGGGTCATTCCTATCCGCTTTGTATATCCGG
The DNA here is from genome assembly GCF_000949635.1 of Candidatus Brocadia sinica JPN1. Taxonomy (NCBI): domain Bacteria; kingdom Pseudomonadati; phylum Planctomycetota; class Candidatus Brocadiia; order Candidatus Brocadiales; family Candidatus Brocadiaceae; genus Candidatus Brocadia; species Candidatus Brocadia sinica. Next base: position 682,602 of record NZ_BAFN01000001.1, read on the forward strand.
AATAGTGGACATCTTTCAAAGGTATTCCATTATTTACCAGCACATCAAGATAATACTTGTAATCCCCATCTATTACCCCTATGTTTGATTCCATAGTGGAAATTACGGTCTCGCCGTTCTCTACATCGAGGATAGCTATTTCATCACAATAGATCAACTTTTCCTTGAGTTTGCCTAAATACTCTGAAAGTCTTTTATAATAGACCTCGCCAATTTCCGATTCTTTCATCCTGTCAATAGTGTGAAATGCTTTTCTCAAGTAAAGCAGATTGGAAAACGATACCTCTAAAGATTTGTTTGTCGAAAGCACCCCAATATCAACCATCCTTTCCTGTAACCAGTTGCTGAGTTGTGCCTTTTTTAAATCCGCAATAGAGGTCAGCTTTTCAACCACTTTCTCGTTTAACGCTCTTTTTCCACGGTTATACGCCGTACTACTCACGATCAGGATAGGAAGTGTTGTCATGAGAATGAGATAGCAGATGAGTTTAACCTTGATACTCTTAAAAAACCCAACAAGACTTTTTGCCCACGTCCTATTTTTCATCATCTTCGGAATACAACTCCAAAATAAACCAACCTTTTATCCGGATCACAAACAGGCATGATTCGTCATGCAAAGAAACGTTCTTTTGTTGACTTATTATAGTATTTATTTTACCATGTTGCATTGTACCTTAAAAACCTTCTTTTTTGTAAGTTTTTACCGCACCTAACAAAATCTACACGAGCACATTCTTTACCAGAAGGGATTGAGGGAAATCAAAATTGGTTTTTTCATGCAACGATACTGTGCCATAACAATTGATAAAACTCCCGGAGAAAAACAATGCAAAAAAAGACTATCGCTTATCTGACCACGTTCATTTTTATTATAATTTCAGTTCTTACTCAACTCAAATCTGTACAGGCCCAGGAAGTTTCAAAAACCCCATGGCAAATGTTTCGAGGCAATCTCCAGCATACAGGACAAAGCGCTTACAAAGGAGCGCAAACGAATACCTTAAAATGGTCTTTTAAGATAGACACCCGTATTACGTCCTCTCCGTCCATCGCATCCGATGGCACTATCTATTTTGGTTCCATTGACGGCAGACTCTATGCCGTGAATCCGGACGGCAACGCAAAGTGGGCATTCCAGGTGGGTAATGAAATAACAGCCTCGCCTGCCATTGGAAATGATGGAACAATTTATATTGGTTCCCGGGACAAAAAGATGTATGCGATCACTTCCGAAGGCAAACTCAAATGGACGTATCAGGTCGGGGGCATTATCCTCTCCTCTGCTGCTGTTACCGATAACAGTCTCTATTTTGGTTCAGACGATAATACCCTCTATGCCATCACAACCGATGGCAAGCTAAACTGGAAATATACTGCTAACAGCAATATAACAGCATCACCTGCACTCGGAACTGATGGCACCGTCTATCTCTTCGAGGTAAGTGGAGCGCTCCATGCATTATCTCCTGATGGAACCGAAAAATGGGTAAAACGTGTTGGAACCGGTGTATACGATTCCTATTCTTCTCCGTCAATAGGTTCAGATGGCACTGTGTATTTGGGCACAGACAGCGGCAGATTGGTCGCCGTTAAACCGGACGGCAATGTAAAATGGTATGTCAATACGGGAAAGGCCGTCCATTGCACCCCTGCTATTACAGAGGATGGGACAATTGTCTTTGGCTCATATAATGGCTTTGTATACGCCGTCCTTCCAGAATGTAAACTCAAATGGAGTTTTAAGACCAACAATTGGGTGGAATCTTCACCTGCCATTGATGTGGAAGGAACCGTTTATATCGGTTCAAGTGACGGGAAACTTTACGCCATCAATGCTGATGGCACCCTGAAATGGTCATTTCAGACGAAAGGGGCTATTGAATCATCTCCGGCCATAGGGGCCGATGGAACCATCTATATCGGATCAAACGACAATCACCTGTACGCCATCGGTGGCACAATACAGACGGAATCTGTACCAATGTTTGAAAAATAACTTACCTTTATAGATAGCAGTTACGTTCCCAGACTGCCTGTAAATGCCTACATTAGGTTTAGTTAGACAGGTCTTATAGCTTCGGAAGATCTTTAAGGTAGTAATCCCCCCAAGAATTACATTTCTAAATAGATGAAATGTAGCGATGACTACATCCTATGACAGAATAATCATTCAAGGGACATTACCACCTTTTTGTTATGCCGATGGGATGACCTCTTTTTTGTACAAACACAAGATTCGTATCCTTGACTATAAATAACACTTTGCTCAACCACTGCGTGATGCAATCATTCACAATGATAAACAACTTGCCCATGATAATGGCCTTACCATCGAATTCCTATATTTTTCTCCTTTTCTGTTTTTAAAATATACATTCTGGAATTCCAGATAATTTTCAGCGGGATACCTTCTGTCTTTTTTGAGTATTTCCCTTTGTTTACCATTTGAGAAAAATTTGCACAAATAGGGGAGATTGGGTAAAAAAATTTGAAAAAATTTCGCTTCTGAACTGCCATCCTTTACCTGAATCGCTCTTTCAATATCTGCGTTGGATTTCCTCATGATAATTAATTTGATTTTGCCAGGTGATTTTTATAAGATTTTGGAATATTTTCGTGTTTATCTTAAAATTACAGTCCCGGTTCTTGCATTGGCTTTGAGGGTATGCATCTTAAATTCAATACACCATCGTTTCTGCTTACTGCCTTAGTGCAGGGGCATCTTTGTAAGGTACTGTCCTTCCTCCTGATAATTTCTGTTTGTCTTCCATGCTATATTACCTGGGCTGTTACTATGAAAGGAAATATCTACAAAACCTCGTCCAAAAAACACAGCGCAAGGAAGTGGATCAGAAATGGACAATCGAACTATAAACGGGGTAGATACGAACGGGCCGTCAGGGCATATAATAATTCCATTGCATGTTACCCAAAGTACTTTGATGCATGGGATGGGTTGGGAAATGCCCTATATTGCCTGGGAGATTATGATCTGGCCATTCAGGCTTATGACAAGGCGCTCGGCATCAATCCGGGCCGTAATGCTACCCGGGTGAATAAGGGGATTGCTTTCTATAAGAAAGGTAATTTTGCAGAAGCCTTAAAGTTATACGACGAGGTACTTGCTTCGGACCCAAAACTTGCAGCCGGCTGGTATAATAAAGGTATTGTCCTGATTGCGTTAGGGAGAAACCATGACGCAATGCAGACCTTTGAAAAGGCCATTGAAATCAATCCAAAGGAAGATTTGGCATGGCATGGGAAAGGCTATGTACTAATTCTGCTCGATCAATACAATGACGCCCTTAAACTCTTCAGTAATGCGGTTCAGATAAACCCAAACAGGGGATGGGCATGGAATAATATGGGGATTATCCTGAACAGCCTGGGTATGTATGATGATGCAGTCAAGGCCTTTGATAAGGCTATTGAAATTAACCCGAAGAGCGCAAGGGCGTGGCATAACAAAGCGAATAGTCTGTATAATATGGGAAAATATAACGAGTCTATGAGAACTTATAACAAAGCCATGGAACTGGACCCCCTCTTGTATGCAGGGATTAAAAAATAATTATTATTTGAAAAAAAACATCATGAAAACCATCTCAAAGAAAATATTTCAAACGATATCCGGTTGTGTGGTACTGGTTTTTTTCGCACTGGCGAACCTGCAGCAAATTGTCCTGGCTGCATGGTCCTTTACCGCACGGGAGAATACGGCCATCTGTACGGCGATTGGCCAGCAAAGTTCGTTACAAATAATTAGTGACGGCGCCGGTGGCGCCATTATTGCCTGGGAAGATGCGCGTGACAGCCATTTTGATATCTACGCCCAACGGATTGATGCCCATGGAAATGTCCTTTGGACAAAGGACGGCGTGCCTATTTGTGTTGCGGCAGAAAATCAGAATCGACCAAAGGTTATCGGTGACGGTGCGGGAGGGGCGATTATTGTCTGGCAGGATATGCGAAGTGGCATTGGCAATTGCGATATTTATGCCCAACGTATTAATGCAGACGGAAACCTTCAATGGACAATCAATGGTATACCCATATGTAACGAAATTAACGCACAGAACAGTCCATGCATTACAACTGATGGCACAGGAGGGGCGATTATTATCTGGCAGGATTTTCGTACCCACTATGCAGACCTCTATGCCCAGCGTATTAATCAAAGTGGGGAGATGCTATGGGCAAAAAATGGGGTGCTTGTTTGCGGAACTTCGGGTGCACAGGGCGCACCCATAGCAGTGAACGATGGAACGGGGGGCGCTATTGTTGCATGGCAAGATTTTCGGAGAAGTTATGCTGACATCTATGCACAACGAATCGATGGAGGTGGTAATGTATTATGGGAAAAAAGTGGGCTAGCAGTATGCACTGCGTTAGGGCACGAAAGTTTTCAGGTCATTGTTGGTAACGGCGCTGAAGGGGCAATCGTGGCATGGGTCGATACCCGTAATGGCAATAATGATATCTTTGCCCAGCAGGTGGATGGGAACGGAGTTGTTCACTGGCTGGATAACGGTATTCCGGTATGTACCGCTTCAGGCAATCAAAACTATCCGATGATTACCAGTGATGGAGCAGGTGGTGTCATCCTTGCCTGGTGGGATATGCGCAGCGGCGAATTCAATATCTATGCGCAACGAGTTGACCTTGCAGGCAACGCCCTGTGGGGAAAAGATGGTTTGACCGTATGTGCTGAATCAGGTATCCAAAATTATGTGTATATCACGGGAGACGGTGCAGGCGGTGCAATAATGGCGTGGGACGATAACCGTGGCGCTACGTTTGATTTGTATGCCCAGAGGATTGATCCAAAGGGAGTTTCGAAGTGGAGCAACAATGGTGTTGCTGTCTGTACAGCACCAGATACCCAATGTTTTCCTGTATTGATGAATGATGGGACGGGTGGGGCAATCATTGTCTGGCAGGATGGCCGTCACAAAGATAAGAGTTATTGGGATATTTATGCCCAAAAGATCAATGGACAGGGCTCTTTGGGAGAATAAAAAGGCGCTTTAGCAAAAATATATGACTGAACGATTAGATGGCTGGATGGTTACATGGTTTTTTGAGTATAGATATGATTGAAGGCTGATTCAATCTTACAGATTCAACTATATATATTTGAACGATGCTCTTAAGTTTTAAACTCGTACTGTGAAACGAAATCATGCCAAACGTTTCGGTTCAATCGAGGACGATTGAACCAGCAAAAGAAAAACCGTATAACCATCCAACCATCTTGCCATTAGCCATATTCTGATTTTATCTCTTTCGACTCTTTCGGATTAGGGATCGGGTTTTTTCCCGATTCGTACCCTTTAATTGCGGAGGGTCGATGGCTGCACGCTTGCAGTTAATTGATGCATCTGTCCGCTGTAACGGGTAAACATACCCTGAAGTTTTTGAAAAATTTCCCTGATAGTGGCGGTATTATTAAGATAAATACCCCAGGGGAACTGCCCATCCTCAAAAGATTCCGCGAAGGTTGGAATTACCTCATCCACCGTTCGATTTAACCGGTTATGCCGTAATGTCAAGGTTGGCACGCGTTCTTCAGCCCCGCCAACCATCTCCTCGGGGATAATCCCATTCCACTCCTTTGAAAAACCTTCCACGACATATGCCCTGCCACGCTTATCAAACAGTTGATACCATACATGGGCAAAGGCGACCGAGGTATCTTTGTCTACCACCCAGCCCCATACGATATCTCCGTCAATATTCAGGCCGGAAAGCTGGGAAAAGAACAGAAAGACAGAATCTTCGCAGTCGCCCTTTTTCCTTTGACGTGTTTCTATGGGTGTCTGCCAGTCATCTGTCTTTGGCGGTTCGGCCCGATAGTCAATATCAAAAGCTATTTCCTTATATGCCTCGTATATCTGTTCACCGTTATTGAAGGTATTGATACACCATTCTTTATACAGTGGGTTATCAGGAATGCTGCTTCCATCCGGAGCATAAGTCACAATCGGCTTTTCTGTCCAGATATCTTCAACTGGCTTATAACCCCTTCCGGCCAAAAACAGGTCGGCATAGGAAACATCAGCAAATGCTTTTCCACAGCATAAAGTTGCCAAAATTCCTGAGATTATGATTGCAAACAAAGATCTCATAATATTATCCTCCCTGTTTATAGAGTTGACTAAAATTAGTTTCTCTACAAAACCTGTTTTGGTTACGCAAAACATCCTTATTTACACGCACATAACCAAAGACGGCTTCGGATAACTACTGTTTAGTGTATTACTGTAAACACCAAGCTATTTTACGAGATATTACCTATGTTGTCAAATTAACGCATCAGAGCCGCTGAAGAATTCAAAAAGCCTTTGCTCAATAATATCGGTTAAACGTGATGAAACTTAAGAATATTTCAGATACTTACTCTACTTTTGGGAATGTTGCTTTAAATGAGGCATTCGACGGCTTTCCTAATGGAGAACGAAGGGTCTCTTTGCTCTACACCACATTTGCTTGTTCCCAAACTCTGTTTGGGAACACAATGATCTAGAAACTCTGTTTCATGTGAGTGTGGTATGCAAAATTCAGGTATGGGTTTCCTCGAAACAAAGTTTCTCAGCCAGATGCGTTCCCAAGCAGAGTTTGGGAACGAGTATCGTATTACTTGAGCGTGTTGCTAAAATGGAGATTCACTGTAAAGAAACAGGACGCCTGTAGCAAAACGAGACACCTGCATAAACTAAAATCGGTAACTCAATCCGACAAAAAACGTCCTCCCCGGCCTGGGAAAATCGTCCGGAATGGAAATAGGTCCTGGGTCACTATAGTCTTTATCAAGCAAGTTGAATACCGTACCCTGAACCTCCATGGTTTTAAAGAATTCTTTTGCAATAACAGAGAGATTAAGTAGTGCATAGGACGGTAAGTCATCTCTGGGGTCGCCTGCTTCCCTGGAACGTCTCCCGCTCACAAAGGTGCTCAGGTTGGTATTGATATACTTCCAGTAGTGGGCGTTCACACCAAAGTTGCCAAAGTGCTGTGCCACAAATGGCATGTCATCGCCATCGCCATCTTCCGGATTCTGGAAGGTATAATTCATAAATACGTAATTACCTTTTGTTATGTCTATCTTCGTCTCCGTTTCGATACCCTGTACGTGCGCATCTCCAAAGTTTTCATATCGTGTAGTACCCTGGGTGGTTGATAACGCACGAAGCACAATGAGGTCTTTGATATCATTATTGAAATAGTTAATACTGCTCGTAACGTGTTTATTAAACTGGTAATTTAAACCCACTTCATACGTTCTAATTCTTTCGGGATCTAAATCCTCATTTCCCTGAATAGAAGGTTTGATAAGGGTAAACATTTCTAAAAAATTTGGCGCACGAAACGCCTCCCCGTAAAGGACTTTTACCGATGCATTCTTCATAAATGCCCACGTCAGCCCAGCCCGGGGACTGGTTGTCTCGCCAAAATCATTGTAACGGTCATGCCTTACTCCTAATGTAAGGTTTAAGGTATCGGTAATATCCCATGTATCCTGTAAATAAAATGACAAAATCCTGCGGGTGTGGTCTTCAAAAAATGGATGTGTATCCGTAAAACTCTGCATGGAATCAAGGGGTTCCAGCGTTTCTGGATTATAGTTATATGAAGCGCTTTTAGGGACTTGGTTGATTAATCGGTATTCCATACCCAGAGTAAAAATATTTCCATCGAATAATCTATAATCGAAGGGGAGTTCTGTACCAACTATTCTTTCAATCACTTTAAGACGTTGAGTAATCCCATCTGGATAGGTTGTAAAAGTGTCAATTACACCGTCTCCATCTGTATCAAAAGGTAAGGTTGTACCATCTGGTAGTGCCTTAATATAATTATCCGCATCAAATTGGTCATAATAAACCCTAGGTCTTATTGTAAAGCTCTCATCGAATGTTTTCTTGTATCCAACCTCACCAAAAACATAATCAATTTCAAAAAAAGATACGTCAGTTAAGGCATATTGAGGTCCAATAAAAGTATCAGCCCTTTTATTTGTGTACCATCCATTAAAATAGAAATCATCGTATGTGGCTTTCAATTCCATGTCATATTCCTGCCTATCGTCATGTATTCTTCCTGGCGCCAATGACGCGGGAGGGAAACCCAAAGAGGACAGTGCGTTATCCATTAATGTTTGCGTATCACTTTCAATAATTCCATCAAAACCGTTAGTTTGTCTGTATCTGGCCATGCCGGAAATTCCAAGTTTTCCAAAGGTCTTACCAAACGTGATATTTTCATCATAGGTGTCGAAGTTTCCGTAACCACTGCTTACCTTTACCCCGTCGATATCCTTTGCGTCAAACGTAATAATATTAACAACCGCTAAAAACGCATTTTCACCATACACGGCAGAACCCGGTCCCCGGATAATCTCTATCCTTTTTATATTTTCTACGGGGAAATCATCAAACGTTTCAAATATGCCTCCCCTTGCCGGGTTCATCGTAAAATGCCCGTTCACCATTACCCTTACCCTGTTTTCGCATTGAACACCCCGTACCACAGGAAGAGATATTCCCAAATCTCCTCTTTTTAAAATTTCAAATCCTGGTACCGTCCTCAGAATTTCTATAAAGGTGCGGTATCCTAAATTTTTAATCTCTTCGGCTGTAATTACAGTAACAATGCTTGGCGCTTTGCTGAGAGGGGTCTCCTGACGTGTGGCAAGGGCTGTCGTCTGATCGCACGCCAGCCAGAGACATTCTGTTGCGAATTCCTCCTTAAGAACAGCGCCGGTATAAGAAGCGTCTTTCTCATTATTGGAATGGCTTTCAGTTATGTGGGTTGCTTCTGTGCCTTCGGCGAGGATCGTAAACGAATAGAAAGGAATGCAGCTAAACAAAATACTGGAGTATACAAAGGGTAGGAATAATAAATCTCTTTTGTTTTGGGGCGGTTTAACCAAACAACAGTTCCTAAAGATTTATCGTTGATTTGCCACAGCGCATGCCGTGACAACGCTAACTCTAAGTAGCGGAACTATGTATTTTGTACAGTGTGCTACTTTTACTCTGTTTTCGTGATAAATGCGATTCAGATGATCATGGATTTTCCTGGTATGGTAAAAACCCTTTTTTTGTTTGATTGCTCAGGCTTTGCCCTTATCGAAACGTTTTTCTGTTATACGAAAAGTCAATAATGAAATTTTGGGTTTTAAGAACTTTAGGCTTTATAGCAAACCAAATATCTGATGTCAACTAATAATTTAATAAAACTAACGAATTACACGCCAAGAGTCTTGAGGTTGAACGTCTGCACTTCAAGGACATTTACCCTGTGGAAGAGGTCAAGAAGCGCCTCAACAACAAAGAATGCGTCTATCTTGTTGGTAAGGAGGATGGGCAGGTCGTGGGTTTTGTGTTTGCCTGGGTGTCGGAGGGTGGGGAGAATTTACACTGGATGGGTTTGGCGCCGGGATACAGGAAAAAGGGATACGGAGAAAAACTCCTGATGGAGACAATAAAGCGCTTCATGGAAAAAGGCTGCCATGAGGCAAAGCTGTTTACCTATCCTTCCGCAAAGGAGGCATATCACTTTTTCAAAAGTACGGGTTTAAAATTGAGAGGGTTACTTAAATTAGACCTATGGCCATTTTTCTGGTCAATTATGCTTTTGCTTCTGACTGTTTTCTCAACGAAAGGGAAATTCTTCTCCTCTTGAGATCCACATCCAGTACGGTAACATTCACTTTTTGATGAACCTTAACCACATCATTGGGATTTTTTATAAAGCGGTCAGAAAGTTGGCTTATATGTACCAGTCCGTCCTGATGAACCCCAATATCAACAAAGGCGCCGAATGCAGTGATGTTAGTTACGACCCCGGGGAGTTTCATACCGGGCATAACATCCTCGATCTTTTCGATCCCTTTTGTAAAACTAAACGGCTCAAACTTTTCCCGCGGGTCACGACCGGGTTTTGCTAATTCTTTCATGATATCCTGCAATGTCGGTAAACCTACTGAGTCTTTTACATATCTTGAAAGGTCTATTCTGTTCCGATGATTCTCGTCTCTCATCAAATCGACTACCGAGCAGTTTGTCTCTCTTGCCATGGCATCTACAATATGATAACTTTCAGGATGGACAGCGCTCCGGTCGAGAGGGTTTTCTCCATCACTGATGCGAAGAAAACCTGCTGCCTGCTCAAATGCCCTTGCCCCCAATTTATTTACCTTTTTCAGCTCCTCCCTGGACCGAAAGGGGCCATGTTCGTTTCGGTACTCAACGATGTTTTTGGCAAGTTGGGGTCCCAGGCCGGAGACATACATGAGCAGTTGTTTGCTGGCGGTATTGACCTCGACTCCAACAAGATTTACACAACTGATAACTATGTCATCCAGACTGCGCTTCAGTATTCCCTGATCCACGTCGTGCTGGTATTGTCCCACACCAATGGATTTAGGATCTATCTTTACCAGCTCTGCCAGGGGGTCCATAAGCCTTCTCCCGATAGATACTGCCCCCCGTACCGTTACATCCTGGTCAGGAAATTCTTCGCGGGCAACGTCTGAAGCGGAATAGACGGATGCTCCACTTTCATTCACCATCACAATCTGAATCTTTCCCGGGAGGTCGAGTTTTCTCATAAACGACTCGGTTTCCCTTCCTGCGGTACCGTTTCCTATTGCAATGATCTCTACCTCGAATCTTTTACAGAGATTTAGAATCTTTGCAGCAGCTTCAGATGCGCCTGCCTCAGACTGATGAGGATATACGGTGTCCGTATGGATCAGTTTTCCCTGTCTGTCCATACATACCACCTTACATCCCGTACGAAATCCGGGATCGATGGCAAGGACGTTTTTTTGTCCCAGTGGTGGAGCAAGCAAAAGCTGCCGAAGATTTTCAGCGAAGACTTTAATTGCCCCTTCATCCGCCCTTTTCTTTGTATCTAAACGTATCTCTGTTTCCATTGATATTGACAGGAGTCTTTTGTAGCAATCGTGCACTGCCATCTTGACTTGCAGGGAAGCAGCCCCGTTTCCTTTCACAAACAATGATTCAAGTATGGCGAGGGCATCTTCTTCAGGAGGAGTTACCCGCAGTCCCAAAAATCCCTCCTTTTCCCCGCGCCTCATCGCTAAAATTCTGTGGGATGGGGCCGTCGAAACGGGCTCTTCCCAATCGAAATAATCCTTGTACTTAATCCCGTCCTCTTCCTTACCGGTAATTACCTTCGTCCTGAAGACACCTTTTGTCAGAAAAAGTTCACGGATTTTTGCCCGGGCATTTTGATCTTCATTAACCCATTCGGCAATAATATCCCGCGCCCCTCCAAGTGCATCCTCACCGGAATTAACCCCCTTCTCCGCATCCACGTAGGCCTCTGCTACTGCAAACGGATCGGTATCATCCTGTGTGAAGATGCGCTGAGCCAGTGGTTCTAACCCCTTTTCTCTGGCAATAATTGCCCTGGTACGGCGTTTGGGACGATACGGCAGATATATATCCTCCAGTACCGTCATAGTCTCTGCTATAAGGATTTTTCCCTTGAGTTCGTCTGTGAGTTGCCCCCTCTCCTCTAAAGACTTAAGAATAGCTTCGCGCCGTTTATCCAGTTCCCTGAGCTGGTCGAGACGGTCACGAATTGTCATAATGGCGATTTCATCCAGAGAACCAGTGGCTTCCTTTCTGTAGCGTGCAATAAAAGGAACTGTAGCGCCTTCCTCAAGGAGTAGGGCGGTACCCTGTACTTGCTTTGTTGTCAGATTGAGTTCTTTGGTAATCTGAGAAATGTATTCATTATTCATAATAATCCTTTCCTTATGCTGCGCCAACGTACTTTCATTGAATCATTGAAGATGATAATACAGATTTTCCCTAAATCGCTTCAACGATCCTTTTGTTTCCCTGTCATTTCCTTTCATCTTGTATGAGAAAGTGTATCATGGCACACTTGTGTGACGTCACACTTCTGTAACATGACACAGTTTTACATAGCCATCTATACAATCACATTTTTATCTTTTTGTATTCATCCATCGTCACAATTGTAATAAAGAGCAGGTTTTATAACAAAACAATTCTTTGATATTTTCCCTCCATATTTTCTGGCATCTACCTTGCGCATCCGAAACGAACCAATCAAATTTCATAATATATTGACAAAATGAAAATGCATGAATGAAGTGAAAAAATTTGATCTGACGACACGGTTAAAAAATGTACCTCTGTTTAGTCCTTTTAGTGATAAACAGTTGGACATGCTTTCTAAAGTTGGGATAATCAAGAGTCTCAGGAAGGATTGTACAATTGTATATCAGAACGGACCCGGAGATTCATTTTACATTGTTTTATCCGGTCGTGTAAAAGTAACCATCTTAAATGAAAACGGTAAAGAAATCGTCCTTTCCATTTTACAAGCAGGCGATTTTTTCGGCGAGTTATCCCTCCTGGACAATGCACCTCGATCAGCAAGCGTAATTGCCGTAGAAGACACCTCGTTGTTTTTACTTACCCGGAACCGATTTTGTCAATTGATAACGGACCACACTGATATAGTAAAAATAATCCTCAGGGAAATTTGCATCCGTTTAAGGAACGCCAACGGAAAAATTGAAAGTTTTGCCTTTTTAGATGTTTATGGAAGAACGATCAGGGTGCTTCAACAACTGGCCCATAATCAGGGAATAAAGACAGGCAATAGCATAACGATTCTAAACGCCCCCAGTCATCAAGAGCTTTCCTCTATGGTTGGCACATCGCGAGAGACGATTACAAGAATTATCAAGATATTAAAGAAAAACAAAACCCTTATTTCTTATAAGGGAAGAAAAATTGTTCTGAGTGGAATTACGTAATGTAATTTGGCTAATCTGTCTTTTACGATTTTAAAAATATTTTTTAAAATTGTGATATACATCACATACAGCATTGAAAGAATTTCATATCATGTTGTCCAAATGAAACGGAGAAGTAATGTCTTTGTCAATTTTACCTTAAGAGAAAGGATGGACACATGAGCGCTTTTTTTGTTTTTATAATAATCAGTACCCTGATTTCTTTGGTAATGGTAATACTCCTGTAAGAGTTCAGGATTTTTACAAAAGGGAGAAATTCCCCATGTCCGACAGATGCGATGTGACAGAGAATATCCAGCTTGCTCTTGAATTGTTTGCCAGGAAAGGGCTGCTGGAGAAGATTGTCAGAGGCAGGCGAGGCAGGCGCTGAAATGTATCGGGACTAACCGCTGTTATCATGACATTGAACACAGAGTGATTTGCTGAAGAATAAAATCCGCACATATTTTTTATTATGCTGTGTCAAAAGAAAAAGCCACTCATCACCAAGTGGCTTTTGGATTGTGATACTCCTGAATGAGCTGAACGCTGACAGCCGAGGGCTCCAAGTCTTGCTTTACTTATATCTTCCCACCCTTCTTCCCTTGCATCCCATCTTTCCATGATTTGCCCGCTTACTGCGCCATGTCAGCCTTTGTCTTCTCTTGTCTCTCATTGTTAAATTACCCCTATTTTAAAAATTGAATTTGAATCGGTCTTCTGCAATCATTCACCCAAAATGTCGACGTAGGTACACGTTGCCCCGTGTCCTATAATGTAATTCCAGAATATACATTTTACACTAGTTATTTGCTTTCCTGCTTGGTGGCGTCCTTTTCAGACTCTATCTTCTTCGCAGGTTTACTACTCGATTCCTCTACATCTTCCTCGACTCCCTTTACTCCTTTCTTAAATTCAACGATGCCCCGCCCCAGGGATTTCATAACTTCCGGAAGTCTTTTACCAAAGATCAGAAGAGCCACAATCAGGATGATAAGCCATTCCCAACCACCTGGCATACTAAACATATTCATGCCTCCTTATAAAAAATTCTCTATAATACCAAAATTATATCATTGGACTGATGAAAATCAACGAATTTGTTTTTGGGAAAAACACCAGTTCATCAGGGTCAGGAATCGATGATTCGGTATTGCAGCCAGCATAGCATTTCATGAAAGTGTCTCTATCCGTATCATCATTGTGAGCAACAGCAAAACAATCTGAAGTCTTTTAGAAACAAGAGATTGCTTCTTTGCTCCACTCCTCGCAAAAACAATTTTTTACGTATATATTTTACTGAAACGCTATACTCGTTAGCGAGGTGGAGTAACCACGACAAGATTCTGAAACAAGTTCAGAATAACAAATAACAGTGCCGTGTCATTGCCGAAATTGGTTCAGTTGCTAATTATTGCTGTTTCTGTAAGGTCTTATTTCCCTCAGCGTTTTTACAAGACGTGAAATATCTTCAGGGAGGTCTACCTGGAATTCCATTTTCTTATTCTGAATAGGATGGAAAAACCCTATCCTGTGCGCATGGAGCGCCTGTCTCTCGATAATTGGCATTTCTCCGGATTCTCTTTCCTTCTCCAGCAGGTCGGAAAGATAGCATGATTCATGGTTACTATACATAAAATCAGCAACAACCGGATGCCCAATCGACCGCATGTGTACACGGATTTGATGTGTCCGTCCCGTCTTTGGCATTATTCTTACCAGGGTATAACCACGGAACCGTTCCATTACCTCATAGATAGACACAGCCTCTTTGCCGTTATCGCGTCTTACGGCCATTTTTTGCCGGTCTGTTTTATGCCTTCCAATAGGTAAATGAATCTCGTCGGAATCAAACATAATCTCGCCTTCGACCACGGCAATATATTCCTTTTTTACATAGCGTTTTTCAAACTGCATGGCAATATGGGAATGGACGGCATCGCTCTTGATTACCAGCATAATCCCGCTTGTATCTCTATCCAGCCTATGCACAATGCCCGCTTTTAATGGCCCGTTGGCTTGGGAAAGATTCTGACAGTAAAAGGCTAATGCGTTAACAAGGGTGCCGGAAGGATGGCCGCCCGCAGGATGCACAACCATATCGTACGGTTTGTTAATGAGCATCAAATAATCATCTTCATACACAATATTTAAGGGTATCTCCTCAGGGACGATCTTGCTTTCTTCAAGAACAGGCACATGGACGGAAATACAGTCTCCCTTCTGGATATCATAGCTGCTTTTGACCGTATGTCCATTGACCAGTACAGCCCCTTCTTTTATTAACTTCTGAATAAAAGTCCTGGAATAATCGGGAAGACGCGAGGCAAGGTATTGATCAATCCTTTTGTCTTCAAATACCTTTTTTATATCAAAGGTTACCTCTTTTACTTGCGAAATTTCCTGCTCCATAGTTATTACCGGATTACAGATAAACGATACTGCGCCATTGTAGCCCAATTGCTGTTTGGAGAGAGTTCAAGTGCTTTGGTATATGAGCGGATTGCATCGGTTGTCTGACCTAACTTTTCGTAACAACGACCAGCGTCCCAGCTTCCTTGTGCGACGAGAAAATTATTACCGGCAACTACAATGTCCTCAAATTGTTTTACCGCCTCCTGGAAAAGCCCTTTTTCCTCATAGGCATACCCCAGAGATTGCTTTACAATGGGTGCCAGGGAATGGCTGCTATACTTCTCCAGAAAATCATTGTACATGCGAATAGCATCATCATAGTTCTTCAGGCGATAATAAATATTTCCCAGCTCAAATACTACCCATGGAGCAGCGCTGGAAGAAGGTATCGTATCTTTCATATATTTGTAAGCATCAGCTGCAGTGCTCAAAGCCGCAGTTTTGTCCTTTTCATCCTTTCCCTGTTGTACCGTCATTGCCAGATCGTTATTGATTTTCCACAGATTTTGCCACGCAACCTCCGTCTTTCTGGCCTTTTCTGTGGTGAAAAAAGCAGTTCCTCCACCAGCAGCAATTGCAACACCAACACCTATTCCAATATAGACCTTATATTTATTCAGCGTTTTTAAAATATTTACAGTAGCTTCTTTCATTTTTCTTCTTTCTACAATTTAAACACCCAAAATACCGCTTAAATAAAATGAAATTTCCTTGCACAATCAAGTTATAAACCAACTAAAAATTCCGCCTCTTTAAAAATTTCCTGAATATCTTTTTCTTCCAAACCCGCCCCGCGTGCAATGCATTCGGCGCGGTTCCGGTCTAACAAATCGTCAGGCGTATGTGAATCGGAACCAAAAACAAGTTTTGCCCCAACCTTCTTTGCCATTTTAACTACGTGTCCATTTGCATAAGCATGCCCTTTCCTGCCGGAGATTTCCAATCTGACCCCCTTGCTTTTAGCGAGATTCGCATCGTCTTCTGTAATAAGACCGGGATGTACCAGGATATCAGCGCCGGCCTCTATTGCTGCCCGATTTGTCCCCGGCAGCACGGGTTCGGTAATAGTCTCGCCATGCACCAGCACAATGAATGCACCTAATGTTTTTGCCCGTTTTACCATGGATTTTATATGCTCCGGACGAAGATGGGTCAATTCAACCCCGCCATACACCTTGATTTTAGAAACAGATGCTATTTCCTTACATGCCTTCAGGACGTTCGGAATTACTATATCAATATTTGAATAGTCGACATGATCCGTTATTACCAGCCCTCGAAACCCCTTGGCCTCGCAACGACGGATTAACTCAGCTGGTAAAAGTACGCCATCAGAAAATAACGTATGTGTGTGCAAGTCAATCATCTGCGAAGGCCAATCGCCGATAAAAAATTTTAATGCGCCCGAGACGATTTGAACGTCTGACCTACGGTTTAGGAAACCGTCGCTCTATCCTGCTGAGCTACGGGCGCATTGGATTATTGCAAGTCATTCCTGTCCAGGAAAACAAGGACAACCGAGCGAAAATCAGATAGTTTAAAAGAATAAATTATAGCCTTAAGTAAAAAAAAATCAACATCATTCCATCTCGTCCGGTCATTTCCACCTCACACGAAGAATTCAATTGAAGTAGAGAATGCTTCATATTACAATGCAATGACATTATAGATACGTCTTGTTTATTCTGGCAAACGAAGGAAATAAGCCGGTGTGTTTTGTTGTAACGAACGAAATGACAAGGGAGAGAAACGGTATGCTTTTTCTTATTCGATACATCCCATTATTGCTTCTTCCCGGTATATTTATAGCCGCCGGTTGTGGTGTACAGGACCCTGATTACTACAACCGCCAGGGCGTTTCCTTGGATAGTCAGGGCAAGGTTGATGATGCCATCGCTGAATACAGGAAGGCATTGAGGATAGAGCCCTATAACAGAGAGGCGCATTACAACCTCGCAGTAGCCTACCACAAAAAAGGGTTGTACACAGAAGCTATTGAGGAATACAAAACCGTATTGGGACTCTATCCAAATGACCCTGAGACCCTCTATAATCTTGGTGCGATATATGCACGAAACAACATGCAGGATGCAGCTATTTTTGCCTGGGAAAAGGCGGTGGAATTAAAGCCAAATTTTACAGAAGCACATTACGTTTTAGGATTTACCTATGCTCAGAAAAAGCAATTTGACGAAGCCATTAAAGAGTATAAGAAGGTTATTGAAAAAAAACCAGATGATGCAGTTACCCATAACAACCTGGGAGTTGCTTACACCGAAAAAGGGTTACTGGATGAGGCTATTGATGAGTTAAGGAAATCTGTCAAAATTAATCCGGCAATGGCAATGACCCACAAAAATCTTGAATTTGCCTATAGAAAGAAGGGGATGGAAAAGGAAGCTCAAAACGAACTCAAACTTTATGAGGAATTAATGAAAAGGGGGAATCAGCCGCAATAAAAGAGTTTCATTGTCTGTTGGTAAAACTCTGAGCACTACTTCACCGGGTCATACCCGGAATCACCAAAGGGATGGCATCTCAGTACACGCCATATGCCCAGGCAAATTCCCCAAATAACACCTTTTTTTTCCACTGCATCGATCATGTATTGAGAACAGGTAGGTTCAAACCGGCAGGAAGGATGAAAAAGGGGTGAAATGATACCTTGATAAATCCGGAGGAGTTTAATGACGATAAATTTCATTGGCAAAGGTTTCGTTAATTTGGAGCAATAATTTCCTAAATCCATTATCAACGTCGGACAGTTTCAGATCAGACGAAAAGGGATGTCTTGGAATGGCAACAATATCGACATGCACAGCAAGTAAGTGTTTGTTCAACCTGTAAACCTCTCTCAGCAGTCGTTTGGCGCGGTTGCGCCGAACGGCATTTCCTACCTTTTTACTCACTACCAGTCCCAAACGGGAATGTTGAAGGCCGTTAGGCATGACATAGAGAACGGTCTTTCCATTTTTCAATACCTTACCCTCATGAAAGACCTTTTCAAATTCCTTCTTTCTGGTCAAACGTTCAGCTTTTGTAAATCGAAAATTCATGAACTGAAATCGTATGATAAGTATGATAAGAATGTAGGGGATTTTATAATGCCTTTAGGTTAGCAGAAACAGATGAGGTAGTCAATGATATCCCTGCAGGATCAAACAATGCCACGCAGTCCATTGAGTTCTTCTGACAGAAGGAATGGTTTAAAGCCCAAAGCGAAAGCTTTTGAGCTATCGAGTGAAACATCAGGAGGTCTCGGTGCTGGCATGACCACATCCTTCTGTCTGCTGGGTATTAACCGGGCTTCTCGTATGTTTAAGGTTTCCATGAGCAACTTGCCAAAATCGTAGCGTGAAATGCGTTCAATGCCTCCCAAATGGAGTAATCCTCGTGCCTTTTCAAGGGCAAGAAAAATTCCGGAGACTGCGGTTTTTCCACTTACCGGAGTCCTGAATTCATCCACAAATAATCGCAATTCTCTACCCTCTCTCATTGTTTCGGTCATTGGTTGAATAAAGCTTTTGGCGCCAGGTCCGGAAATACCAAACATCAATGCCATGCGGCAAATGGCAACCAGCGGATGGTATTTAAGCATACCCTTCTCAGCCAGTACTTTCTGCTCACCGTAAAAATTGACGGGACAAACGGGATCTTCCTCACGGTACGGGGCATTTAAACCATTAAAGACTAGGTCGGTTGAGGTAAAAACACACGGGATGTTATAGTCAGCACAAAGTGCGGCAATATGAACAGAGGCAGCTACATTGATTTTCTGTGATTCAGTCCGATGGATTTGACAAAAATTCGGGTCAGAGTTTGCGGCGGTATGGATTACTGCATCCGGATTGGTTTCCTGAAATAGTTTCTTCAATTCATAAAAATCAGCCAAATTAATTTTTACGATATTTACACCTGCAATTCCCACAGGATGAGAAAAGACTGTCCCGAATGTCTTCCATTTATTCTTCGCGGCCTGACAAATATTCCAGCCCAGGAAACCACTGGCACCCGTAACGAGCAATTTTTTCATAAATTACCTCGTAGCAGTATTACCCTGTAAAAGCTTCTTTTTGCTGTTGCATGCATCGTTCATAACCTGTAGGTATTTTTTGACTACATTAAGGATGCCTTGCGATTAGTAGTCTTGTAGTTTTCTAGAAACACAGATAATTTTTCACCAGGGATACACCATTCCTTTTCACCATTTTCTTGCAGAGACTCTTTTCAATGCATCAATACATTTCATCTACTATGAGTTGTGTATTAAAAAGCATTTTCTCATATCGTGTATAAACCCCGTGTCCAAAAAGTGTATCAAAACAATTAGGATAAATGGTACTATTATCCTTGTAGTCTACTAAAATTGTTTTCCCATAATGAGGAACCCTCATTCTTGCTTTTAAATTCTCAAACAATCCAATCATATCATTGCCTTTACCCAGTATCTCATCGAGTTTCTTGTCAGACATGCGCTCTGTATCTGTTTTTGCAATGGTATCCGATCCGGCAATAGCCGATTGTTGTACATAGTCGCCATGTTTTGTGCTAAAAACCATGGTATCTATAGCTCCAGCCAAAAATTCATTTCCACGATGATTAATAATATTCAATAGATTATACTTTCCGTCCCCCCATCCGTAGCGAGGAGGTGTTCCAAAGGTAACAATGTCTAAATGAACCTGCCGGATTTTTTGTAAATACTCATCAAATTTTGAAACATCTATCCCTGCTTTCCCGCCGATAGCAAGGAGTGCACTCACACCTGGTGATTGTGCCAGAAAATTTGTCATAAGTGCAAACAATTGTCCGGCATGGCTATGACCAAGTAATAAAACCCTTTCTCCCCATGATGGCATTTTCGTATCAATGTCATTCGCAAGTGCACTAACCAACTTTATGGACTCTCTCAAACGTGCAAAATGATGATTCTCAGATGACCAGATAAACCGTTCACAACAAATATCATTGCCAATAGCCTTTTTAAATAGCGCCACATATTCTTGTGTATAATTGCCACAATCCTCCATCATTTTATCAATCATATTTTGTTTGATAAATTCTTTAACTATGGGAGTAAAGTCGTGATTTATTTGCTCAATAAGATTCGCAATGCCAAAAGGATCGTCACCGGCATAGGTACCGTGTATAAAATATATGAGACCAACTTTTGCCTGTTTCAATCGATGTCCAAGGTCACGCATTTTACTTTGCCATTCCTGAGATTGGTCGTCTAATTTCAATGATTTTTTATTAAACGAAACTCTTTCTTTGAATTCAACGTGTGTGTAAGGAGTCGTGGGAGGGGTATTGACATATTCCTGCGGCTGAAGATCTGCATTGACAATACCCATAAAGCCGAATGATAGAAAAAAACAAAAAATACCTGAAATCGTATAAAAAAGCTTCTTCATATTTATTTTACCCATAGTAGAGGATTATCGAACTTTATCACATCGGAATTAATAACTATACCATCTGAATGTTTTATTGCACACCCAGAAATCATACAAAAGACTATTCCGCTTCCGGGAATATCTTCGTGCTTCAGAGCAAAAACATCGATGCCTCTATCTTCCGGGGGCCGTTCAGTTGAGGCGTCTGATCCTGAATATCGGCAAGTTTCATGGACCGACCACACATTTTCGTGAGATTCCCGTACGTTAATTTCTTGCCCTTATTCTTATAAATTTCATGGCATATGAAATAGGTAAATGCGCCATAATTTGCACCGCCTACGGGATACTCTTTGGCAGTTTGACTATCCTTGCATGCTGAAAGTGCAATCGGAATATACTCGTCTTTCTCTCTTTTCATCTCCCGTAATAACCGCCGTTTCTTGTCCGCAAATTCCTCGCGCAATTTAAACACAGGCAAAGGACTCCCTTCAAATTTAAACTCATACACCCTGTTCAAAATATCCATGGGCGGCAAAAATCCTCGCACTTTGATACTTTCACCCCTTGTGCCTGTTCCTGAATGGCAGCAATCGAAGATGACCGTAAGCTTGACCCCGGCAGGGAGGTTTCCAAACAATTCCCTGAAATCGTTGTCTATCAACCCTGGCGCATCAGAATCAAAGTCGTAGGGGACTATGCATTCATCAAGTCCGTCCACTTCATCACCTATCCGTTCTGGTATTTGAGTTCCGTGTCCCGAATAGTGTAAAAGAAGCGTATCTCCACTTTTTGCCCCATCAAGCAACCACTCTATCTTGTTCCTGATCTTATTCGTGGTTGCGCGGTGATTATGAACCATATGGATGTCTTTGGTTGGGAATTCATGCACCTCCTGAAGCATACGGTTTACCAGGAAAGAGTCGTTTATGCAGCCGTAGAGCGGTGGAATAGGGAACGGATATTCGTTAATGGCAATCAGTAATGCCTTTTTCTTTGGTTTTCTCGGCTCTAACGCCCTCTCTGCAACCCCTGGTGGGATTGTTACCCTCAAGGATGTCAGCAGGATCCCGGTCATTTCGTCATCCCCTAGATACCCCACCGCAAGGTGACCAGTCTTACTATGGATATTCATGTTTTTAAAGCGGTCATGATCATCGTAAATATTTAAGTAACCGCCAATAGGATCGCCATTAAACCATTCCCAGAATCCGTTTCCCTCATTATCGACATTCGTCCACCGCATCGTCTTCTCCGGATATTTTCGCCGTTCAATTCTGACAACGGGTATCCACAGAGGGCTGCCAATGGTAATCAGTGACGAAATCTTTGGACATTTGTCCCACCTGCTTAAGACATCGTACGTTACTACTGTTCCCCAGCTATGACAGATAATGTGGAGTTCAGTATCCTGTTGTGACAATTCGATAAGTTTGTCCCGAAGCTGTTTTTGGACTTTATCTGCTAAAGCTGCATCAAGTAAATAATATCCAAAATCGCCAAGGTAATCGCCAATGAATCCTCGCTCCATACTTCGATCGAGAGTTTTTCCTTTCCCTTTGCACCATCGTAAGAGTTCCCGGTGAATTGTCGTATTTATTTCATCCTTGAGTTTCGATGCCTTGTCTGTTAACGAGGGCGCTTTCAATGATCTTTTTCCGGGTTCTCCTCCCCCTGAATAATCATCCATAATGCCTTCCCACCATACACCATGATAGTCACGGTTAGGGTCAAATTTGTTTGTCCCGATTGCATTAGCAACTCTCTCACGCCATTCATGCCAGTAATCAGACTTTGAATCCCCAATTCCATGGACAAAAATTATTTTTCCCATACGGTTCCCCCTTTCCTGCAAATAAAAAAGCCTTACTACAGAGATATTCATTCCGGCAGTAAGGCTGTCTTTATTCCCGCAAAAACCGGTTTTTTAAAACCCCGTCCGTACAGGCTTAAAGATCCACTACTTTGCGCCCCCCGATCACTCAGGGTTTACCCTTATCAAAATGCTTGCTAAAGAGTCATTGGCAAAATAGAAACCATTTTACAACAGGCAAAAAAAATTTTAAAAATTATTTCATTGTGATTTGTATTTTAATCACTTACGAACGAAGAACAAAACATGAATGGCAATGGATATAATGCGCAAAAAATGCAACATGCCACACAAGTGTATCGTCACATGTATGTGTCATGACACACAACCGGTATAATTCACGCGGAAGACAGTCTTTCTTTCAGATTCGATGCGGCCCAGGCTTCTTCGTGCCTTTCAGTATTTGAGAAAAAAGTCTAAACTTTATTTTTACTTTTGGTGGGAAGATAATAAACATTTGACATTAATTATAGGCTGGGTTATACTTTTTGTCAAATACTTAAATCATTTATCTAAAATGAGTTATGTGTTGAATAAATCTCTTTGTTAAATGAAGGAGCAGATATGTCTTATCTTCTGAGTCTTATGGAAACCTTTGATAACTCTATCGGAAAACTTCTCATAGCAGCCGTTTTAGGCGGGATTATTGGGTGGGAAAGGGAACGGCGAGGACGACCGGCCGGATTGAGGACCCATATTCTGGTATGCGTGGGTGTAACCCTGATGATGGTGGTATCTGAGCATATCTTTCAAAGATATAAAACTTTTGCCGCTGATTCCATCATACGGGTCGATCCTGCAAGGATTGCCGCCCAGGTGGTAACCGGGATCGGTTTCCTGGGTGCGGGCACAATTATGAGATTTAAAACAACGGTGCGGGGGTTGACGACTGCGGCATCTTTATGGGTCGTGGCGGGCATCGGTTTGGCAATAGGAAGCAGCTGTTATACTCCTGCGATGCTTACAACACTCATAACGCTTTTTGCGCTATTGTTAGGACCTCTCTTTGAACGCGGAATTAAACGTGATACCTATAGAACACTCAAGGTGTGCGCCTCAGGTTCCGAACCCAATTTCACACCTATTGTGGAAATATTAAGAAGGAATTCAATGGAATTGCAACATTACGAATTTGAACGCGACCTTGTGAAAAATGAAGTTCAGTATAACATCAATGTGAGATTTAAAGACGAGACTGCGGTCTCAAAAGTTTGCGATGAGGTTGCCAGGTCGATTAAAGAGATTCGTAAACTTGGGTGGGAGTAAGTGTTTTTGATTATCTAACTATCTACCAAATAAACATTTGACAATATATAGCCCATTTGATATATTCCCCCATAAAAGTATGGCATAGCCTGCTCTGTCTCAAAGTAAGCACAAATAAGCAGGCTTGTCGTTCGGCTGACCCTTCGGCAAGCTCAGGAGAATGAGATTATTTCGCCCGTGCATGGTGAGAGCGTGTCGAACCATCACGACGAAGTCCATGCTGCCCGTTACTCGGCAAATTCCTGAAAGGTAAAATAAGTCCGTTATAGAAAATTCATGTATCGATAAAAGTTTTCATGGGAGACCTGATAATGATAATGAATCTAGTATCGCCATTCAAAACACTAACGTTAATGGCAGTATTAGTTTCTGGCAGTATATACGGATGTTCCAAGGCTGATATGCCTGATGAGGTTATCACTGCATATCAAAAGGCCATCCGCATAAATCCCGCTCTGGCGGCGGCACACTATGATCTGGGGATGGCATATAATAACCGGACGATGGTTGATGAAGCTATCGCAGAGCTAAAAAAGGCTACAGAGATTGATCCAAACTATAAGGACGCATTTTTCCAGCTTGGTTTACTTTCCATAGAAAAAGGCCTCTGGGAAGATGCTATAACTGCATTCAAATCTGTGATACAATTAGATCCCAACCATGAGTTGGCGCATAGTAAGCTGGCTGACATCTACAAATCCAGACAGATGTTTAACGATTCCGTACATGAATACAAAAAAGCATTGGAGATCAATCCAAAAGACGGCGTATCTCAGCATAATTTAGGAGTAGTTTACGCTGAGAAAAATGCGACAGATGAGGCAATTCAGGCATTCAGGAAGGCTATCGAGATCAATCCAAATTATACAGATGCCCATTTGGGTTTAGGCAAGATATATCTGGATAAGAACCTGTTGGATGAGGCGATAACTGAATTCAAAAAAGTTACTGATATCAACCCGCACCATGCACTGGCGCATTACCATCTCGGTTTAACCCACTACGCTAAAGGAGAGAATGTCAAGGCTGCGGATGCTTACAGGAGATCAATAGAAATTGATCCCAAAAATCCCAAAGTGCATTATAACCTCGGGATCGTTTATTCGGATGAAAGGTTATTCGAAGAGGCGATTGAAGAATTCAGCGCCGTTGTGAAGCTCGATCCGAATGATGCAGACGCACATTACAGACTTGGTAAGGCTTACGCTGACAAGCGGGTGCTTGCTACTGCCATTGCCACCGTTCGTAAGGCAGCAGCAGCTCATTATAACATACAGAATCCTTATTCGGACAAAAGAGCGCTTGACGAAGCAATTGCCTCATTACAAAAGGCTATTGAGATAAATCCTTACAATCCGTCTGTATACTTTGACCTTGGGAGCGCGTATTCAGAAAGCAGGATTTTGGACGAGGCGGCAGTTGCACTTGAAGAGACCGTACGAATTGATCCCAATTTCGCAAAGGCGCACTACGGTTTAAGTATTATTTATGACCGAAAGGGTATGAAAGAAGAGGCGCAACGGGAGTATCAGGCATACCTGAATTTAACGTGCGAACGCAAGAAATAAATTTTTACCGGAATAGTAGCCGGCGGCTTTCATTTCCTGCAGAATAGAACAAAATACGCCATTCCATGAAAGAGGGATTTCGCCCTCTTTTTTTATTTCAGGATTTTTAGGATTTCCCGATACTATGCGCGATAAGATCTATACCTATCTGAAGTCTCAGAAAACAGGCGCTGCCAGTGGGGAACTGGTGGAACAGGTATTGAAGATTAAAGGCGCCTCACCCAATATCAGTGAGACACTTATACGGACTGCTACAGCCGGGGATCATAGGTTTGTTGTAGACGAAAATCATCTCTGGAGGATTATTGAAAGAGGTGGGACACCCCTTTCTGAAGCAGGATTTGTTTTCCTGAGCCTTCTGACATCAGACACCGTTGAAAGATCCAAAACAATCGTCGAAATAAGTGCACAAAAACCAGGAAATGATAAAACAACAAACCGTCTTCATCTCTTCATAAAACCTGCCTCGCTAGCCGTATCTGCTCTTTGTTTGCCTGCAGATTTAGCGCAGGAAATGGAAGAAGGTGTTCCTGAAGAAAAGGCGATGCGCTCTCTCATTGATTTCTGCGGAGAGAGCGTTTTGGTTGGTTATGATATTCGGTCCTCCCTACCTCTGCTCAATAAGATTCTGAATACCTTGAATAACCCTCTTGAAAATGCATACATATGCTTAAAGTCCTTAACAAAGAGGCTTATTCCGGACCTTCATCCAAAATCATTGCATGATATAGCCTCCTTTTTTCAACTTCCCGTAATGGATATCCGGCGTACCGAAAAGGAGATTGGTGCAATTGCCGATATCTTTTCCCGGTACATGGAACTCTTAAAAGAACGGGGATTAAATACGGTAGAAGATGTCCTGGAATTTCAATATCCCGATATCGAATATGTTGATTTTAGTAAATATGCCTTTGGCAAGGGCTTTCTATGGGCCATTCCTCAGAAGCCGGGTGTCTATACGATGAAGGATAAACAGGGAGAGATAATTTACGTGGGCAAAGCAAAGAATCTGAGGTCGCGGGTAAGCTCCTATTTCTGGAATACGGCAGACCGGCTGCAAAAAATAACCGATGTATTGCGTAACGTCCACAGCATTGAATATGAGATAACGGGTTCCGAACTTTCAGCAATGCTCCTGGAATACCGATTGATAAAACAATATCAACCAATACTGAATCAACAGCTTGAAGTACATGAAAGGGCAGCCAGATATGGAAATCTAAAAAATTTCATACTGATATTACCTTCTTTGATGGAGGAAAGCCTGGAGTTGTTTTTCGTGAAAGATGGTTTGCCATTAGAACGGTACGAAGTTTTAAGAGACGCCGTAAACTTTTCGGAAGTTGGAAAAATCTTAGACGAAATGTATTATGAAACCGCAGGAACAAGCGCCTGTTCGACCTCACATGTAAAGGGTAACGGAAATCCCCCCACCCCTTCATCCCATCCCGCGAGGAGAGAAAAAACAAAGGGAATAACAATTTCCCCTTCCTTGGACGGGAGGGGTGATGGGGAGGGAGAAAAGGTATTTTCCGATGAAAATATTCAAAACGATAATACCCTTACTGAAATTGAAACGGGAGAAATAGACCTTGTGCTGAGTTGGTTAGAAACAAAGAAAGATCATGTAAATTATATCAACATGGATACCGTTTGTGACAAAGAGGCATGCCTGAAACTGATGAAGGATTATATTCGGGATGAAGAAACACTTCAGAAAAAAATGTTTCGATTGGTATAACAGGCTCCGGAAATAATTGTTTTAGATATCCAGAGTGTAATTTTTCCACTGAAGATTTGGGTTGGTCAAGTCCTTTGATTATGCATAAGTTGTACCTCACTAAATAGTCATGCTTTGATAAGTGAGTTGTACATATCTTTTGCCAAGCAGGTTTTTTGCTCTACAAACTATACTCCCCCCAAATTTCTCTTCTCTTGCCATAGACTTATCTTTCTCCTTAACCACACTTGGGTATTTACAGTCAGATCTTTAGTCTTGTTTTAATTTCAGGATGTTATGAGATAAACCCAATGAGTCACCAGGCACCGTTTATAAAGGTTTACCTGTGGCGTTAACGAAACTTTTATCCTTATTATGTTGTTATTGTTTATACTTATATCAAAAAATTCAAATGTTGATTCAAGAACTATATAAAAACTTTTTGCACGCAAAAATTTGTAAACGTGACTTAACCAACTTAATCGGGGAAAAGAACGTCGTCAATTCAATTTTAAACACTCTGCCTTTTTAGTTGCGACTTGTCATAGTATAGTGTAAAATTTGGAGAATTGTAAAAAATTGCTATACAGTTGAAAATTTTATGCAATAAAGGAGTTTTCATTCATGCTTAAAAAGAAATTTATAAAAGAGAAATGCGTGACCTGTAAACAATGCATGATAGAGTGTGCAGTGAGGCACTCGGCATCAGGAAACCTATACGAAGCCTTTACAGAAACACCCAAGTCCCAATACCGGTTACAGGTGTCTATCAGGAAAGACAAACCACATATGACGGTATGCCAGAATTGCGCAAAACCCAAGTGTATGGCGGCCTGTGAGTACGGGGCGATCACAAAATATGAAGACGGGAATGTGATTATTGATACAAAAAAATGTGTCGGGTGCTGGGCATGTGTAACGGAGTGTCCTTTTGGCGCCATTACCAAGGACACCGAACTTAATTTTGCCTTCAATTGCGATGACTGTAAGGGGTTTGATACTATGGCCTGTGTGGAGGCTTGCAAGACAGGCGCACTGATATATACCGAGAAACACGCCAGATACCAACCTGTCTAAATAAGGATTATACAGTCCAAAGGTTATACTTTTTAAATAATAAGTATAGGGGCGAACGGCCGTTCGCCCCTATATTTTTTATATATAAATCGCAGTTATTTTACCACGATATTTACCAATTTCTTGGGTACTACAATGGTATTAATAACCTTCTTACCATTCAAAAATCCGGCGACTCGTTCGTCGCTTAATACACGCCTTTTCAATTCATCCTCACTCACATCAATGGGAACCGATAGACGGCTTCTGACTTTGCTATTGATCTGAATTACGATTTCTGCCACTTCCTCCTGAATAGCATTTTTATCATACTCAGGCCATCTCTGGTGAAAGATGCTTGGTTTATTTCCCATTATTTCCCACAGTTCCTCGCAGATATGCGGGGTAAAGGGCGCCATCAACAAGAGAATCGTTTCCATGGTGTAACGGAAGACATGAAAATTAAGCTCTTCCGCAGCATTGTTGGGTATGACAACGTTAAAGGAATCCACAGTATTTAATAACTCCATGACAGAGGCAATGGCCGTATTGAAATGCCAGGAGGTTTCCATATCTTCAGTGACCTTCTTGATCGTCTGGTTCGTCTGACGGTAGAGGGTCTTTGCTTCAGGTGAAAGACTGTTTATATCAATATCCGCACGTTGCACTTTAGCATATACATCTTCATAGTCAGCAATCTTCTGCCACAGACGATTCAAGAATCGATGTGCGCCAATCACCCCGCGGTCGTTCCACTCGGCATCTTTCTGGGGCGGACCGATAAAAAGGATATAAAGGCGCTGGGTGTCTGCTCCATATTTATCAATGAGGATATCCGGGCTTACCACATTGCCCCGTGACTTGGACATCTTAGCCCCTTCTTTAATAATCATACCCTGGGTAAAGAGATGCCGGAAGGGTTCTTTAAAACCGAGAGAGCCAAGATCGTAAAGCACCTTGGTAATAAAACGTGAGTATAGGAGGTGCAGGATGGCATGTTCCACCCCTCCGATATACTGATCTACCGGCAGCCATTTGTTGACTTTCTTTGTAACAAAAGGGTGGTTGTCATCCTTCGGCGAGAGATATCTGAGAAAATACCAGCTCGAATCCACGAATGTATCCATCGTATCGATCTCCCGCCGCGCCCTTCCGGAACACTTCGGACAGATCGTATTGAGGAAGGAATCTACCTCCGCCAGTGGACTCATACCATGCGGTTTAAATTCAACCGCTTCGGGCAGTATTACGGGGAGTTGTGATTCAGGCACCGGCAGCGTGCCACATTTTTCGCAATAGATGATGGGGATAGGCGCACCCCAATAACGCTGACGGGAAATGAGCCAATCCCTCAACCGATAGGTTACAGTCTTGGTACCAAGGACTTTGGATTCGAGATATATGGCAATTTTTTTTATTGCCTCTGTGTTCGGCATTCCATCGAAATTTCCTGAATTGACTTGTATGCCATTATCGACGTATGCATCCATCATGGTGTCGGCGTGCAGTTCATTGTCTCCGGGCTGAATAACAATTTTGATGGGAAGCTTATATTTCTTTGCAAAGAGGAAGTCCCGCTGGTCATGGGCAGGAACACCCATAACGGCCCCCGTACCATATTCCATAAGGACGTAGTTTGCTACCCAGATGGGAACTTTATCATTATTGACAGGATTAACGACATACTTGCCGGTAAATATACCCTCCTTCTCTGTCCCCTCGGCAGTTCGTTCCACCATCCCCTGGTTGCGTGCCCTTTCCACAAAGTCCGTCACGGCTTTTTCCTGAGGGGTACCGGAAATCAATTTCCCAATGACAGGATGTTCTGGCGCTAAAGAAACAAAGGTCACACCGTAAAGTGTATCAGGGCGTGTAGTAAAGCAGGATAAAGCCTTGCCGGAATCTTCTAACATAAAATCGACCCTAACTCCCTCACTGCGACCGATCCAGTTTGCCTGCATGGTCTTAACTCGTTCAGGCCATCCTTCTAACAAAGAAATATCATCTAAGAGTTTTTGGGCATACTGACTGATCCGGAAGAACCACTGTTCAAGGTCTCGCTGCCGTACCGGGGTATCGCATCGTTCACAACAACCGTCCACAACCTGTTCATTTGCCAGCACCGTAGCGCAGGAAGGGCACCAATTAACGGCGGCCTTCTTTTTATAAGCAAGGTTATTTTCGTAGAGTTTCAGGAATATCCATTGCGTCCACTTATAATAATCGGGATTACAGGAAGTAATCTCCCTGTCCCAGTCATACCCAACCCCCCACCGGTGAAGCTGCCGTTTCATGGCCTTAATATTGTTTCTCGTCCAGACAGCTGGATGGACACCCCCCTTGATGGCTGCATTCTCAGCAGGTAGCCCAAAGGCATCCCAGCCTATAGTCGAAAGCACGTTGTAACCCTTCATAATCTTGTAACGCGCAACGACGTCGCCAATGATATAGTTTCTGCCGTGACCTACATGCAGGGTACCGGATGGATACGGGAACATGACCAGGCAGTAGAATTTTTCTTTACTACTGCCCTCATCGGTACGGAATAACCCGCAACCTTCCCAAAATCCCTGCCATTTCTTTTCGATATCAGTAAAATTGTATTCTCTTTTTGCCATTCAAATTCCTTTAATTACCTGGTTACCCTACAAATTCTTCCGAATGTCCTCAGAAGAATTTGAATTCTATCAAAATTCCATTTTGAATCAATCTAAATTCAAACCGAAAAGCCTTGACAATAATTATGGATCATGTTATTTTTAACACGTAGAAATCTCAAATGACCGCAGAAAAACAGAGAAAAAATTTTCTGTGTTCTCTGTGCCCTCTGTGGTTAAGAACATTCAGGTGGGGCTGTGGCGCAGTTGGGAGCGCGTTTGAATGGCATTCAAAAGGTCAGGGGTTCGAATCCCCTCAGCTCCACCAATAAATACAAGGGTTTCAGGCATTTGCCATAATTTGGTTTTCTTTGATTATGACCGAATTATGACATATTTCTAATGCTTGGATTCCCACCCTTAAACTTTCTGGACAATGATGAGCGTACCTTTGCGTCATTCGAATATCCTTGTGACCCAACAGCTTTGAGATCGTATAAATATCAACGCCATTTTGTGCCAACCGCGTAGCAAAGGTATGTCTTAAATCGTGGAAGTGGAAATCCTCAATACCAGCCTTTTTCAATGCCTTCTTGAATGCCCTTCTGAGATTATCGCCGTCAATCCTGGTACCAACAGTGCTTGTGAAAACTAGGTCATTTTTGATATTCCGTATCTTTGACCTTTCTGTTAGAATATCAGCAGCTTTTTGAGTGAGTGGAGTC
The DNA here is from genome assembly GCF_000949635.1 of Candidatus Brocadia sinica JPN1. Taxonomy (NCBI): domain Bacteria; kingdom Pseudomonadati; phylum Planctomycetota; class Candidatus Brocadiia; order Candidatus Brocadiales; family Candidatus Brocadiaceae; genus Candidatus Brocadia; species Candidatus Brocadia sinica. The sequence goes on from NZ_BAFN01000001.1 coordinate 714,029, forward strand.
GTTCTTGGTTTTCCGTTCTTAGACTCCTGGATGACGATTGTTTTTCTGAACAGATTTACCCTATTCCATTGAAGGGAAAGCAATTCACCCATTCGCAACCCCGTGTTCAGGTCAAAAACAATTATATCCTTAAGCCATGATGGGGAATTGTCCAGGAGTCTTTTTTCTTCATCCTCAGTTAGCCAACGGTCTCTCTCATTATCTTCCTTTTCTTTTGGTACCTTTGACATGGGGTTATTTTCTACCCATTCCCATTCTTTCATAGCCAGATTAAAGGCCTTTGACATCATGGCAAGTTCCCTGTTAATGGATGCTGGCTTCGCACCTTGATTTTTCCTCAACACCTTATACTCATAAAGCATTTTGGGAGTTATTGCCGATAGCTTTGAATCGCCAAAATATGGTAAAAGATGCTTCAAAGATGCTGAATAGCTAGTTTGTGTCTTGGTTGATACTGTTGGGGCATGTTCCAGCATAAACTTATCCATCATATCTTTGAGAGTTTTGCTTTCACCAAGAGACTCATCTGCCTGGTTAGGAGACTTCCCTCCCGTGCATTGTAACATGCACGGCATACACGTGATGCCATCAGCCGCCGCGAATCAGCGGTCTGGTGCAAACGAGTATTGGGCATTTCTATGGGTTGTTGTCAGGAACGAGGCGGTAGACCTTGGCCTCCCAGGCAAAAATGGCTTCGCTTTCAGGTCTACCGTTGCTAATGGGACGGTTTTACGTTACTTTGAACCAATGATGTTCAGCGGGAGCAGGCGGCCAGTTTGGCACGAAGTACTCTGTATTGGTCCCGGTGCAAAGGGTGTCGTGAACTCTGAGAAATTGGCCACCACAACAACAGGGTTTGAGTCGCTGCCGCGCTTCCAGACTACGACACGCTTGCCTTCACTGAAATCAAAATGAATGAAATCGGTGTCATTAACCTATATGGCTATCGCCACTACGAAAATCCAGACGGCAAATTTCCGTATATTATAGAACATATACCATAGTATGAAGAATCAACGCCATAGATTTATAACCTTGAGCAAGATTGTTAGTAACGTCTCTAATATATATTTGTTGCAAAGAGAGAATTTCGTGGCTATCTGAAAAGAGATCACTTGGTCCTCCTAAAATATCGCATATAAAAAAGTTAGCACAATTATCTGATTAATGAAGTTGTTTAATCATAATGCCTATTAATGTATATTCCAAAATAATTAAGATGAAGGAGGAATAAAACTTGCTTTTTCCTTTTGAAGATTACTTAATTTAAAAATGAAAAATGTTAAAGGGAAAATTTATGGGAATAGAATTTGAAAAACCTGTCGTTCTGGTTGTAGATGATGAACGAGATATTTGTGAAATGTTTATTAAGATACTTTATGAGGATGGTTATTTAACCGACATGGCAAAAAGTGGAAAAGAGGCAATAAAAAAAGTGCTGGATGAGAGATTGGACTTCGTATTACTGGATATTATGATGCCTGAAATGAGTGGTATTGAGACACTTCGGCGGATCAAAGCAATCCGACCCGAACTTCCTGTTGTAATGATCACAGCCTTTGCTACCTTGAAGACAGCACAAGAAGCTATGAAGCTTGAAGCTTATGACTACATAACCAAGCCGTTTAACCTCGAATGTGTCAAGGAGGTTATAAAACAGGGATTAGAGGAACAATACACCAACGCGTAAACAATGGGACGCCGACTTATCTATGTGCCGATTATTCATACCGAAGTTGATATGGGATCTTTAGCTGAGTCCTTTAAAAAAGAATATATGAAAAAGTACGGCACTCACAAATGGGAGCAGCACCTGAAAAAAATAAACGATCTCTGGATGGGCATTGAAGAACGTTTAAATCAAAAAAATCTTTGCTACAATCATGTCAGGGTCTATCAGGATGGTTTGCCCGTCTGTGGAAAGGAATTACAAATTGTACGGGATATAGCAAATAGCGGGGGAAGAAATCATCAATTGTTGCTCAAACTTATCCGGAAGGGGGCAACCTTGATGGGAACAGAAGATCCGGCATTGTTAATAAAAGAATATCAACTAATCAAAGATGCAACCCTGCAAACAAGTACAGGAAAAGATAACACTGGGCATAAGAACTACATTGCAGAACGAGATGCGTTTATTGCAAACAGAATTGATAAGACCTTGATGGATGGAGAAACAGGAATTCTTTTTCTGGGCATGCTTCACAAGGTAGATGAAAAACTACCTTCCAATATTGTTATAGATTACTTAATTTACCACTTGCCATTTAAAGAAGCACTGAGAGAGAAAAAAAAACCGTAAACTATGGCAACCGATTCCAACATAAGCGTCCTCATCATAGACGACGAAGTAGATATATGCGATATACTATCGCATGTTCTCAACAAGGAAGGTTATACAATCTACACGGCACACGATGGAAATACCGGGATTGAGATTTTCAATCAGGAATTACCCCATGTAGTCATTCTGGACCTTCGTATGCCAGGTATGATGGATGGAATGGAAGTGCTGAAGCAAATCAAACATTCCGGTTGTGAAACCCCTGTAATTATCATCACTGCCTATGGTGAAATACAGTCAGCTGTCGAAGCCATCAAGCACGGTGCATACAATTATTTTAACAAGCCCTTTGATAATGAAGAGGTTGTGCTCACAGTAAAGCGGGCACTTGAAGAAAGTGCAATGCGACAGGAAATTCGCATGCTCAAAACACAAATGAGTTTTGTCATGCCCCTGTTCGAACAGATGGGTAATAGTGCTGAAATTGCTAAGGTAAACGAGCTGGTAGAGTGTGTTGCCCCAACGAATTTTACCGTTGTCATTTACGGTGAGACAGGCTCAGGTAAAGAACTGATAGCGCAGAACATTCATAAACGAAGTCCCAGGTGTGGAAAGCCGTTTGTAGTGGTGGATTGCGGATCAATTCCGGAAACCTTGATTGAGAGTGAGCTTTTTGGTTTTGAAAAGGGTACTTTTACCGGTGCAGATCAAAGAAAGGTTGGACAATTTGAAATAGCGTCAGGCGGCACAATATTTCTGGACGAAATTGGGAATCTGCCCAGGTCTATGCAGGGCAAATTGCTGCGAGTGCTTCAAGAACGGCGAATTCGACGATTAGGAAGTAACAAAGAAATTGATGTGGATGTACGTGTTGTTGTGGCGGGAAACGAGCGTCTGGAATACCTTGTAGAATCCAGGAATTTTAGAATGGATCTGTATCAGCGCCTAAATGAATTTTGCATAGAAATACCTCCGTTACGGCAACGGAAGGACGATATCGTATTCCTTTGTAAGAGGTTCCTGGATATCACCAATAAAGAACTCAATAAAAATATTCGTGGGATTACTAAGGATGCACTGGAGATGTTACTTACATACAACTGGCCAGGCAATGTGAGAGAGTTAAAGAATGTTGTCCGGCGTGCAGTCCTATTGGCAAATGACGTAATAGAGCCTAAATACCTGATGATTAAGATTCAGGAACAAAAGCAAGAGCCGATGCCGGCAACAGAGCAAATAGTAGGTATGGAAAATCAGGATACAAGCCATACCTTTTCGCTGGATTTGAATATCAATGACGATAATAATCTTTCTCTCCGTGATATGGTTGCTAAGTGCGTAGAGGATGCTGAAAAAAAATTGATTACAGAGGTATTGAAACAGACTGGCGGAAACAAGAGCCGGGCAGCCAGAATACTCAAGATCGATTACAAGACTATGCATTATAAGGTCAAGAATTACGGAATTAAAATACAGACTACAACCGAAGTTACTGACAAGGTACTGACAGAAAATACAAAAAACGAAACTTTGAGTCAGGATGTTTTTTCAAGATACTAAATTGTTATTTTTTATGAAAGGGAGGACATTATGACGACCAGAAAGACAGGAAAGAAGGAAACAGAGGGCGAATTTGATATAGGTCTGGGGGGTATCTTCAGGGGATTAGGGGATTTCGTTGACAAACTATCCGATCTTGCAGAAAAGGAAAAAGAGATTCAGAAAACAGGGGAAATCAAAAGTCTGAACAAAATGATAAGCGGTGTGTATGGCTTTTCTGTAAAGATTGGAGGTCTTGGTGGAGATAAGGTAAAAGTAGAGCCTTTTGGCAATATACATAAGGATAAAAAGGGAAAAGCTGTTGTCGATGAAGTGAGAGAACCCATGGTAGACATCTTTGAAGAATCAGATCATACGTTGATTGTTGCAGAGATGCCCGGAGTGGATGCAAAAGACATCAGCGTAGATTTAAATGACGATATATTGCAGATTTCAGCAGAAACACATGGGAAAAAATATCGAAAAGAAATCCTCCTGAAAGAGAGTTTTACAAAAGACAGGATGGTACATACGTATAAAAATGGAGTCCTTGAAATAAAGTTAATGAAATAATACCTCAAGGCTGGTTCAATCTTGCAGATTGAACGGGAGCATTCCCGATTGAACCATATATTTGAACGGTACTCTAATGAGCTTAAACTCGTGCTATGAGACGGAATTAAACCAAATGTTTCGGTTCAATCGTGAATGATTGAACCAGCAAAGTCACCGAAGGCGTTAAATTTAATGTTTAGGAATTTTAATTTTGTAGGGGCAATTCATGAATTGCCCTTACAGGCAAGCCATTGTAGGGTGCGTCCTACGCACCATCCATACGCTGGATTATTTTGGTGCGTAGGACGCACCCTACACAAGCTGTTCGCGTTGGGACAGGCATCCTTGCCTGTCATCATTGCAAAGAGAACTCTTACGATGTCAAAATTCCTCATATTCATTCGGAATGACAAGAAAGTCGTTGGGTTTTTGTCTTTTTAAAACTCAATCTAATTTATTATCTTTGTGTTTTTGTGCCTTCGTGGCGAAAAATAGGTAGAGACAATGAATGAAATAATCTTAAAAGTTGCAGAAGCCGTAAAAAAGGATGTAGGACGAGGATTGGCAAGGATTGACCCTGCCGATATCGAAAATTTACATGCCACGATTGGAGATATTATTGAAATTGTAGGCAAGAAGCGTACTGTCGCAAAGGTAATGCCTGCCTTTAAAGAGGAACGGGGCAAAGGAATTATCCAGATCGATGGTCCGACCCGTGGCAACGCACATGTAGGTCTTGACGAAAAGGTTACCATAAAAAAAATAACGTGGAATTCCGCTGATAACGTCGTCCTTACTCCCATAACCGCAGTTAACCTTGAGCGGGACAGCAGGTATATTGGAAGCCTCCTTGACGGACTTCCAGTTATTGCAGGAGACCGGATACGCGCTACGCTCTTTGGCAGCCGGTTTACCGATTTTGTTGTTGAAGCTACCATCCCCAAAGGTGTCGTGGTTATCAATCCCACGACGCTGTTAAAAATCAATGAGAAAAAGTCGGGAACTGCCGAACGTGTGAAATTTTCTTATGAAGACATCGGAGGACTTGGTCATGAAATACAACGGATACGGGAGATGATAGAACTCCCCTTAAAGCATCCGGAGATATTTGAACGGCTGGGAATCGATGCCCCCAAGGGTGTGTTGTTATATGGTCCGCCCGGCTGTGGGAAAACTCTCATTGCAAGGGCGGTGGCAAACGAAACCGATGCACATTTCATTACCATCAACGGGCCGGAAATTATTCATAAATTCTACGGAGAAAGCGAGGCCCGGCTTCGAGAAATATTTGAAGATGCAAAAAAGCATGCCCCGAGTATTATATTTCTGGATGAAATTGATGCCATTGCGCCGAAACGAGAACATGTTGTGGGAGATGTGGAGAAAAGAGTTGTGGCTCAACTCCTGGCACTTATGGACGGGCTTGACAGCCGCGGACATGTTATTGTCATTGCTGCCACAAATATACCAGGGGCGCTGGACCCTGCATTACGGCGTCCCGGGCGTTTTGACAGAGAAATATCCATACCCATTCCTGATCAAAATGCCCGGCTTCCAATTCTTGAAATTCACAGCCGCGGCATGCCACTCTCCGAAGACGTGGACCTCCATAAACTGGCGGAAATTACTCATGGCTTTGTGGGAGCAGACCTTCAGGCGCTCTGTCGTGAGGCCGCCATGCTTTGTCTGAGAAAAGTTATACCGGAGATGGATTTCGGGACATCAAATATCCCTTACGAAACCATGATGAATTTAAAAGTAAGCATGGAACACTTTGTCGAGGCACTGAAAGAGATCGAACCTTCTGCCTTGCGTGAGGTATTTGTAGAAATTCCCAATGTACGCTGGGAGGATGTTGGAGGACTCGAAACCGTCAAACAACAGATTCGGGAGGCTGTGGAATGGCCATTGAAGTATTCTGACATGTTCAAACGGGCAAAGATCAACACACCAAAGGGGATTCTCCTTTATGGTCCTCCCGGAACGGGAAAGACCCTTATAGCCAAAGCCGTTGCCAGCGAGACAAAGATTAATTTTATTTCGGTCAAGGGACCTGCCCTGATTTCAAAATATGTTGGAGAATCGGAACGTGGTATCAGGGATATCTTCAAAAAGGCAAAACAGGCCGCACCCTGCATTATCTTTTTCGACGAACTGGATGTGATTGTTCCAAGACGCGGAGAAGGAGGTGATTCGCATGTAACAGAGCGCGTTATCGGCCAGTTTCTTACCGAAATGGATGGTATAGAAGAGTTGAAGGGAGTTCTGGTGCTCGCAGCTACAAACCGTATGGATCAGATAGACCCTGCACTCCTGCGCGCAGGGCGGTTTGACTATCTCATTGAAATCCCCATTCCCGACGAGGAAACACGTTTGAAAATATTCCAGATACATACAAAGGACAAACCCCTGGAAAAGGGACTGGATCTTAGAAAATTCACCAAGGAAACCGACGGGATGACGGGTGCCGATATAGAGTTGGTTTGTAAAAGGGCTGCACTGATGACCATCCGGAATGCCATCAATAAACAGGGCGCTGAGATCGGGGAATTCGTAATCACTGCAAATGATTTTACTCATTCCATAGAAGAGGTAAAGCAACGGTAAGCATTCAACCATCAGCAATGGGAGAATTGTTACGAAATTTTCGTACCAATAATATATAATGAGTAAAATAGCTGATAGAGATCAGACGAATACTATGTTACCGGACACTTCGCCCGGGATTTATGCCTATTGCCTTACCATGACACCAGTCGCATTTCCCCATACAATGACGGGCATTGATGGTATGCATAAGGTATACTCTGTGGAACAGGACGGTATTTTCGCCGTACTCAGCAACGTATCTTTACAGGAATATAATGAAGAGACACTCGAAAAAAATATGACTGATGTGACATGGCTTGCTGCAAGGGCAAAGAAACATGAAGAAATAATCGAGTTCGTTATGACTAACAACCTGTCGAATCAGAATGAAACATCACCCTCCTCACATTCACCCTCTCTCCATATCTCCTCATCTTTTACTAAGGGAAGTATGGGAGAAAAAGAATGGGGCGGAGAAAGTGAGGTTGCAGAGAAATATTACACTCCTGTGGTTCCCTTACGTTTTTGCACGATTTATAAAAACCTTGAAGGTTTCTTTAAGGCTGTTATGCCGCACAAGGAAAAGATTATTAGTTTCATGAATTATACCTCTGATAAACTCGAATGGTCGGTAAAGGTTTTTTGTGATAAAACAGTTGTTATGAATAATTATGACAGAAATAAGGAACAGTCCCCATTTGCTAATCAGACGTCATTATTACCCGGAGAGGCTTATTTATTGAAAAAGAAGGCCCGTAAGGTACAAGAAGAAAGATTCAGGATAGACCTTCAAGCATACTTGAAGGATATCGATTATACATTATCTCTGTATACTGATCGCTACCGTTTCCTGCAATGCACCAATAAAAGCATCCATAACAGGTCACTCGATATGATTATGAATGCCGCCTTTCTGGTAGAACAGCAGGCCTTGAATGCGTTCAAAAACACCTTAGATAAGCTGGCGGAAAAGTATAGGGATGAAGGTCTGGTGTTTGGGGTATCTGGCCCGTGGCCCCCTTATAATTTCTGCCCTGCGTTATGAAAAACACAAAATCGAAAATGGAGTATACCATGTATCGATATGTATATTGCATTACGAGGACACTGCACAAGCCATGCATAGATGTGGCTGGCATTGGAAATGCTATTGTCAGCACACTGCAATACAAAGAAATCATGGCCATTTTATCGGGAGTATCGATGGCCAAAATATCCGTATCAAATGAAAATGTATTACGCCATGCGGTGGTGGTTGAAACTGTCCCAAGAGAACAAACCGTCTTGCCTATGCGGTTTTCATCAGTTTTTAACGGTGATGATGCAGTGCTCGAATTTCTCAAGAATCGTTACGCGGTATTTATTTCAGACCTGGAAAGATTACAAGACAAATTGGAAATGGGCATCCGTATTATTGCAAGAAGGAATATCACGCAAGATAATGATTATGAAAATCACTCTGAATACCCCCAGGCATCTTTTATGAAAGGAGGATTGAGGGGAATTATCCAGCGAGGACTTTTTAGACTGTCTATTGGGAGAAATGGAGATGTTGAGAAATTATTGGATAAAAAATGTAGCGTAAATCCAGGCATCGCCTATTTGCAACAGCGACGCGCACATTATACCTCTCTGGATGAGAACGATGAGAGGGTTCGGGAGATTGTGAAGATCTGTCATGCACAATTTGAAGATATCTGCGTAGAGTACAAGAGAGATACCCACACGCCTTTTCCTCAGGGGGTATCTTTAAATTATCTGATCCACAAGGATTCTGTAAATGAGTTTAAGGGCAGATTTAACGATCTTAAGTGCAGTTTGAATGAACTCCATTTCCTGTGCTCAGGTCCCTGGCCACCCTATCATTTTGTTTCTTCGGGAGGCGGGGATGGAGAACATGGCTTAATTTAAATGGCAAGGAATTTCAAAAATAGTGGTCGTAGAGCGACGAGGCTCGTCGCTCTTCCTCATTGAGAAGGTAGTCGAAGGCCTAATTTCACCCTGAAATTCTGATGTTTCGGCGTGTCCTCACGCCGAAACCGACTGCCGATGACGCCCGATTCGTTTCGGTACCGAGGATTCCTTCTTGTTTCGGTGAGAGGACTCACCGAAACATCCGGCATTATCAAGTGATTCATAAGATTATTCATCTGATGACATGCCTCTGTGTCTATTGTGAAATTCCCGGGTATGAATAATATGAGAAATAATTTGAAAACTATAAATTTTGACAAAATAGGTTTATCAGAAAAAAAATATGAGCGCCTCTGCTCTATGGTCTTTTCGTGTATTCCCTCATCTATACTGATGTTTGATCGTAATCTTCGGGTAATTATTGCCAACAAGAACTTTCTGGAAAAATCACGTCGAACCGAATACGAAACCATTGGAAAGCATGTAGACGAAATATTTCCCAGCGTTATCCTGCAATACACCCAACTGTCCGAAAGAATCCGGACAGTTTTTAAGGGAGGTGTGGGAGACCGAGGCCGCGAGATGTATTATCGATCCCCCGGTCTGCCAACCAGAGTTTATTATTATAATTTGACCCCCCTCATAGACGACCAGGGAATTGTCGAAAACGTCATGCTCATCATGGATGATATTACACAGCAGGTAAGTCTGCGTGAGAAAGTCAGGCAGACGGAGCGCCATCTGGCCAGTGTGGTCGAGAGTGCCAATGATATTGTTACCTCGTTAGACCCAAAGGGAATGATCCTGACATGGAACAATGCAGCAGAACGTATTTCAGGGTATATAGAGAGGGAATTGGTGAGTAAGCCCTTGACAACGATCTTTGTGGATGCGCAGAAAGCAACCCTGGTTTCCATCATTGAAGGTCTTTCGAAAGGAAAAATGGTAAAGCACATCGAATTGGGTCTCATAACGAAGATGGGAAAGATAATCCCCATTTCATGGAGTTTTGCATTGATGCGAGATGATGCCCAGATGGTGGTTGGTATTGTAGGTGTAGGACAAGACCTTTCTGAGAGACGCGAATTAGAAGCGCAATTATTTCATTCCGCAAAACTCGCCTCTTTGGGAGTAATGGCTGGTGGTATAGCGCATGAGATTCGAAATCCATTAGGCATCAGCTCTGCTGCTGCCCAGCTTTTACTGGAATACCCGGAAAATGAATCCCTGCGTAAGGAATGTGCGCAAAAAATTTATTCAGGCATCAAACGTGCATCACAGATAATTGAAGAATTGCTCAAGTTTTCACACCCTTCCAAAGGGCAATTTGAGCCTACAAATATCAATGATGCGGTTGTGGAGACCCTGAACCTGATTGAAAAGCAGCTGGTACTAACGAGAATCGAGATTAAAAAAAATCTGGATTCTCATATTCCCGTCATTACGGCGGAGAGAAATCTCCTGAAGCAGGCATTCCTGAATATGCTTCTTAATGCTGCGAATGCCATGCCTGATGGCGGAATCTTGACGATAACAACCGAAACTGATGGTAAGAATAGCGTGATGGTTATTTTCAAGGATACAGGCCGTGGTATTTCCGCTGAAAATATTGATAAGATATTTGATCCATTTTTTACCACGATGCCCGTTGGAAAGGGAACGGGGCTTGGGTTGTCAATTACCTACAGTATTATCAAACATCACGAGGGTACTATACACGTGGAGAGTACCGCAGGAAAAGGTACTACCTTTACAATCAAATTGCCGATAAAGAAAAAGATAAATAGCGAGGAGGGATGCAATGTCTGAAAAACAGAGCATACTTATTGTAGATGATGAGATGGATATGTGCTGGGCATTGGAAAGCATACTGGTGTTGGAAGGTTACAAGATACATACTGCAACCAGTGGAAAAGAGGGACTGAAATTAATCCAGCAATTGCAATCAAATATCAGGTTACTTTTCCTGGATGCGAAACTACCCGATATTGATGGTCTCATGTTTGCCGAATTTATTAAACAACAATATCCACAGATAAAAATAATTATCATTACTGGTTATTATTACCGGGACAGCGATGCAGTCCGCAAGGGTCTTGCCAATAGCATCTTCGATGGTTTTATTGGAAAACCCTTTAACATTTCAGAAATACGCTCTGCCATAGAGACAATTGCCCTTTCACAATAGATGGTATGTAATCAAAATCATACCTATGGCAACCCTTCCATAGAATCATTTTCTTTCAAGTCGAATCGAAGTATCACAAAAATTTATTAACTCAAAAGTCAAAACCATTAACCTTCCTTCTGTAAAGAAGATATAACTTATTAAGAAATTGTTTTTTTGGTTGGCCGATAAGGCATGATTTTGGCTTATCCATTATAACAACGAAAAGCAATCTGTGAAGAATCTTTACGTAAAATTTAAAATCAAAGAAAGGGGGTGATAAACATGGCAAAGATACAGAAATCTACCGATTCGTCAAGCCTCGCAGAGGTCGTTGACAGAATACTCGACAAGGGTATTGTGGTCGATGCATGGGTAAAGGTGTCCCTGGTAGGTATCGAGTTGCTTTCAGTAGAGGCGAGGGTGGTGGTCGCATCAGTTGAGACGTATTTAAAGTACGCAGAGGCGATTGGCTTAACAGCAACTGCCGCTTCACCGGCTTAAGCGCCTAGTATAGGATGTTTCATTTTATTTATGCGGTTTTAGGGTACTAGAAGCATAAAAATCCCCCTTAGAAAAGGGGGACAAAGGGGGTTGTAAATAATTCTCATTCGAAGAAAAACACAACCCCCTGTTTCCCCCTTTGATAAGGGGGATTAACAACATTAAACGAATAAAAGGAGAATAATAACATGGCAAAAGTACAGAAATCCACCGATTCGTCCAGTCTTGCAGAGGTCGTAGATAGGATACTTGATAAGGGTATCGTGGTTGATGCATGGGTAAAGGTGTCCCTGGTAGGTATCGAATTGCTTTCAGTAGAAGCGAGGGTTGTGATTGCATCGGTTGAAACGTATCTGAAGTACGCAGAGGCGATTGGTTTGACAGCTACTGCCGCTTCACCGGCTTAGTGTTTATGGGGAATAAGATGACCGCCACCTGAAAAGTGGCGGTCATCTTTAACTCAGTTCATGTATAGGAAATTCAAAGTTGCGATTGTAGCGCAAACTTTAATTCGCCTGTATCCCTATGCGGACTAAAGTTCTCGTTACATGGAAAAGCTGCCGAATGCCTAATTTAATGTTAAAGAGATTCAAACCAACTGTAGTGGCAAGGCGCGCCTTGCCGCTACGCTGTTATAGAAGTTGCAGAAGGCCTAATTTTAAGCCGTTCACTATAGTTTGTCAATTTTCAGGAAGGTGAAATATCGTGCTCATACTGACAAGGAAGTTAGGAGAAAGCATCACTATTGGTGATGAAATAAAAATTACTGTTGTAGACTGTCAGGGGAAACAGGTCAAACTGGGTATCATTGCGCCGGAGCATATTAAGATTCACAGAGAAGAGGTTTTTGAAAAGATTCAGGAAGAGACGAAGAAGGCCACAACGGTATCCAAACACGCCATCGTTGAAATTGTCAAACAGTGGCGAAAGGATGTAAAAAAATCGTAACAATATTTTTGAATGACAACAATAATAAGGAGATGCGTGAATGAACACAGCGGTAATGAAAACCCACCGGCAGTCTTGTGAATTGGGAGTTTCTCTGGAACCAAGTAACGGATTTGCGACTACTCCATATATAGAGGAAATTGTTGAATCCGCGCTTGCATATCTTCAAGCAGGTTATCCTGTTCACTTTTCAGGCCCTGCTGGAACAGGGAAAACGACACTGGCCTTCCATGTAGCCTCAAGGATAGGAACGTCAGTAACACTTATTCATGGAGATGATGAGTTCAAAACGTCAGACCTTATTGGTAAGCATGATGGTTACCGGAAGAAAAAGCTCTATGATAATTTCATACATTCAGTGGTGAAGTCCGAAGAGGAGATGCAAACCATCTGGGCGGATAACCGCCTTACCAGCGCATGCAGGAATGGCCATGTGCTTATCTACGATGAATTTAATCGCTCAAGGCCCGAAGCAAACAACGTCTTGCTCAGTGTTCTTCAGGAAGGGATTTTAAGTGCGCCAAAGCGAAACAGGTACGGCAGTGGCCACCTAGAAGTACATCCTGATTTCCGCGCCATTTTCACCTCGAACCCTGAAGAATACGCAGGCACCCATAAGGCACAGGATGCGCTTATCGACCGTCTCGTGACGATTCAAATTCACCACTTCGATAGAGAAACCGAGATTAAGATCGTAGAGGCAAGGTCGGGTATCGCACGGGAAGACGCAGAAATAATTATAGATATCATCAGAAAACTGAGAAATATGGGAGTCAACAATCACCGTCCCAGCATTCGGGCTGGTATCATGATTGCGCGTATACTTGCCCATCGCGGTGGCCATGTTGCGTGGAGCGACCCGATTTTCCGTCGTGTCTGTCATGATGTACTCAACACCAATACGATTAAGATCACCCGTGATGGAAAGACGATCATGCAGGAAAAAATTTCTGAGATAATTCAAAAAATATGTAATACAAGAAATGAAAAAAGTATGGAAAAAATGTCATTTATTAAAAAAACATTTTGTGGCTCATCTGAAGGAGAGTAAAGGAGCAAAGAGCAATGAAAATGCCTATGAAACGAAAAAGCATGAATGATATTAAAACCCATGCAGGTACTGTGGGTCAGACTTTTTTACCACACAAGGCGTTTATGAGAATTTCCTGCCTTGAGATGGAAAAGGCCCACCGTATCAGGGAAATGGAAAACTCGCGCCGGCGCATCGAAGCTATTAAAAAACGCCTTAGTGAGATTGAAAGTGAGACGAATAATCTCTTAAATCGTATCAAGGAAAACACCAGCATCGGGACAAACACAAATAAGAACAAAGGACTGGTGCTCAGGTACTGACGGTGCTTCACAAATAGATTTTAAAAGGAGATTGAGTGATGAAGATAAATTGTATTCTCTGTGGTCATAATTTCGACTTAAATGATACCTATGATGATTACGAGGGAGAGGTTAAATGCTGGGTCTGTGGCGGTGTCCTGGATATCAAAGTACAGGAAGGCAAGTTGAAATCTTTGAAATACTCCCATACTCCTCGCCCTGTATCGGAAGGAACCAGAACTGCATAGGGTTTTCACCTTTAACATAAACTGGCGGTTGGTCCAGTTAAGAGTTGTAGGTAGTAAGATTTGAGTTGCGCGTTCCTCCTTACAACTTGATCCAATAACTTAAATCTAAAAGGATAACACAGGAGAATAGTTATGCCTGGCAACGGAAAATATATTTACGGTTTCACAAAAAGCGATGCAATACTTAATATTGCAACACATGGTATTGATGGCAAACCTGTTTTTACAATATTCGATAACGGTGTTGCCGCCGTAGTCAGTGATAAACCAAACGGCAAACTTCGTCCGGAGCGAAAAAACTTGAGTGCCCACAATGGTGTGATCAAAGAAGTCATGAAGACATCAACGATTTTACCTGTGTCTTTTGGCGTTGTGGCAGATAACGAAGCAAGCATTAAAAAAATATTAAAGTTAAACCACGATAGTTTTGTAAGCCAGTTGAAAAGATTAGAAAGTAAGGTTGAGATGGGTCTAAAAATCGCATGGGATGTCGAGAATATCTTTGAATTTATGGTCATGAAACATCGCACACTTGAGTTATTCAGAGATAACATATTTTTAAAACCCACAGGCGCCACACAGGAAGAAAAGCTGGAATTAGGAAGAATGTTTGAGACCATTCTGAATGAAGACCGGGAAAGGCACATAGCAACAATACAAAGTATCATAAAAAATTACTGCTGTGAGATACAAGTAAACAAACCAAAAGATGAAAAAACGGTAATGAAACTGGCTTGTCTTGTGGAAAAGACAAAACTGGAACAATTTGAAAAGGGGGTCTTTGAAGCGGCAAAGCTATTTGATGACAATTATGCCTTTGATTTTAACGGCCCCTGGGCCCCTCACAATTTTGTAGATATGAAATTGAAGACGGCATAAATATGCGTTCTGGTTCATCGCAAAGTTACAAAGGACGCGAAGAAGGTAGTTAAACTGTAAGGGATTTTCATTTTGTTTAAGCGGGTTACAGGGTGGATTGGACAAACTATGTTTGCACATGCTTTGCTTTTGCTTGTTTCCAAACTTTGTTTGGGAACGAATATTGTGCAATACTTACAAAGAAAGTAACTATTCAGCGAAACTGACGGTGAGAGAGAAAATTTTCTCAGAATAGTTAGGAGCCAATAGGGAAAACGGGCAGACGAGAAAATCCCGAAGGGATGACATGATTATAGAGAGAAAAACGCACCACAATATTCAACCCCGTAGGGGTGAAATATCGAGAAAAGAATGATACCATGCCACCCCTACGGGGTTAACCATAATTGCATAACGATATGCTATAATAATAACATCCCTTCGGGATTACATAATCAATATTTTGTTCGCTCATAGTGTTTGTGAGCGAAAGTACGCTGAATCGTTACCAAAGAAAGAGGTATTTATGTTATTAATCGATGACATCCTACTTTCCCCGGCAAAGGGTTTTTTTTATATTTTTAAACAGATTCATAAGGCTGCTGAGGAAGAATTTCTCAACGAGGAGAATGTCTCTGCGGAGCTATCCGAACTCTACATGATGCTTGAAACCGGGAAAATCACTGAAGAGGAGTTTAACAAAAGGGAATCGGAACTCCTGAACCGGCTTGAACAGATAGAGGCATATAAAAAGAAACACTTTGAAGTAATAGAAGAAAGCGAAGAAAATGAAGATAGCAGGGCCGAAGATACCGTGAAGAAGGTAGCCACCAGAGCAAAGAAAAAAAGAAGTAAAAATAGTTCTTATGAACACAGTGGCAATATGAAAAAATGAGGGTAAACATATTTTGAATGAAAAGAGAGAACAAACCGCACAAGGTACTTCATTCCTTACAAACCCAGCAATATCTTTGATTTGTTTTGGAGGTAAGGGAGGTGTAGGCAAAACAACCTCGGCAGCAGCAACGGCACTCCATCTTGCAAATAAAAACCCACAAAAACGCATTCTCCTGGCTTCTATTGACCCTGCCCATTCCCTCATGGATAGCCTAAATAACCCGGTAATAGTTCGCCCGCATTCTTGCCCTCCCCCAGCCTACCCCTTTCTCTCTCTCAGGGATGGGGACAGAAGGGGGAAATATGATGGTAATAAGTGTTTCCCGCCCCTGATGAAAGAAGTTAGGGGTGATGGTGAACTGTTACAAAATCTCATGGTATGGGAAATAGATGCGCGCGCCTCATTCCAGAAATTTATGGAAAGACATAGCAATACCATCAAGAAAATTATGGAAAGAGGTACCTTCCTTGACAACACGGATATATCGGCTCTTCTCTCAGCTTCCCTGCCAGGCATAGACGAATTGATGGGAATGGTAGAACTGGTCGATCTGTTAGAAAGCGATGCCTATGATATTGTCATACTCGATACAGCACCAACAGGGCATACCATCAAATTTCTGCAAATGCCTCATCTCATAAAGAAATGGTCTCGTTTGCTTGATTTGATGATGGAAAAGCATCGATATATGTCGAAGTTATATACAAGATATTATCGGGCAGATGATACCGATGCATTTATCAAGGCATTTTCAAATAGTATAGAAAGGGTCGAGCGGGTATTGCGGAATAAGTCTTGCGAATTTGTACCGGTAATGCTACCGGAAACCCTGTGTGTCAAAGAAACACGGCGGTTTTTAGCAACATTAAGAGAGTACAAGATTCCGGTAAAAAACATTATCGTTAATCGTATCTATCCTGTTAGTAATTGCTCTTTTTGTAAGGAACAATATTTACTTCAAAGAAAGTGTGTCGATGAAATGAAACGGTATTTCGACGGGTACAACTTCCTGATGATACCTTTGTACACAGATGAGATTCACGGAAAAGAGTCGTTACTGATGTTTGCGCAGGCAATGACGGATACTATCCCCCAAAATCATGGCATGGTAAGCAGCATACCGGTATCCTCTCCCTACCGCATGGGAAAATTGATGACAGGGGAAATCGGAGATTCAAAATCTCCTCCTTTCTCCGTTTTCCCCCTTCTCCCAGCTATTGATGAAACATTGCATGTGCAAAAAAGAGAATCAATAAATCATTTTCCTCTACCCAAATCAACAGTAAAATTCCTGCTGTTTGGTGGCAAAGGAGGCGTGGGGAAGACAACTATTGCCAGTGCAACTGCGGTGTTGTTCTCAGAACTGTACCCTGAGAAGCGCATTTTGCTTTTCTCAACCGACCCAGCGCATTCCCTTGCAGATTGTCTTGGTGTTACCATAGGAAGCGATGGTCTGTTTGTGAAAAATAATCTCTCTGTATGGGAATTGGATGCTGAAGAAGAATATGAAAAATTAAAGCGCCTCTATTCAGAAGAAATGAAAGACCTTACGATGGTATTTGGAAAACGAGATACTGCAATAAATGTGATATTCGAAAAGGAAATTATAGAATCTTTCATAGATTTGACCCCACCTGGTCTAGACGAGATCATGGCCATTGCCACAATTATTGATTACATCGATAAAGAAATATTTGACTTGTTCATTCTGGATACAGCGCCAACAGGCCATCTGATACGGTTCCTGGAAATGCCAGAGTTGGTGATCGACTGGCTGAAAATCTTTTTTAATCTCTTTTTAAAATATAAAAATATCTTCCGTTTGCCAAAACTTTCAGCCTTCCTGATCGATTTGTCAAAAAAAAATCAAAAAGCTCCTGAATTTACTGCGTAATGGTGAAAACTCACTCTTTGTTCCCATCGCCATCCCCACTGAGATGGCATATCATGAGACAAGTGACCTTGTACAATCCATAAGAAATCTTAAGATTCCAACGAGTCAGATGATTCTGAATATGATACAACCCCATTCCCAAACTTATGGAATATCCGCTGAATGTGCTTTGTGCACGAATAAAATTGCATACGAAAAAAAGATATTCGATAACTTTAGCCACTTGTTTCCCAGGGAATCCATGTACATTATCAATAAACAATATGAAGAGGTGTGTGGAATAAAAGACTTGGAACATTTTGGCAGGAAATTGTATGGATACTTTTAAAAAATTGTTACGTTTGCTGGATAAAGTATACCTAATGGTAAAAGAACGCTTCTTTCTCATTCCTCCTCCGGGATCTCAGTCTCTCCAGTCATCCTCCTTTATGGAAGGTGTAGGAGAGGCTGGGTTCCAACAGGAATATCGGTTCTCGGGAAAGCAGTCATTCCAACCTTCTCCAGTGTTTGCTTCTGCTGGTGGGGAAGCACTGTTTAGGGAAAGGGCGGGTGATTTTAATGCTTCCCCCCTGTTGGCGGATCAACATATTTCACTTTGCGAGACACTCGACCGCGTACTGAATACCGGTGTGGTAATCCAGGGTGATATCACGATATCGGTAGCAAACATTGACCTCATTTATATTGGGCTGAGGGCATTATTAACATCTGTCGAAACTGCAAGGCAGGCAGGTATATACCATGCGGCAGATTTTTAAATTAGTCCTTCGGCTACTTTTATAACAGTAGTGGCAAGGCGCGCCTTGCCACTACATAGTTGGTTTGAAATTCTTGAACATTTATTTATGCTGGCTTTGGGGTGGCAGACAAAAAAATCCTCCTTAAAAAAGAGGGACTCCGGGGGTTGTCAAATACTCAGACAGAAAGAACACAACCCCCTATATCCCCCTTTGCTAAGGGGGATTAACTTGATCACAGAAAGGTGGATATAATATGGAAAGGCAACGAACAGCTATAACACAGTCGACAAACTCTGCAACACTTGCCGATGTATTGGAACGAATCCTTGACAAAGGACTTGTCATTGCGGGGGATATTAAGATCAAATTGGTTGACATTGAACTCCTGACTATTCAAATACGTCTCATGATTGCATCTGTTGAAAAGGCAAGGGAGTTAGGGATGGACTGGTGGGCGACAAATAAAGATTTCAATTCAAAATTGAACGCGCCACAAAATGTGGAAGAATTAGAAGCCCTCAAGAGGCGTATAGAAATACTCGAATCCAAAAAACAAAAGTAATATTTACACCTACTGTCCCCCGCTGGCGGGGGTGAAGGGGGTGGCCCACAGTCGTAAAAACTTGTATTTAAAAGTTGCCTTCACGGGTTCAAGTTTGTAACTTGAACCCAATATTTATAACATTAATTCAAGTTTGACCTTATCAAAATTAAGGGTTCAGGTTGTAAACCTGAACCCGCTAAATAGGGAACTTGATGAAATTCCACCTAATAAATGGGCAGGGGTTGTTCCCCCTTAACAAAATCTATTAAGATTGTAAAGGCGTATTGCAATGCACCCCTGCGACTATTATCCTTCGACATTCATTATTTCTTGTTCGATATTCGATATTGGAATCTCATAAATCGTAGGGACACGGAGCACCGTGTCCCCTACTATCTATTACAAAACGGAGGTTTTATGCCAAATATTGAAACTGATGCCCCTGATATATTCAGCCATATCATGTCTGAGAAAAAAAGCGTATTGCCAGATCATATTAATATCGACCCGGCAGATGTGGGTAAGGGGCTGGCAAAATTAGTACTAACTATTATTGAATTACTGCGAGAACTCTTAGAACGTCAGGCTATCAGGCGCATTGATAGCGGGACATTAACCAGGGAGGAGATAAATAACCTGGGAAATACTTTCATGAAGCTGGCAGAAAAAATGGAGGAACTCAAATCCCAGTTTGGCTTAAAAACAGAAGACCTGAATATAGACTTGGGTCCTATCGGCAGACTGCTTTAAGTATCTTATGTGCGATTTATAGCATCTTCCGGAAATGATTTTGACATTTTTGGCAAAAATCCAACGAAAAATGGTAGGGGCGGGGTTACCACGCCCCTACTTTGCATTTTCCACTTTCCATTTTACACATCCGGCTCGTTCGAGTTGAGAAACTATTTTTTTACCCACTTCTTCATCCTCTCCCAGGCTTACAATCGGACAATTTTTGGGGAAATCAACCATCATTAGATGAATAATCCTATGGATTACTTAATAGTACTGGATGTTTCGGTGAGTCCTCTCACCGAAACAAGAATGAATCCTCAGCACCGAAATGAATTGGGAGTCATCGGCAGTGGGTTTCGGCGTGATGACACGCCGAAACATCAGACATTTACTCCTCTAACCCGAAAGAGTCGGAAAAAGACAAAATCTGGAGCACGAAGTTCGTGAGTCAACCCTGACAGGGTTAATTCACGGTAACTTTTTATTTTCCCTCCTGAGAAAAAGGTTTCATAAAAGTCGGTTGCAGTATTTAAGTAGAATGGTAAAATGATGCGATATTCCGATGTGGGAAGAAGCTGGATTTAAATTAGGTTGGGTTTTAAAAGACAAAAACCCAACGACTGTCCCACGAGAACAGCCATGGTAGGGTGCGTCCTACGCACCATCCATACGTTGGATTGTTTTGGTGCGTAGGACGCACCCTACCATGGCTGTCTGGCAACATATTTACTTTTCATAATATATACTGACACTTTCAATATTTTCATTAGGCAAAAAACAATGAACAGAGCAAATGCAAAAAAGGTTACATATGGAAATCATTGGGATTTTCTGTCAGCATGGCTTTCGATAATTATTGGAGTCGTCCTGGTGGCTGTTTCAATTATTCTCCGGCGGACGCTTGTTGTTCAGGAACATTCTCATATTAGACAGATCATTGAATTAAGGGCTAAGGATTTAAAGACCAATACTGAGAGACTTTTGGAATCTCAGGCACAGGCGCTGACCCGCATGGCAAGACGCTGGGAAAGGCGAGGCGAGACAACGAAAGAGGAGTGGGAATCGGATGTAAGACTTTATGTGAATCAGCATTCCTTTTATCAGGCTATCGAATGGGCGGATTCTTCATTCCATGTGCGCTGGATTGTGCCACTGGAGGGGAACGAGGAAGCTCAGAATCTCAATCTTGCATTCGAGGAGCGACGGAGAATCGCACTTGAAAAGGCCAGAGACAGTCGGGAGATCACGGTAACACATGCTATCGACTTAGTGCAAGGCGAAAAAGGTTTTCTCGTGAATCTGCCAATTTACCCGGGAAAGAATTTTGATGGATTCATTCTTGGAGTTTTTCGTATCAACAAATTATTTTCCTCGATCCTGACTGATAAAGATTTATCACGATTTTCATTTGCTGTTTTTGATGATGAGGAAGAAGTCTATAGTCAAGGCAATGATAACAGGGAAAATATGGCTAAATGGTCTATTGAGAAAGAAATCAAATTTTATAATATAGCCTTACGCATACTCGTATGGCCACGCGAGGAGCTATTTGTAGAATTGCAATCTATTGTCCCAGAAATCGCATTAATTACCGGTATTTTCATGTCTCTGTTCATTGCATTAGCGGTTTATTTTTTTCAAAAAGCCTCGTTTCGTACAAAAGAGATTGAAATTTTGAATCGGAACTTGTTTCATGAAGTCATTGAGCGCAGGCATGCCGAGGCTATGCTGCAAAAAGCTCACAATGAATTAGAAGTGCGGGTGAAAGAACGTACCGCAGAGTTGACGGAAGTCAATAAAGCATTAGAACGTGAAATTACCGAGCGCAAGCAAACGGCGGATGAAATTTATTTGCTGCGAGAAATGATCCTGGATATCAGTAATTCCAAAGATTTGCATGATGCACTGGTCATTACAATGCAAAAGGTGTGTGATATTACAGGCTGGGTTTACGGGGAGGCCTGGAAGCTTAGTTCAAACGGCACACACTTATTGCGCAATAGAGCAATGTATAGTACTATCAAGGGTCTGGAGAAATTCATTGCGTCAACCGAAGGAATGAGCTTTCCCATGGGTAAGGGTCTTCCTGGCAAAGCATGGAAAACGAAGCAGCCCGTGTGGGTATATGATGTTGCCGATGACCCGGAGTATTTGCGCAGACAGATTGCCGGAGAAACAGGGATAAAGACCGGGATAGCCTTCCCTGTTATTGCAAATGATGAGGTGGTTACTGCTATCGTGTTTTATCAGGTAAAGTTGGAAGAACGAAACGAAAGACTGGTTAGACTTGTTTCGGCGGTTGTGACTCAACTGGGTCCTGTCATTAAACGTAAGCAAGCAGAGGACGCATTGCGGGAGAGTGAAGAGCGGTTGCGGGCCATCCTTGATAATGCTACGTCTCTCATCTACATGAAGGATATTCAGGGTCGATACCTTTTCATCAACAGACAATTTCAAAAGTTGTTCCCTAGTTCAACTAATGAAATAAAATACAAGACTGACAAAGACCTCTACCCAGAGAAATTGGCCGATGCATTTCAGGCAAACGACAGAAAAGTACTCGAAGCGAAAATTGCTTTCGAATTTGATGAGTTAGTACCCCAGAAAGATGGACTACACAACTATCTTTCGATCAAGTTCCCGCTTTTTGATTCCACTGGGGCTGTCTACGCAATTTGCGGTATCTCAACGGATATAACCGAACGCAAACGGATGGAAGAAATATTGTTTAATATTGCAGAAGGGGTTGTTGCAAAAATCGGTAAGGCATTTTTCCAGTCATTGGTGTTGCAAATTGCGGAGATGTTGAACATTGATTATGTAATGGTTTCTAAACTGATTCATGAAGGGAACGAACTGGAAACTATTGCCCTGTATGCCCACGGTGCGATCCTGGATAATGTTGTGTATCCTTTTGTCGGGACACCGGATGAAAAAGTCCTGGAGAAAGGTCTCTTGACGTATTATGAGAACCCCCAGCAACAATTTCCGAAAGATCATTCACTGGGAGAAATGGGTGTGAAGAGTTACATGGGTATTCCCCTGACTGACAGCAACAAACACCCACTGGGATTGCTGGTGATCATGGGGAAAAAAGAACTGAAGGAAGTCGAAATTGCAGGATCTTTACTAAAGATCTTTGCAGGGCGTGCCTCAGCAGAGCTGGAGCGCGAGCGAGCGGAAAAAACATTGCAGGAGAGTGAAGCCCGTCTCTCCGAGGCACAACAAATCGCACGTATCGGCAGCTGGGAGTGGGATATCATAAAAAATAAGATGTGCTATTCTGATGCGGTTTATTGCATATTTGGCCTGTCATCACAAGAATTTGGTGATACCTACGATGCGTTTTTAGATCGTATCCATCCTGACGACAGTGCATTCGTGAGGGAATCTATTGATAAAGCTTTATCTGAGAGAAAACCTTACGATATAAAATACCGCATAACTTTAAAAGATAATACGATACGCTTTATTCACGAAAAGGTGGTGGTCTTGTTTGATAATATGGGAATAAGACCTGTTCGCATGGTGGGGACGATTCAGGACATTTCCGAAATAAAACAAGCAGAAGAAGAGCAGTCACGACTGAGAGAACAACTTGAACGTGTATCCAAACTGGAATCTATCGGTAAACTTGCCGGGGGTATTGCCCATGACTTCAACAACATCCTTACGGTAATATCGGGATATGGACAGTTGTTAAACAAGGAGTTGAAAGGAGACGATCCATTTAAGGCTTATGTTGAAAAAATCGTTACATCCGCGGATAGGGCGGCGCAGTTAACGCAAGGTCTCCTTGCATTTGGCAGAAAACAGATATCCGATCAGAAGCCGGTAGAAATAAATGAACTCATGAAAAGTTCAGAGTGTCTTATGAGGAGGCTTCTCGGTGAGGACATAGAACTTACGATCAGCCTTACGGACAAAAAGTGTATTGTGATGGCGGACAGCGGCCAGATAGAGCAGGTCATGATGAACCTTGCCACAAATGCAAGGGATGCCATGCCTCATGGAGGGGAGATAATCATACACACAAACATAATTGAATTAGACAATGAATACAGAAAGACACATGGTTATGGTGAGACAGGGAAGTACGTCCTTTTGTCTTTTTCAGATACTGGTGAAGGTATGGATGAGGAGACGAGAAAAAGGATATTTGAGCCGTACTTTACGACCAAGGATGTCGGAAAGGGTACCGGGCTTGGCCTCTCGATTGTGTACGGAATAGTGAAACAACATAATGGTTACATAAATGCCTATAGTGAGCCGGGCAAAGGTACATCATTCAAGATATATTTACCCCTGATTGAGTCAGCGGTTGAAAAGAAAAGACGAGAAACACATACACTTACCGCCGGTGGTACGGAGACAATATTGATGGCAGAAGATGAATTAGAAGTAAGGAATCTTGTAAAGACAGTACTTGAGGGAAATGGTTATAAGGTCATAGAAGCGACAGACGGAGAGGATGCAATCAAGAAGTTTACGGAACATAAAGACGAAATCAACCTTCTTATCTTTGACGTAGTGATGCCCAAAAAAAGCGGTAAAGACGCATACGATACTATAAGGAAGGTGAAACCAGAGGTAAAAACCCTTTTTATGAGCGGTTATAGTGAGGATATTATTCATAAAAGAGGTTTCGTCATTGAAAAGGGATTAACCTATGTATCAAAGCCCATTTTACCAACGGAACTATTGAAGATTGTAAGAGAATTACTGGACAAGCCTTTTGGAAGAGATCCCTAGCCCTGCATGGCCGCAATCAAAATGACCTCCCCTTGCTCCCATTCGCAAGGACTTACATCTGGACAATTTTTTGCTGAGGTAAGTGGTCGCTATTATTCTGATGTTTCGGCGTGTCCTCACGCCGAAACCCACTGCCGATGACTTCCGATTCTTCGGTACTGAGGATTTCTTGTTTCGGTGAGAGGACTCACCGAAACATCCAACATTATTAAGTAATTCATAGGATTATTCATCTGATAATGGTTGATTTCCCACGCCAAAAATTGTTCTCAATACCCCCACTGCTTGTTCCCAAACCATGTCCTCATGAAACCTGCCCTCACGGAAGTGGGGAATGAGGAAGGAGTTTTGGAGCGAGCAGTTGAACAACCTCCTGACCCCCTTTGATAAGGGGGAATTTGCCTATTCCGTAAAGCTTATATCATATTTCTCACACCCTCCTGAAGAACAAATTTGAAAGCGCAACGAATCAGGAATAGTATTTGCTCTTAATATAAAATTAGAGATCAATTAATTTTACATAAAGAATAAATATGGAGCTAATATGCCTGATATTTATGACTTATCTTATCCGGAGACGATTTTTGCTTGATAAATAAAAAGGCGAATGGCTCATGTAATATTGAGTATTTGTCTAAAAATTCAGCACAAAAAAGGAGGTATCCAAAAAACAAACAAATTTTTGGTTTTCTTGTTTTCGTGGCGGAATAACAACGGAGGGAAGGCAATGTCTCAGTCGTTCACATTTTAATTCAATGACATTGCCACCAGGGGATTGGGAACATTTATTGATAGGTTCGTGCAGCCAGAAGTTTCCGTATTACCTCCCCTTGATGGGGGGAGATCAAGAATGAGTGTGAACTATTATAACTTTTCAAAAATAAACATGAATATGAACAATACATCTGAACACAAAATAAACGTTCTCATTATAGACGATGAAGTAGATGTGGGTTATATGATTTCACATATCTTAAATCAGGCAGGATACACCACGTATACTGCAACTGACGGGAATAAAGGGATTACCATATTTAACGAGAAATGTCCTGATGCTGTCATTTTAGATCTCCGTATGCCATGCATGAACGGCATGGATGTTTTAAGGCAAATTAAACATGTCAATGATAGTGTTCCTGTCATAATAATTACAGCCTATGGAGAAATACAGTCGGCTGTCGAGGCAATTAAATTTGGCGCTTATGATTTTTTAAAAAAACCTTTCGCTAATGATGAGCTTGTTTTGGCGGTAAAGAGGGCAGTCGAAGAAAAGGCAATGCGTAATGAGATTCAGAAGCTTAAGACACAACTGGGTGTGACCATGCCGTTAATTGAACAGATGGGTTCCAGCGCTGAAATTGCAAGATTAAACGCACAGATAGAGTGTGTTGCCCCTACAAACTTTACGGTTGTTATTTATGGTGAGACAGGTTCAGGCAAAGAATTAGTGGCACGGGGTATCCATAATAGAAGTTCCAGGAAAGACAAATCCTTTGTGGTAGTAGATTGCGGTTCGATCCCGGAAACGTTGATTGAAAGTGAACTTTTCGGATATGAGAAAGGAACCTTTACTGGTGCGGATCAAAAAAAGATCGGACAATTTGAAATGGCTTCCGGCGGTACTCTATTTCTCGATGAGATTGGAAATTTACCGAGGTCTATGCAGGGTAAATTGCTGAGAGTGCTTCAGGAACGGCGAATCCGGCGTTTAGGAAGTAGTAAGGAAATCGAGGTTGATGTACGTGTTGTTGTGGCTGGAAATGAACGCCTGGAGACTTTGGTAAACGCCGGGCATTTTCGAATGGACTTGTATCAAAGGTTGAACGAATTTTGTATTGAGATACCACCATTGCGACAACGCAAGGAAGATATCATATATCTCTCTCAGAGATTCCTGGATATAACCAACGGAGAATTAAAAAAGAATATTCAGGAAATTGCAAAAGATGCATTGGAAAAGCTGCTGACATACGATTGGCCAGGTAATGTGAGAGAACTGAAAAATGTCATCAAACGTGCAGTCTTATTAGCCTCGGATATTATTGAAACGAAACATCTTCTGATAAATGAATTGGAGCATAAAAAAAAGCCTGGTTACATGATGGAACAGACAACGAGCATAGTGCATGGGGCAACAAGACATACAATTTCCCTGGATTTTGATATAAATAATGGTAAAGATATTTCACTTCATAATAGTGTGTCCAGGTGCATTGAGAGTGCTGAAATAATAATGATTACAGATGCCTTAAAACATACCAATGGAAACAAGAGCCGGGCAGCAAAGATACTCAAGATTGACAACAAGACTTTGCACTACAAGATCAAGAAATATGGTATTACGGTACAGCCGATGATAGAAGTTGCCCATCCGATACCATCGGTATCCTGCATAGATTAAATTAGGCATTCTGCAACTTTTATAACAGCGTAGTGGCAAGGCGCGCCTTGCCACTACTGTTGGTTTGAATTTCCTTTCATTGATCCTCTAGTAAAAAGCGCCACTATATTCCGGCGCAGCAGACCTGCAATCAAATAACAAATAAATTCTTAAACAACTCGCCTGTAAAAATTTCGTAAAAATTTAGTATTTTGAAGGATTTTTCCCCTTTAATCCCCCGTAAACGGGGGAGACTCGTTTCCCTCTCTGTTTACGGAGAGGGTTAGGGTGGGGGTGGGGGTGGGGGTGGGGGTGTGGGGGGTGGTACGGGAGCATTCCCGATTTTTGTACTAGTTAACCGCAGAGGGGTGCTGAGAACGCAGAGAATAAGGCATAAGGGGCATATGCGCGTTAACTCTGACAGGGTTTAAAACCCTGTCAGAGTTTTCATGCCCCCCCTTGCTCCTTATACCCTCCCTGCCTTCTTTGCAGTAATTCGCGCATTGTCTTTTTTACTCTTGCCGGGACATGTAGCACGACATTTATGCCGATGTCCTGCGAACTGAAGTTTGCGCTACACAGGCTGTAAAACTTAATTTTTTAGCTGCTCGCTCCCAAACTCCTTCCTCATTCCCCACTTCCGTGAGGACAGGTTTCATGAGGACATGGTTTGGAAACAAGCGGTGGCGGTTTATTTAAAGACAATTTTCAAACGGCTAAATTGTTACCAAAATTTCTTATCTGGCTAAGAACGTAGATCATTTAAAGTTCTGCTGTGTATGGAATCTGTATCAAAAACTATGGCAATTGTGCTATGGAATCTTTTCATACAAAGTATGTTTACTAAATCAAGAGTTTTGCATTCAAAAATATAAAGCCTTTTAATTCTTTGCCCCCCACAAGGTTAAAACTTGTTTGATAATATTTATGGATAATGCATAACAAGGCATGGTTTTCGTAATAATGCCGTAAGAGAATAATTATTAACTGAACAGGATTAGGGTTTAAATAATAAAAAAATGTTTTAAATTACAAATCGGGAGGGTATGTATGGTTACAAAAGTAGTGAAAAGTAATCCATTTAATGAGACCGTAAGTTATTTAAGGCCAGGTGATGGGTTTGTGGTTACTCCATATATAAAGGGAGGAAAAAAATAATGTGTATGGTAAACGAATTAAAAATTAACTATACAAGAAATAATCAGAAAAAACGAGATAAATTGATTATAAAACACCTTCCACTGGTCAAGTATGTAGTGTCTAAAATTATAAATTATTTACCCTCGTTTGTAGACCAGGAAGACCTTATAGAGTACGGTATTGTTGGTTTGATAAAAGCGGCAGAAAAATATGATACAAGGAGAAACACAAAATTTAAATCATATGCTATGTATCGTATTCGTGGCTCAATTTTAGATTACCTGAGATCGCAGGAATGGATGCCTCGTACATTGCGTGAAAAAGCAAAGATGGTAAAAGATACATGCATTTCATTGGAGCAAAAACTCAGCAGGCCACCACAAACTGACGAGATTGCAAAGGCATTAAACATTGACCCTGCTGCGTTAAATAAATTGTTAGCAAACATCCATTTTAGTACATTATTTTCTTTGGAAGGGTTTTGTCAAAAAACAGAAGATACTATGGAAGAGAATAGGAATCAAGAAATAAGAGATACTAAGTCCACTGATCCGTTAAGCGAGTTACAGACAAAGGAAGAAATTTCTTTATTGGCACAGGCCATTGATGAACTACCAAAAAAAGAAAGACTGGTAATTACCTTATATTATTATGAAGGTTTATTACTGAGGGAAATAAGTCGATCACTGGGCATCTCAGAATCAAGAGTATCGCAACTCCACCATCATGCTTTATTTTTACTTCGAATGAAAATGAGGAAGTCAGCATTGAACAATTGATAAATGATGTATCATTCAGCAAAAGTCGGGTTCTAGCATTCTGCGTATGGGTAAAGAATTTATCCGCATCAAACACACCCCTTAAATCCCCAGAGGTAGGTCAACCGTCCCCGGTTGACATCATAATGACAAGCGGGGACGCTTGTCCTACCGATAGAGTGGACTTTTGCTCTTCCCTCGGAAGAGAGTGCCGGAAGTGTGTTTTCATTCAGGAAATGCTGCAATGCAAAGAATTCAAAGGTTACAGAGAATAGTTAAGACCTTCGGTGCTAAAGGTATTTTACCAGTTATGGAGTCAAAATTTAATAGATCACTTTCAAAAAAGGCATTGATCGGAATTGTCTTCATTCTCCTTCCTGTCGTGATTACATTCTTTTTGAGCTTCCATAAAAACAGATGGCATATAAAAGAACTTATCTTTAACGATATAACAGCCATTGCAGAGGCTTACGAGGGCCATGTCTATCAATTCCTGGAGATATCGAAGCGACGTGTCCAGGATTTTGCCAGTGATGGCTTTATAAGACATCAGCTTTTAAAAATAAATCGTAGCCGTGACAAAAGAATTGCAACTATGTCCCTGAATAAATACCTCGCCAAGGACAAAATCATTCTTGACAAGAGCATAAAGACTATCCATGTCCTTTCTCCGGAAGGACGGGTTGTCGCTTCTACAAACATCCCTGAAATTGGAATGGATTTATCCAACGAAGCATTTTTTATAAAAGGGAGTGACGTCATTAAGGTTGTAGAATGCTACTTTGGGTATACGAAACAGCCTGGAATTGCAATTTCAGCTCCTATTTTTAGTAAAGTGATGAGAAGACCCATCGGTGTGATTGTTAACTATATTCAACTCTCAGAGATCAATAAAGTACTGGCCGGAGAATCTATCAGGGAACTGGGGGCAATCTCCTGGAACAGAGGGAGAGCAAAAAGCATGGAGGTCTATCTGGTCAATCAAGAGAAACGTATGATTACCGAGTCCAGATTCGTGAAAAATGCTGTTTTGAAGCAGGTAGTCAACACATTGCCGGTTGAGTTAAGCTTAACATCACAGAAAGAAATGGTTGGACTTTATAAGGATTACCGGGATAGAGAGGTTGCTGGCGCATCAATGTATATTCCGTCATTAAAATGGGTACTCCTGGTTGAGGTTGACAAAAACGATGTGATGGCTCCTCTAAAATATATGCTCGTAAACGCGATGATAACTGTTTATATAGTAATTGCACTAATCTTCACATTGTTCGTTATTTTTGTAAAAAGGGTGGTGCAACCTCTTCGCATTATATCTGATGCTGCTAAGGATATTGCCAGTGGAAATTATGATGTTGTCATCCCAGTTCAAACGCGTGACGAAATCGGGATGCTTTGTAACTCCTTTAATAATATGTCCCATGATATTAAAACCAGAACATTATTGCTTACAAGGAGTGATGCCCGCCTTGCCGAGGCTCAGCGAATTGCTCATATTGGAAGCTGGGAGTGGGATATTGTAAAAAATGAATTGTGCTGGTCCGATGAGATCTATCGTATCTTTGGACTTTCACCCCGGGAATTTAATGCAACCTATGAAGCGTTTTTAGATTGCGTTCATCCTGACGATAGGGACTTTGTAAAAAAATCCATTAATGAAGCTTTGTACAAGAATACGTATTACGATATTGATCATCGGATACTTCTTAAGGATGGAACAGTCCGAATTGTTTATGCAAAAGGAGAGATTTTCATTGATGATACAGGAAGGGCTATTCGAATGGTGGGAACGGTTCAGGATATTACCGAGCGCAAACGGATGGAGGATCAGATGAGAAAATTATCTTACGCCATTGAACAAAGTACAATCGCAATTGTTATTACCGATACAAACGGCAACATTCAATATGTAAATCCAAAATTCACACAATTAACAGGTTATACCTCAGAAGAGGTAATGGGGAAAAACCCGTGTATCTTAAAATCAGGGAAAACACCACCCGAGGTATACACGCGGTTATGGAACACGATTACCGCTGGTGGTGAATGGCAGGGAGAATTTTGCAATAAGAAGAAAAACGGTGAATTTTATTGGGAGCAGGAACGTGTTTCTTCGATAAAAAACCAGGAAGAGGTTATTACCAATTTTATTGCATTTAAGGAGGACATTACCTTGGTCAAGCAGGCAGAAGAGGAGCAGACAAAATTGAGAGAACGGCTTGAACGTGCTTCCAGATTAGAATCCATTGGCAAGCTTGCCGGGGGTATTGCCCATGATTTTAACAATATCCTCACCGTAATAATAGGATATGGAAACTTATTAAACAAGGAAACAAAAAAGGGCAACCCATCAATGGAATACGTTAAAAAGATACTTACCTCAGCAGAGAGGGCAGCCCAACTAACCCAGGGTCTTCTTGCTTTTAGTAGAAAACAGATAATCAACCAAAGGCCAGTAAACGTAAACGAGTTCGTAAAAAAGTCTGAGAGCCTTTTGTCGCGGCTTATTGGCGAAGATATAGAACTCAAGACGATACTGATGAACAGAGACGGTATTGTGATGGCAGATAGCGGTCAGATGGAGCAGGTATTGATGAATCTCACCACAAATGCAAGGGATGCCATGCCTGAGGGAGGAGATATCATCATACGTACAGAAATAGTGGAATTGGGCAATGAATATATAAAGGCACATGGTTATGGTCTGATAGGGAAGTACGTTCTTTTGTCTTTTTCAGATACGGGTGTAGGTATGGATGAAGAAACGAAAAAAAGGATATTCGAGCCGTTCTTCACGACCAAGAAGGTAGGAAAGGGTACCGGGCTTGGCCTTGCGATTGTATATGGGATAGTGAAACAACACAACGGATACATAAATGTCTATAGTGAAACTGACAAAGGCACAACATTGAAGATATATTTACCACTGGTTGAGTCAATGGCTGACAAGTTAAAACCAGACACGAGTGCACCCGTTACCCTTGACGGCACAGAGACAATACTGTTGGCAGAGGATGAAGAGGAGGTAAGAACTCTTGGGAAAAAAGTGCTTGAAAGATTTGGTTACAAAGCCATAGAAGCAGCAGATGGAGAAGAGGCGATACAGAAGTTTATGGAAAATAAAGACGATATCAATCTTCTTGTCTTTGATGTGCTCATGCCGAAAAAAAGCGGCAAAGAGGCATATGATGCAATAAGGAAGATAAGACCAGATATGAAAGTCCTTTTTATGAGCGGTTATAGTGAAGATATTATCCATAAAAAAGGCATTCCTTTTAAAGGAGGATTAAACTTTGTTTCAAAACCTATTTCCCCCAAGAGGTTTTTGGTGAGGGTGAGAATGGTGCTGGATAATGCTCTTTCTGCAACATACAAATTGCCTGAAAAATACTTAGAGAATAAAGAGAAGAGCCAGGTAAATGTTATCTCCTGATATGAAACAACTGGGGTTATTGTCATTAAATACTTTATATCTGATTTGTCTTCACAAATGAGTCAAGTTTTAGATGTACGATATACGATGCATGAGAATGGCTGAGTGGTTATATGGCTGGATAGTTTTTTAACCATTTAATGTCAAAGAAATTCAAAGTCGCCGATGACTTAATTAACGACGGAAGCCTAATACAATGAACAATAATGAGAAATATATTCTTGTTGTTGACGATGATTTAATTGTACTTGACTCTATTTCAATGTTACTTCGTGACAGTGGTTTTACGGTTTTTGCAAGTGGGCATGCGGCTGATGCCATGCTCAAATTACGGGAAAACAACATTGATGTTGTATTAACGGATATTACGATGCCAGAAGTTACCGGAATAGAATTTCTTGAAAAGATTCACAATTATAGTGAGGAAATACCGGTAATTCTGATGACTGCATATGCGGAATTAGACACGGCAATTGATGCGATAAAAAAAAGCGCCTTTGATTTTATAATCAAACCATTTAAAGCCCAGGATCTCCTCCAACGCATAGAAAGGGCGGTTGAATTTGGCAGACTCAGACAACTGGAAAAGGACTATAAATATGTGCTAGAAAATATGGTATACAAAAGAACACAGGAATTAGCTGAAGCACTGGCGTCGGTTAAGAAAACGAGCAATGAGATGATACAACGTTTAGCGACAGCAGCTGAATTCAAGGATCCTGAGACAGGCGCCCATATTTTAAGGATGAGCCTTTATCCACAATTGATTGCACAGATCTTGAATATGCCGATTGATTTTATTGAAACAATAAAATTTGCAAGTCCTATGCATGATATCGGCAAGATAGGGATACCTGATAGCATCCTTTTAAAGCCGGGATCTCTTACAATTCATGAATTTGAAATCATGAAAACACATACTATTATTGGTGAGAACTTGCTCTCTGGTTCGTTACATTACAATATACAAATGTCAGCATCTATTGCCTTAAATCATCACGAGCGATGGGATGGCACAGGATATCCACGCGGTTTGAAAGGAGAAGATATACCAGTTGAAGGCAGAATAGTAATGCTCTGTGACAGGTATGACGCCTTAAGAAGTGAAAGACCATACAAACCACCTTTAAGCCACAAAGAGGTCTTCGAAATAATAACAAAAGGTGACGAAAAAACAAAACCGGAACACTTTGATCCAAAAATATTAGGGATATTTATCGAAGTCGCTCCGAAATTTGAAGAAATATACAATGTACATGAAAATCTGTATTCAAATACCATAAAAAGTAGGATCATGGCTTTTGAGGACGCATTATGAGGTGCATGGTCATAAGCAAGGTCACTGAAGGCCTGATTTAATGGTAAGGAGATTCAATTACAGTTCTCCCACTGAGAGCCTTCCCTTGTGTCCCTTCTGGGGACACAGTGGAAGGAGTGTGTAAAAATGTCTCTAACACACCCTGAAAAAGAGATTGCCCAATGAGCAGATTATGCATATTTTTTGTATTAATTATAGCCATGACAGAGGTATGGATACGTACGAAAGCTGGGTTTGGGATGGATGATACCTCTTCAGATGGTCTGGCATGGTATTTTGATAACAGCGTTAAATCGATATTTACAACAAATGGACGCGCCGTAAATATTCCGGCTCAGTCAAATCGGTTGGATGAAGGCTGTCGCTCTAAACTTGTTTGTTCAAGCGGTTCAAACGGTTTAATTACACCGGTATCCGACGCTGCGTATACCGCCTATGGTAAATTGCCTCTCTATTTCATACAGAATGACGGGCAGATGGATGAACGGGTAAAGTTCTATGAAAAGGGAAGCGGACACACTATGTATTTTACCGAAGAGGGCGTGTATGTGATGCTAATAGCAGCAAACCCCAGCATCAGCCCGGATGAACGCAGTCCGGATGAGATCTGTCCCGATTTTATTGGACAGGCAGGACGTACCCAACT
Source organism: Candidatus Brocadia sinica JPN1 (assembly GCF_000949635.1). NCBI lineage: Bacteria > Pseudomonadati > Planctomycetota > Candidatus Brocadiia > Candidatus Brocadiales > Candidatus Brocadiaceae > Candidatus Brocadia > Candidatus Brocadia sinica. The sequence goes on from NZ_BAFN01000001.1 coordinate 748,205, forward strand.
ATCCGGTTTAAACAGCTTAAACAGATCAAACAACAAATCTGCTTTGTCACCGCAAACCCTTGAGATGCCAGACACGTCTTGTTCAGATTCCGTCCCAAAACACGGACAAACAGAATTCGTCCGGGCCACCCAATCCCCGGCACCGAACACCGCAATTATAAGCCTCAGTTTCATCGGCGCTAATAAACACCCCAAAATCGTTGCCGAAGGATTGCAAAAGGGAAAGATCAACTATTTTATCGGCAATAATCCGGAAGAATGGCGAACCAATATCCCCACTTATAGCGCAGTCGTTTACAAGGAAATCTATGACGGCATTGACATAAAATTCTACGGCAACAACCGCCATCTCGAATACGACATTATTGTAAGACCCGGAGCAGACCCCTCACAGGTCAGGTTTGCGTATAAAGGGGGAGAAGACATGCGGGTAAACGAGAATGGGGACATGGAGATAATCGTAAGGAACAGTTCAAATGGTTTAAATGGTTTGAACTGTTTAAATGCCTTAAATACCGAAGAAAAAATCATCCAGAAACGCCCATACGTGTATCAGGAGATAGATGGAGAGAGGGTTGAAATAGAGGGAAGGTTTAGGGTTTTGAGTTTAGATGGTAAATTCATCCACGGTTTTCACGTTACCTCCTACGATACAGCCCATACCCTCATTATTGACCCCATCCTCGAATATTCTACCTACATCGGGGGGAATGTTTCTGACTTGAGCTATGCAATTGCCGTGGATAGCTCCGGCTCCGCATATATCACCGGGTATACCCAATCCAGTAATTTTCCTGTCGTGGGGACAATAACTGGTTATGCTACAAATACAGATACCTTCGTCACCAAGATTGGCACAGAGACGCCCATAACGCTTGCCTACTCCACCTACATCGGGGGAAGCAATATTGATTACGGCATTGGGATCGCTGTGGATGGCTCCGCCTCTGCTTACATCACCGGGTATACCTACTCCAGCAACTTTCCTCGTGTGGGGACATCAACGGGATTTGCAGGAGGTAGTTATGATGCCTTTGTCACCAGGCTTGGTGTATCGGGTGATACCCTCGAATACTCCTCCTTCATCGGGGGAAATGGTGATGATCTTGGCCAAGGAATCGCCGTGGATAGCTCCGGTTCTGCATATGTCGTAGGATATACCACATCCGCTAACTTTCCCCGCGTGGGGACATCAACCGCCAAAAAATCTGGTGAAGACGTCTTTGTCACCAGGCTCGGCACAGGGACTCCCCTTGCGCTTATCTACTCCACCTACATCGGGGGAAGTGGTAATGAACATGGACGAGGAATCGCCATGGACGGCTCCGGCTCTGCATATATAACCGGGTATACTGCATCCTCCGACTTTCCCGTCGTAGGGACATCAACGTCAAAAAAATCTGGAGAAGATGCCTTTGTCACCAAACTCGGCACAGGGACTCCCCTTGCGCTTATTTATTCCACTTACATCGGGGGAAGTGATAATGATTATGGACGAGGAATTGCTGTGGACGGCTCCGGCTCTGCGTATATTACCGGATATACCCAATCTAACAACTTTCCCCGCGTGGGGACAACGACTGGTTATGCTACAAATACTGATGCCTTTGTCACCAAACTCAGTACAGAGACACCCCTTGCGCTTATCTACTCTACTTACATTGGTGGAAGTAGTAGTGATGCCAGCCTTGGAATTGCCGTGGATAGCTTCAACTCTGCCTATATCACCGGGTATACCCAATCCAGCGATTTTCCCATCGTGGGGACAACTACAAGCAACGCCGGAGGTAGTTATGATGCCTTTGTCACAAAGCTCGGCACAGAGACGCCCCTTGCACTTATCTACTCCACTTACATCGGGGGAAGTGGTAGTGATGTTGTACTTGGAATCGCCGTAAACGGTTCCGGTTCTGCCTATATCACCGGATATACCGACTCCAACGACTTTCCCCGTGTGGGGACAACAACGGGACATGCCGGAGGTAGTTATGATGCCTTTATCACTAAACTTGCCTTTACGCCTGGGGTAACGACGGGAGCGGCTTCCGGTGTAACGACCGGCGATACAACGCTCTCTGGTGTGTTTAACGGCTTTGGACTGTCTACCACGGCATTCTTCCAGTATGGCATAGCGAGCGGTGTCTACACCGGCACGTCATCAACTTCCAGCCTCACGGGCAGTGAGGGTGATGTAACCGAGAAAACCGCTATCAGCGGTTTATCCGCTGGCACAACCTACTACTACCGCGCTGTTGCAAATAACGTTGCAGGGACGTCTGCCGGCAGCGAGGAGTCGTTTACCACAACCTCTTTGTCCGGCGGCGGAGGCGGAGAGACTGAAAAGCTTACCATCACTTCCACAAACCCCTCCAATGGTGCGACCGGCGTATCAGTGACGACGTCGGTATCCGCCACCTTTAACATGTACGTAAATGGCTCTACCGTTACTACAGAGACCTTCAAACTGAGCAGTGAAAGCGGAGAAGTAGGCGGTTATGTGGCAACGAACGGCAAAACGATTACCTTCATCCCGTCTGAAATCCTTTCGTATAATACAGAATATACGGCACGGGTTACCAAAAAAATCCAGGCGGCAAATTTTGCGGGCACAACGATGGAGTCGGATTATACGTGGAGCTTTACCACGGAAAGTGAATATGCCGTTACACCAACGCCCGTACCCTCGCCGGTGGTTTCACCCATGCCGTCACCGGTAGCTTCACCCGCACCGTCACCCATAGCTTCGCCAATGTTTACACCACCGCAGACCGGCAGAATTGCGGGGCAGGTAACTGACGCTATTACCGATACCGGTATCAACGGCGCTACGGTATCCCTTGATACAGGCGAACAGGCCGTCACCGGGACACGGCAGGGTCAAAATGGCGCCTATGAGTTCACGAATGTGGCCGCAGGAGAACACACAGTGACTGCCTCGTCAACGGGATATATTCAGGGTGCAAAGGCCGTTCTGGTAACTGCCGGCGGCACAGCAGATGGAAGGATTGCATTGGCGCCACTACCACCGACACCTTCACCGGTGACTTCACCAACGCCAGCACCTGAATTATGCGAGGCGACAAAATTAGATGCTGAACCGGAAGTCCTGAAGCTCAGGCAAAACAGGAAAAAGCGGAGTGGCGTTGTAACGGTAACGGTGACAGGTGAAGAAGATTGCCCGTCTGCTAAGGTGGAAATAACGGCAGTGATCGCGAAGGGTAAGCAGCGTGTATCAGTCTCACCGTCAAAGGCTTTTACGGATGCCAACGGTCGAGCAAAGTTTACCATCAAAGCGAAAAAGGGAACCACTGGTAAAGCAAAGGTCAGATTTGAGGCGGGCGGCTTGAAGGATACGGTGACCGTGGTGGTAAGAAAGTAGAAAGGCCGTGCAGTGTGATAATGGTTACTATTGGGATATAGCATAGTGGCAAGTTTGAAATTAACCCTGTCAGGGTTGACTCACAAATTTCGTGCTATAGTAAAAATTTGTAATCTTTCGCTGGTTCAGTCGTCCCCGATCGAACCAAAACGTTTGGTATTGTTTATTGTTTGCGGTCTGTAACAGATTAACGCCAATCAATCGGTTCAAACTATCTGGTCCAATCTGCAAGATTGAACCGGCCTGTAGAGCGAAGCGATGCTTCGCTCTACATATATTGCATTGCTGTTGCGCACAGAAAGACTTTTTGAACAGCCCCCGCCCTGTGAAATTTACACCCTAACCCGTGGAAATGATACCATAGAATCATTTCCTTCCGGGATATATTAAACATCCGGTATTTTTACATAGCCGGAAGAAGATTGATTTCAACATCCTGTTTTTTCAAGAGATATAACTTATTCAAAAAAATCTTTTTATTAAATGTACGAGGCATAACTTTTGTTATCACATATGATTTAAATTAATCCTTCGTTGGTTCAATCGTTCCCGATTGGCGTGCCCAGCGAAAGGTAGCGCCTTCTAATGGGTAAGAGTACCGTCATGGACATAAGACAGAACTAGATCGTTGGCTATAAGTCATTATTACGTATGGTGGGTAACAAAGGAGAACTAATCAGTCCTATCACCTTTCTTGGCATTGCCGAGCACTGCAGTTTCATCAGGGAAATTGACCGTTGGATAGCACGCCGGGCTATCCACTTCGCTACAGAGCAACGACTTACCGAGAGAGGATTATTTCTCGAGGTCAATCTCTCCGACAGATCACTGACAGACCCGAAATTGTTGCCGCTGATCAAACGGACGTTTGCCGAAACTGCGATTAATCCACAAAGCCTGGTATTTGAAATCACAGAAACTGCCATTATCGAGAGCATATCAGTAGCACAACGTTTCATTGCCAATCTTAAAGCAATGGGCTGTTATTTTGCCCTCGATGATTTTGGTATCGGTTTTTCCTCATTCAGCATTTTGAAAAATTTAATTAATGTGATATCCCATGAATAAGAAAATTATATCTGTATTTTCGCAGAATCTTACAATGTATTTTAAAAATAAAATTACACACGACGGCGAAAGGATTATTCAACGTCTTTCGTTATTCATGATTGTGGTTGCTTCAGGTTTATGTGTTTCAATCCCCTTTTTTCCGTGTGTGAAAATTGAAAGGATTAATAGTTTTGCAAGACTTGAAAGTCCCGGATACATGCAGGACATTGAGCAACTCTGCCACACCGATGTAGATGAAAGACGGTGGGAATACATAGTCATCCATCATAGCGCTACTGAAAAGGGGAATGCGGCCCGGTTCGATTATTATCACCGGAAAGTGAAAAAATGGGAATATGGCCTCGCTTATCATTTTGTGATTGGGAATGGAACATTTTCGCGGGATGGTGAAATTGAGGTTGGTGAGCGATGGAAAAAGCAAATTCACGGTGCTCATACGGCAAACATGAACTGTAATCGTGTGGCAATAGGAATTTGTCTGGTCGGTGATTTTGAAAATGGCGGTCCCCCATCTGAAAATCAACTCGAATCACTTGTCAGACTTATTCAATATCTTTCAAGAAAATATCATATCTCTTCATCTAATGTATTACAACATAAGCAGGTACATCAGAGATGCACAGCTTGTCCTGGAAAATATTTCCCATTTGCAGAACTGAAAACAAGGTTGATGCAAATTGCGACAAAAGAACGGAATCACATCCAAGAATTATAAAATTTTCAATGTCAAGAGTAAAATTAAAACAGAAGGCAAAATGTTTTACACTTGATGTCAAACAAAATGCATAAAATTATTAAATCATTTTTCAGGCTAAAAAATTTGCGGAAAAAAATACATTTAAGAGACATAAGAAATTATGGTATATTGTCAAAAAGTGTGCCATAAGTAAGAATAAATGGTTCATTGCATGAATTTCATCAGAAAATATTTGTATATCGGTTATTACGAGAGGTGAAAATGTGCAGTCAACTCTTAGGAGAATAAGAAAAAAGTGTGACATGACACAGAAGTGTGACGCCACACAAGTGTGTCATGACACACTTGTGAATGACGATCGATTTAAAAAAAGAGAAAGATTACTTGGGTATAATAGATACAAGGCAAGTAACCAAAAGATTAGTAGATGATGAACGGTATCAGATACCACTCATCTTGGTATAATCCCTTCTGCGTAGGTAAATCAATCTGACGATGAAGTAGTTTTGGGGAATAACATCATCACGATGATGCCCTTTGGGGGGGGGTTCGCTTGTCCTTCGGCCTCATCTGCCTGGACAGGAGACTTTCACCCAAGCATTGCAACATGCACGGCACACACGATTAGCTCACTGTCGGGGATGAAGCGCCAGCGGAATCCCCGTTCAGTGCAGCATCTTGTTGGAAATTCATGTTTAGTTCTTGGCGAATCTGATCCCATTTTTTAGTGATCTCGGGATTGAGTTTGTTAAATACTTTTGAAGAAAGCAAACATCCTGCTGATGACTTAGCCGACTCGTATGCAACAAAGGCATCAAGTATTGTTGCAACGGCTCTTGGAGAGTTTTCGCTAATCTCGTGAAGAAAATGATAATGAAGTTGTTCGTAAGTATTCTCATGTCTGAAGCGCAGAACTTCAAGATTCATCCATTGAGCAATAATCGCTCCAGAAAACACTATTTGCGTAATCCAAGTTAAAATCTCCAAGTTATTATGCCGTAAAGCAAACGCTAGTACCCAAATAGCAACATACCCACTGGTAATAATGCGTTTTGAACATAACATACTTGCGACCACTTCTTTGCTAAAAAGAGCATTTTCTATTGTATTTGCACCAAGACGGTTAACAGATGGAAGATACTCATTGTTGTAATACAACGATGTCTTGTCATGGGAAAGATTGGTCCCGAAAGCATCTGAGATCATTTGCTTTCTTCGCATCCTTTCCGCTCTGGGAATAAGATAAAATCTGTTGATTTGAGAAGTTGCGAAGTGTGCTATTACAAAAACAATAAAGACAGATTGCAGAATATTTTGAAAATGCACCCCCAACTTTTCTGAGAAAGGCATATAAAGTGAAAGCAATGCAGTTACCCAAAAAAGCAGAAAAATAACAAATCCTATTTGAGCCGCAGGCTTGTAGTATTGTGAAACTTCATCGACTCTTGTTTTTCTTGTCATGTTCATAGTATTGGGACGATTTTTTTAATTTCATCTTCGGCGGAGAAAGGCATATTGTTGTCTTCGTACTGTTTCGCTTGGGCCGCATACCTCTTAGCCCTTTCAACTTTATCTTTGATGTATTGTGCAGTATCATATGAGCAGCTAAAGTCAGACCAGAAATTATAGAAATAGTCTTTGAGGACGGTACATGACCAGAAGTATTTACCTACAATATACTGCTCAATAGAAAAGGATGTAAATGGGTGCCCTTGTGTAGCATTCCAATATTTAATGAGTCGAACCAATGGTTTTATTTGGTAGCTTTCTGCTTTATTTTTATCCTGAATTGCTTGATTTGCAGCTTTCGGATCTGTAAATATCCATTCTGTCTAAGAAGATGCAGGTGATGGGATTTGGTATCCATAGTTGTTTAAGGCGGGTACAAGTTCGAACTTGGTGTGATTTAGAGAAAGAACAATTGTAGGATTTGATTGTGATATTTCAGAGGTTGAATATTTCGTTTCCGAGAATTTTTTAAGTCTATCAAGATAGGCTTGTGGCTTCTTCTGACCATCAGACGTATCAAAAACAACCATATAGTCAATATCAGAATTACTGTCCGCCTTGCGAGGCAAGATTGTGCCACGTGTATTTGATCCAAATTGAAAACGTTCTGTTATATTACTTCCAAAATATGCGTCAAGTCTTGATTCCAAAGTTGTGATGGATGCTGAGATACTCGATTTCTCAGAATCGGAAAGAACTAGGTTACTTGCCAAATCTGCAAGATGTGTGTTTACTGACATTTTTTACTCTTTCTGATTTTTCAACATTGATTAGATTGATCCGCGTAATATGCGGAATACAAGTTTTTTGTCCATACAATATGCCTTTGATATGGTAAATACTATCGTGATAATCACTTCAGACTGCCACTTGTGTCTCTTTGCACTTGTTACCATGTCGTTTATACATATCAATATAAAATCCTCTTGTTTCATTTGATCCAATGACGATAAGTCTGTTCCGTGCGGCTGCTGTAATGACGAGAGGATAGTAGGAAATTGCTTTTTCTTTAAAAGGGATGATAATAAAAAAATGAAGAAGAATGCAAGCTTTTTTCTGGGGAAAGAACGGGAACGAATCTTTCCAGGTTGTCTGAGAATAAGTGTTTTTAGCAAATTTTTGTGTCAGAATTTCTTTAATGTCAATAACTATTAGCCGTAACAATATTTGTCACACTTATACTGTAAGAGGGGTCTCTTTTATAATCCAACGAAATGGTTTGGCATTTTTGTCATAGAGTCCAATGTATTCAATGATTTTTGCAACCATATCCTCTTTTGATCTAAAGACAACTCTTTTGGTTATCTTACGTGCATAAATACTGAACCATAGCTCAATTTGATTGAGCAAAGATGCGTGAGTTGGTGTAAAGTGGAGAAAATAGTTAGGATGTTCAGACAGCCCATCTTTTACTTTTTGATGTTTATGGACACTGAGATTATCCACAATCAAATGAATCTCCTTGCCATGATGTCTAATAGGGGCTAGGGAAAGCAATCGCCTCCCCTCCCTCAGAACCGTACAGGCGGATCTCCCGCAAAGATCTCTCCAATCAATGGGTTCTACATCGGGATTAACCAATTATTATCTGAGTTGTGGTATATGTGAACAGCCCAATCTTAACAATGATGACAGCGTTTTCTCATCATTCATCTCCTACCGACTGTCAACAGTTACTCCACTCTAAGCCAGGTACAATCCTCTTTTCTGGACTTCTCTGATTTGCTTATGCATTTCTGCCACTCACATTGGTTTGACTTCATGCCTTATCCACTTCATACCTCCACCTTCCTACCTCCCTCTTACCTGTGTCCATTATTTATGGTCTCAGTATAATTCTATCTCCAACCACCCATGGTGTCTCTATCGTCGTTTTCTCACGCTACCCCTCGGCTCGATAGACCTTCCTGATTGCTTCTGGGGCTGGACTTCGCCATTTCCTAACAGGCTCATCAACACCACAAGCTGCATTGAGTTCGTTATCCTATGGACTATCAGTTCACATCACATTGCTTCCCATCTCACGGTGACGCAGTTATGGACGGTTACAAAACGGAAAGCGTTTTTCCTTGGAGAGGACAAGTTTTCGTGTGCTCTTGTTAGTAATTGTCTCTGTCGGTTGACATACTTCTGTCGCTATCTTGAGTCGTACTTCACCCGGTGTATGATTTGGCATTACAATTTCCTTTTAACCGCTTAAATCACATCCGATGTCTGCGAAAAGTAATGTCTTCACCTGATGCATACATGGCAACAAATCCTATAGCGACACTGTACTCTATTTGCTAATATTCAGTTACTACAAGTCAGATACGGGTTTCGATAGTTATGGAAAGGATTGGAGAGATATCTAAGATGGAGTAATTAAGTGAGGAAATATGTAAGGTGTTCTCTAGAATTTGCTGGACTTCGTAGGTCTATCGTACTGGGTATGAGCCGCTAGACTGAGCTGCGTCTCGATCTGACCGGCTGCTCGCATTACCTGATACACGTCGATATGATCTATCGTTGTGTTCGCATTCACGAAGTTAGCCAAGTAAGTCTGCGACTTTGACTTTACACCATTACGTTCACACACTATGTAGGCAACCGACTCGGCCTCGAGTTCCTGCTGCGAGTGATCAAGGGCACGCCGCTCGGGGACGCCGAGCTTTCTGTCTGATCCGAGATGCCCAAGAAACAGGTGTCCCAGTTCATGCACGAGCGTGGCGAACTTGACGGCTGGATCATGGTTGCGGTTGATGTGGATTCGGTACTGCGTGGTATCCTTATCGCTTGATGCACGCAGGACTACTCGAATTGAGCCAGCATTCCGGTCTCCAGCATCGACAAAACACCACTCGATGCTCTTCCTCTTTAGCAATGGCTCGAATGATCTCAGTTTGATCTCGTCGATTTCACCTCGGGCGAAGAAGCTTGCCACATCTTCAGGAAGCGGTTTACCCTTCGTATCCATTACGTCATATACCAGGGCAACTGGTCCAAACGGCCAGAGAATGAGCAGTGGCCGCGCGCCTTCCTTAGGCCAGCGGTCGAAGCGCTCGCGCCAGTCGCGAGCCGATGCGGCGTAGCTTAGTCCAGGTTTCTGCACTTGGAGCAGCATGGCGTTGAACGGCGCGAAGTTGCGTAGGAGGACAACGAAGTCGAGTAGGTCTTTATAGTCCCTGCTCTGCGTGTACAGCTTAGAGTCAGCTAGGAGCTGGTCCAGTAATGACCGAGCGTCTTCCGTCTCAAACGACTTCTGCTGCTTTGTCTGGTGGTCGGTTTTGTAGTCGCTCATGTACACCTTAGACTTTCGAGGTCAATCCATTTTGGCGTATAAGGTTTAATTCCAGCATTTTCATTTGAATGAGTTGGCTCCGGAAGTCCTTCTCCATGATATAGATTTGTGCCTTCTCGTCTTTGTCCTAAACGATTCCGAACATAATCCTTGACTCTCTAACGATATATCGTTGATCATGTGTGATGGACAAGGTATATTCTTTACACGCACCTGACACTGCGGTTCGGTTTTTTAGGTATATTAAGTTCTTCTTCGTTTGACCTTACTCCAGAAGCATCTCATGATTATGCCTTGGGGTTTCACTCGTCCTTCGACCCAATTTGCTTGGATTGGAGATTTTACTTAAATTATTGATCATTCTAATATGTATTGCACATCTACATCTGAAATTAGCAACGGCTATCATCCGCAAAGTACTTTGTTAAGGATTTTTTTTACTCAATTTCTAAAACTTCATGGTTCATTCGGTTAGGGTCCTCAAAAGGAGGCTCATAAAAGACCGGAACGCCTGTGTCTCTAATTGCCTCCTTTAATCTCTTCGCCAAAGCCAGGCCTTTCTCATGGAAATCATCCCAAGGGAAATTAAGGTCTTCATCATTTGACATGAACCACCCTGACCATTCCTCTAGTTCCTTTTCTATTTGTGCAATCACCTCTCGTTCAGGGAAGTTATAGGACAATCCGATGCAGACCCCTTCCTGGTCCCATGCGTATGCATCACAATAGTCCGCCATAATCTTGATCTTTGTCAGGTGGTCTTTTGGCATTTTTCGTTTGCTTGACGGAAAATAAAGCGCACACTTGCTGCAAATGGAAATATCAACTCGGCATTCCCACAATGTGAGCCGCATAAGCACAGTACTATGCCTCCTTGTTGCCAAAGAGCCTGCGAAGTTCCTCCTTGTGATTATTGCCGTAATCGAGAACACCCCAGATACGGTTCCATTGTGTTAATATCCGCTTCGGATTCTGTGCCGCTTCCGCGATCTTCTCTTCCCTTCGCCGCACTTCATGCTGCTTCCATATTCCTTCCGCGTTCCGCCTGTACCCATTACATTTGAAATAAACGTAACCACCATTAACGTGTTGAACGTATATGAAACTAATTTTGATATTCAAACGGAACCGCATTCAACGGAGACTCCTTTGTACAGTCTGCGGCAAAACAGTGGTACAAACCCAATATCTCCATTCCAAACATAGTAGCAAAATGCCTTGCTTTCTCAGATGCAGGCATAATATTGGCAAAACGGTCAAGGGATTCGTACCATCTGGCAGTCTTGCCTACCGGCAAAGCAGCCTTGATGGACTCAGGTTCGCGTGTGCCGATCAGGAATCCGTAACCCTCCAATGGATAAACAAGTGTACAGTGCTTGTAAATCTTTTTTAAAGCTCTTGATTCGAAGTCGACTGGTGTTGTCTTGAATGTGCACCTCTTGTTTTGTATGATAGTCTCGGAAATCTAATAATACTATTAAATATGACTTTAATTTTTTTGAACTATAATAAAATAAATTGTTTTTTGCAAATTTATTTAGTTAAAAATACTTCTATTACTAATATATATATTACTATCACATATCGTTTAATAAATGTATAGCCCCATTGTTTCAAACTGTAGTCAAATTGTAGTCAATTCTAGCGGAATCCAACGGAAACCAACGGAATTGGCAGAATTAAATTTGTGTTGTAACTTTTTCTATGATAAAATATTGCGGTCATAACAGACACAGGATCAGTCAGTTATGAAAATTGTTAAAAAAACCCTTTTTATGAATGGCATTCAAAAGGTCAGGGGTTCGAATCCCCTCAGCTCCACCAATAAAATCAAGGCAAAACCGGTATTATTCATTATTTGCGACCTTCGAATTGTATAGTTTTTGTATAGCTGGCTGTTGAGTTAAGATTTTATCGAGGGTGACTATTGCTTTCAGTTTATGACTTGGCGCAAGGTGAGAATATCTTAGGGTCATTTTCAAGTCTTTATGCCCTAGCAATTCTTTTACTGTAGTTATATCAATTCCAGCCATTACAAGATGACTTGCGAAAGTGTGCCTCAAATCATGAAACCTGAAATCCTTAATCCCTGCCCTTTTTAATGCTGTATTGAAGCTCCTCTTTACATTATCATACCGTTTACCAGTCAAAGGATTGTAGAGCACATGAGGAACATCTTCACGCTTTGGTAAAGTTTTTAATGTTTCCAAGAATGTTGGACTAATGTGTATTTCCTTCCGTTCTGAATTCTTGGTCTGGTCTTGGTTTAACAGGATAAATCCCGCTTTCAAATCAACATTATCCCACTTAAGCCCAAGTATTTCGTCTTTCCTCATTCCGGTGTTAAGTGCTGTAACAACAATCGGCTTTAAATGGCTATCACATGAATCAATAAGCCTTTGACACTCCTCTGTAGATAGATACCTCAATCGCCTATTATTTTCAGGTAACAGTTTAACTTTCCTTATACGTTTCAAGGTTTCTTCTTCCACCATATCCCACTCAACCGCCTTAGTAAACATGTGTGAAATAGTCGCAATTAACCTATTAACCGTAGCAGGTTTTTTCCCCATGCTTAACCTGTCCGTTTGAAATTGTTCCAGTATCATGGAATTGAAACGTCTTAAAGGTATATTCCCAAAGGTCTCTGCTAATCGCATAACAAGGCCCCTCTGTGTCAATAATAGTTGGACACTTTCCCATATATAGTTTAGTGTAGGGTGGGAAGGAGAAGATCTATGAAAAATAGTAGTCCAATAAGTCTAAAAACAGATAACCTGTCTGTGGAAACGGGAGGAGCCCGCAGGGCGACTGGAGTTTCCACAGACAGCGCAACCCAACGTGGTCATTTTTCTGATCCTGAGGTAACAGAGAAGGCTGTTCGCCGGAAATTCACCGCAAAATACAAACTCCGCATCCTTCAAGAGGCGGAGGCATGTACTACACAGGGTCAAATTGGGGCGCTTTTACGGCGTGAAGGACTCTACTCGTCCAATCTCACCACATGGCGTTGTCAACAGAAGAAAGGCGCCCTGGAAGCGCTTTCCCCAAAATATCGCGGCCCAAAGGCGAAAAATATCGACCCCTCCGAACGTCGTATTGCTGAACTGGAAAAGGAAAACCATCGGCTGAAAGAGAAACTCAAACGGGCAGAAATCATTATTGACGTCCAAAAAAAACTCTCGGAAATACTTCAGATACCACTGGGTACAACAGGAGAGAAGATATGATGCGCGCCGCCGAATCTCTTGCTCAACATGTGCGCATCAAAAAGGACTGCAAGGCACTGGGTATCCCAAGAGCGAGTTATTATTACTACCAAAAGTGCAAAAAAGACCTTTCTTGCAAAAGGGTATCTTCGACGCCTCCACTGGCATTGTCAGAGCAGGAACAGCAATCGGTTCTTGATATCTTCCATAGCGAACGCTTTCTTGATAAGGCCCCGCATGAGATGTATGCAACGTTACTTGATGAAGGGACCTACCTGTGTTCCACGAGAACCATGTACCGTATCCTGAAAAAACATGGTGAAGTACGTGAAAGAAGAAACCAGGCGCTCAGACCCAATTACCAGAAGCCGGAGCTTCTGGCAACGGCTTCTAATCAGGTATGGTCATGGGATATAACAAAACTCAGAGGACCTGCAAAGCGGACATATTTCTATCTCTATGTCATTCTCGACATCTTCAGCCGTTATGTGGTCGGATAGATGGTTGCGCACCACGAACAGGCCATATTGGCACAACGGCTTATCGCTGATAGCTGTAAAAAACAGGCTATCAAGCCTGAACAACTGGTGACCCACGCTGATCGCGGCTCAAGCATGACATCCAAGCCTGTGGCGTTTCTTCTGTCTGATCTGGGAATAACAAAAAGCCATTCTCGTCCTTACGTCAGTAACGACAACCCCCTACTCGGAGTCACATTTAAAACCCTCAATTACGGGCCGGATTTTCCGGATAATTTCGGCTCAATTGAGGATGCCAGGGTCTTTTGTAAGAACTTCTTTACCTGGTACCATAGAGGACATCATCATTCCGGCATCGGACTTTTGAAACCGGAAGACGTCCACTATGGACGTACGGACCAAATTATGAAAGAATGGAGTCTTGTCTTAAAAACCGCCTTTGAAAATCACCCTGAACGATTCAGAGGTATACCGCCATGTATGCCTATGGCTGCCTGGATTAATCAACCAAAACAAGATTAGACTCTGCCTTTAGAGTCTAAATTATTTAAAAAAGTGTCTAATTTTCATTGACATATTCCAGTTGTCCTTCTTTATTTACCTTCAAAGCCTTGGCGCCGGTGATTTTTACTTTTATCTCGTCTGGTTTTGCATTCGGCTTCACACAAAAGAGTTTTTCCACATTATTCCCATAAGTCTTCAACTTCAAATCTATCCCTTTATATACCTCTCCAAGAGCTACAACATCATAAGTTGATATATTGGACATCCATCTTGATGGGGCTTCTCCCTTGAAATAATTGACCTTTGTTACAGCTTTGGCTAAACCTTGTATATTGTTAATCTTTCCGTCTACAAATTCTTCTTTCAAAGCAATAGCTTTTATATGATGTTTATCGGCGTTGGTATTGGGATTTGCAATAAGACAATAGGTACAATTTTGATATGAGATACCTGATGCACGATGCAGGATGTTGAATCTGCATTGCGCATTTTGAATCATTTGCTCTGCGTTATAGAGATTATTTTGTAAGGAGCTTTCGCGGTTAATAAAGGTATTTTTCTTTCCGTCTGTTGAATTTGGCAAGGAATAGACAATCTCACCTTCCTCTGTTACAAATATTGTCCCCCCAAAGGTATTGGCATAAAATCTTACTTGATTGTTATTGATTTGTCCTTCATTGGCTATGAAGGGTAGCTGAAGCTTTTCTGTCTTTTGAATGAAATCTGCTTGTGATGGTTTATTTACATTTTTTGCTCTGCAAAAAGGGTTGTTCTAAAACATACTAGCGTCAAAAGAAGTGTTAAACACCAAAAGGGACAAAACGTATAGAAGCCGATTCCAGAAAATATTTTTTTCATAATATTAAAGCCTCCTTTTCTACCTCAATAAGTTTTCTATCTCCTCATCGGTAAACCCAAATTGCCGAAAAATACGAAGAACATAAGGTGGTGAAAGCTCTCCCGCTCCCATATCAATAGGTACAACCCTTTTCTTGCCTTCACAATGACGGATATACAACTGGTGATCCCCTTTACCTGTTCTGTAAAAAGCGCAACCTCCATGTTTTAGAATTCGTATTAACTCCTTCGGTTTAAGAGACGGAATATTTTTAGGCATGTACAGCCCTTAACTCGTATGGCTCCGAGGTAGGCTCTTTACCCTCGATTGTCAAAAACTCATGAAGTTCTTTTACTGACAACGGTGCCGTATAGACATCGCTTTCAGTTTTGTAAACAGCTTCGAAAGAATCGATAGCCTCTTTGAGTTTCTCAATTGCATCTTCTTTCGTAGTTCCTTGCCCAACTAATCCGTTTTCTAAACACAAAGCCACCCAACAGCCCTTACTTTCACGCAATACCACTGTATAAAAGTCCATTCTTAGCATCTCCCTATCTATAAACAAAAGATTGTTCAGCTATTTCTGTAGCTCAAATATTCCTTTAAGCTTATAATCTTTATCCCTTTGTATTCTCTCAGTATTAACATTTCTTTATCGCCCGTTACTATTGTATCGGCTTTACCAAATAAAGCACATTCAAGGATTCTGTTGTCGAGATCGTCTTTAAAGACACGAATTCTTTTAGTTGGATTTATCACCTGAGCAATATCCGAAAGGTAAACTGCTACATGACTGATTGCCTCTCTATCACGGTGGAATTTTGTGGATAGCACTTCTAAGACCTCTTTAATGATTTCCCTGGAAATTAAGAGCGTATCATCGCCTTCAATTATTCTTAAGATTGCCTTCTCTGCCTTACTACCAGGGATAACAAAGACAGAAATGAAGATATTTGAGTCAAATACGAGTTTCACTTTTTAAGATATTTCTCAAGGTCCTTCTCAGTGAGAATACCCTTTTCCTTTGCTTTGTGACTCCAATAACCCTGAATTTGATAGAATTCCTTTTTCAACCTTTCTTTCCTTGTAATCCTTAAGGCGTCTTGAATTACTGCGCTCAGGGTCTTCCCTTCTTCTTCGGCTATCATTTCCGCCTCTCTTGCCAGTTTCTCTGGAAGGGAAATAGTCTTTTTAATTGTTGTGGCTGTCATAAATACACCTCCTATTATGGTATGAAATAATCATACCATAAGTAATTTTGTAAAAGCAACTACTTCTTGTTATACATAAAACTATCAGTACTATACGCAAATTTTTTAGTTTATTAAGCCTTTTTAAAAATTTTTTGCGCTACCACGAAGAGACTTGATGGATTAAAACGACACGCACGCCTTGATAGGGGGTGGGGGTATAGTTTCCTATGCTCCAAATAATTCCTAACACCTTAAATGTAAGGGATAACATGTTGATTTAAAGTTAGTTAGATTGTTCCTAACAGTCGTAACACTTTTTCAAGGTATACCATGGCGTGGCGGGAATCGTCTTAATTGTGTGTGTTTATCTATTGCACTTCGACACTTCCTTATCTTTCGTGACAATCGTCTAGATAAAGATTCCGGCAACATCTAGTGATATTTTTCTCAGTGTTTAGAGTCATCTAGGACAAAGAACCTGACTTTTTTCTCATATTGGCGTGAAATTACATGACGTGGTTTTCCTTTAAGCCTGCTATTATATCAGCTATATCATAAGCCCCGAATCTTTTCTACAAAACTATGAATTCCTTCCTTTTTTTTCTGGTAATTTTTCATCCTTTTGTTAGAGTTTTTTAATTAAAAAACAGGTTTTCTTCATTGTATACTTTTTGTATATCTAATAAGAAAAAACAAGGGGTAACACCATATAAAATGCTACCCCTTAAAATTAATATTTTCCAACAATATCAATTATTAGAGACCAACGGACAAAAAAATGAATACCCCCTAAAAAGAATGGCATTCAAAAGGTCAGGGGTTCGAATCCCCTCAGCTCCACCAATAAAATCAATGATTTCAAGCATTTAGCACTTCACACTTTTTCTCAACTGTAGTCAGATTGTGGTCGGCACAGCAGCCCGTTTCGAAAATTCACCCCCTTGAAAATTAACGATTTCCTGGCAATGTATGCCTGAAAAATGACTTTTTTAAGCGCAAATTGCAAAAGCCGGGGGATGCTACTGGACCACAATTTCCAGATTTTTCCAAAAACTATGGAAATGGAAAGTGAAAATTTTGGTATAAAAAAGTCGATTTTGTTTCTGAATGGGTATGGAACTTGTTAAAAGTCAGACTGCTTGGCCCGGTCTGCATCAGTCTTCTCTGAAGGCCAGTAATAAGCATCCGGCGTATTACGGGCGCCAAAAATCGCTGTGCCGATGCGCACCATGTTTGCGCCTTCTTCAATTGCGATCTGATAATCACCCGACATACCCATAGAAAGATATTTCATGTGTACCCGGTCGATACCTTCTTTGACAACCACTCCATAGATTTCTTTTAACACCTTAAAACATTTACGGATTTTTACCTCGTCCTTGGTAAAGAGGCCGATGGTCATGAGTCCGTGTATTTTTAATGTATCGTATCTGGAGGCCTGTTTGATTAAGGAAATCGCCTCTTCCGGTGCAACGCCATATTTGCTCTCCTCATGTGAGGTGTTGACCTGAACCAAAATATCCAGGGAACGGCCTTCCTGCTGCAGTCGCTGGTCTAATTTTTCGGCGAGAGACAACCGGTCCACAGAATGGATCATGTCTGCAAATTTCAGGACGTCCTTAACCTTGTTGGTCTGCAGGTGCCCGATAAAATGCCATTCTGCATCTTCGTCTTTTAAGACCTCGTATTTTTTTAGCGCCTCCTGCACCTTATTTTCCCCGATAATGCGTCCACCGGACTTAATGGCTTCTCGTATTCGCTCCGGATCCACCGTCTTTGTGGCCATGACCAGAATAATTTCTTCGGGCTTTTTGCCAACTCTTGCGGCAGCGTTTGCAATGTTTTTTTTCACCTGTTCCAGGTTTTCTTTGATTGACATATGTTCTCCTCAAATATGGAATGTCTCTGACGACTGTCAGTCGCATAACCTAAAATTTATAAAAACACCTTTTCGATAAATGAAAATGAACATATCATATTCTACCTCTAAGAATCAAAAAAGAAAGTCTTAAAACTGGCATTTGATCAATGCAAACGGGTGAACATCCCAAACAAAAGAAAAAGGGACAATAAACAATTGGGGCATTTCTCCTTTGCATATGAAATCATATCCTTTTCGGATTTTTGCAAAATCCCTGTTGCATTTGGCGCTCAAACCATGTACCTTGTCAGTGATATACTACGTTAAGAATGGCAGATGGACAGCCAACCATTTTTAGGAAGAACCTTTATGGGAAAAATACAGCAGAGTGTTATTTCATCTACAAACCTGAAATTCACGACTCCTTCCCGTTGTTTCATGGGAGTTTTGTTTGCCGTGGCTTTCATTTTTTGCCAGCCCGCATACGGTTCGCAACCGCATCATACGGAAAAGTCATCATTCTTTTTACCCGGAAAATCTTTCCATGTTAAAGCCTGTGACCGTTTAGACGGAAAGGGAGAAGCAGGCGAAAAAACTCATATGGAACCGGAAGATAGTCAAAATCCGCCTGCGGTTGCCCAGGTTCAAGAGTCCGGAGCATGGGACAGAATGTACTGCCAAAATACGCCCCCCGGAGATTATGATCCACAAACTACTGCCTACGGTCTGCAATCCGTCGCTACCGCCCCGACTGTAGCAACCAGTCCCGCTTCGAATGTAACACATAATTCAGCATCATTGCATGGCACGGTAAATGCAAATGGATTGTCAACGACCGCATGGTTTCAGTACCGGATTGCCAACGGACCATCCAAAAGCACCTTTGCAACACAAACGGTAATTGGGACGATAGACGCGGAAATAGGTATCAGGATAATTATGCTGCTTCCGGGAACGACCTATTACTACAGACTTGTTGCAAAGAACGACGCCGGAACTACGTATGGAAGTGAGGTGTCATTTACTACGGCAGATATCAATACATCTGTCACCACTGAAATAACCCCACCCATTGGTGCGATAAGCATTAACAGCGGAGCTTACTGCACCAACTCTTTCACCGTTACCGCAAACCTTTCCGCTACTGATAATACCGGTGTTACGGGTTATTATCTCTCTACAAATGCCACGCCCCCTTCTCAATATACCACTGGCTGGATGTCTACAACACCGGCTACCACTTATAAAGAAGACGTCACCTATACTATAAGTAACGGTGATGGCAGAAATATGGTGTATGTTTGGTATAAGGATGCTTCCGGAAATATATCAGACGCAGCCGCTGCTTCTATTGTTGTGGATACAACCCCTCCAATAATAACTATTACCGACCCAACGTCCGATCAAACCTATACAACCAAAAGTAACGTGGTAAGCATCAGTGGCAGCGCTTCAGACGATATCAATGAGATAAGCAGCGTGGTGTGGATTCATGATAAGGATACGAGCGGGACAGAAAGAAAGACCATTGGCTGGACTGTGCCAAATATTGGCTTAGTAAAGGGAGAGAATGTAATAACCATAAAGGCTACAGATAGTGTTGGTAATACCGGAACGGCTACGATAACAATAACGTATGCCGAAGTCGATGCCACACCGAAGGTGATAACGGGACATGCAACAAGTATAACAACTGACCTGGCTACCTTAAGCGGGACTGTTAATGCAATGGGATTGCCGGCAACGGCCTGGTTTCAATACGGCACGAGCAGCGAACATTACAGCGGCACTTCATCAATACAAAGTATAGAAAATGGCTTGCATGAGGTACCCGTAAGCAACCGGATAAGCGGTTTGCAGGCAGGAACGGCATACTATTACCGTCTTGTTGCACAAAATAGCGCCGGCGCTACGTACGGGAATGAAATAACATTCAACACGTTGCCGCCAAAAGGTAACATTTACGGAAATGTCGTGTCCTTTCTGAAGGAAGGGCCTGTTGAATCTGCGAAATTACAGCTCAAAGGAACAAAGGCAAGGAAAAAATCTTTCAAGGTAACATTTTCTGATGCACATGGATTTTTCGAATTTAAAGATTTAGATGCAGATACGTATGATATCACAGTAACAAAAACTGATTTTAAGAGTATGAGTCAGACGGTTGAGATTGAAGAAGGCGAGAGAAAAAAGATTGGAATTATCTTGCAAAAAACAAAGGAGGAAGACAAAGGTCCACCAAAAGATGTCAAAAGTGATCAACAGAAGACAAACGAAACTTCACAAATGCACGATTAGAAAGTATACACCCTGTTAATCACCGTGTTTTCAACGGATGCGAAGCAGCTTCGCTTTTTTTGCCCTATTTCAGACACTTCTTTCTCCGCTCATTATATCCTTTTTTATTTGTTTGCGAATTATGGGTAATAGCAATGGTGGCTGAAAAAAAATTCGACTAAAGACATTATCTGATTTATAGGAAATTCTCGGAAAGAAAATAAATTTTTCTTGACAATATATATTTTATTTTGTTTACAATAACAGTTATACACGTCCACATCCAAAAATCGCAGCAATACGAAACGAAAAAACATTACGATAAAGGTAAACCCTGAGTGATCAGGGGACGCAAAGTAACAGGGTCTTGAAACTCACAAGGATGTAGTTTGCAAAGACTTGCTTGCAATAAAAAAGATAGCCTTACTGCCGAAGATGTTTAAAAAAATATCTTTGCAGTAAGGCTTTTTTTGTTCAAAAATCAAAAAATTGTCATTCCTGCGAAACATGCTCTCACAAGGGGGGGAAGTATGGGTTCATTCCTTTCATAAATTACACCACTTTTTTAAAAAGGAGCAGTAAAATGAAAAGGAGAAGCAAAATTTTTGCACTATCTGCCATGCTTTTATTAACAGTGTTGTTCGGAAATATTCTTTTGGCAGAAGATGAGGTTGTAAACAAACCATCACAGGAGGAAGTAAGGCAGAAAACCATGAAACTTCAGATGCCATTTATCGCCAACAAGGGGCAAACGGATGAAGGGGTGGCATATTATGCCAATACCTTTGGAGGGACGGTGTTTGTCACGAAAGAGGGCGAGATTGTCTATGTTCTGCCCATGAGAGATGGAAGCGCTCCAGGTTATGGAAACAAAGGGGAATTAGTGGAGGAAGGCGCTCAGGAACCAACGTCAGATGGGCAGCAAGAAGGAGAATCAGTCATACATGAGGATACCGTCAACGAACAATCGGGAGGAGTGGCGCTGAAAGAAGTGATTGTCGGGGGAATGGCAGGCAAGGTGAGGGGGGTGATGAGGTCAAGGACAAGGGTGAGTGATTTCCGGGGAAATGACCCATCGAAATGGAAGAAAAACCTTGCCACATACGAGATTGTAAATCTTGGGGAGGTATATCCAGGGATAGAGGTTAAGTTGAGGGCATACGGGAATAATGTGGAGAAGTTATTCTATCTCAGCCCTGGGGCTGATCCTGGTGTAATAAGGATAAAGCTCCACGGGGCACAGTCCTTGCGGGTAGATGAGGAAGGCCGGCTTGAGGCAGATACGGCGTTGGGTCCGGTGAAATTCACCCGACCTGTGGTCTATCAACTGGAAGACGCTTCATCTCGTCCGGGCAAAGGCAATTTTTCTCCATTCCTGTCGTCACGAGAAGGTGACGACATGGCGAAGGCGATAGAGGGAGAGTATGAAGTAAACGGGGACGAGTACAGCTTCAGACTGGGAGATTACGACAGATCAAAGGGGCTTATCATAGACCCACTCCTTGCATCTACATTTTTGGGAGGGCTTCCTAGCGATGATATTGGTAAGATTTTAGCTGTAGACTCGAGCGGGAATGTCTATGTAAGCGGAGAAACTAGTTCTTCAAACTTTCCCACTACTGTGGGCGCTTATGATACTTTGTATGGTTATACAGATGTCTTTATCTCCCGGTTCAGCAGTGGTTTAACGAGCCTTCTCGCCTCCACCTATTTGGGAGGGTCTGCTGCTGACTATGGCAGGTCTTTAGCCATAGACTCTGGCGGAAATGTCTATGTGACTGGGTATACGTACTCATCAAACTTTCCCACCACTGCGGGCGCTTATGATACTTCGTATAATAGTAATACAGATGTCTTTATCTCCCGGTTCAACAGCAGTTTGACAAGCCTCCTTGCCTCCACCTATTTGGGAGGGTCTGGTTATGACTATGGCAATTCTTTAGCCATAGACTCTGGCGGGAATGTCTATGTGGCGGGGTATACTCCCTATACTACCTATTCAAACTTTCCCACCACTGTGGGCGCTTATGATACTTTGCTTAGTGGTCCTAGAGATGCCTTTATCTCCCGGCTCAACAGCGGTTTGACGAGCCTTCTCGCCTCCACCTATTTGGGAGGGACTAATTCTGACTATGGCAATTCTTTAGCCATAGACTCTGGCGGAAATGTCTATGTAACCGGGGATACTTGGTCACCAGACTTTCCCACCACTGTGGGCGCTTATGATATTTTGCTTGGTGGTAATAGAGATGTCTTTGTCTCCCGACTCAACAGCGGTTTAACGAACCTCCTTGCCTCCACCTATTTGGGAGGGACTAATTATGACTATGGCAATTCTTTAGCCATAGACTCTGGCGGGAATGTCTATGTAACCGGGGATACTTGGTCTTCAAACTTTCCCACCACCAGGGGCACTTTTAGAGGTGCAGTAGATGTCTTTATCTCCCGGCTCAACAGCGGTTTGACGAGCCTCCTTGCCTCTACCTATTTGGGAGGGTCCGGTTCTGACTATGGCAATTCTTTAGCCATAGACTCTGGCGGGAATGTCTATGTAACCGGGTATACTAGATCGTCAGACTTTCCCACCACTGTAGGCGCTTATGATACTTTGCTTGGTGGTGGTGAAGATGTCTTTGTCTCCCGATTCAATAGCGATTTTAGTCTCTTCCTCGCCTCCACCTTTATCGGAGGAAATAGTACTGACTCTGGCTATTCTTTAGCTATAGACTCAGGCGGGAATGTCTATGTGACCGGAGATACTACCTCTTCAAACTTTCCCACTACTGGGTTTGCTTATGATACTTCACATAATGGTGGTAAAGATGTCTTTATCTCCCGGCTCAACAGTGGTTTGACGAGCCTTCTTGCCTCTACCTTTTTGGGAGGGTCTGGTTCTGACTATGGCAATTCTTTAGCCATAGACTCTGGCGGAAATGTCTATGTAACCGGGTATACTTCGTCACCAGGCTTTCCCACCACTTCAGGTGTGTATGATCGTTCGTATAATAGTAATACTGATATCTTTGTCTCCCGGCTCAACAGTGGTTTGACGAGCCTCCTTGCCTCCACCTATTTGGGAGGGTCTGCTGCTGACTATGGCAGGTCTTTAGCCATAGACTCTGGCGGGAATCTCTATGTAACTGGGGATACTAACTCATCAGACTTTCCTATCGCTGGGGGCATTGTTTATGATACTTCGCATAATGGTGGCAGAGATGTCTTTATCTCCCGGCTCAACAGTGGTTTGACGAGCCTTCTTGCTTCTAGCTATTTGGGGGGCGCTGGTACTGAATATGGCAATTCTTTAGCCATAGACTCAGGCGGGAATCTCTATGTGACCGGAGATACTACCTCTTCAAACTTTCCCACTACTGGGTTTGCTTATGATACTTCACATAATGGTGGTAAAGATGTCTTTATCTCCCGGCTCAACAGTGGTTTGACGAGCCTTCTTGCCTCCACCTATTTGGGAGGGTCCGGTACTGATTCTGGCAATTCTTTAGCCATAGGCTCAGGCGGGAATGTCTACGTGACCGGGTATACTTACTCAATGAACTTTCCCACGACTGTGGGCGCTTATGATACTTCGTATAATAGTGGTAAAACTGATGTCTTTATCTCCCGGCTCAACAGTGGTTTGACGAGCCTCCTTGCCTCCACCTTTTTGGGAGGGTCTGATATTGACTATGGCAGGTCTTTAGCCATAGAACCATTTAGCGGAGATGTCTATGTGACCGGGTATACTTACTCAACGAACTTTCCCACCACTGTGGGCGCTTATGATACTTCGTATAATAGTAATACTGATGTCTTTGTCTCCCGGCTCAACAGTGGTTTGACGAGTCTCCTTGCTTCTACCTATTTGGGAGGGTCTGGTTCTGACTCTGGCTATTCTTTAGCAATAGACTCAAGCTGGGTTGTCTATGTAACCGGGTATACTTCGTCAACAGACTTTCCCACCACCTCAAATGCATATGACCGTTTTTATAATGGTAAAACTGATGTCTTTGTCTCCGGGCTCTACGGTGATTTGACAAGCCTCATCGACTCCACCTATTTAGGTGGTTCTGGTGATGATCGTGGCAGTTCCTTAGCCATAAGATCCTACGGGGATGTCTATGTGACCGGATATACTACCTCTTCAAACTTTCCATCCACTACAGGGGTGTATGATACTACGTATAATGGTGATAGTGACGCCTTTGTGTCAAGAGTAATAGGTAGTGGTTTTTAATATGTTCTTTTAAGGTGTGGAAGGGATTCCAAAGTTGCCAGGCAGCGCTGAGGCACGAAATATTTTCTTCGTGCCTCAGTAACTTTAATGAATGATTTTACCCTCTTTCAAGACGTTTCTTCCCCACTTTAATGGTTAAAACAGTTTAAAACGAGAAAAAAGTGGGCAACATTCAAGGGTGCTTATCCATTTTAAAAATCAAAAGGTTCATTTGACCCACTCTGTTCGCTTCATCCACCCTACCTAAATAAGGCAGACAAAGATCAAGTACGGGATGGCAAAAATGGCCTACCGAAGACAAACGAAACTTCACAAATTGTTAATCACTTTGTTTCAACAGATGCGAATCGGTTCTGCTTTTTGTTCTATTTCAAATACTTCTTTCTCCACTCATCATATCGCTTCTTCATTTGATTGATATGTGCCGGTATATGTTCCTCATACACTTTCAACCAATCGTCCAGGGTAACGGTTTCGTTCTCCATTGAGCCAACTGAGTTTAACCAAACCGGCTCAGGCAATGTCTTAATAAGGTTGTACGACGACAGACGAAGTCTCCTGAATAATTCCAATGCATCTTCAGCGCTTTGATCCTGATAATGAAACGCCGCAGACCATTTGTCCTGATCATAGGCTGCAATGGATTTCCCGGGTTCAGCAATCAATTTTCTGCACTTGATATATGCATTCGCCTCGCTGTCGGCAATATGCATGATAACTTCATGGATACTCCAGCGGTCAGGCGAAGGTTTGAATGACCACATCTCCTTCGGAAACTGTTTTAAAGCCTCAGTAAGCTGGACGTACCCCTTGCCATACGATTCGATTTTTTGCATCCGTTCTTCTCTCGTCATTACCATCACCCTTAAGTTGTTTTATGATAAGAAATATAGTATTGATATTTTCTCCAAAAAGTCTATGATAACCATAAAAAAAGCCCCTCGTTTCCGAGAGGCTTAATTAGGTGCCCCGACGGGTGCGGGGACATGGTTTTTTGCAGAGCCAGAAACCTGGATGCATATCCCGCAATACTTTATTATGGAAAAGCAGTGCAGGCATTTGTGTGGTACACACTATGGGAGTATTATACCTATCCATTAGAATACATGTCAATAAAAATGGAGGTGTTTGTGGAAAATTTCATTCTCGGTCTTGATCTGGGCACTAACTCAATAGGCTGGGCGATAATCGGATGCGACGAAAATGCTAACCCTTCGCGTCTGATTGACGCAAACTCTCGCATCTTCCTCTCCATGATGGAGGCGGACGGCAAAGCCCCGAAGAACAAACAGCGCCGTGACAAGCGACTCACACGCAGGCAAATCAGACGACATAAAGAACGTAGGGACAAACTACTTGAGATACTCGTTGACCAACACCTTCTCCCTGGAGAATTTCACCAGCCATCAGACTGGCCGTGTCTTCTCAACCAAAAGGGCAAACTTCCCAATGGCGAACTGAAAGACTTCCTTGCCAGCAACCCCTTTCTCCTTCGCTCAGAGGCGTTAGAACGCAACTTAACAAGACACGAGTTTGGACGCGTATTGATGCACCTTGCCAAACGGCGCGGATACAAAAGCAACCGGGGTATCAAATATCACGCACTGTTCCGCTATATTGAAGAAAACAAAATTGGCATCCGCTATGCCGTCCAAGGAGATGAAGAACAGACAGAAACATCTGAATATGCCAATCAGCACGGCGACAAAAAAGAAGCCGAAGAAACCGGAAAGGTATGGGAAGGCATCCGTGTGCTTAAGAGGCAAATGAGGTCAGATGAAACTATCGGACAGTTTGCCGTCAGGGTTGCACATAATGAAAAATGGAAAATTCCCCGCCGCTTGCACACCATAAGTATGGATGAAACCAAAATTCCCACAAAAGGCAAAAGTAAGGGACAGGGGAAAACTACCGCCTATCATTTGCACGCCACTCGTGAGTTATACGAGGATGAATTTTCGCGCATCTGGGATCGTCAGGCTGAAAACTTTTGCCACTTGCTGAGCCAAACACCGGCGCAAATTAAAACACTCAGAGAAAAAATCGAGCATGCCATTTTCCACCAGCGTCCACCACAACTGCAAAAGGGTAAGGTCGGCATGTGCACTATCAGACTCAAGAAAAAACGTGCGGCAACTGCCCTGCTTGAATCGCAGGAATATTTGTTGTTGCAAGATATTAATAATCTCAAATATGGCGAAGTTCGTGGCAGAGGCAAACGTATTCAGATGGATACCCACCAACCTTTGTCCGCCGGACAACGGCAGCAATTATTAAATGCATTATCCGACCACAAGCAAGTTAATGAGCAAAATACGCTAACATGGGATAGGGTTAGAGAAATACTTGAACTGGATGCATCAATCAAATTCAACCTCGAAATCTCCAGCAATAAAGATAAAAGCGGTGAACAAATCAAGAGCGGTAAAAAGGGTATCACCGGTAACCGCACCGCTTTGGCGATTGCGCGTGTAATACCAGAAGAATGGAAAGTCTTTACCGCAGCGCAAAAGAAGTCGTTGGTAAATGACCTACTCAATATCCACGACAAAGTAGCTCTGTTTAACCGCTTGCGTAACCACTACCGGCTGCCACATCAACGCTGCCCCTGGCAATTCAGCGACCAACAGGCCTTCGAGTTAGCAACGCTGGAATTACCTGCCGGCTATATGAAACATTGCTTTGAGGTTATTACTGAGTTGTTAAGGCATTTTAGACAAGGCATGATTTACAGCGAAGCTAAAAAAGAACTTGAAAAAGACCCTAAATTCAAAAATCAATCAGAATCCGGTCAACCCAGGCACTTGGGGGAACCACCCGACATCGCCAACCCGATTGTACAAAAAGCATTGTATGAAATACGCCGTGTGGTAAACGCCATCATAGAGAAACAGGGATGCAAGCCCAAAATAATTCGTATTGAAATGGCGCGCGATATGAAGGCATCTAAGGTACACCGCGCAGAAATGGAAAGCCGTAATATTGAAAACCGCAAGCTCAACGAAAAAGCTAAGGAAGCTATCCGCGACTGGAATCAGCACAACCCGCATCAAACCATGGGGCTAGAGCCAGCTAATATTGAGAAAATCAAATTATGGATCGAACAACGGGCAAAGCCGGATAAAGAAAGCACCACAAAAATCAAACTTTGGCAGGAGCAAAATCATAGATGCCTCTACAGCGGCAGATATATTTCTTTCCCACAGATTGCCGATGGAGAGGTGGATATAGACCACATCTATCCTCGCAGCCTTTCCGGCATGAATAATTACCTGAACAAAGTGCTGGTGTTCAAGTCTGAAAATCTCGCCAAAGAACAAAAAACTCCCTGGCAAAAGTGGGGCAATAGCGAAAAATACAATCAAATTGTTAAACGCGCCCAGGAATGGTATGGTGGGAGTGACTCTCCTCTTAAAGCCAAACTATACAAAGTTAAAAACACATTAGACGAAACCTCATTCAAGGAAGAAATGCGTAAGTTCACCGAATCTCAGTTGAACGACACCCGCTACATTTGTGTTGCTGTTAAAAATTATTTGAAAACACTGGGCTACACCGACCAGGAAATCCAGGTTTCACGTGGGCGTGCAACTGCTGATATACGCCGTTTGTGGGAACTGGGCAACATATTGCCCAGGGCGAAAAGAGATCAAGAAAGCAAAAATGAGGATAAAGAGACTGATGATAACGAGATTGATGAAGCCGAGGGCGATAAGACAAAGAAGGGGAAGAAAAAAGACCGTGGCGACCATCGCCACCATGCGATTGACGCCATCATCACCGCCCTGACCGATAGAAGGACTTTTGCAGATTTACAGCGCCGTTATCGTTATTACGAACTCAACAGCAGTTGGCCTAATGCTCCACTTGAAAAACCAATGCGCGCAGACGGCAAACCTTGGGAGTCACTTCGTCATGATGTCGAGCAAATCGTGATGAACCGGGTAGTCAGCTTTAGCGCCACCCGCAAGGCAAGCGGCGGACTGCATGATGAGCAACCTTACGGGTTGGGTCACTATAAGGAAAAAATGCCAATCAAGAAACTGCTCAAGTCTCCGGACATTATCCGTACCTTGCCTGATAAAACACCTGGCAAGAAACTGGAGGATAGTAATACCTGGATTGCCGACGCCTTTTTCCGCCAAAAGCTCCTGGAATGGCTTGTCAATTGGGAACGCGCAAAGTGTGTGAAAAATTTTCCTCCACCTCTCCTGCCTGACGGCAAACCTCTTGATACTGTTGCCGTGGCCCATCGTTGCTATGTCAAACGCGCACCGGTTGTCGAAGCATTGAAACGGATTGAAAACAACCCCGGTAAGAAAACGTGGGTTGCCAATGACGAATTGCGAAATATTTTACGCAATTGGCTAAGGCAACCAGGCAATAGTGTTAAATCAGCCCAAGTTAATCCACCCACCATGCCTTCCAAAAACGGCAATGGCAACCCGATCCATACAGTTCGACTGGCATCAGTCTCTACCGCTATGGTTCAATTCAAAGGCAAACCGCAGATTTTTGCAAAGGCCAGTAATCATCACGTCGCCATTTTCAAACGTATCGGTACGGTTGTCGAACGCAAAGGTATTTTTGTGGATATGTTGGAAGCAGCGAAACGCATCAGAAAACCGCCCGTCGTGCGAAAGTCGCCACAGGAATTGCTGGCGCTTGATCCGGCTGTCAATCCAGCCGAATGGCAGTTTGAAATGTTCCTATGCAATAACGATATGGTATTGTGGGATGTTGATGATCCGGACTGGCAACAAAGAGATAAAATATATTTGGATGAGAAGAATCACCATTTGCCAATTTACCGCTTGCAGAAAATGACGAAAGGAACACTTACTTTTCGTCATTTTTCGGTTACGTCCACTGCTGATACGGACAATCGGGGAGTTCTTAGACGATCACCAACCAAGCTGCGCTGCAAGAAAATACGGATTAACGAATTAGGCAATTACAATATTTGCCATGATTAAACGAATTGTAGAAATCAGCAATCCTGCGCGGCTTTCCCTGAAAAACCAGCAAATGGTGGTTGACCGTGAAGGATTCGACTTAGCCGCAGTTCCTATAGAGGATATTGGCGTTCTTATTCTGGACCATCCTCAGATCACCCATACACAAGGGCTTCTTGCAGCTTGTTCTGAAAATAATGTCGCGTTGTTAGTCTGTAGTGAGAAACATTTGCCAAGCGCTATCCTCTTACCACTTGAAGGAAACAGCCTCCACAGCAAAATTATCGCGCAGCAGGCACAAGTTACCGAACCCACTTGTAAGCGTTTGTGGCAGGCAATCGTTCGGGCAAAGATTCGTGAACAGGCAAAGGCGCTTCTCCTTTCCACCGGAGATGACAGTCCCCTTCCTGCTTATGCTAAGAGGGTAAAAAGCGGCGATACAGAGAACATCGAGGGGCAGGCGGCTCGCATCTACTGGCAAAAACTCTTTGGACAAGACTTCCGCCGCGACCCCAATACCCCCGGTATTAACACCCTGCTTAATTACGGGTACGCCGTGATGCGCGCTGCAGTTGCCCGTGCAATCGTCAGCACGGGACTGCATCCCTCCCTGGGCCTGCACCACCATAACCAGTACAACAGCTTTTGCCTTGCCGATGACTTGGTTGAACCGCTCCGGCCTGTGGTAGACCTTAAGGTGTATGAACTTTGTAAAAAACTTCCGGAAGAACCGGCGCTGACAACCGAAAACAAACGGGTGTTATTGGAAACCTTGAGCGCAGATTGTGTCATGAATGGTCAACGGCTCCCTTTAATGACTTCGTTGCATCATTACGCCGCAAGTGTGCGAAAGGTAATCTGCGGCGAGCATAAGCGTATGGAGATCCCTGCATTATGAGCTTTGGAGGCTACCGGAGCATGTGGATAATCGTCATGTTTGACCTGCCCACTGATACGAAGCATGCACGCAAGGCTTATCATGAATTTCGGGAGGAATTATTAAATGACGGTTTTACCATGTTGCAATTTTCCGTTTACGCACGCCACACACCAAGCGAGGAAAATGCCGTGGTTCACGAAAACCGGGTAAAAACGTTTCTACCGGAAGACGGAGAAGTGAGGCTGTTAAAAATCACAGACAAACAATTTGAACGTATGAAGATTTTCAATGGAAAAACGCGTAAGGAAACAGAAAAAGCGCCCAAACAACTCAGTTTTTTCTGAATTGTTCGGGCGCATCACGAAGAAATACAATAGGTTACAGAAAGTCTATTGTACCACACAAATGCCTGCCCGCAAGCCACAACGGGTGAATTGTCCATTGCTGTCAATTGCGCTATTGTACCACACAAATGCCTGCCCGCAAGCCACAACGTATGGGGGTGTGTTTATGATGTTCTTGATATTGTACCACACAAATGCCTGCCCGCAAGCCACAACATACAACTCATTCTTGTTTGTCCTTGCCATATTGTACCACACAAATGCCTGCCCGCAAGCCACAACGGGTCGATTGGGGGATTGTTTACACGTGGGATTGTACCACACAAATGCCTGCCCGCAAGCCACAACGAAATGGTTATCCAATTCAATCAGCAGTTCATTGTACCACACAAATGCCTGCCCGCAAGCCACAACTTTTGGCCTTTGCTACGTATTATGCTATTGATTGTACCACACAAATGCCTGCCCGCAAGCCACAACGAAGGTAGTTAGAGGTGAGTTTGAGTCTGAATTGTACCACACAAATGCCTGCCCGCAAGCCACAACTCCTCCTCTTTGCGGGTAGTTTTTCTCTGCATTGTACCACACAAATGCCTGCCCGCAAGCCACAACATACAGAGGAAGAAGCCAAAAATGCGGCATATTGTACCACACAAATGCCTGCCCGCAAGCCACAACTCGATTTCTTCCCTAGTGTTTCTCCCTGTCATTGTACCACACAAATGCCTGCCCGCAAGCCACAACCTGACCAAGTAGGCAAATACATCGTTTTTGATTGTACCACACAAATGCCTGCCCGCAAGCCACAACGATTCCTTAATGATCGAGTCTATTTCCTCTATTGTACCACACAAATGCCTGCCCGCAAGCCACAACAACCTCCAATAAGTTCCGTTCGTGATTGATATTGTACCACACAAATGCCTGCCCGCAAGCCACAACTTACCGGGTTGGAGATTGAGTTTCCCCAGCATTGTACCACACAAATGCCTGCCCGCAAGCCACAACCGGTCTTGATGTGATATACATTTGTCTTTGATTGTACCACACAAATGCCTGCCCGCAAGCCACAACACCTTCTGCGCATCTTTACCGAAACGCCCAATCTCTGTTGCCCAGACAAGCCTTGCTGCATTAACGGCATCCTTGAATCCCCTCTGCATGCCAAAGAGCATGGCCTTTGCCTCGCCATCTACTACGCCGGGAGTGTTGCCGTAGTGTGTCTTAGCTGCCAGGTACCGTTCCGGGATGCTGGCAAAGGCGGTGTAGAGGTTAGAAAGGAAGTTGGTGGTATGGGTTTGTGGGTTCGAGAGCAACCCGTTGATCCACGCCTCCAGGAAGATGTCCTGGAGGCGCCGGGTTACGGGCTTTGCCATTTCCCTGGTTGTCTCATCAATTTGCTCTTGTGACTGCAAAGAATCCTTTAATAATTTTAATTGCTCCGGTGATATCTCTCCACTTTTTAAGATTTCTAAAGCACGTAAAAATTCTTCCGTTGCAGGCGCCGCTCCGATTTGTATCTTCCCAGATTCAGTCATCCTCGCCGCTTCCGTACTTGACGCTCCCATCTTACTACCAAACATTGCGGCTCTTACCATTAGTATTGGCGCAATTTCTTTGAGGCTTTTGTTTTTGGGATTTAAAGCGCTAGCATCGATCACACTTGATGCTTCAAGAAATAATTGGTTTCGCATCATTCGTGCAGCTACTTGCTTAGCTGCGCTCGGCAGAATGGTTCCATGCTCCAACCCCATAACTTCATTATAGATTGTTCTTAATTCTTTAGATGCATCCTGGAGTAATTGTTCATGAGATACTTCTGTTTTTTCCGTGCCAGTTATCTCCCTTACGGCTTCTATCGCCGATACCATAAGCGTCTTCACGTCAACACCGGCATCTATTTTCACAAGATTCAACCCTTGCTCATCTAATGCTTTTTGTATTAACTCTTCTGGTTTTAACTCGCCATATTCCTTTAGTTTTTGCTTTACAAGATTGTCGATGTCTTCTATTTTACTAGGTGCGCCGCCTTCGATCTTGAGATGCCTGGAGAGTCGTTCGATCTGTGCCTCTGTCTCGGCGATCTCCTGTTTGTACTTTTCTGCGTTTTGTTTATAGACGGCCTCTTTGATCTTGGCGGTGACAAGCATTTGTTCTATGGATGCCGTGTCTTTGTTCTGGATGCCTAGCTTTTCTACGGCGTTTTTGTAGAATTGCTTGACGGTATCCTCTGACCAATTATTTTGCGTTGCGATGTCGTTGATTTCTAAGGCGTCTGACAGTGAAAGCTTGTTGGTATCTGTGAGTGTCTTGAGGAATGGCGGTAGTTCTATGGCGGATTGTTGCAATTCACGCGCATACAGTTGTGCGTTCTTCCTCGCATCGTCAACGCTTATGCCTTCTCCGGCCCTGAATTGTACCTTCTGTGCAAGCGAATGGTTGTAGAGTGCAGCTCCTTCGGGGGTTGTGACATATTTCCACCCGATAGGTTTTCTGTCAACGCCTCGTATATCAGGCGCATTTTTGGCGCTGATAAGTTCTGAATTAGAGGCGGTTTCTAGTTGTGGTTGCTGTGGTGTGGTTACTTCCTGGGAGATTCCTGTTTTTGTTGTTGTCGCTCTTTGATCCTCCGAAGCCCTTCCTTCACCCCCCTGAGCATTCCCTCCTCCTGATAATCGTAGGGATCGTCCGGCATCGGTGGATAATTCTCCTCCTTGTTCAATGAGGACTGGAGGCTGCCCTCTTTCGACGTCTGTTGAGTATTTTTCATAACTTGCCCATCCTTTCTCTTGTTTAAGGATATCATAATTTTTACCTGGCGTCAAGCCAAGATTTAATACATAATTTGGGTCAACAAATCTTCCTGTCTTCTGGAATCTCTCTACAGCCCTCTGGGCTGCCTTTCCAGGCGGTAAATCTATATAGTGCAGATTTACCTGATAACCATCACTAACAAGCCAATCCCTCCATCTTCTTACACGTTCAATGTTTTTCCCAACAATCGGAAGTACCATATTCATATTTTGTTTGATTGCCTCTGGCGTTACGATACTATCGACAATATCGCCAGATTCTTTATGTGTAGCCCCTGAATGTCGAATATCTCCAAGATATGGTTTTGCCTCATCGGCATCGATAACAAGGGATTTCTTTTCTTTCGATAAGGTATGGACAAAAGAAGATTTTCCGGAAGCAGGAAGTCCGATAACAATATCGGCTGTTTTGTTGTTTTCTACAGGCCCTCCAAAAACATCCTTTCCTTCCTGGTCTTTTTCAATAAATGACCCCCGGTTTAACAAGGTGTCGGCCACCTGTTTCCTTAATGTTTGTCTTTCCGGTGTATTAATTAAGTGTGTCTCCGGAATAGTCTTTTGTTCTTCTCGGGCCTTAATGATTTCAGGTGTATCGAATGACCCTGGCGGTGATATCTCTCCCTTCGGTTGCTCCTGGGCTTGTTGGGTTTGCTCACCCTTGGGTTGGTGGGCAGTGCCTACCCTACTTTGCTCTGACGTTTGTTGTGTTTCCTGCGTTACCCCCCTGGTAAAGGGATGAATGATGGCGCCGGTTGCAGGGCCTGCTATGGCCGTCTGGATGATGGTTCGTTTCCTGGATTGAGAAAGGTCGTTATAAAATTGTTTGAAGGTTTTTTGGGGATATTGCCGGGCATAGGTAATGGCGCTCTGGACGATGGTGTTGATATCCTCACCAAATATGTCCTGGGCTGTGGATAGAAATATCCGCTTGGCGAAAGATATCCCTGGTTTTAACAGGGTGCTCATGGGCATGAGTTCGGTGCCTATTTCCGATATGGTATGCCCTGCTGCCGATAACCCCGCCTTTAGCGTTGATGCGCCTTCTGCTTTTGCCTCTCCGTATTCCTGACCACCCGATAGAGCCCCCATGATGCCAAGCCCAACAAAGGGATTGCCCGTAGCAGCCGACAGGAAAACGGCAGGGATGTTTTGCCCTACCGATACTCCTGCCCCAAGCAGGTTTTCTTTGAATGAGCCAGGGGGAATTCCTTCGTAGATTCTGGCGAGTTCTATGTTTGACCCCTGGAAGACGTCCTGACCATATTGTTTTATTGATTCCGATCCGGTGACGTCGCCAATGATCTGGGCGATACCACCTATTGAGCGCGTGGCAGCAAATGTGGTGGCTTCAGGGATTTTCTGAAAAACGGCAAAGAGGCTGTCGGTGGGATCGATTTCTGATTTTGGATTTTTTTCCCCTTGTTCCCCATCGCTGAGGGATTTCCTCCCCCCGCCCTCTCCAGAGGGGGACAAATCACTGTCCCCCTCTGGAGGGGGTTGGGGGGAGGAGGTTTCTTCCTGCCCTGCCACCTGATAATCCTTCCTGATCTTCTCCACGGCATCCAGGGGTTCCATCTTCTTGTCGATGATGTAGGAATGGAATACCCTGAGCCATTTTGCCTTTTCTTCCTCTTCCAATATCCCGGCGAATTGCTGTTTGAAATCGAGGTCGAAGAGTTCACGGGCGGCCTTGTAGTTGGGGCGATTGGTGATCTCCTGGTTTCTTTGCAGTTCATCCATGGCCTTGTTTTTATCCGCAAGGGAGATGCCTTCTGCGGAGATGATGTCTTCTTGTTTTAAACTGTATGGGTCGGAGTTGATACGATACATGAGTTTGTTGTAAATATCCGGGTCGCTGATTTCTGGCTGGTTGCGTGCCCGGACGAATTGTACCACACAAATGCCTGCCCGCAAGCCACAACGGAATGGGTAAACGAGAATTGTAAAAATTTAACAAAAAAACATCCATGAGTCAACGAACAGAATTCATCATTAAAGCGCCGTCCACTCCTTGTGAATAATGATACGTGTGAAATGGAGAGAAGCCGTACAGGTAATTTGGTTGCGACTATGCAGCGCCATGTTATAATAACTGAGCAAATAAGTTTTGGACAATCATCTTATTGACACGGACTTATGGGGAGGAAGAGGTACATGAAGGGAATTTTGTCATTTGTTGGGGTATCAATACTTTTTGGTGTTTTGGGCGGCGTAATACAGGCTCAAAAACTGGACAAAGGGGTAGGGCCGTACGGTGAATTCTGGAAACCAATACCCACACAGAGATACTGGGCGCCGGACTATTTTTATTCACCGCCGGAAGAACCAAAAGGGATTTATACCGCCGATGAGTGCACGCTCTGCCATAAGGCATTAAATCCAGGCCTGGTAAAAGCATGGGCAGAAAGTAGCCATGCCAATCTGGACAAACTTCAGGGTTATCAAAAAGAAAAATTAGCCGAGATAGAAAAAAATCTTGGAAGAAAGCTTACCAAAGTGGGTTGCATCGATTGTCATGGAAAGGTTGGGGCAGAAAAACTGGATCATGCGAAAGAATTAGTAATGACCAGTTCCACCCTTTGCGGTGAATGTCATAAACAAGAATATGAAGAGTTTGAATCTGAAAAACAGTATGGTATTCCGGACTGGAAACCGGGCAGGGAAAGCCACGCAAAGTCATACGATGCCAATCTGGACGTAGATGTATGGGCAGCAACAGATAAAAATGTCGTTCAAGGCTGCGACATGTGTCATAACATCCAGCACAAGTGTGACAGCTGCCATACCAGGCATGCCTTCAAGGCTTCTGAATCCAGGAGACCGGAGGCATGTCAAACCTGTCATAACGGACCAGACCACCCGGACATCGAATATTACAGGGATTCCAAACACGGTTCTATCTATTTTATTGAAGGGCATACCTGGGATTGGAGCAAACAACTCAAGGATGCAAATTACATCTCTCCCACCTGCCAATCCTGCCATATGTATTATAAAGGGCAGTATTCCCACAATATGGTCAGAAAGGCCATTATGGGTGAGGGCGATGTATTGTTTTATGACAACATCTTTAAAGGAATCAAACCAACGGATTATATTAAGAATAGCAAGGAATTAATGTCACGGCGAGAGGCATGGATTGAAGTCTGTGTAAAGTGCCATTCACCGAGATTCTCCCGGGATTATCTGGACTCCATGGATAAGGCCTCGGATTCGATTTTTCAATACGTGAGCGATGCCTATGCTACGATAAAATCCCTCTATGAAGAAGGGGCGCTTTATCCCATGCCCGAAAACAGGCCCAGGGCGCCTGCGCCGGTAACCGAAAAGTATCCTGATCTCCTGGGTGGTTTCTACGGTGAATTTTGGGCAAAGGACGGCAATCCAAGCAGGATTGAAAAGGACTTTTTGTATATGTGGGAAAACGACGCATTTCTTGTCCGAAAGGGTTTGGCTCACATGAATCCCAACGGCTTTACCTATATTTCATGGTCAAACTTGCTCAAGAAATACGTGGATATCAAGAGTGAGGCAAATACCCTGCGGCGGTTGGCTGCACTGGAAAAGAAGAGAGTGCGGGCTCGGATCAAAACGAAAAACAAATAGTATCTGTGTATATTTTGTTATAAATCACTGATATGGAAAATCTTACACAATGGCACCTCACTTTCGCCGGCATTGAAAATCTCTGGCTGCGTGTGCTTGTCTTATTTCTGGCGATTGCTGCGCTCTACTTTTCCTGGCTTGGCGTCAAAACGATCTCTCCCCTTGCCAGACGATTGTTCCTCTTCACTCTCCGTTTTGCTGCTACAACACTTATAGTCATCCTCCTCCTCCAGCCGCAAATAGAACAGAAAGAAGTTCTTAAACTAAAAAATAAAGTCGTATGCCTGCTGGATAATTCTGCAAGCATGACTCTGAAAGGAGGCGATACCGGCATCACCCGATTCCAGCTTGTGAATAAATTCTTCAAAGACAATGCGCCTTTTATCGAAGAGCTGCAGAATAACTTTGATGTCGATTACCTATCCTTTTCCGATATCATCAAAGAGATCTCTTATAACGATATCGAAAGGGGTCTTGGTCTCGACGGCAAGAATACCGATATCATCCAGACGCTCAAGCTCCTGAAAAAACGCTATGAGGGTAAATCCGTCAGGGGATACCTGGTCTTTTCTGACGGCGCCGACACGACCGAACTTCCTTCAGGCGTAAACAAACTCGATATCATTTCCAGTCTTACAAGGGATCTTTCAGCCCCATTCTTTACGTTTTCACCGGCCGGCAATATGGAGGCCAGAGATATCGCTATCAGCAATGTCTCTTACGACAGCTTCACCTTTGTGCGAAGTCCGTGGAAGGCAGATGTTGCCATAAAGATTTTTGGGTACAAAGACCTCAAATTCCCTGTTACGCTCAAACAAGGTAACGACATCATCTCGTCGAAGGTCTTAGATACGAGGAACGAAAGGGAACTGCACATAGATCTGTCATTTACACCTCACACTACAGGAACATTCCTCTATACAATATCACTTCCCATCCAGCCCCATGAAGCCATTACGGAAAACAATCAGGTCAGTTTTCTGGTAAAGGTGGTACGCGATAAAATCAGGATTATGCATGTCTGTGGCCGCCCGTCCTGGGATGAACGTTTTCTGAGACGGGTATTAAAAAGCGACCCCAATATTGATCTCATATCCTTCTTTATCCTGCGGACGCCAACCGACGTCTCCGAGGCAAGAAATGAGGAACTCAGCCTTATACCTTTTCCCGTAGACGAACTGTTTACCCAGGTACTCAGCAGTTTTGATCTGATCATTTTCCAGAACTTTGATTATCGGCCCTACGATACCTCGTTCTTCCGATTTTCCCATTACCTGGGTAACATCCAAAAATTTGTAACGGAAATGGGCGGAGGCTTTCTGATGATTGGCGGGGACATTTCGTTTTCACAAGGTGGATACGATGGCACTCCTATCGATGAAATCCTCCCCGTAAACCTCACCACGGGAAAAGATACCATTGATACAACCCGGTTAAAGGCAACCCTGACCAATGATGGGCTGAAACATCCGGTAACCGCCCTTGGCGCTGACACAGACAGAAATGTCGCTATTTGGAAAGACCTCCCCGAACTTGACGGATGCAATGTAACCGACGGGTTGAAGTCAGATGCCGTACCACTGGCAACCTTTCCGGTAAAAGGAAATCCACCCCTTATTTCTGTTCGTGATGCAGGACAGGGCAGATGCATGGCCATTGCCACTGATTCTTTATGGCGATGGAATTTCCTTTCCGTTGGGAAAGGCGGAAGCAACAGGCATTATATAAAATTTTGGCAGAATTCCATAAAATGGCTCATCAAGGACCCTACCTTAAACCCTATTCATATCATGGCAAACAAAGAAACGTTTTCCCCGGGTGAAGAAATACAAATTAAAATCGATGTTGTGGGTGGAAACTACCAGCCGCTGAGCGGCGTACAATTAGGAATAGACATCGCAAATGAATTTTCCGGGAAAAGCATATTCTCCGCAACCGGAGTCACCGGGAGTGATGGTCAATACAGATTCACCGTCAAACACGACGGAGAAGGCTACTATATTGTGAAAGTGCTGGCAAAGAAAGAAAATGATGAAATCGGACAGGATTATGCCGTCTTCTGCATAGCTTTAGAAAACAAGGAATTCAAAGACCCTTCCATCAGAAGAGATATCCTTGCAAAACTTGCCGAGGTTTCCGGTGGAAAGCACTTTGACCTTCCCGCAACAAATATCAGAGAAAAGTTTTCAATTGAAAATCCTCCTATTGTAAAACTCGTAGGCAAACGGCAAATCTCTCTGTGGGATAATGGTTACGTTTTTATGATGATACTAACAATCGTTTCTCTCGAATGGTGGATACGAAAACGCCGTGGGTTAAGTTGAGACAAAAAACACTTGCAATAAAATGCCTCATTTAGTATAGTTTATTTTTTGTTTTCCATACCTTAATCGGACGCTATTATAACGAGGGTATATGTATGATGGAAGAGGTTTTCACTTGATAATAGCGATTGATGGTCCCGCTGGTT
The DNA here is from genome assembly GCF_000949635.1 of Candidatus Brocadia sinica JPN1. Classification (NCBI taxonomy): domain Bacteria; kingdom Pseudomonadati; phylum Planctomycetota; class Candidatus Brocadiia; order Candidatus Brocadiales; family Candidatus Brocadiaceae; genus Candidatus Brocadia; species Candidatus Brocadia sinica. The sequence continues at coordinate 787,801 of NZ_BAFN01000001.1, forward strand.
CCGGGAAAAGCACCGTTGCCAGGATGCTGGCCAGACGGATGGGCTTTCGATATCTTGACACGGGCGCAATGTATCGGGCGCTTACGTGGAAGGCGATGCAGAAGGGTGTAAACCTCAATGACGAAAATGCCTTATGCCAGCTTATGGATAAAACTTCCATAGAATTCCACCAGAAGGACGGGAACTTACATGTATTCGTGGACAGCGTTAACGTCACGGAGGAAATCCGTTTACCCGCTGTCACAAATAATGTTCATTATATCTCAAATGCGCCCGGCATCCGGCATCGTATGGTAGAACTGCAGCGAAAACTTGCAGGAGAAGGAAACACCGTTGCTGAGGGAAGGGATATGGGGACAGTTGTTTTCCCGCATGCAGAAAGAAAATTTTTTCTGGATGCGGAGATTGAGGTGCGCGCCAGAAGGCGCTATGGTGAGTTTAAGCCATCGGACCACGGACTCTCCTATGCCAATGTTATACAGGATATGGAAATACGGGACAGGCGCGATACAACAAGAAACAACTCACCCTTAACAAAGAGCAACGATGCGATTTACATAGATACTACAGATTTGACTATTGAGGAAGTGCTGAATCTGATATTGAAAGAAATCAGGTTCATCGTGAAGACGTAGGGCTTTCGTACAGGGTCTAAGCGTATTTTATTTCATGAAACTTTTTTCGTTTATTTATTTTTTATTTCGGAGAAATCATCAAATTATGGATCGTGATATTTTAAAAGAGTACAATGTGAATTTAACCGACATTGAAAGAGAAGTTGAAGAAATTATGGGAGGCGAGGATACCAAAAAGAAGGTGGAATCTACGTATTATGATTCTATCCAGAATTTCGAAGTGGGCTCGGTTCTCAAAGGCCGTATCCTCAGCGCTCTGGGAGATAACATTGTCATAGACTGCGGATATAAATCCGAGGGTATGATACCCAAATCTGAATTTGATGATCCCTCCGAAATAAGGATTGGCGAGGATGTAGAAGTTTTATTAGAAGCAGTAGAGGATGATTCGGGACTGATTAAATTATCCAAACGCAAAGCAGACCGCATACGTGGATGGGAAAGGGTTATTGCAAAATATAAAGAAGGCGACATCATAACGGGACGTGTTACGAGAAAGATTAAGGGAGGTCTCCTCGTAGATATGGGCGTGCCGATATTTTTACCAGCCTCACAGATTGATGTAAAGCCGCCTGGCGACATTTCTCAATACATCGGACAAGAAGTCACCTGCCGAATCCTTAAAATCGATGAGGCCCGGCAAAACATCGTTGTTTCCAGAAGAAAGCTCATTGAGGAGGAACGAGATAAAAAGAAGCAAGGGCTATTGGCGGAAATTGCAGTCGGACAAATCAGAAAGGGCGTGGTAAAGAACATTGCCGACTTCGGCGCATTTATTGATCTTGGCGGACTTGATGGACTCCTCCATATTACCGATATGAGCTGGGGCAGGATAAGCCACCCGTCAGAGTTGCTTGCCATAGATGATGAAGTCGAGGTAAAAATACTTGACATCGATAAGGAAAAGGGGAAGGTCGCTCTGGGACTAAAACAAAAGTCTCAAAACCCATGGTTGCAGATAGAAGAAAAATACCCTGTAGGCTCGAGGGTGAAAGGCCAGGTTGTCAACATTATGTCTTATGGCGCATTCGTAAAGCTGGAAACGGGCATCGAAGGTCTTGTACATATCTCAGAAATGTCCTGGACGCGCCGCATTAATCATCCGTCAGAAATGGTGGCTATCGGGGACATGGTAGAAGTTGTCGTCCTGAAAATAGATAAAGAGAAAGAGGAGATTTCTCTCAGTATGAAACAGACAGAGGTCAACCCCTGGACGGTCATTGAAGAGAAATATCCAGCCGGAACGAAGATCAAGGGTCGCGTCCGCAACCTGACCAACTACGGCGCATTTATCGAGATTGAAGAGGGCGTGGATGGCTTGCTTCACATATCCGACATGTCCTGGGCAAAGAAAGTAGGGCATCCCTCCGAAATTGTTAAGAAGGGAGACAAAATTGAGGCCATCGTACTTTCAGTTGACCGTGAAAAAAAGAGGGTTGCCTTGGGTCTGAAACAACTCTCCGACGATCCATGGACAAAAGAAATCCCCGAAAAATTTAAGGTCGGCGATGTCATCACCGGCAAGGTTACCAAACTGACAAATTTTGGCGCATTTCTGGAACTCGGCAAAGGGATCGAAGGATTGCTGCATATCTCGGAATTATCCAGCGAAAAGGTCACCAATCCTGCCGATGTTGTCAATATCGGTGATGAACTGGAAGTCAGGATTATTCGTATCGAACCTGAAGCCAGAAAGATAGGGCTCAGCCTCAAAAAATTATCCGATGCAGAAGGGAGAGGCGCGGTAACATCACCTTCAAACGCGGGTTCTCAGCAGCAATCAGGCGGAGAAACTGCAGGCACATCAGAAAAGGATTCGGGCGTTACGAACGGTTAATGATCCCATCGTACAGCAAAAAGGAGAGATACATACGGAATCGGCTTTACAAATATATCTGAAAGAAATTAACCAAATTCCGTTATTATCTCCTGAAGAGGAAAAAGAAATAACAAAAAAAGTTGTGGAGGGAGATGAGAAGGCGCGGGAAAAACTGATACGTTCCAACCTGCGCCTGGTGGTTAGTATTGCAAAAGAGTATACCAACCGGGGGCTTTCCTTTTTGGATCTGATCGAAGAGGGAAATATCGGTCTGATTCGTGCTGTTCAGGGATTCGACCCATCGACCGGCTATAAATTCAGCACGTATGCCACGTGGTGGATCAAACAGGCAATCCGCCGGGCTTTAACGGATAAGACAAAAACAATCCGTATCCCCTCGTACATGATCCAGAAAATATCCAAACTGAAAACTGCATCGACCGGTCTCCTGGACAGGCTTGAAAGGCCTCCCAGCCGTGAAGAAATTGCAGAACAGATGGATATTACGGCAAAAAAAGTCGAATCCATAGAACACGCTATACGCTCAACGGGATCCCTCAGCAAAACGGACATTACTGGTTCCGACCTTATATGGGCTCTGGATAGTATTGTACCAGACAGCAGAACGCCTGCGCCTGAAGACGAAATGGAAGAAGCTTATGAAAGGGAAAGTCTGGAAAGACTCCTGGAGGTTATTGATAAAAGAGAGGCCACCATCATAAAGCTGCGATATGGATTGATCGATGGTAAACCAAAGACGTTGGAGGAGATTGGCGCGCGGTTACGTATAAGCCGTGAGCGCGTGAGACAAATAGAGAAAGAGGTCATCAAAAAATTACATTATATTTTGACAAAAGAAAAATAGATAAACCTATGAATGATTTAAAAAAACTGATACGGGATATACCAGACTTTCCGAAAAAAGGCATTATTTTTAAAGATATCACACCACTCTTGCAAAATCCAAAGGGACTGAGAGGCGCAGTTGAATCGATTTCTGATTATTACAAAGATAAGAAGGTCGATATCGTAGTTGGCGCTGAGGCGCGCGGTTTTATCCTGGCTCCAACCGTCGCCTTCAATTTAGGCGCAGGTTTTACCCCTATCAGAAAACCAGGAAAACTTCCCTATGAAAAGATTAGCATGAGCTACGCCCTTGAATATGGCACTGATATGCTCGAAATACACAAGGATGGCATTGCGAAAGGGCAGCAGGTGCTCTTGGTAGATGATTTGCTGGCAACCGGCGGAACCATGGCCGCCTGCTGTAAACTGGTCGAATCTCTTGGCGGGAACATTGTGGGATGTGCCTTTTTGATTGAGCTGACATTTCTTAATGGCAAGAAGGCCTTAGATAACTACGACATATTTTCAGTTATCAGATACTGAAAAACATTTCAAACCCAATCTTCTGATTCGTTTCCCAAGCCGCATGAAAAAAACTCTTTGGTCTCAGTTATTTTAAAGTTATTTCAATCGATTGGCCTTCCTTCCATATTTGATTGAATATCTTTGCATTCTTCAACGCATCCATTACCTGTTTTTCAATCCACATAACTACATCACTATAACCGCAGCTAAAACATCTTACCATCCATGGAACTTTCATCGTTTTTACCATTACTGAAACAGCTTCACCATCACAATTCGGACATTTGGTTGAAGAAATGACTGCCTTATATTTTTCCCCGATTTCTTTATTCGAAAAATGTTCTGACATTTTTATACTCCTAGAGAAGGATTTGCATATCAAATCGCTGTACTACACAACAAAACCTATCACTGAAAAGTTTCCGGCTGTCTATTTTTCTGAGCTTTTCATGTAAGTCTGAATCCTCAATGGTCTTTTCGGCAATAATCATGGTGGGCGCTACTGGATTCGAACCCCTGATCCCTTGCGCGCGAATTAATAAAAACCAGTTTAGCCGTTTTTAGGTTTAGTTTCAAGTAATTTGTTTTGTCTGACGGATAAGCAAAACCGGGAAAGGCTATTTTAAGCCAGTTTCCGGCTATTTTGTGATCTTGTGTTCACATCTTGTTCACACCCTTAAACGGATGTTCGCCTCAAGGCATTTCTCCATACATCTCGATTTTGTTCTTGACATACAACGATATTCGTGTTATGGTACGCCGGAAATTGGTGAAAAATATACGATAAAGGCAAACCCTGAGTGATCAGGGGACGCAAAGTAACAGGATCTCTGGTATACCCGGCGAACTAGCGAACAGACAGACAGCCTTACTGCCGAAGATGTTTGGAAAAAATCTTTGCAGTAAGGCTTTTTTGTTTGGTTTTCCACTCTATACTCATCTGCGCCCAAAATGGAAATTTACAACATATGAACACAACGAAACCTCTTCGTAAACCAGGCATTATTGTACAGGATATTGGACATGAGACCTTGCTGTACAATGTCCGGGGAAAGGCGGTGCATATCCTTAATCCCACCGCAAGACTTATCTGGGAACTGTGTGATGGTGTGCATACGGTAGCGGAGATAGAGCAGGCGATCAGATCGAAATTTTCTATGGTCAGTGAACATGCTGTGTCAGGAGATATTCAAAGAACATTGGAGGTCTTCGCAAGCAAAGGTGTGTTGGAGAATAAGGCATGAGGTTATCGTCCATGGTAAATACCGAAAACAATAAGGCCCGTGCCGCAACTCCTGAGGTGTACTTTTACATCTTAGAGTATAAGTGTGTCATGACACACTTATGTGTAGGCACACTTGTGTGACATGGCACGCTTTTTATCTATGTTGTTTGAATAATTCCATGGATGTTTGTTTTTGTCATTATGATCATAATTTATTTCAAAAAGAAGTCTTATAACTAAAAAGCTCATCAATACTCTTGCCTGTTTAAGTTTGGCCTTATTATTGCTAGTTAATTATTGAATACATCACGATAAAGGTAAACCTTGAGCGATCAGGGGGCGCAAAGTAAAGGGTCTTTACAAGCCGCTTAAACGGTTTAAACAGTTTAAACCGTTTACTGAAAGACAGCCTTACTGCCGAAGATGTTTGGAAAAAATCTTTGCAGTAAGGCTTTTTTGTTTGGTTTTAAGGGAAAATTTAGCATAGAACGAACCATACGTAAGCAGTCAATGGTCAGCTATCAGTGGTCAGTTTGCAACGAAAAGGCTGGCTGGTGGCTGAAGGCTCAGATTGATCGAGAGAATTTTTTATCATAGAAAGGAGTATACCATGGAAGACACAAAATTACCCGTGTACGAGGCGCCAGAAGTGATTACTTACACCGACGAGGAGATATTTGAGAAGCTGGGGCCTGCGCATACAGGCACACTTGGGGCAGATCGCGCGTTTTAGGAAGTTGGAGGAGCGTGGGTGTCTCTGGTGTGGTTTCGCCGCCATTGACACCCACCGCAAGGTTATGGCAATAGTTCTCCAGGTTGCAGAGAATGCGGAGAAAACAAATTAATGAAAAAAAGTATTGTCTTTTAATTGAGCGGAGGGGAATATGAGGCCAAAAAGTATGATTCTCGTGATTACCCTTGCAATTATTGGCGTATCGATGGCATTGAAGGGTAGTTTAATCGCTGGCTCCCTGACGTCGGTTGACATACAGAAAGGCACGGAGGCAATCGGGAAATTTCTCGATTGCGTAAACGATAAAATTAAAACAAAGGGAGCAATTGATATTTCCGATACCGTAGAGTGTCTGGAGGATTGCTGCACAGCAACACTCACGATGAGCGAAGATAGTGCACAAGCGGCTTGCTTTTTAGGGGGGGCCAACGGCACCGGCACCTGTCAACTTCCGCGGGTGATTCTGAAATGCCCCGGACCTCCCCAGATGGAGCTGTCATACCTGTTGTGTGGGACAGGCAGCGCGGGAGCTGATAACGTAATCGGCGGCAATCGGGTCGAAATCGGCGTTGTGGTGGGAGAAACCGGCAGCGGGACGGTGATGGTGATGGCTGATGTCCCGGTCCCTCCGGGCACAAGCAATAACATTGAAAATGTGATTAGCGTTGGCACCGCCACCTCCCGCGGCACGAAGGGATGCAACGCTTGTCATGGGGACGCGGGTATGAAAGCCAATGTGGGAGAACCGCAGCTTTCTGAACGCATTGAGGCTTTTGGCACAATCGATGATCCGCAGAACGCACGGAATCCATCGTTCATTATTGACACGGACGATTGCCAGGTGCAGGAGAAAATCAATGGCCTCCCTCTGGGGAACTTGAATGGCGTCGGCGTAAAGAAACAGACCCTTGCCGAGATTTGCGACTGCATTGACATGGCGGCAATAGGCGGCACTGTGACGGCGCAGGTGAAGAATCTGTGCCAGGAGCTCGAAAATTATCAAAAAAACCGAGGCATTTCTTCCGGGACTTGTACACCGTGTATATCACCGGCGCCAACGCCTTCGCCAACGGGCACCCCAACGGCCATTACCCTGGCTTACTTCAGCGCTAAGGCGGGCAAAAATGGCAGCGTTATTCTGACATGGGAAACAGTTACGGAGGTCGGCAATGCCGGCTTTAACCTTTACCGGGCAAAGACAGAGAATGGCGAATACAAGAAGATCAATGATACGTTCATCCCTGCCCAGGGCAATGCCGTATCCGGAGCCAGCTACAGCTATGCGGACATGCCGGGCAGAGGCGCTTTCTATTACAAGCTGGAGGATGTAGACGAGACCGGGGTAAACGCTATGCATGGCCCTGAAAAGGTGAGGGTGAAGTCGGGGACAGGAAATAATGTGTTGCACCGTTCAAAGAAAGCAAGGCGTTAGTAGATGCGCTTTAGATGATGCTTGATAAAAATCAGCATAGGTCGGTAAGGGAAAACTACTAAACATTGGAAAAAGGAGAGTAAATTTATGAAAGAAGGTAAATGGAGAGCAATAAGGATGGCAGGGCTATTGCCGCTGGTAATTGGACTTTTAATATTCTTGGCCAGCCCGGCAGTGTCCGTTAAGGCCGCTGCCTGGCAGGTGGGGGATGTGTTTGTTGGGGTTAGCGGCGGGTCGTACCAGGTCTATGATAACACGGGAGTTTTTAAAGAGACGATTAGCGATGGACTCGGTGGCTTTACTACCGGCTGCGCCTTCAATAATGCCCTTGACAAGCTTTATACAACGGATTTTTCCAGTAATGTAGTGGTTGTTTATGATATTGCTCATCCTCACAATATCTTGCAAACAATTAATACTACAGGGGCGGGTACGGCGAGTAATGAATCGATATTGTTTGATAATGCCGGGAACTTTTACGTAGGGCATGCCGACGGCAATGGAGACATCCAAAAGTATGATGCAGCAGGAAATTTATTGGATGCTTATGATGTTGCAACTGAAGATCGAGGGTCTGACTGGATAGATCTGTCCTCTGATCAACACACAATGTTTTATACATCGGAGGGAAGACTTGTTAAGCGTTATGATGTGGCTAGCAAGACGCAACTCGCTGATTTCGCTGACGTTGGGGTCAGACCGTGTTACGCCCTTCGACTCCTCCCGCCAGGCGATGGAAGTGGGGGGCTTCTTGTTGCGGCCACTGGAGACATTAGACGTCTGGATGGCGCAGGCAATATAATACAAACCTATGATGCGCCGGGCGAGGATTGTTGGTTTGCCTTAAATCTGGATCCCAATGGCACATCGTTCTGGAGCGGAGATTTCTGTAGCAGTAATTTTTATAGGTTTAATATTGCAACAGGCGCAATCGAGGTTGGTCCCATCAACACAGGAACAGGAGGAAGCACCCTCTTTGGCATCTGCGTTGCCGGTGAGATCACCGTTGCAAAAGGGGAAAGCATTCAATTAACTCCCCTCTCTGCCACCAATCCTTTAGGCACAGACCATACCGTCACTGCAAGGGTGCAGGATGGCGATGGCAACCCTCTTGCGGGCGTTGTCGTGACCTTTACTGTCGTCTCCGGCCCGCATGCTGGGGTGACTGGCAATGATACAACGGATGCGAGTGGACAGGCCACATTCACCTACACGGGTACAGGGAGTACAACCGGTACCGACGTTATCGAGGCAAGTTTTGTGAATGATGCAGGTGATACCATAACATCAAATCAGGTCACGAAGACATGGGAAGAAGCTAATGCCATCGAACTCAAGTCCTTCAAGGCAAGGACGGGTTCCAACGGCAAAGTTGTCCTGACGTGGGAGACGGCCACGGAGGTAGACAACGCTGGCTTCAACCTTTACCGTGCCGAAAGTACGGACGGATCTTACGCCAAGATCAATAATACGCTGATTCCTGCTAAGGGCAATGCGGTCTCCGGAGCCGGATACAAATTTGTGGACAAGCCTGGCGATGGCGTATTCTACTACAAGCTAGAGGACATAGACTACAACGGGCAGAGCGCCTTACATGGTCCTATTGATAACGGTAAGCAGAAAACGAAACGGTCAAGACAGAAAGGTGAAACTGGCGCTGTCACTCCTGCATCGCCAGGTAAGGCCGGACTAGGTGATTAAGTGCATTTTTAAAGAACATTTAAGGGAAGTCAGATGCAGGAATCAAAATAGCGGAATAAAAAAACCGTAAGCGATCAGTTAGAAGCTGACGGTTACACAAAGAGTTTTGTAACATATGAAGGTTTATAAGCATTGAGCATTTTTCTTAAAGAAAGGAGGCATACCATGGAAGACACGAAATTACCCGTGTACGAGGCGCCAGAAGTGATTACTTACACCGACGAGGAGATATTTGAGAAGCTGGGGCCTGCGCATACAGGCACACTTGGGGCAGATCGCGCGTTTTAGGAGGTTGGAGGAGCGTGGGTGTCTCTGGTGTGGTTTCGCCGCCATTGACACCCACCGCAAGGTTATGGCAATAGTTCTCCAGGTCTCAGAGAACGCGGAACAAATTAATGAAAAACGAGAAGCGAAGAGCTGAAGCTTACAATGGTTTGTATCATATGCGCTTAAGGTTATACAGAGAAACTCTGCAAACCTTGCGGGCCACTTTGCTGTATCATGCGCCGACACTTCTTTTCATACTGCCAAGGCGTAAGAGGGAAGGGCTTCGGCAGCTTTGAATGTTCTTTTATTATCTTTCGATAATGGAAGCGATAGAATGCATCGCGATAAAGGCAAACCCTGAGCGATCAGGGGGCGCAAAGGAAAGGATCTTGGGCGCACAGGGAAGTGCGTCAACAAAAAGTGAATTTGTAAGACAACAAGGAAGTAGTCTCGGTTAAAGATAGCCTTGCCGCCGAAGATGTTTGTAAAAATATCTTTGTAGTAAGGCTTTTTTGTTTGAACAATAGGAAGAAAGGAGAGTGACGTGGGCACAGAATCTTGTTTAACAGTCGTTAAGCATGGTTTGTTATGCGCTGCGGCGGCTTGGGTTTCATTAGCGCCTCTGATGGAGGTGGCAAATAGCGCCTCTGCGGATACGAACTGGCAGACGAATACGGTTAATATCCAGGAGCGCTATGGCAAACTTCCCCTGCATTTTACCCAGAATAATGGGCAAATGGATACGAGGGTGCGGTTTTATGAGAAGGGGAGCGGGCATGCTACGTTCTTTACGGAAAGAGGGATGTATTTGTCTTTGGTGAATGCTGAAGTTGTAAGGCTTATCCCTTTAGGGGCCAGGAACAATCCGGAAATTACCGCAGAAGAATTGCTGGAGGGAAAAGTAAATTACCTTATTGGCAACGACCCTGGGAAATGGAAGACCAAGATACGCACTCATAAGGCAATTGTCTATAAGGATATTTATAAAGGCATAGACATGAAATTTTATGGAAACAACCGCCAGTTTGAGTATGATATCATCGTCAATCCAGGCGCAAACCCATCCCGTATACAGCTTTCATACAAAGGAATAGAGGATGTAAAGATAACAGAAGAAGGAAACATGGAGATAGGTCTCAAGGAAGGAAAACTGATCCAGAAGAAACCGTATGTGTATCAGGAGATACAGGGGAAGAAGGTGGAGGTAGACGGAAGGTTTGTAATCCGTGGCCACCGGTCATTCTCCGGGAAAGTATCAGATAATATGGACGCAAGAAACGGGCAGGGACAATGCCACATCTACGGCTTCCAGGTAGCATCCTATGATAAACGATACCCTCTCATCATTGACCCTATCCTGATCTATTCTACTTATCTGGGAGGAAGTCGTCCCGATTATGCCTATGGAATCGCCGTGGATAGCGCGGGGAATGCGTATGTTACCGGAAGGACATGGTCTCCGGACTTTCCCGTTGTAAATGCGATCGATAAAAGCCGCAATAAAAGTGAAGATGTTTTTATAACGAAACTCAATGCGGAAGGAACGGGCATTGTCTACTCCACCTACCTTGGAGGAAATGATCGGGATTATGGCTATGGAATCGCCGTGGATAGCGCGGGGAATGCGTATGTTGCCGGAAGGACAATATCTTCGGACTTTCCCGTCGTACATGCGATCGATGACAGCGGCAACGGAGAATATGACGCCTTCGTAACGAAACTCAATGCGGAAGGAACAAGCATTGTCTACTCCACCTACCTGGGAGGAAGTGATCGGGATCATGTTTATGGAATCGCCGTGGATAGCGCGAGGAATGCGTATATTGCCGGATGGACAATATCTTCGGACTTTCCCGTCGTACATGCAATCGATGACAGCGGCAACGGAGAATGTGACGGCTTCATAACGAAACTCAATGCGGAAGGAACAAGCATTGTCTACTCCACCTACCTGGGAGGCAGTAGTTCCGATTATGCCAATGGAATCGCCGTGGATAGCGGGGGAAATGCGTATATTACCGGATGGACATGGTCTCCGGACTTTCCCGTCGCACATGCGATCGATGACAGCGGCAACGGAAAATATGACGCCTTCGTAACGAAACTCAATGCGGAAGGAACAAGCATTGTCTACTCCACCTACCTGGGAGGCAGTAGTTCCGATTATGCCAATGGAATCGCCGTGGATAGCGGCGGGAATGCGTATATTACCGGATGGACATGGTCTCTGGACTTTCCCGTCGAGCATGCGATCGATGACAGTGGCAACGGAGTCGCAGATACCTTTATAACGAAGTTATTCTCTGAATCAGTTTCGATTACTCCCACACCGACGCCGGCGCCATCGCCCGATCCAACGGTTACTCCAACGACAACAGGCACGCCAACGGCCATCACTCTGGCTTATTTCAATGCCAAAGCGGGCAAAGACGGCCGCGTTACCCTGATGTGGGAGACGGCCACAGAGGTTGGCAATGCCGGTTTTAATCTGTATCGGTCAAAGGATGAGGATGGCGATTATGTCAAAATAAACAAAGACGGGATCATTCCTGCCCGGGGTGACGCTGTGTCAGGCGCAAGCTACAGTCTTGTGGATACGCCAGGCAAAGGCACTTTCTATTACAAGCTGGAGGACGTAGACGAGATCGGGGTAAGCGCCATGTATGGCCCTGAAAAGGTGAGGGTAAGGTCAGATGACGCCACAATAAAGGGTTTAAAGAGACAAAAACGCAAATAAGTTGGAAGTTAACAGAGTAAAGAAATGTAAAATGTTTTGTCATTTTGAAAGAAAGATGGAACGATGGCGCAGTGCAGCAGTGCAGCAGTGACCTTAAAATGTATGAAAGGGAGGTGGTGACTGGCAAAGAAAAATGGTGTGGTATTGTTAATAGGGGAAAACACTAAACATTGAGTTTCTTTCAAGACCTGAAAATCCTTGCAAGAAACTCGCGTTGGAAAAAGAAGGAGGATAAATTTATGAAAGAAGGTAAAGGGAGAGCAACGAGGATGGCAGTGCTTTTGCCGCTGATAATTGGACTTGGAATGTTCCTGAGCGGTTTGCCTGCGCAGGTATTATCGGGAGATACAAACATAACCCCTAAGAATGCATGTTTGAATGGCGTTAAGCTGCCACTGGCGAAAATTGGAAAGAGCGATCATCTCTCGCCTGATTGTCCCGTGATCATCACCAATGGCGTTATTAAGATTGGCGTAAATTGTGAGGGTCACCTCAATGTTTATGGCGATAGTATTTCTAGTGGATGCTCTGGCACTGATGCTGTTGGTCTGCGCTATGTCCCAACAAACGGTGAAGCAACGGCTCCCGGCTGTCTATGCGAGGGATGGGGTGTTGCCGATGCGAGCACAGATTTCTCTGGCTGGGCCTCTATCGCCACAGGTGGTGTTGTCAATGTAAGTGGAGAGAGCTTTGTATCCACCGCAAGCGAGGCGACCTCCATAGTTACTGTAGGTGGAATATTTCGTGTGACGCATGCGTATAAACCTTCGCCTGCGACATCCAGACTGTACGAAGTAGAGGTAACGATAGAAAATATTTCCGGTTTACCAATTGGCGATCTCCGATACACACGGGGTATGGACTGGGATATATCGCCAAACACGTTCAGTGAGTATGTTACGATTCAGGGTGTGGCGACAACCCCTAGTGTTCTTTATGCATCGAATAACGGTTTTACCATTGTGGATCCGCTTGGAGGACGCAGCGATTTGGGCTTTACCGGAGACTTTGTTGATGCAGGCCCTGATGACCATGGCGCACATTTTGATTTTGGATTTGGCGCGCTTGATCCGGGGGCTAGTAAAACTTTCAAGATATTCTATGGCGGCGCTGGCAATGAGGCCGATGCGTTAGAAGCGCTTGGTGCGGTTGGCGCAGAGGTTTATTCCTTCGGTCAACCTGACTGGGATGGTAGTGGGGATCCTCTTACGTGCGGACCAAGTGGTGGAACGTTCGGCGCAACGACTGGCGAACCACATACATTCATCTTCGGATTCAAGGGTGTAGGCGGAGTAGTAATTGTCACACCACCACCCCCGACACCAACACCTGAGCCAACGCCAACAGGCACGCCAACGGCCATCACTCTGGCTTATTTCAATGCCAAGGCGTCTGATGACGGTAGGGTTGCGCTGGCATGGGAGACGGCCACGGAGGTCAATAATGCGGGCTTTAACCTCTATCGCTCCGGGAGCGAGGATGGCTCTTATAAGAAGATCAACAATACCCTCATCCCTGCCAAGGGCAATGCTGTATCAGGGGCTAGCTATAGTTTCGTAGATACGCCAGGCAAAGGCACTTTCTATTACAAGCTGGAGGACGTAGACGAGACCGGGGTAAGCGCCATGCATGGCCCTGAAAAGGTGAAGATGAAGTCGGGGAATAATGCGCTACACCGTTCAAAAAAGCAGAAACACAAATAAAGTGGAGGTTAGAAGTGGGAGAAACAGGAGTTGGAATTTATCCTAGTTTAATGTCAAGGAATTTCAAACTTTCTGCTACTGCCTTACACACCCCCAACCCCCTCTCGAGAGGGGATTAGAAAAGTCCCCTCCTGGGAGGGGATTCAGGGGTGGGTTTTATCTTATTTTGTACAAAGTCGCCGAAGGCCTAATTAAAGAAGGATAAGCGGTCAGGCAGAAGCTGAAGGCTGACGGCTTACACAAAGAGTTTTGTAACGTATGAGGGTTTAATAAGCATTGAGCATTTTTTCTTAAAGAAAGGAGTTATACAATGGAAGACGCGAAATTGCCCGTGTATGAGGCGCCAGAAGTGATTACTTACACAGATGAGGAGATATTTGAGAAGCTGGGGCCTGCGCATACAGGCACACTCGGCGCTGATCGTGCGTTTTAGGAGGTTGTAGGAGCGCGGGGTGTCTCTGGTGTGGTTTCGCCGCCATGGACACCCCCGCAAGGTTATGGCAATGGCTCGTTGCAGAGGACGGGATAAATGGTGAAAAAACAAATAAATACGGGGGATTTCCCCGCTTAATCGTATGGATTGACTGACGACATATTATCCATTGGCAAAGGTTTAATAAGGGGTGATATGCGACCCAGCGCCCGATCATTAAGCGGCAAGGATTGAACTCAGCAATTTGCGAGCATAACCTTTCAATTTTATGTTGAAAAGGGCATCATGTCTCTATAATATTATTCTATAGAAACTTTTTTTGGCATGATGCTTTGGTTCCGGTTATGCTATGCTATGATATGAAATTGTCATCAAAAAAATTGATTACACAACAACTAAATCTGCGCTTTTTCGACCTGGATACCATTATCAAGTCGGACTCCTGCGATTTTATCAGGCTTTTTGCGCGGCTGTACCGCCGATTCCAAAAAGACGGCCCATCGCCAACGGCGCAATTACCGGTCGAGTTCGTACTGCTAGCCAACCCTGATAACCCCTGGAGAAAGCCGGTTATGATTTTTGATGGAAAAGTTTGGCCAGTGAGCAACCCGGAATTTCTCGAAGGATACGCTTATGAAAGCATCCTTAGCGCATTGGTGACGAGAGTACGCAGCCACATGCTGGTTCATGCCGGCGCCGTTTCCCGGAGAGGTCAGGGTATAATTATTACCGCTGATACCGGACATGGCAAGACGACCCTGGTTTTAGAACTTATACGGCGGGGATTCAAGTTCCTTTCAGACGAAATGGCGGCGCTGGGACGGGCAGACCATCTTGTGCATCCGTTTCCCCGGAGCCTCTGGATCCGCAGAGGCGCCTTAGAAATGGCTGGTTTCCCGGGTCTAGCCAGCAGAGCTATCGAATGGATGGATAAGTTGCTTTTGGATATCGAGGAGATAAAACCTGGCAGCCTGGGAGAGGCAGCGCCTATTCGTCACATTATTATCTTGCAAGATCCTGCAGAGACGCAGGGAGAGATACAGGACAATGCAGGGCAGGAGTTATGCGTCATGATCGATCGTCTGGACGACACTCTCCTCGCCACCGTTGGTCAAATTGAAGGCGTAACCGGGGTCCGGGTGGAGGCTGATTGCGGGTTTCCGATGCTCAGGCTTCGTGCAGTCCGCGCCAGTTTCGCGCTTTCCCGGATAGAGGCATTGTGCAGGGAGCGCCGGATATTAGTGCTGGACGTCATCAAAGGCGCAAGGGCGCGTCCTACGTTTGAAAGACCCGCCACACTCAAACCGATTCCGAAAAGTCAGGCCGTCATGGAACTATTGAGCAGATTTCAGGGAGGATATATGTCAGAACTCCTGCATAATGAATTTGGTGGCAGCTCCACGCGCCTGTTCATGGAGTTGTCCGGCATAATGGGTCAGGCAGACTGTCATCAACTTTCCGTTGGACCCCTTCATGAGATGGCCGATTTGGTATGTAACCTGGCTAATGTATGCTCAAAAGGCTCATAGTTTGTGATGAAATTTCGACCAAAGGAGGAGGTTGTTCAATATGGCTGAGATTTTTAAGAAAGACCTGTTTTTCATTTTGTCGTTGATTTTGGGATGCTGTTCGCCGTCTCTCCTCATGGCCGGGCCGCCGTCAGGAAATCATCTGAAAGTACTGGGCTCTGACGGACAGGCTGTCGTGCTTGAATTGAAGGTCGGCGACTTTCAGACCGAAACGATAGAACACGAAGGACAGGTATACCACAGAATAATCATACCCGAAATGGCGCAAAGCGCCAGGGCGGGCGAACCACAGATTCCCCTCTGTGGCGCCATGATAGGCCTGCCTTCTCCAGAAGGGGTTTCCGTGCAGATCGTTGATGCTAGCTACGAAACGCTAAATGGATATCGTCTTTATCCTGCGCCGGAAATGATCGCGAGGGGAGATAATTTCGATGATAACCTTACCGGCGACATAAAGCAAACCTTCGCCCTCAATAAAAATATCTACTCTACAAATGCCTTCTATCCTGGCGCAGTTGTTGAGATAGGATACACTGGATATATGCGCGACCAGCCAGTGGCTCAGGTACAATTCTATCCGGTGCAATATAACCCGGCAACGAGCGAATTGCGCCTTTACCGACGCATCCTTGCCAAAATCACCTGGAGCGCTCCTCTTTCAGGGGTGGTTCCTAAAATGCGAGGGGTCAGCCCTGCATACGAGAACCTGCTGAGAAACAGGATTTTGAACTATGATGTGTTAGAGCGGCCTTCAGTTGGAAGGGAAGCGCCACCCCACAGCGATATCAGGACCAAAGATATCGCTACAACCAGCAGTACTACTAACCTCAAGATCGGAGTAACAGAAGACGGTATATATAAACTCACTTACAGTGATCTCGCTGATGCGGGATTAAATTTGAATACTATAGACCCCAGCACAATCAAAATCAGCAATCAAGGCGCCGAGATTCCCATTTATGTGCAGGGTGAGGATGACGGTGCATTCGATGCCACGGATTATATCCTCTTTTATGGCAAGGCCATAAACGATATTTATACCTCTAAAAATGTGTACTGGCTGCAGACAGACGGGGCCGATGGCAAACGTATGAATACGCTTGACGGCAGTCTCTCGGGCGGCGCTTCTGTGCCCGCGCATTTTACCGCCACACTGCATGCCGAGGAGGACACCTATTACTGGCAAACCATTCCTAATGGCAGTGGCCAGGACCATTGGTTTTGGGGAGACAGGCTCAGCGCCCCCGGGTCAGAAGACTATTCCCTGACTCTCAATAACATTTCGACTTCGGCTGGCACAGCGACTGTGCACGTTAGATTGCAGGGACGCACCGATGTCCAGGCAAACCCCGATCACCATACAAAGATCTATCTTAACAGTGTTGTGATAGATGATCAATTGTGGAACGGCATGAATATCTTCGATCATGAAGTGTCTGTGCCCCATTCCTACCTGAACGAAGGGGTCAATATCGTTCGCGTGGAGTCTGTTGGGGATACCGGGGCAAAGGTGGATCAGGTTTTTGTAAACTGGATAGAGATTGGTTATTTTGATACCTATGTGGCGGAGAATAACGAACTACTCTTCAGCGCGCCAACAGGCGGCGCTTTTCAATTTGAAGTCGCCGGCTTTAGCAGTGACGACATAGAGGTTTTCGACGTGACGGATCCTGCCAACGTAGGTCTCGTCATCAATACAAATATTTTAGCCAAAGGGGGCACCTACACGCTGCAATTTGAGGATACCGCTCAGGCGGGAACACGATACCTGGCGCAGACAATGGCACAGAGTAAATCACCGGCCAGCATTGAGGTCGATCAACCATCATCCTGGAAATCCACCACCAATGGGGCCGACTATATTATCATTACCCATGAGGATTTTTATAACGGCGCTCAAAAGCTGGCGCTGCATCGGAGTAATTCGGGTTTGAGGGCAGCCACAGTCAAGATTACAGACATTTACGATGAGTTCAATTATGGCATATTTCATCCGCAGGCAATCCGGGATTTTCTGTTATATGCTTACAACAATTGGACTGCTCCGGCGCCAACGTACGTTTTGCTGATTGGCGACGCTTGCCAGGACTACAAGGACAATCTCGACACCGACACCATGAATTACGTGCCCACCCAGCTTATTGAAACGGACATATTGGGAGAGACGCCGTCAGACAACTGGTTTGTCCTTGTAAGTGGCGATGACATCCTGCCCGATATGTTTATTGGCCGACTCAGCGCAGATACCAAATCGCAGGCAGATGACATTGTGGATAAGATCATCTACTATGAGCAAAACCCACCAAAAAACTCCTGGAACAAAAATGCCCTATTCGTGGCAGATGACGACGACTCTTCATTTGAAGAAATGTCGGAGCAGCTTGCCGGCCTTTTGCCGGATGACTACACTGCCAACAAGGTTTACGTAAGCGAATACACATCGGGAGATCCCACAAAAGACATCATAAATTATATCAATGATGGAAGCCTTCTGGTCAACTACACCGGGCATGGAGCCGTGGAAAGGTGGGGACTGTGGAATGGCAGTAATTCAATACTGGGTCTTTCCGATATTAAATCGTTAAACAATACCCGCAAGTTTCCTGTGGTGACCGTTGCAGATTGCCTGAATGGATTCTTTACCGGAACAAAACCGCAGATTTCCGTTGCCGAAGAGTTTCAGCGGCTTCGGGACAAAGGGGCTGTGGCAGTCTGGGCGCCAACTGCCTTGAGCTATACCTCCGGTCACCAGATACTGATGAGTGAATTCTACAAGGCTCTTTTTCAGGATAAACAATACGGCATGGGCGCCGCCACAACAGCTGCCAAGATCGCTACATACAGTCAAAACAGTTTCTGGGGTGAGTTGGTTGAAACCTTTGTGCTCTTTGGAGATCCCGTCACGGAATTAGGTGTCTCCGCCGATTCCGGATCTCCCTTGTCAGTGCTTGCTCCTAATGGAGGTGAAGTCATAGTCTCCGGGTCGACTTTTACCGTGCAGTGGACAGCGCCTGATTCTATGGTAAAATTCAAACTCAGGTACTCCCTAGACAAGGGGCGTTCATGGAAAAAGATAGCAAAGAATGTAACAGATACAAGTTATGACTGGGACGTACCGGACATAAAAAACACCAGGAAAAAGTGCCTCATAGAGGTGACAGGATTTGATGAATCCGGGAAAAAAAGAGGCAAGGACAGATCGGATTCTCCTTTTACCATAGAGAAGAAATAATGGCTGAACGGAAACCCATGCAAGGGGCCATCATCGAAGCGGCGCTCGGCATATGGGGCGAGATGGGGAAGCAGCGCCTTATCCCCATTACTGGCCGAAGCATGCTTCCCCTTATCCGGGATAGCGATCATGTATTGGTAATGCACGGCAGCGTCGGTATAAGACGGGGCGATGTGGTTGTTTTCCGGCGTAAGGGCAAACTTTTCGCTCATCGGGCGCTAAGTATTTACGAAAGCAATGATGGCATCACATTCATTACCAAAGGGGATAATGTCCTCCAATTCGATCCCCCCTTTGGCAGTAATGAGGTCATCGGACGTGTGATCGGCATCAAGAGAGGGGGCAGGCAAATATCTCTTGAGACCGCCACGTGGCGAATAGGGGGATGGCTCATTGCTGTTAGCACCCTGGCTTTGGCAAAATTGCGCAGTTGCGGTCGGATCTTCAATCATAAACCCTTGGAGCGCAGGCCGGGTCAATTTACCGTTTTTCTGCGACGAGGCATGCGGTTTTTTTCGCTGCTTATTCGCAGAGTTGTCTTTGCAGCTCTCTGCCGTTGGAAAGAATGATTTATTTTCGCCGAGGGAACAAATGAAAAGGATGAAACGATGAGACCGGAAGATAAACTTCTCTTTGCCTGCTCCCGGCAAAACTTTCTCTCTACACACCGGGAAACCGTGCTCGATATAGGCAATAAAGAAAAAATTTGCTGGGATGTTGTTTATTCTGCGGCGATGTTGCACGGCGTTGCCTCATTGATTTATGCTAATTTGCTGAAGTGTATTGCGAACGCGAATCTTAGGATGCCTCAAGATATTATCGATAAATTTAAACTCTGTGTTGCAACCAATATTGTGAGGAAGGACCGCCGGGCGGAAAAAATCGTGGAAGTGTTATCCTTCTTTAAAAGGAAGTCCATCGATGTCATGCTGATAAAAGGGGCTGCGCTGGATATTCTCGTGTACGATCAGCCCTGGTATATGATTTCCAGCGATGTTGATTTAATTGTAAGACGTAGAAGAGAAGATATGGCTAAAGAAGATAAAAAAGAAATCGCGTCATTGCTCCATAATCTCAGCATTGAGTGTGAATACTTTCGGCATCATGATGTTGATATGGATAGAGTTTTACCGATAAACTTTCAAAAAATTTGGGACAATGCGACCAGAATTACATGGAGGGGGTGCGATGTATTTGTGATGTCGCCGGAAGATATGCTTCTGTCGGTATGCATCAACAGCTGTAGAAAGAGATTTTTCAGGCTGAAAGCGCTCTGTGATATTGCAGAAATTATTAATAAATATCGTGACTTGAAATGGGAGGAACTTACAAGGAATGCCAGGGAGTATGACTGTAACAATATTATTTACGCTGCAATTCTGATTACAAAAATGACGGTGGGATGCAACCTGCCGGAAGGAGCGCTTGAAAAATTAGCAGACAGCAAAGCAAGGGCGGCAGTAATACGTTATTTAATAAGCCGGGTAAGCCGGGGCATAACCTTGTCTTCCTCATTTCCCTATTTTAAAAAAAACAAGAGAAATAAGTTGATGCGAAAAGCCCATTGGGCGCTGATTCTGCCGTACGCAACCTACCGATGGTATCAGGTGTGGCGAAAGATGAAACATATTTGGAAAACCAAACCGTGGAGTTGACAAGGGCGCCCTATAGCTTTTTTGACAAATTGTTGCCATAGATAACAAAAGACGATATAAAACAGTGTTTGCATTATGCCGCTTCACTTATTAAGGATCAAGAATATATCCCATTTAAAGAGGCAACACAGCATTGAGATTTCTCGCGGATGAGAACATATTTCCCTCTCTTATATCGCATCTTCTCAAATTTAAAAACTACCATGCCGCTACCTTCAAGGGAAGGCTTGTCGTATTGTCTAAACTGGGATATAGAATAAGGTAGTTGTGTACGGTTGGTAGAACGCAAGTGAAACCCACCATCGACCGTTTGTCGCATGAAAAATCTGTTGGGTTTCGCCTTGCTCAACCCAACCTAATCTGGCTTATCCTTCGACATTCATTATTCCTTGTTCAATATTCGACATTGAAATCCCCAGAGTAAAAAAGGAACCAGGAAAAAGAGTTTTCACACCGTCATAATCTTATTTCCACATCCTGTCATAAGTCTTCAGCTACATTAGCCGTCAGCAATCAGCCTTCAGCCCTTTGCCAGACTGCTGAAGGCCGATCGCTGACCGTTAACATCTATTATTCTGACTTCTGTCTCCAGACTTCTGATTTCCATCGTCCATCTTCTAGCTTCCATCTTCTCTCAATCACTCATCTAGAGGGGAATTATATAAGATTGAAATTCCTTAACATTAAATTAGGCCCTTTTTCTATTAGATAGGACGAACCCTCATAAAGCGAGAAACCGGAGTTTCTCAAACAAGGGCGTTCCCAAACTGGAGTTTGGGAACGAGTCCATTATGTTTGTATTTGCGTAAAATGGAAATTACACACCATATTTAACCCATCAAACCTTTTATGCGAGTCTCCCGTTCCTGAGAAATAAAAAAGCCTTACTGCAAGCATGTTCTATTGAAAAACATCTTCGGCAGTAAGGCTGTCTTCCCACAAAGCCGTTTAAACTGTTTAAACGGCTTAACAAGACCCTTTGCTTTGCGTCCTGTGATCGCTCAGGGTTTGCCTTTATCGTGATGTATTTTATTATCGAATTGATCGATATGATTCATTTAGCAATACAAATACCAGAATACCAACAAATAAAAAGCAAATAGTAGTTTTGCCGGATGCGTCTTGCTTCACCCAACCTTAGAAAGCTAATTTCCGCAAAAAAGATATTTTCCATGGGAAGTTTTACGATACTGATTGATGATAAGCAGATTCTATCACTTGCATACCGCTTTCGAGCGCTTGTTTATTAATGGCAAACAAATTTCCCTTTTTTCCCTTCAGCATTGTCTGCAACTGATCTAAAATAAGGCTGGCAGAAAATAGCTTTTTAATAGACAGATAGGCGCCCAGCATCACGATATTTGAGGCCAGTACATTTCCCAGCTTGCTGGCAATCTCTGTCGCCGGTACTTTATAGATTTTTGCGTCAGGGGTGCTGTCTAATGTAATCATGGAGGCATTCAGGACAAGTAATCCGCCGGGCCTTAACATTCCCTTATATTTTTGATAGGAAGGCTGGTTCATAACAATAATGGTGTCAGCTTCTTCAATGAGGGGAGAAAAGATTTCTTCGCTTGAAACAATCAGGTGATAGACGGCAGTTCCGCCTCTCACTTCTGTCCCATAGGAGGGGAAATACGTTACATATTTGCCATTGGTCATGGCGGCTTGCGCAAGTAATTTACCCAGCAGCATCATCCCCTGTCCGCCAAAACCGGCCAGGATTATCTTTTCTATCATAGTGGTAAATGCTCTGCCACGAATGAACACAAATCTACACGAACAACAACGTCATCATACAATATTTTTTTTCGTATCCATGCGTGGATAGCTTAGTTTTTACTCTCCCAATCTTTTACCACGCCGAGCGGGAAGGTACTAGACATTTCTTCATCAATGTATTTCATTGCTTCGTTGGGATCCATTCTCCAGTAGATTGGGCAGGGGGACAGAATTTCTATCAAGGAAAACCCCTTCTTCTCACGCTGTGTTTTAAATCCTTTTTCAATTGCCTTTTTGGTTTTACGAATGTTTTCCGGGGAGGAGAGACAAACCCTTTCCAGGTAACTGGTGCCATCCAGGACGGACAGGAGTTCACACACACGAATGGGGTTTCCGTAGTTTATCGCGTCCCGCCCTGACGGGGTTGTGGCAGTTTTTTGCCCCAATAAGGTTGTTGGCGCCATCTGGCCATTTGTCATGCCATAGATTGCGTTATTGACGAAGATAAACGTGATATTCTCTCCCCTGTTGGCGGCATGAATAATCTCTGCGGTTCCGATTGCCGCAAGATCCCCATCCCCCTGATAAGCAAACACGATATGGTCAGGATGCACCCTCTTAATACCTGTAGCCACAGCTGGGGGGCGGCCATGTGCAGCCTCGCACATGTCAATATCAAGATAATTATACGCAAGGACTGCGCATCCAACCGGAGCAAGCCCGATGGTTTTTCCGCGAATGCCCCACGCATCAATAATCTCGGCGATAAGTCTCAGGACAATTCCATGACCACAACCCGGACAAAAATGCGTTGCTGTATCGTTAAATGTTTTTGGCCTTTCATATATAGGTCGCATATTACTTTACCTCAGCTAATTGTAATAACGTATTGGCGGCGCGGTTACCAGGCACGACTTCTACTATTTTTTTGATTACTTCTGACGATGTTGGCACCCCTCCGCCAGTTCTTCCGTAAAAATGAACCGGACACCTGCCCTCAACCGAGAGCCTTACATCCTCAACCATCTGTCCGGCGCTCATTTCAACCGTCAGGATACACTGCACTTTTTCTGATACCTTTTGAATAATTTCTTTCGGAAATGGCCATAAGGTAATCGGGCGTATCAGACCCACTTTAAATTCAAGCCGTCTGCTCTTCCTGACGACCTCTTTGCATATCCTCGCTGACGTGCCGTAAGCAACCAGGACAATATCGGCCTTATGAGTATTGACTGCCTCATAACGGACTTCATGTTCTTCTATTATTTTATATTTTCTCTGCAAGTGGGCATTGAACTCTTCCAGCTGACCTTTCACAGGGTAAAAAGATTTTACAATATTTCGTTTTCTCCCTTCAGCGCCTGTCAGCGCCCAATTTTTCGGTGAAATATTTTTTTTGGGTTTTTTCTGGAATTCCACAGGTTCCATTAATTGACCGATCTGTGCGTCTCCCAGGATCATCACAGGGTTTCGGTACTTATCGGCAAGGTCAAAGGCATCGTAAACAAGGTCAGCCATTTCCTGGACAGAACTGGGTGCAAGCACGATGGTATGATAATCGCCATGTCCCCCACCTTTTACCGCCTGGAAATAGTCTGCCTGTGATGCCGAGATGTCTCCTAATCCAGGCCCTCCTCGCTGTATATTGACTATTACGCAGGGAAGTTCACTTCCGGCCAGATAGGAAATTCCCTCTTGTTTCAGGCTGATGCCAGGGCTGGACGATGAAGTCATTGCACGACCGCCAGCCGCAGCGCTCCCGTGAACCATACTAATGGCGGCAATCTCACTCTCTGCCTGGATAAAGGCGCCGCCGACCTGAGGCATCCGTATTGACATATAGTTGATAAGTTCATTCTGAGGTGTAATGGGATACCCGTAATAGTATCTGCAACCTGCCACTATTGCCGCTTCCGCCGCTGCCTCATTTCCGGTCAATAACTGTTTCATAATAGATATGCCCCTGGCAAATTGTCTTTATAAATAACGGTTTTTCACTTAATTATAAATCTCTATTGCTACGTCAGGACACATTATTGCACATTTTTTACAACCATCACATTCTGAGTCTTCTCTGAACTTCACAGGATGCAGTCCATGTTCGTTTATGGCATCGGATACCACCAACGATTTGTTATGACATACGGGGATACAAAGAAGGCATCCCTTACAATAATTCTCTTTTATTCTAATTACGGCCATAATTTGGCTGTCCTCCCCAGTTCAACTTCTCGCGCAACACACCATAAAACGTTCGCGTGCCCGTATCAATCATCTGAACCTCAATATCTGACCTTTCGATCTTTATCTTATCACCCATTTCCAGTTCGGTGAAGACCTGGCCATCTACGGTAAAACCGGCGCCACTTAACTGAGACAAGATTTCCATCTCGATCTTTACATCGCCTGAAACGACTAGCGGACGATTTGTAAGGGTGTGGGGGCATATGGGTACAATGATAAACGCATTTAAATCGGGTGTCAATAGTGGACCTCCCGCAGACAATGAATGTGCCGTAGAGCCCAAAGGGGTCGATATAATTAAACCATCCGCCCTGTATGTCGCCACGTCTTCCCCGTTGATATGTAATTTTATAGAAATTAATCTTGACAGAGATGAACGGGAGATTACCCCATCATTAATACCTGTTGATTCGTTCACGATTTTACCGGCACGTTCAAGACGGCACAAAAGGAGCATCCTTTTTCGCACCCGATAATTCCCTGTAAATATTTTTTCCAATGAAGCACATACGTTCCTTTCCATAAGCTCTGCCAGAAAACCAAATCGTCCCATATGCACGCCGATAATCGGTATCTGATTTCTTCCAAGCCCTCTGCAGGTCGAAAGGAGAGCTCCATCCCCCCCAAAAACCACGGCTATTTCGGCCCCCGGTTTTTCAAATTTTCTTTCTTTCGATAAGTCAATAACTTCAGCAATGACATGTTTTTCCAGCCATGGTTTTAATCCGGAAATCGTATCAAATATCTTTTTCTTGCTTAAATCGCCTAAAACCAGAATCTTTTTCATTCTTAAACGGTCAAACGCCGCTTTCCTGTCTTGGTAAATGAGTTATGTATGTCCATGAACCCAAGTGTTGCAATAAATTTATCTGCAATTCCATCCTCATCCAAACCGATATTTTTTAATATCAGATTCCGGGGTCCATGCTCAACAAAACGGTCGGGAATGCCCATTCTCACGATTTTACCTGCGTCTTCCCTTGCATCAGAGACAAGTTCAAGCACAGCAGAGCCAAAACCACCCATCAGGGCATGGTCTTCCACGGTGATTATCAGTTTATGGTTCCTGACTAACTTCAAAATAAGTTCTTTGTCAAGGGGTTTGGCAAACCGGGCATTAACTACCGTCACCTCTATGCCTTTTTCACTCAGCTTTTCAGCAGCCTGCAGACATCGGTATACCATTGCGCCGTAGGCAAGAAGCACACCATCTGTCCCCTCTCTCAACACCTCAGACCTTCCAATCTCAAACGTCTTATAAGGTAAATTAGGTTTTTCGTCAGGAACATCCTCTTTGGGATATCGGATCGCAACAGTTTTATCCGAATCCAAAGCAAGCTTTAGCATAGACCTTAACTCATTTCCATCCTTTGGCGCCATTAAGACAATTTCCGGCAGATTACGCAGATATGCAATATCAAAGACACCGTTATGTGTGGGGCCGTCATTACCCACGATTCCGGCCCTATCCAGCACAAACACAACTTTATTCCTTTGCAGACAAACATCATGAAAGACCTGATCATAAGCCCTCTGCAGGAATGTCGAGTAGATAGCCACGACGGGTTTCAGTCCCCCCGCAGACAATCCGTTAGCCAAACCCACGGCATGCTGTTCACAAATTCCCACATCATAAAACCGGTCTGGGAATTTTTTCCCAAAAGAAACCATGCCGGTTCCGTCAGGCATGGCAGCTGTAATGCCTACTACTTTAAGGTCGGTTTTTGCCAGTTCTACGAGGGTATCTCCGAAAATATTTGTGTAAGAAACTCTTTTGGCATCGTTAGAGGACTGTTTAATTTTTCCGTCGCACATTTCAAACTTGCCGGCGCTATGGTATTGAGTTGGATTCTGACACGCCGGTTCAAATCCACGGCCTTTTTCAGTTGCCACATGGAGAAGCACCGGGCCTTCGAGGTGTTTTATATCATTTAATGTCTCGATCAATATCCGGAAATCGTGCCCGTCAATTGGGCCAAAATAATTAAACCCAAGTTCTACAAATATCTGGCCCGGGGCAGCTCCCTTCCTTATTAATTCAACAATATGTTCCAGGGTCTTTTCAACTGGTTTGCCAAATACCGGCAAGAGGTTCAGTAAATTACGAGCCTCTTTCTTAAGATCGGCAAACAGCGGGGCCGTCCTGATTTTGTTCAGGTATTTTGAAAAAGCGCCCACGGTGTTGGATATCGACATCTCATTATCGTTTAGCACCACCAATACATTTTTCTTCAAGTCACCCGCATGATTTAACGCCTCCAGAGACATTCCAGCTCCTATAGCGCCATCGCCCACGACAGCCACAACCGATCTCTTGTATCCCAGTATCGCATCGGCGCAGGCCATCCCCAGAGCAGCCGATATGGCGTTCCCGCTATGGCCACACGTAAAGGGATCATAAACGCTCTCATTTTTGTCCGGGAAACCGCTGATCCCTTTATATTGTCTTAAGGTTGGAAATTTCGATTTTCGGCCGGTAAGAATCTTGTGGACATATGCCTGATGACCTACATCCCATACAATTTTATCCCTCTTAAAATCGAAACAATAATGGAGAGCAATGGTTAACTCAACCACGCCAAGATTTGAAGAGAGATGACCTGGATTTTTTGAAACAACGTCCACGATTAATTCCCGAATTTCCGTTGCGAGTTTAGGCAAATCCTCCATTTTTAACTTTTTCAAATCTTCCGGGCATTCAATACAATCCAATATTTTGCTCATATTTTATCGTATGGATAAATCTAAAAAGTTTAAAGTTTATCGAATATTCACTCAATGTTCATTTTGCATTGTTATTTTGGGTCGTTTCAGTCCCAAAATCCCTGGTACGAAAGGCGCCGTTTTCATCTTTCACTAAGATTTGAATCTTTTTTTCCGCGCCTTCTAACAGGACGACGCACTGTTTGTACAGTTTAATACCATCTTCGTATCCGGACAAGGTTTCATCAAGCGGCAAATCTCCCTTTTCGAGTCGTTCTACGATATCTTCCAATCCTTTTAGCGCTTCCTCAAATTTTATCTTTGCCATATATTAAAAATTCGACCCTACTTTAGTATCTCAACAACCGAAGATACAATACCACCAGTAAAAAATCGTGTCTTCAGCCTTTGACCGACAGTTAATCCTTCAGTTGACTTAATGGGTTTATCATTTTCTCCGTTTGTAGTAATAGAATAACCCCTGTTCAAGACTTTTAACGGACTCACACTCTCCAATCTGCTTGCCAAAGCAGTCAGTCTCTCACGTTCTAATTCCAGGGTATGTCTGCCTGCCGTAACAAGCCGTTGCGCAAGTTCATCCAATTCCTGCTGTAGTCTGAATATCTTATCGAATGGCCTTTTAAATAAAAAACTGTTTTTAATCCTCAGCAATCTGGTTCTGGTAAGCAATATTTTATTATACAATGCTTGTATAAGTCTAGTCTTAATTTTTTCTAACGAATCTTTTACCTGGTCATACCGGGGAACAACCAATTCACCCGCCTCGGTAGGTGTAAGCGCCCTCTTGTCAGCAACTAAGTCCGAAATAGTCACATCAATTTCATGTCCTACTGCTGAAATAACAGGAATTTTCGAGGCATAAATGCTTCGCGCAACTACTTCTTCATTAAACGCCCACAAATCCTCCAAGCTACCGCCTCCTCTTCCTGCAATTATTACGTCGATATCGGCGATAGCATTCAAATCAGTAATCGCCTGTGCAATTTCCTGCGCCGCGCCATCACCCTGTACCTTTACCGGATAGATGAGAATTTCCACTTTTGCAAATCGTCTATTAATTACATTTAAGATGTCTCTGATTGCAGCGCCCGTTAAAGATGTCACAATGGCAATCTTTTTCGGAAGCAAAGGAAGCGGTTTTTTGTGTGCAGGGTCAAACAGACCTTCCTTTTCAAGACGCTCCTTTAATTGTAAAAATGCCAGTTGCAATGCCCCAATCCCTTTTGGCTCAATACGTTCAATAATCAACTGATACTGACCGCGGGCTTCGTACACAGTGACTGAACCAAAAGCCAAAACCTCCATCCCGTCCCTTACCTCAAATTTTATATTGTTCACAACGGTTTTGAAAATAACGGCCTGAAGTTGTGCATCGGCATCTTTCAGTGTCAGATACACGTGTCCTGATGTAGGCCGCCTTACATTAGATGCCTCTCCTACGACCCACAGGTTAAAAAATTCTTGTTCGAGCGAACCGCGTATCCTTCGGGTGAGTTCAGAAATTGTCAGTATCCTGTTTCGGCTTTTTGTTGTATCCAGTAATAAAGGCAACATCTCATTAAAGTTCATATATGAATTTCACTGTTGAGATTCTTCCGTTATACCTCGACTTTGTTCAGCATGACTACGCCCGGAGTGATGTCATATCGGGTGAAGCCAGGGAATCCAATTTAATCACCCTCTTTAACTTCGATTCTCCGTATGCTTTCTGCATTACCTGTTTGGCTGTCCACAACCACCTTCACACCACTTATCCGGATATCCTTCTCTGCCACATCAAATCGAGTGGGCATCTGGGTCACAATTGCCTTTAATACGCACTCAATCTTTCTTCCCAGGACTGATTCATGCGGACCGGTCATCCCCAAATCGCTGATAAATGCCGTTCCTTTGGGCAAAATTTTTTCATCCGCAGTGGGCACATGGGTATGGGTGCCGACAACGGCGCTCACCTTACCGTCGAGATACCATCCCATGGCAATCTTTTCTGAAGTTGCTTCTGCATGCATGTCCACAAAGATGATTTTTGTCTCTTTTGAAATATTCTTCAAAATCTCATCAGAAGCCCGGAAAGGACAATCTATCGGTTTCATAAACACCCGGCCTAATAAGTTAATCACTCCAATAGGATTGCCCATCCTGGAATTCTTCACAACATAGCCTTTTCCTATTGCCAGAGGCGAATAATTTGCAGGTCTCAGGATGCTTTTATTGGTCTCCAGTGCAGGCAATATTTCCTTTTTATCCCACACATGGTCACCCGTGGTTATAACATCAATGCCATAGGAAAATAATTCCGCTGCTATTTCTCCTGTTATGCCTGCTCCTGCCGCCGCATTTTCTCCATTTGCAATGCAAAAATGTATGTCTTCCCTGTCAATGAATAATTTTAACTTATCTTTCAATATGATACGGCCAGGTTTTCCCACAATATCACCAATAATTAAGACGTTAATTTTCATTCAGTATTCTTTCTGTACATATGCTTAAATTTTTGCGCCAGACGCCTTTCAACGTTGGGTGGAACAAATTGGCTCACACTGCCTCCCAGGCTAACAGCTTCCTTGATAAGTGTAGAATTTAAAAAAGAATATTGTTCACTGGTCATTACAAATACCGTTTCGACTTCTTTATTGAGTACCCGGTTGGTCAGCGCCCTCTGAAATTCATACTCAAAGTCAGATACCGTACGTATGCCACGCAATATAATATTCGTTTTTTGTTTTTTGAGATAATCCACCAACATGCCCTGAAAGCTGTCGACCTCAACATTTTTCAGGTCCTTTACATGCTCCTGAATCATTTCCATACGTTCCGCCACGGAGAACAGAGCATCTTTTAGCGGATTACATCCCACCGAAACGACCAACATGTCGAAAATAAGGCTCCCCCTCTTGATTACATCAAGGTGTCCGTTGGTAACAGGATCAAATGTTCCTGGATAAACTGCCTTTTTCATCGTAACTATATCTCAAAACCAAAAACGTCTTGATCTTTTTTCCAATCCTTTCGGTGTTATATCAAACCTGTAGGAGCTATCATTTCTCACCGGATCCAGCTCGAGCGTAAGACTCCCTACCCAATCATGAAAGTAACGGGATAATACAAAATTTGTTTTCAGATTCTTAGGTTTATTTTCCGTATCTCTGTCCCCGCCATCCTCAATTTCTAGCGACCTGAAGTCGTACTTTTCCCCCGCCATTATCCTCCATTTTTCACTAATCGTGTAATCAGCCCCAAGGATAAGGGTGGAACTGATATCCCTGATAAATCGGTGTCCGATAAAATATTGCCAGTCGGGAGGATTATAAATCTCAAGTCCCGAGGTAAAAACATCAAACTGAAAATCTTCCGTGTTAAACTCGTTCCTTTCAGAAACAAATGCAACGATATCCGTCAGTTGGGAACGAAAGTCTATATTGATAAAGTTATCCCTTCTGATGATAATGCCATTGATGCCATCATTGTAAAGACCGGCGCTCGTAGGAAACATATAATAATCCACGTTAAAATCGACAAAATCTACTGTTTTCTCAAAACCAGGTTCTCCCCGTTTTGTCTGTAATTTGTTTTTTACCCCTATAACGGCAACCTGGGATGAATCCAAAGCATCAATCGCATCATGCTGATGAAATTCGCTGGGGTCTTCTGTAACAACCGGACTGTAAATATAACGCAACTCCGGAACGAAGATGTGCCGCAGGCGATTTATTTTAAAGAAATCGTTGTAAACACTATAACTCCTCCAATGCGTCGAACTCCAATCAAATCCAAAAGAACCGATAAACCGCCCTGTAGCAGGGCCATTTTCCTCATCAACAGAGCCAGACGTGTCAATGCTTTCCGTATAGCCGGTGGCTCTGCCTTCAACAAACGGATTTATGTTAAAAACCCATGGCTTGAATGGCATACTTACCCGGCTCACGCTATCAACCCTTGCAAGAGATTGTGGTTGAATCTCCGGCTCAGTCTGTTCGAAAGATCCGTCAAAATAGGTCGCTGAAGATTCTGAAGTAAATATCAGTATATTATCTCCAATGGGCTCCCCTATGATTCGGTATGATGCCTCTGGCAGACGTTCCGCATATCTCCTCTCCCGTAAGGAATCTACCGTTGTATCAAATCCGTTAAACTGTTCGTTGATCAAAAACGTCCCTGCTGTAGTTTCGTGTATTCTCCGTAAATACAACACCGTCTCACGATCTTTTTCTTGTTTAAATTCATGCTTAAAAAACTCCCTGAGAAACCTTGGATCGCTCAAATAGGAATACTCCATATCCAAACGCCAATCATAAGGTAATTCCTGTCTGTGCCTCCAAAGAATGTCGCCACGGTCTTTATTGTCGATCGGCACATCATTAATATCGAAATCACCCTGATCTTTTATATAGTAGGTATTAACATAACCAAGGAGGTCTTCTCCTTTATACTCAAAATCGAGACCCGTACCCACCCCTCTTTTTTCCAAATAATCAAGATTTAGTGTAAGATCACTCCACTCTTTTTGCTTCCCGCCTGTAACTGCAAATAAATCCCAATCTGTCCTGAGAAATGAACCAAAACGGGATGAGCTCCCGAATTGCCAGTCTTTTAAGATTCGCTCTCGCTTCCTTACATCAAGCGATAAATACGGCAGATACGCTACGGGGTACTTGCCTAAATAAAATGAGTTGTTCGTAGAAGATACGATGTTATGAATATCCCGCTGAACCAATCGGATCCTTTTCCCTTTAAAATGATAGTGAGGATGTCCGTATCCACAAGTACTTATCGTGCCATTTTTTATTTCGTATTGTCCTTTGGCAACGTGTTTTATCTCTTCTCCCCCAACATAAGCCGGCATCCCTTCCAAAAAGGGCGCCTTGCTTTTTTCTGAACGCGGGTTCATTTCAGAGGCATCACTTATTTTCGTTTTTTTCTGCTGCTGAATAATTGTTTTTATCTTGCTGTTAATAAGAATCCCCTTGTCTTCCTTCACGTCCTCAAATATCTTGTCGGCAATCTGTAAATCGTCTTTACGTCGCATCGTCACATTTCCTTCTGCGTAAATTTCACACAAAGGTTGTTCCGAATACCTTGAACCATCCGGTTCTTTCTTTTCAAACCACAAGATTACGCTGTCGGCATCTATCGTCATATCCTCTTTTTTGATTTCTACATTGCCCAGGGCCACAACGATGCGCCTGTCTCCCTCCTCCCACGAATCAATACTGTCGGCAACAATATCAACCATTTCTATTTTTTCGGAAACGCCTGAAGTCGGAGCCTTCGTGGGAATCTCGGTGGATAAATACTCCTCTTTTTTCATGAAACGAATTTCCTCGCCCCGCAGGACAACCTCTGTTTCCTGTGCCTCTTCAAAAGTTTCCATCGGTTGTGCCTCAGAATTGACTACAATACCCGTCATTGTCTCAAATCGTAAGTATACCTGTTCGTACTTTTCATAGTTTTCATTCTGCAGGATAGTAACCTTCCCCTCACAATACACCTCCACTGTTGCTTCTGTGCGTTGCGCAGCCTCTTCCTCAGGAAACCAGCAAACGACCGTATCCGCTGTAATCTGAAATGGTCCTTGCAATATCCTTGCGTCTTTATGAGCAACAAAAATCCTGACTCCGTCTTTTTTCCAGGTACTGATACGATCGGCTGATAAGGAAAAGGGCCGCTGCTCTATATTTTTTACCGTAGAAAGCAAACTTTCTGCGTAATTATACTTATGTATGAAAAATAACGCGGCGAGAATGAAAAAAACTTGTAGAATTCGCATGAGAAAAATTTAAAATTAAAGCTGCGAAATGAATTTTTTTATGTGATAAATCACATGATCCTGTTCTTTCTGAGTAATCTCCGGAAAGATAGGCAGGGCTAATGTCT
Organism: Candidatus Brocadia sinica JPN1; assembly: GCF_000949635.1. NCBI lineage: Bacteria > Pseudomonadati > Planctomycetota > Candidatus Brocadiia > Candidatus Brocadiales > Candidatus Brocadiaceae > Candidatus Brocadia > Candidatus Brocadia sinica. The sequence continues at coordinate 820,837 of NZ_BAFN01000001.1, forward strand.
CGTGAGAAGCTCTTTCGGACTCAGGTAAAGCGCCTGGTTTGTACCCTAGGTACTCAAAACATTTTTGCAAATGAAGGGGAATCGGGTAGTAAATGGCAGTATCTATCCCCTCGCTCTCGAGATATTTCATCAACGCGTCTCTGTTTGGTGTCGCTATGACGTACTGATGAAATATATGGATGTTATGGGGCTCTATTTGGGGTAGCCGGACGGATAATCCCTTTAAATGTTCCTGATAATATGCGGCAATCGTTCTGCGTTTCTCAGACCAGCCGTCCAGGTATTTAAGCTTCACTGACAGGATCGCAGCCTGGATGGCATCCAACCTTCCGTTAATGCCGATGTGCGAATGATAATACCTCGGTTTCGACCCATGCACCCTTAAGATTTTAACAAACTCAGCCAATTCGTCATCGTTGGTTGTTACAAGCCCCCCGTCGCCATAACCGCCAAGGTTTTTTGTGGGATAAAATGAAAAACACCCCAAGTCCCCCATAGAACCTGCATTTTTCCCTTTATAAACTGCCCCTATGGACTGTGCGGCATCTTCAATAACCACTAATCCGTTGGCATGCGCAATCTCAAGGATAGCATCCATATCGGCACATTGTCCATACAGATGGACAGGTAAGATCGCCTTAGTTTTTTTATTTACAGCCTGCGCAATCTTACTTACACTGATGTTGTAAGTAGAGGGATCAATATCCACAAATACAGGAACAGCCCCTAAACGCGCAATTGAACCAGCCGTTGCAAAGAAAGTAAAAGGAGTCGTAATAACCTCATCACCATTTTTAATGCCACATGCCATTAAGGCTAACAATAGTGCATCTGTACCCGAGGACACTCCAATGGCATGTTTAACACAACAAATTTGTGCTATGCTATTTTCAAACGATTCGACGAAAGGGCCGAGGACAAAGGACTGACTAGCTATTACCTCTAAAACGGCTTTATTTATTTCCTCTCGGATACTTTCATACTGCCGCTTTAAATCCAGAGAACTTACTTTCATCAATAGAATAATGGCTATCATGTAGCCATTTAAATTTTAACTCCTAAGTTTGCTAAACTACTATATTTGCATCAACGTAGGTCGACATTATATTTCGCGAGATTGGATTTGTCAATTAAAAAAGGTGGTTTAAAACAACCTACTTTTACAAAGCCTGAGTTGAGATGACAATTTTTAGATGTACGTATAATTAGGCTTGACACCACTATAGATATTTGTACTATATCGTTTAGCATTTATAGTTTTTATTGAATAGACTGTCTGCTATTTTGAGAGATGCGAGGTTGACAGTGTATTAAAATCAGTGCCTTTGACTCAAATAAAATCAGAATAAAGAAAATCACATCTTTATTCCAATTTTTCATTCATGACAAATAAAATTAACCAATCTATAGAACCGGCAAAGATACCACCGCCTCCACCCCACAAACCAATGAACACATGGAAGCACCTGGTTGCGCATGTTTGCATATGGTTTCTGGTTGTAGTCCTTATCATGGTTTATTTTACTTCAACAGGTTCACCGCAAGCCGGCCTTCTGGAGGTCGGAACATCCGCCCTAATCTTCGTTGTTTTATTCCATCTCGTTATGAAATTCTTCCCTCTTGTTACGAAAATCATTACCTCGGTGATTGTAATAGGATTTGGAATAGCATTAATCCTTGTTAATTATCACTATTTAAAAGTCGTTAAAAAAGATGCCTCCCTGAAGCAATTATTAGTGGGAGACCTGCTTGTTCATAAGATTTTAAAAACCGTCAAAAAAGAACCCATTGCTTTCGTAATCAAAGAGGAAATGCCTGAAACGGTCACCGAACCAAAATATGAAACACCGCAACTAGCAATATCGATTGACCAACTCAAAACAACAATTGCAAACCCCATCATAGCTGATCCGGAATTATCACGCATCACAGCGCTTGCGCCTGTAGTTAAAGCTGGAACAGTGTCTATAGCCGGAAAATATGAATCGGGAATATCGGTTAGCAATATGAACGAGGGAATTTTGGATTTGCAATTTACGGCAAAAGCATGCGATCCCATAATCCAGCCAGCTATGGAGAGGCAGTATCTTCCGTTTTTATCACTTCTTCCGTTCATTCAAGAAACGCCAATTGAACAATTACAAAGCCAGAAGATTCAACCCCCTCTATCCGAAATGACCTCAGCGGCCACGATTATTATGACAAAATTGAGCGGACCTTTAAAAGAAAGCCGCATACCGATTGATTAAATTACTACGATAGGGTCGGTAATGGAAAAAGTTACCTGAAAACCGGGAGAAAAGGATGAACCACAGAGACACAGAGAAAGGCTTCATATCCTCTGCGTGGTTATATTTTAACAATACCCAGGATCAATAAGGAGTAGCGTATGAAAATGTACATGGTTATACCACTCATGCTGTTCGTTTTAGGAAACGTGGGTTACGGCCAGGATTATGGCAAAGATGAGTCTTTGGATGCCGCGATCAGGGAATTTCAACAGGCCGTAGAAAAAAAACCTCATTATGCTGAGGCGCATTACAACCTTGGGATTGCGTATAGTGAAAAAGGAATGTCAGAAGACGCCATTCATGAGTACAAAAAAACACTGGAGATTGAATCCAATTTTGTCAGGGCATATAATAACCTTGGAGTACTGTACTATGAAATGGGCCGGCTAGACGAAGCCACCGAAACCCTTAAAAAGGCCATCACCGCATCTCCTCAATATGCGGAGGCACACTATAATCTGGGAATTGTTTATTATGGGAAAAAGCAATACCCTGATGCCGTGTCAGCCTTTAAAAAGGCCGTGGAGCTTAATCCGAAATTTGAAAGAGGCTATTATAATTTAGGTGTCGCATACGCATCTATGGATGCTCTGGATGATTCCCTTATTGCATTTAAAAAGACCGTGGAAATTAACCCAAAATATTCGGACGCCTACTATAATATGGGAGTTGCCTATGCAAAGAAGGGCCTCCTTGACGATGCTATTAAGTCTCTGCAAAAAGCCCTGGAACTCAACCCAAACGACGATAAGTCTCATTTTGCCTTGGGTGTGATCTACCAGGCCAAGCGGAAGATAAAAGTGTCAGAGGGGAAATCAGAAAAACCGCAATAACCTGCCTCAGAAGAACACAAACTATCGCTGAAAAGGACAATGACCGCATGGTATATTCCCCAAAATGCGTTTGATGAGCAGAGTGAAAACCCACAGGAAAATGCCCAAGAATATTATCTTGAGACATAAACTGAAGGATTGAAAACGTGCGTAAACAAATTAAAGCATTTCTGGTTGTCGTTATTACAGTTATTCTTTTTTCACAAAAACTTTACGCCCAACCCTTACATTTCATTGCTTATGGTGATACCCGAAGGGATATGGAAACGATGGAAAAAACTCAGGTAAAGCATAATGCCATAGCCAGGGTAATACGGGATTTGGATCCTGATTTTATCTTATTTTCAGGAGATATGATTTATTACCATGAATTTGAAAATTTTTTAACAGTGATCACCAACAACTATGAAGACAAAATGATCCCTCTCTATCCCGTTATCGGTAATCATGAACTTATGTTTGGTGAAAAAGTAGATACATTCATAAAAGATTTACGGGAAAAAATAGATGCCATAAATAAACCTGGAGAACCGGCGCCTTCTCATACAAAACTTTTGAAGGAAATAGAACTATTGCGAGGTAAATTGTATAAGGAAATTGATTCCATTATGGAAGCAAAATTAAAAAAGAGGAGCCGGCAGGTTTTATGCGAAGAAATTTGTGATACATTGAACCCTGCTTACATATCCTATTTAAAAGAATTGTTATGTGAAACGGCAGACGAGCAGTCCTGGTATTCTTTCGTTAAAGAAGCCGATAGGGTAAAAATAAAATTCATTGCCTTAAACTCATCTTTACCTGACGATGAAGAACAGTTCCAATGGTTCCTGGCTGAATTAAAGCAGTTTCGTGGCCCTAAAATAATTTTTGAACACTATCCGCCTTATTCAATCGGACATCACGGATGCACAGACTTACTCAATAGTAAATCCAAAGCGGCAAGGTTTCGCGATCGCTATACAAAGGTTTTTAACAATGCATCTCATAACATCATATTGGTTATCAGCGGCCACGACCATAACTACCAGCGCATTGTTAAGACCGATAGAACAGGCGTTGTCCAGTTACCCATATATATCGTTTCAGGGGGAGGCGGCGCCGATTTAGCGGGTCAGGGTGAATGCGACATCTCCCAAATTCCTTTGGATGGCTTTCAATGTTTGGGGCTCATAACGGCTTATCAATTTGTCGATATCACAGCACATGCCGATGGTGAAAAAAATTTGATCCTGAAATGTAAAGTGCTTGGACTGAGATGCGACCTAACCAAAGGATTGCCGGATGACGATACCTTTGAAAGGCTCTTTGCACAGGATCGTCTGGAATTAATCGATGACTTCATTTTACGTTGGTAAAATGAACCAGTTCACCACAGAAATACACTGCCAATGCAACTAAAGAGCTTCATACTATACTTTATTCTTGGTGGCGCCATTGTAAGTGTGGTGACATTTATGGGTTCCCAGGGAAAGGGCCTGCTGGCCGCCTTTGTAGCTACCTTTCCCACCATGACCGTACTGACCTTCACCCTGATTTACAGCAAGGCAGGACATGCCGCCACGGTAAATTATGCCAAAGGGCTGCTCCTGATGACTCCTCCGTGGATTCTCTACGTCTTGTGCCTTATCTTCCTGCTACCCCGGTGGGGGTTTATAAAGTCGCTTATAATTGCCGTAATGACCTACATAGTTCTTGCTGGCATTATCGGCATTGTCGTAAAGCATTATAAATAATCGGAAGAAGCACCGAAGAAATGACCACAAGGTATCGAATAACTGATAAAGATAGAAAAATTTATCATGTCATGTACAGAATTAATAAATATCAATTCAACGAATTTAAGTGCCAGGCAAGTTTACACAAGTCCAACTATGCCGTTTTAATTAATGTACCAGACAAGGGGATAAAATACTCTCCTGACTTTGACTTTTCAGAAGAATATTACATCTTGAAGGAACTCAATCACCCGCAAATACCAACAGCCAGCGATTTTGGACAGGGGGAGTTATTCAGAGACGGGAAATTTTTAATCAAGCAAAATTTTATCGTATTACAGCACATCAACGGATACGATCTTGTGGAGTATTACAGCGAAAAGGACGTTGAAAATGCTGTTACTGTTGAAGAAATCATTAAGCTGTTTATAACTGTTTGTGATCCCTTGCAGCATCTCCATAACAAGCACTATGTTCATTGCGATTTAAAACCCGGACATTTGATCCTTAATCAAAGGACAGGATTGATACACCTTATAGACTTTGAATTAGCCATTAAAAGGGGAGGAATTATTAAGGGAATTAGCAGAGAATATGCGTCTCCGGAACAGTTACAGATGCTCAACTATCTCAAGGATCTGCCCCGGAAGGTACATTATGAAGCGCTTTCTTCTTCCATTCGGCTGGATGGTAGGACAGATCTCTACGCCGTTGGCCTTATACTCTATCAGATACTAACAAAAAAATTATGGCAGTCAGAAAAGATTTTACCCCGCAAAATGAACAGCCAGATACCACAGAGACTGGAGGACATCCTGAACGGGCTCTTAGAGGTAAACGTCGCCAATAGAATCCCATCAGCAGAGGAATTAAAAAGTTTATTAAGCAACATTTGAATATAATCATTTTATGCATTTAAAATAACCCGTGAAAAACATCATCTTATCAGATATTCACAGCAACGTAGATGCCTTATTGTCCGTAATGAAAGAAATCACTGAAAAGGAAGGCAAGATTGACAGGCTATTAATCGCTGGCGATATTGTTGGTTACGGCGCGTCGCCAAATGAGTGCTGCGACATTGTCCGTTATCTAATCTATGGCAGAAAGAAGGTTGCTTTAGAAAACATTTATAAAATCGTAGCACAACTATACTTTACCTCCGAACAACAGAAAAACCTGCTGAATGCCGTCATGTCATTAGAGAAAAAAGGCATTACTATCTGTGGGAATCATGACAGGGAGGCAGGAGGTGAGCCGTCCCTTACTACCGAAATGAACCCCATAGCAATGACTGCTGTAGAGTGGACCAAAGGGGTGTTGACAAAGGAGAATATCAAATTTTTGAAGAGCCTTTCTCTGAGGATGAAATTTAGCAAGGAAGAATTTGAGATCGTACACAGTACGCCGTCCTATCCACAAGGTTACGAATATGTCAGAAACGCAAGTGTGTTAAAGTATACATCTCTATGGTCAAAGGTCACCTTTGGAGGTCATACGCATCGCCCCTCAGCATACATTTACACGAAGGAAATAAGAACGGTAAACGCCTCTGTCTTGTTTCCGGCGGATAATTACGATATGAGACTGATGCTTATTGAAAAGCAGTCAACGAATAAAGCAGAATCTTTCGATATCGATTCAAACAGGGATTGGAAATATTACATCAATGTGGGTTCAGTAGGTCAGCCGAGGGATGGAAATCCACAAGCATGTTACGTGGTGTTCGATTCTGCTTCCAAACATCTCGACTTCAGGCGGGTGCCCTATAATGCAGAAGCAGCGTCGAAAAAAATAAGAGACGCAAAACTACCAAATGAACTGGCTGAAAGGGTATTAAAGGGTGTTTAGATCTTTACCAAAAACAAACGTCCCGCTCTTTCCACCCGATTTTTCCACCAGATGAATGTCGCTAACCACCATCCCTTTATCTACGGATTTGCACATATCGTATATGGTAATTGCACAAACGGCAGCCGCGGTAATCGCCTCCATTTCCACCCCGGTTTTTCCGGTAACTCTCACTTCCGAAAACACTTCAATTTCATTCACGGAATTATTCGTGTAATCGATCTTTACGCCCGTTAAGTTGAGTGGATGACACATCGGAATCAGGGTAAAGGTCTGCTTTGCCGCCATAATGCCTGCAACTCTGGCCACCTCCAGCACATCTCCCTTCTGTACCTTCTTATCGATAATGAGCCGGAAAGTTTCTGGTTTCATAATAACCTTTGCATGGGCAATGGCGATTCTGTTTGTAATTTCTTTATTACTGACATCCACCATGCGGGATGCGCCCTGTTCGTCAAAATGGGTTAACTGTGTCATTGCTTAATATCTGCCTTTCTTTCTGTGGCATTTTTAATAAAGATATTTTGTAAAAGTATCAGAAAGAGAAGGCAAAGTCAATGGAATGTCCGCACGTACATGTGCAAATATCGGAACAAGGTTTAATTGGATTTTTGTCTTTTTTCTTATACAATTAAGGCAAAAACAGGAAACCAGTCTAATATCAGGGACTTAAGAATAAAATTTGTTTGCTAAAGACGCACTTACATATTACATTAAAAAGCATGAAAATTGCGCTGGCACAGATTAATCAAACGGTAGGTGACTTTCCAAAGAATGCCGAAAAAATCTGCTCGTACATTGAACGTGCCAGGAGACGAAATGCTGACCTTGTCGTCTTTCCTGAATTGTCTGTTACAGGTTATCCTCCAAAGGATTTTCTTGACGTTCCCGCATTTATCGATGAGAACTTAAGAACTCTTGATACAATAGCCAGCCGCGTGTATGATATTTCTGCAATTGTAGGCTTCGTCGACAGAAACAAACGACGTCATGGTAAGTTTGTCCATAATGCGGCGGCATTTATTCAAGACCACAAAATTGTCTCTGTCCATCACAAGTCACTCCTGCCGACATATGATGTCTTTGATGAATGCCGTTACTTTGAGCCGGCACATACGATTTCTCCGGTAAAATTTATGGACTCCATATTGGGTATATCTATCTGTGAAGATATATGGAATGACGAAGAGTTTTGGCCACGTCCCTTATATGAGATAGACCCCATTGAGAACCTGATCTCTTACGGGGCGAATGTCATGATAAATATCTCTTCATCGCCCTTTACCGTGGAGAAGCATGACAAGATACGATTGCGCATGCTCATACACGATGCCATGAAATATAAAGTTCCTTTTATCTATGTAAATCAGGTGGGGGGTAATGATGACCTCGTCTTCGATGGAAACAGTGTCGTAATAAATGCCCAGGGCAGGCTTATTGCGCAGGCTGCCTCCTTTGAAGAAGATTTGATGGTGGTCGATATAGAAAACCCGGCGGTACAAATACAACCCAGGACCTATTCCCCTATCGAAACCGTCCATATGGCCTTAATTGCCGGACTCCGGGATTATGTCATAAAGTGCGGCTTTAAAAAAGTGGTCATTGGTCTCAGCGGGGGGATTGATTCTGCAGTAACCGCTGCGCTGGCCGTAGAAGCCCTGGACAATGAAAATGTTGTTGGGGTGCTCATGCCATCCCGGTTTTCTTCACAGGGCAGTGTCGATGACGCTGTGAAACTTTCTCAGAATCTGGGTATCGCCTACAAGGTTATACCCATTCAAGACGTATTTGAAACATATCAGAAAACCCTGCAGACAGAATTCAAAGGAATTCCCTTTGATAGTACCGAAGAAAATCTTCAGGCACGCATCCGTGGCAATATCCTGATGGCGCTTTCCAATAAGTATGGATACCTTGTTCTGACAACGGGAAATAAGTCGGAACTGGCCGTAGGCTATTGTACCTTGTATGGAGACATGAGTGGCGGATTTGCCTTGATCTCCGATGTCCCAAAGACGATGGTCTATGAACTGGCGAGGTATATTAATCGGGAAAAAGAGATTATCCCGCTGAATTCTATCGTCAAGCCCCCTTCGGCTGAATTGAAACCGAATCAATTCGATCAGGACAGTTTACCCCCTTATGATGTGCTGGATGGTATCCTGAAGGCATATGTGGAAGATGCCAGAGGAATTGATGAAATTATTCGGATAGGGTTTGATGAAAAGGTTGTGCGTGAGATTATCAGAAAGGTAAACAGGAATGAATACAAGAGACGGCAGGCAGCCCCTGGAATCAAGGTAACTTCCAAGGCATTTGGATTAGGCAGGCGAATGCCCATCGCCCATAATTTTATGTGTCAATAAATCGAATGGAAAACCCAGGAGCTAAATTACCCATAGGGGTCTTCGATTCTGGCATTGGAGGGATCTCTGTCCTTGCCGAGATAATCAAGACACTGCCTTACGAGGAGTTTGTTTATTTTGCTGATATACTTCATTCCCCTTACGGGACCAAGCAAGAAAATGTTGTTCGTTCCTTATCCATCAAGGCAACTGAATTCCTATCTTTGTTGGGCATTAAGTCCCTGGTCGTCGCATGTAATACAGCTACAAGCGTTGCGATTCAGGAGATTCGAAAAATGTATCCCTTCCCCGTGGTTGGTATGGAACCTGCCGTAAAACCAGCCGTGGAACTGGGATCCACGGGGAAAATTCTCGTTATGGCTACCCCTCTTACGTTAAAAAGCAAAAAATTTAACGAGTTGGTGTATCATTACAAACATCTTGCCGAGATCGTTCCGCTCCCATGCGCGGGGCTTGTGGAGATCATTGAACGTGATCATTCCCAGGGTCAAGAAATTACAGAATATCTTTCTCGTTTGTTTTCGTCAGTAAACAAAGAGGGTATTTCATCTGTCGTCCTGGGTTGTACTCATTATGTCTTAATAAAAAAAGAAATTGTAAATATGGTGGGAAGTAAAATTGTTATTATAGATGGGAATTGTGGAACAGCCAGACATTTACGAAAAGCTCTTCAAAACGAATGTCTGCTGAATGATGAGACTGCGAAGGAACCCCATATTCCTTTAAGAGCAAAGGTAAGGTTTTATATCTCCGGAGATGAAAGGGAGGTGATGATAACGAAGTGTAAACAGTTATTACAAAATGAAGGGATTATCTGTGGATAGAGATTCTCTCGTCGTGTTAAATCTGATAAAATTCAATTAAGAAAGAGGAGAAACAATATGTCGACTATGGATAATTTGAAGAATGCCTTTGCGGGTGAATCGCAGGCCAACAGGAAATATCTCGCCTTTGCCAAAAAGGCAGACGAAGAGGGTCTTCAGCAGGTTGCGAAGCTGTTTCGGGCTGCGGCCGAGGCGGAAACGGTACATGCCCATAACCATCTGCGGGTAATGGGGGGTATTAAGAGTACAAAAGAAAATATCCAGGAGGCCATTGGAGGGGAGACGCACGAGTTTACCAAGATGTATCCCCAGATGATCGAAGAGGCAAAGAAAGAGGGAAACAAACAGGCATTGCAGAGCTTTGAAATTGCCAGCAAAGTAGAAAAGATCCATGCCGACCTTTATCAAAAGGCATTGAATAATCTGGGCAAAAACGAGGCCGTGGATTACTATGTTTGCCAGGTCTGTGGAAATACCGTTGAAAAGGCCGCACCGGATAAGTGCCCCATTTGCGGTGCATCAAAATCCATGTTTACCAGGATTAGCTAGCGAGGTATTGTCGCAGACAGATGAACACGAATCGTAAGTGATTAGCTCAGCCATCAGCGGCCAGGCAAAAATCGGATGCTGACCACTGATGGCTGACCGCCTTGAAAAAATCTAATGATTGAGATATACAAAAAACTACCCAAAACAAATTGTGGTAAATGTGGCGTACCCACCTGTATGGCCTTTGCACTTAAGGTAAAAAATGCGCAGCTTAAGATAAGGGATTGTCCTTATGTCGCCAGGGAAAATGCAGAATCGGTTCCCCGGAAACCCACGATTACCATGGACGATAATTACGAACGGGTAAGCAATGAATTAGAAGTTGAGGCAAAACGTACAGACTTCAAAGAGTCGGCTCGTGCCATTGGCGGCCATTTTGAAGCTAAAAATGACCAGGAAACGATACGGCTTGCCATGCTAAACAAATCTTACGAGATGCGCAAAGAGGGTTTATTTGAAGATAATACGTATTGTCATGATTCATGGTCAAAGATCATTATGTATGATTACATCCGCAGAAAAGGCAATAAGCCTTTAACAGGGGATTGGGTTACGTTGGGATATTTCCCTAATACTGCTTCGCATGTAAAGGCATTCCAACGAAGCGCGGAAGAAAAAATTGCGGCAACCTTCAATAAAAATATGAACGGTCTGAAGATTCGCAGTAAGGAACTGGGTGGAGCGGAAAGTCAAGGCAAAATGAAGGCCGATTATATTTGTCGTTTTGACCTCTTGCCACGCATACCTTTATATGTATGCTTTTGGGATGCCGATGAAGAGTTTCCGGCGAGTTGCAAGCTCTTTCTGGACAGCAGTGCAGAGGCTTACATCGACATAGAATATCTTGCCTATCTTGTGGAAAGATTTGTTGAAGTGTTTGTCAAGTAACCTGTTATTGACCACAGACATAAACATAATAAATGTCTATCGGGACAAGGCAATACCTGACAGGGAAATTCTCCTGTACCACCAACTACTATTTTCTCGATGTATCTATTTCCTAGATGTGTGTACAATCCTAAAAGTTAACCATAATAATGTCTTATAAAAATATTGTAACACTTTAGTTTTTTGAAAAAATAGGGGCGAACATTGCTATTTTGCGAATTTTTCAAAAAACTAAAGTGTTACAAGAAATATACTTCTTAAATCAGTTCATACATTTTTCATATGAGACCGTATGCTCTTTTAACTTCTTCTATTATCTCATGCAATAAACTGCGCCTTATGAAGAGTGTCGATTTTAGTGGAATTTCTTTAAGCTTTCTCATAGTTTCATGAGGGGTAAATTGTTTTCTTCTTATAGCCCTTAATAATACACCGATAGTACCGTGAGCCCTTATCCCAAGAGTTTTAGCTACAAGCCTTGCAGAGGCATCATCTGTTAGGAGAATAGAATCGGGATATTGAGAACATAAGGCTATTGCCTCTACTTCTCCAGTATCAAGACAAAATAACTTACAAACGGAGAGTATGTCCTCGTCCAATATGACACTAACTTTTTCAAAATTAATATCTCTGTTTTTGAAAATAGACGGTCTGTGATACTCTACCTCACGCCATACCGCATCGGGAATTATTAGTCTTTGAAAATCCGTTAAAAGATAAAGGCAGTCAATCTCTTCGAGATGAATTATTGGGCCTGCATCCAATATAACGTTCTGGATGGAATTAGTCTTTTCCACGCAGTCCCCATTCAATATCTTCTTTTATGAATTTTTCCATAAGCTCAGGTTTGTGGGTTTCAAGAAAACGACGCAAGGCTTCTGTGATAACGGACTTTTCATCTTGAAACCAGCCAGCATCTATAAGTAATTTAATTTGTTCATAAAGCTTATCTGGCAATTCAGCCTGTAATACCTTCACAACACACCTCCTTTCAAACTCAATATTGATATTTTGTACTAGACCATTTTATGTATAATTTTATCATAAGAATTAGTACAAATTATACGTAATTTTGATGATTATAATAGACTTCACTACGGTACAGCACCTTTAACAATCCTTGTTTCTATTCCTTTTGAGGACTTCGAGGAGTTGATTAAAGTTGTGTTCGTGATATTCCTTTTCTATAACAATCTTGTAAATTCATCAACGGATAAATGTGCTTGTTTAATGATATGGGATAATGTAGACCTCTTGATAGGATTGTGCGCTGGGACTGTGAGTTTTAGTGTTCTTTCTGCCGTATGCTTTTGCAGACGTATATGACTGCCTTTTTGCCGGACAATTACCCATCCATCACGATGTAAAGCATTAATGACCTGTCCATAATTCAAATTCGGAACTTTTGTCATAGAGCAATTTCTAATACCTGCGCATCAGGATTAAACCTCAGATCATCGTCAACTGGTTCAAGATACAATTCAATGGCTTCTCTAATATTTTTTAATGCCTCTTCCTTCGTATTGCCTTCGCTTATACAACCAGGAAGTGAAGGAACGATTGCCGTAAATCCCCCTTCATCACTTGGTTCTAAAATTACTTGAATTTTCATTTTTTTTATCCCCCAATGTTTTTTAAACTAACCACGCATATTTCATCCCATTATCACAGTTAGGCTGATAAAAGTCAATCATTCCTATCATTTGCCTGACGATCTTAATTTCCTCAGATGTCAATCCATACAGTCTGTAAACAATTTCATCTATCAACTCATCTGTCGCCTTAATTCTGGCTTTTACTGGTTCGAGGATCGATATGCTACGATCAAACTGCTTTTCAAGCATTTCTTGCTTACTTCGATCTGATGGGTCTATGGACACCTTGTTTCTGTTTTTCTTGAGGACCTCGAGGAGTTGTTAAAGTCGTGTTCTTGGTATTTCTTTTAGACAGTACTGGTAAGGTTGGGTAAATCCTGTCCTGAGTTTATCGAGGGGCGAAGCACGCCCACAAAAAAAAGCATTGATGGGTTTGCGCTGATTAACACATCCTATTTGACTAAACATTTCCATCGACCAATTTTTTTTAAAATAGTATTTTATTCTATCAGCACTGAAGTTTGCCACACTGGCATTGAAAGCCGCCATTTGACCGTTTTGCATGCCAAATATTTTTCTGACAATCATCACAATGGAAAGCCTTTTCGAAATCATCTATTAATCTCACAAAAATGACGCTATTTTCCGAAAGAAAACAAATTTGCGAACAAAGTGGAATGTGGTAATACGATTGATTTAGATAAGATAGGTAGAATTGAGTTGATATAATCTCGTGGAATAATATTGATCCGGAGGCAAATGATGGAAGATTTTTGAAGTAAACCAGAGGATTTGATTATCCAGACGAACTGAAAAACATAGGGGTAAATGGTGTTTTAGGGTAAGGCTGACATTTTGAGAAACAGATGTGTTTCCTGATAAATAATCAAAAGACAAAATATTCTTTACGTCTCTATGTTCCGTTTCTCCTACTCCATGACCTCCTAATCCATGATCTTCATGCGTGTGATGAATATGAACAGTATTATGTTCAAAATGAATTTCATGTTCATGTTCCAAAAGCTCACCCATTGTCGCATTTGACAGACAAAATGCAAGGGCTATTAATATGAAGTGAAGTTTGGTTGGTCTTATTTTTATCATCGGGAATATGCAGAACAAAACACTAAAAAATCTTCAGATATGATATTAATTCATAAATATTTGTAGTGTCAACAAATTTTCATAAATTAATTGCAAAACCGAATCTCACCTATATGAAAATTTGTTGACACAAAAGGATGTTTTGTTACAATAATAACATTATGTTACTATTGTAACATATACCAAATTGTCTTTGCTCAGAGGTTAAGGATTCAGCTTTACCAGAGGTTGGCAAGATTGGTTTATGGACAAAGGCCGATGCACAGACACATTTTGATAATCTCATGCTTACCGATACATAGCTGTCTGAATCACCATATAAAGAGATACATTTTTTACCAGTGGACAAGTTAAATAAAAAAATATTATGGTTAATAATACTCCTCTGTGCTTTAGGAGGATTAGTTGCCCCTAAAAATGTCCTGGCATTGCGGCCTTTTGTTACAACAGATGCTGATGTAGTTGAACCCAATATTGCGGAGATAGAATTGGGAATATTTGGATTGCATGAGCAAAAGCATCCTGGTCCTGACGAATTCGTATTAGACGTATCGAGTATCCGTTTTAACTATGGGTTGCCATGGGATAGCGAAATTGTGCTTGAAACTGTAGGTGAATTAATCGATAGCGAATATGTAGGAACGCTGGGCGTAAAGGAGAAACAATTTGCTGATACGGCAGCCTTTTACAAAAAGGTCTGGTGGCGTAGTGGCGAGAACGGAGGCTGGACACCTAATTTTGCTACAGAGACAGGTTTTGTATTTCCTACAGAAAAGGGAACCTCAGGATTAGATTTTGAAGGTGCCGGTATCTTCTCGTGGTATTTGGAGAAATTAACATGCCACCTCACCCTTGGTGGAGGTACAAAAAAAGAGGCTTTTGAGCATAACACGCGAGGACTCTATATTTATGGTATTATAGTGGATATTCCCCTACCCCAATGTAAAAAACTTCATCTTGTATCAGAATACAGTGGAGAAAAGGTAGAAAATGCTATCCTGGATCATCAATTGTTGGGTGGAGTGGTATGGGAAGGACCGCTCAATATAGATTATGATATTGCAGGGTTTGCAGGTTTAAACAGCGAAAGCGTGGATTGGGGCATAACAATGGGTATAACTTTTTTTATTGGTAAAAAAAGCGGAGGAGGTAAGACGTAAGTATTTGCTTTGGGTGGGTTCAGGTTTGTAACCTGAATCAAGAATTTGGAATATTTCCATGGTACTTAGACTATGCGGCGATATGAGCTATCGACCGTGCAAATTATATGGGTTCAATTTACAAAATTGAACCCCCAGGGCAAGAGGTTGTTTGGCCGGCATGTGTCGTATATCTAAAAATTCGCTGCCAAAGTCAGCCTAATTTAATAATAGCTATGAATAAATGGATACTTCTTACACATCAAATTGCACAAGATGCGCCAAACCTTAGGGTAAAGGTCTGGCGGCATCTGAAAAAACTGGGGGCAGTACTCTTCAAAAATGCCGTATATTTACTCCCTTATACGAAGGAACATGAGGAGAGTACGCAGTGGATTTGTAAACAAATTAGAGACAGTGGAAGTGATGCATCACTCTTTATTACTGAATCAATGGACAAAAAGCACAATGAAGAAATTATAAAAACCTTTCAAGAATCCTGTAATAAGGAGTATGTTCCATTCACTGATCAATGCAATGATGTGCTAAAACAGATAGAACAGATAGAAGGGACAGAAGGTGTAACAGACCGTTTTGTAGAAGATTTGAAAAGGAAATTAAGCGAGATAATAAAAGGCGCTGATGAGGTAGCAAAGATCGATTTTTTCCATGCCCCACAGAGAGAAGTGATCCTGAAAAAAATTGAATCTATACGCCAGAAGATAGAAAAATGGTCTAAAAAAATGAAAGAAGAAGCACCTGTGGCCAATAAAGTTTATCAAAAAAAGGACTTCCTGGGTAAAAAATGGGTAACGCGAAAAGATATTTATATCGATCGTTTAGCATCTGCCTGGCTTATCAGAAGATTTATCGATCCAGATGCAAAGTTCGTCTTTCTATCCAAAGGAGAAAATAACCTACCAAAAAATGCTATACCTTTCGATATGTATGGCGCAGAATTTACCCATCATGGCGATGCCTGTACCTTTGAAATCCTAATCAGGGTGTTTGATTTAAAAGATCCTGCTTTACGACCAATTGCAGAAATTGTGCATGATATAGATTTGAAAGATAATAAATATAATCGCAAAGAGGCCGATGGAATAGGTCAAATTATCACGGGTCTTAGCAAAAAACTCAGCAACGATAATACGTTATTGGAAAAGGGTATGGAGATATTTGATGCCCTCTATCACTATTACTTTTCAAACTATGATTAGGGTGGATTAAGACGTTGGTTTTTACGCCGAATTCACCTTCAATATTTTGTGATATGGTAGATTCGCTTCGTTTAATCCACCCTACCGCTATTACACTATAAAAGCGAAAGGAGGTAGTTAAAATGCCACCACTTGATGATCATTTTAAAAATAGCAAGGAAAGGACAGGGAATGCTTATGAGGAGCTTCATCACTGGATTGATGATAATAAGATAAAAGCCCCGGAAATCCACGACCTTGCAAAAATTCACGAAAATATAGCATACGTCCATGAAAGATGGGGAGAAGTAGCGGTTCAGGAGTTTGTGCTCCATATAAAAGAAGACCTGGAACATAGATTAAAAGAAAATCTGCAATACTTTGGGCTTTTCAAATGACAAACAATACCAGAGTATTATCCCCATTCGTTGCCCTTTGCACAGTGGGGTTCTTCGCAAGGATGAGTTATGCTATGGCAAGAACCCCACTCTTGCCCCTCTTTGCGTTATCACTAGGCGCAGGCCCGGAGGCAATTGGGTTTGTCGTTGGCGCTTCTACCATAACAGGGATCTTTTTCAAGTTACCAGCAGGTACACTTTCCGATATTTACGGCAGATACAGGATGCTGTTTCTCAGCGTCCTGGTTTTTGCATTTACCCCTTTTCTTTACTATCTGGTAACAAGTTACTGGCAACTCGTTTCTCTCAGATTCTTCCACGGATTGGCCACATCGATCTATGGACCGGTTGCCATGGCGACAATCGCCGATATTGCCGGGGAGAAAAAGGGGGAAAGGCTCTCGATATTTTCATCTATTACCATTATCGGAAATCTCATTGGTGCGCCGCTCGGCGGATATATCCTCAAGTATCTGGCTGGCAACGGAAGTAATTCTGTACACCATTTTCATAGTGCATATCTCGTCTGTGGGATTATTGGCCTGATTTCTTTGGGTTTTACCGTAAAACCGATGACTTCAAGAAGATCAGAAATCATACACATCAAAAATCCCCTGAGTGAAGTATGGCGGAAGTTCTTTAAAGGCATCAGGGAGGTCATCAGCGACTATCGGATTATCATCACCAGTAACATGGAAGGTATACAAAATCTGTCGGTTGGAGCCCTGGAGGCTTTTTTGCCTATTTATGCCGTTACTGTGGCAAAATTAAATCCATTTCTGGCCGGAATTCTGTGGGGTGCACAGGTAGTTACCACAATCCTTGCAAAACCGGTTATGGGGAGGATCTCCGATCGATACGGGAGAAAGCCTATAATCTTCTCCGGGATGTGGATATGTGCTATTTCTTTGGCGTGTATCCCTTTGACGCAAAACTTTTACTTTTTGATCCTTTTAGCTGCCGTCTTTGGTGTTGGCGAAGCATTTGTGACCTCTTCTTCGGCTGCTATGGTCGCTGATTTCTGTAAGGAACAGAACTATGGCGCTGCCATGGGGACGTTCGGAAGTATCTTTGATATTGGTCATGCCTCGGGCCCTATTTTAGCCGGATTCCTTTTGTCGCATCTGAGTTATCAATATTCGTTTGTTATTATTGCCCTTTTGTTGATAGTATCGTCATTTATTTTTACGCTGAAAGTGCCGGAAAAACAAAAAGAGGTGAAATTATGAAATTTATTACCTTGATGATTTTCGTTCCGTTACTCTTCCTAAGAATATGCCTGGGAGGAGAAGTCGTTGTTTATACCTCAGAAGATAAGGTCTTCTCGGAACCTATTCTTCAACAGTTTGAGAAAAGAACAGGGATAAAGGTTCGTGCTATTTATGATACGGAAGAGACAAAGAGTACCGGTTTGGTTAACCGCCTGATTGCCGAAAAGGATAATCCACGGGCAGATGTGTTCTGGAGCGGGGATCCGGTACGGCCTGTATTACTTGAGATGAGAGGTATTATAACACCGTATATTTCAATTTCAGCGTTGGATATCCCGGAAATCTACAAGGATAACGAGGGGTATTGGACTGGTTTTTCCGCGCGTGCCCGCATTATTCTTTACAATACAAATCTCGTAAACACGGATGAGAAGCCATTATCCCTGTTTGATCTTACAAAGCCAAAATGGAGAGGGCAAGTTGCCATCGCAAACCCATTATTTGGCACTACCTCCATACATATGGCAGCCCTTTTTATTACATTGGGTGATGAAAAGGCAAGGAAATTTCTCCAGGACTTGAAAGCAAATGGGGTAAAAATTGTCTCATCGAATGGTGAGGTAAAACGACTTGTTGCAAGAGGAGAGGTTATGGCCGGTCTTACCGATACGGATGATGCGAACGTTGCTATTCAGGAGGGAAGTCCGGTAAAGATAGTGTTTCCGAACCAGCAAGATATGGGTACGCTTATTATGCCGAATATGGTTTGTCTTATAAAGAATAGCCCAAATCCAGAAAATGGGAAAAAATTAATTGATTTTCTTTTGAGTAAAGAAGTTGAAAAAAGCCTTGCATGGGCACCGTGCGCACAAATGCCACTGAGATACGATGTACGGACACCCGCGGACGTATTAACCATCGATGCCGTAAAAGGTATGGATGTTAATTATCATGACGTTGCGAAGAAGTTAGAAGAGATTGGAGAATTTCTCAAGCAATGGGTAGGGCAGTAATCTAATGTTTATGGAATTTCAAACACACATGTAGTGGCAAGGCGCGCCTTGCCACTACGCTGTTAAAAGTCGCTGAAGACCCAATTTAACAAATTTTGGAGATACTATAGTAAACGTAATAAATAAGTATACATGCAAGCGTCATTGCGAGGGCGATAGCCCGAAGCAATCTCCAAGACCTGGATTGCTTCGCTTCGCTCGCAATGACAACTTTCTTTTTGCGTTCACTATATTGAAAGATGCAAAAAAGAGTAACGTTGGGGTTTTTCTTTACGTTGTTTATCTGTACTACATTCATACCAATTGTGTGGATGTTCGGAAGCTCTCTCTATGAGGATGGTAGGTTTTCATTTGTTTATTACAGGGATATTTTTTTAACACAAAGATATGTAAGGGTTATCCTTAATAGTCTTATCCTTGCCTCTATCACAACCGCGTTATCTTCGCTTGCAGGTATTCCCGCAGGATTTTTTTTGTCGAAAACAAATCTTCCCCTGAAAAATATCTTTAAAATATGTTTTCTTATCCCATTTATTATACCATCTTACATAGTAGGTATTGCGTGGGCAAATTTATTAGGAAGGACAGGATTTTTGAATACCCTCCTGTCTCAATATACGCCGCTCTCCCCTGAGCCAATCTCAAACTTTATGTATAGTTTATATGGTGCTTCGTTTATCCTTTCGATAAATCTCTTTCCTGTCGTAATGTTAATGACTGAATACGCTCTAAAAAATGTAAATCCTCGGCTTGAAGAGAGCGGCCTTATAGCAGGGAATATTTTTCAGGTAGTACGACAAATTACATTACCCTTAGTTGCCCCTGCCATTCTTTCCAGCATGATGATTGTTTTTATACTGTCGCTTTCTGAGTTTGGGATACCGTCGTTATTGCAGGTTAATGTACTTACCACCCAGATATTTACCCAATTTAGCGCCTTTTATAATGCGAAGGCTGCAACGGCAATTGCCTTCCCACTCATCGTAATTACCATCATGCTTATGATAGTAGAGCAGGTTTATTTCCGGGGAAAGTCGTTTGAGATATTGGGAAGAAGGGCTTCAAATAATACGATACACTATCAAGAAAGATGGCTTACTGTTATAGGTACACTCTTCTGTACCTTTATTTTCATTCTCTGTGTTATTGTTCCCCTTACTACCCTTATGGTAAACAGTAAAACAGTATCGGCATATTATGATGCATTTCGTTTAGCAAAGACTGGTATCAAAAATACTATCCTCTACGGTTTTCTGGGAGCTACCTTCCTTACCGTTGTGGGTTTCTTTTTGGGTTATCTTTCAGAAAAAGTTCAATCAAAATTGAGAAACAGTATAGCGCCGTTTATTTGGCTATTTTTTGCAGTGCCTGCAACGGTGATAGGTGTCGGACTCATTAAGGTCTGCAATAGGCCTGAAGGTATATTCCAGTTTATCTATGGTTCTTTATGGATCATTATTTTGGGGTATGGGGCGCGTTTTTTGCCATTATCGAGCCGTATTATGGCAAATTATTTTAAGCAGGTTTCCAATTCAACAGAGGAAGCAGGCATAGTAATGGGTGCCTCATGGTTCCGCATTTTAAAGAAAATTATCGTGCCTTTACAAGGGTATGGGATAGTCGCTGCATGGTTGATTTCTTTCATGTTTTGTGTTGGAGAATTGGGTACAACGATACTGGTTTATCCACCGGGACACGAAACGCTTCCAATAACACTATTCACCGTGATGGTAAATAGTCCGGTAAACATTGTATCGGCGCTTTCTCTTATCATTGTGGTAATGACATTATTACCTCTCGGCATTTTCCTTGCGACCTCAAGATATTTCCTGACAATGGAAGCAAAGGGTAGCAGAGTCCTACGGTAATACGATCGTTTATAATAATAGTATCTTCCAAAAAGAACGTCATATCGGAATGGTGTTTCAAGACCTCGCCCTCTGGCCGCATATGACGGTATATCAAAACATAGAGTTTGGATTAAAGACAATTGGGCTTACAAGAACTGAGAGACAAAAGAGGATTGAGGCTGTTCTTGGCAAGGTCAATATGCAAAAATATGCCAACGAGTACCCTGCAAGACTTTCAGGAGGACAACAACAGCTCATTGCCATTGCAAGGTCTATTGTTACAGAACCAAAGTTACTCCTCATGGACGAGCCCTTATCGAATATTGATGTGCAATTGCGTGATGATATTAGAAAGGAATTAAAACGTATTCAGCAGGAGACGGAGATTACCACAGTTTATGTAACTCACGACCAGGAAGATGCATTTCTGTTAGCAGATAAGATAGCCGTAATGAATGCAGGAGTAGTGGAGCAGATCGCTAGTCCCGAGGAGATTTATTTTTCTCCGGGATCACTTTTCATGGCTAATTTTATCGGAGAATCGAATACTATACGGGTAAGAATAGTAGACAGGGATAAAGTAGTAACCCCATGAGGTGAGTTGGTATGTTGGACAAAGGGTCATGAGAGGGGAGATGCCTTTCTTTTTTTTAGACTATATCAAGTACAGGTTGAGCAAAATGGTTTTTATGAAGGGGTAATTATAAAACGGGAATTTATAGGGGGAAGGTACAGATATTATATCGAGATTCCTAAAGGTGAAATTAAATTCTATAATCAAAAATTTTATAGAATAGGTGAATTAGTCAGGTTTTCCATTAAAGAAGCGAACCTATTATTTTCTTAAAAAAACCGTAACACTTTAGTTCTTTGAAAAATTAACAAGCGATTTTATAGGCCAACCCAGAAGGCGTTTTTACCGTAAGA
Source organism: Candidatus Brocadia sinica JPN1 (assembly GCF_000949635.1). Classification (NCBI taxonomy): domain Bacteria; kingdom Pseudomonadati; phylum Planctomycetota; class Candidatus Brocadiia; order Candidatus Brocadiales; family Candidatus Brocadiaceae; genus Candidatus Brocadia; species Candidatus Brocadia sinica. The sequence continues at coordinate 842,590 of NZ_BAFN01000001.1, forward strand.
GCGTTAAAACGCAAAAAAACGCTGGCGTCAGTTTGCCATTTATGGTATAAAGGGCTTCAGAGAAAAGGAATCTGATTATGAAGCCTATCCTATTCCACTACCGTTCACGAGAACTGCATGCAGACGATATAGCCTTTATCAAGGCTCTCACTGAGCGTCATTTTCTCAGAGGGCGAAGTTATATTTCCCGTGAACTCTGCAAGAGCTGGAACTGGATGCAGCCCAATGGCAAGTTGAAAGAATACGCAGCACGAGACCTCCTTCTGAGATTGGAAGAGCAGGGATTGGTTTCGCTTCCGCCACGAATACGGCCGAAAAACAATCTCAAACCCAAGGTCTTTGATCAGATGCCCCTTTTCGTCAAAAGAACACTGGAAGGTGCCATCACCGAGTATGAAACCCCGACGGTCCAGGTGGTAAGAGACCATCAAGAGAGGTACCTCTGGGGTTATCTCCTTCATCACTACCACTACCTCGGATGTCCCCGGCTTGTTGGCGAACACATCAGGCACATCGTACATATCGGCAACCAGGTCGTTGCCTGTCTTGGATGGGCAAGTGCCGCATGGAAGGTCAAAGACCGTGATCGTTTCATCGGATGGGATGAGTCTACCAAACGGATACACTTGCATTTGATTGCAAGTAACGTGCGATTTCTCATTCCACCCTGGGTTATGATCAAACACCTTGCATCCAAGGTATTATCCCTCGCCCTGAGGCGTTTGTCACATGACTGGAAATCCGTCTATGGCCATCCCGTGTATTTGGCTGAAACCTTTGTTGATACCGCACGGTTTCAAGGCACCTGCTACCAGGCAGCCAATTGGATTCGTGTTGGGAAAACCCAAGGGAATGCAAAACGGGGCAATCGCTATCAGTATCATGGACAGCCTAAGGAACTCTACCTCTATCCTCTTGAGAGAAACTTCCGGAGGTTTCTTGCTCATGACCAGGGATGAAGCCATAGCCATTTTAGAGATGGACAGAGAGGATGCGATTCAGGCCATCCTGATACTGGCCGAGAAAGCAGAGAACTATGACAGACTCTGCGATAAACCGAGTCCAACCACCCCGTCCGGCATGACACCCCCTTATCTCAAGCCCGCAGGCAAAAGGAAAAGACGGCCTTGTGGCAGGAAACACGGACATAAGGGGATTTCCCGGAAACGGCCGGAAAAAATAACTGCCTATCAGACACATACCCTCAAGAGTTGTCCTGATTGCCACCAGCCACTGCAAAATCCGGTAAGAACGTATAAGCGATACATCGAAGATATCCCACAGATTGATCCGGTCGTGACTGAACATACGGTTCATGGTTCCTGGTGTTCTTGTTGTAGAAAGATTGTCCAGCCTACGGTCACAGACGCGTTGCCAAATGCCCGACTCGGATTGCGCCTCGTTGTCTTTACCGCCTGGCTTCATTACTTAGTCGGCATAAGTATAAACAATATCGTAAAGATGGTTTCCGTATTTTTCAACTTTCACATAAGCGCCGGTGGTTTAACCCAGGCTTGGAAGTCCCTTGCAACACTCCTGGAATCACGGTATAACGATATTGGACAAAAAGTCTCCGCAAGTGCCGTTTTACACGCAGATGAAACAGGGTGGCGGTTGAACGGGAAAACCCATTGGTTATGGTGTTTTACCACCAAAACCCTCTGCTACTACCTCATAACACGCAATCGGGGGTCGCCTGTCATAGAAAAGTTCTTAGGCAGACTATTCAAGGGCATCCTGATTTGTGACTTCTGGGGCGCTTATAACAAGATAAACGCACTGGCAAAGCAGCGGTGTTTCTATCATCTGTTCACGGAACTGGTAAAAGTCGACACATACAATCGGTCAATTCCATGGAAAGCTTTCCGGAAAAAACTCTCTCGTGTGCTCAAAGACGCATTGCGGTTATCGGAGGAAAAGAACCATTTGAGTCCAGAATGCTTTCTTCGGTTGAAAAAGAGATTACATTATCGGCTTGAACAGTTTTTGATAACACCCTATCAGGATAAAGACGCACAAAGACTGATCAAACGTCTGAATCGCCATAAAGAGGAACTCTTTACGTTCCTGGAACATGAGGGCGTGAGTCCCTATAATAACCATGCTGAGCAACAGATGCGAAAGCCGGTATTGACTCGAAAGATCTCACAACAAAATCGTTCTGCTCAAGGTGCGAATACCCAGGCTATCCTTATGACATTGCTTCGCTCTGCGGAATTACAAGGTGCTAATCCCGTTGAAAACCTTCTGGCAATTGCCAAAAACGCCCTGACGGTAAAAACGCCTTCTGGGTTGGCCTATAAAATCGCTTGTTAATTTTTCAAAGAACTAAAGTGTTACAAAAAACCTAGTTTTTTTAGAAGCCATCCCAAAACCCCTTCTGTCTTTTATGATAATAACGGAATACCTTTTAAAGCCAGGCACATTCAACTAAACTTTAAAAAAGCTTTGAAATATGCAGAAATAGAGGATTTTCGATTCCATGACTTAAGGCATTGTTTTGCATCCTGGCATCGTCAATCAGGGGTTGACCGGGATACCCTTGCCGAACTTATGGGACACAAAGATACAAGAATGACCAGAAGATATGCCCATATTACCCCTGGACATCTGAGAAAGGCCGTTGAACTGTTAGAGAAAAGCTATAGCGAATATAGCACAAATTTGGCATAATTAAATGTTAATATGGCCATACAAATGGCTTAAATGCGTGTTCTTATGGCTGTTAACGTTTTAATCTAAACTTATTTTCGATGCCCTGAAAGGGCGATACATAATCTTAATTCAATGACGTTGCATCCTGAGCGTGCCGAAGGACCAGCCGAACTATGAAGGAAACTTTTACCAATTATTTAAAGTAAATACATGCTGATATCAGAAATCCTCAAAACCCGTACAAAGAAAATGAAAATCCCGATGCAACGAAATAATAAGGAGAATTTATTATGGCTAATTGCTGGAAGTGTGGTCTCTATCTTGGAGAAAAAGACGAATGGAAAAAGATGACTACCGCGAAGGGAGATATCTGCATTCTCTGTTACAATAAGGCCAAAGAGGTTGACGAACCCCGTATCAAGGCTGATATGGATGCCTTTTTAAAAGAGAAAAGAGGGAATAACAGCTAAAGGACGTTGAACGTAAGACTTTCTATAGCAGGTTTGCTTTTTCTCGTTTCTTCATAACTCTGTTGCTATTGTATAAGAAACGATGTTGAAAAATCAGGAAAATCATTTCTATTTCTTAACAATAAATAGTTACGTTCATCTTTAACATAGTCCTGGCATATTATGCATATAAGTTGACTTAGCATAAGACTTTTGTTAATATTTTGAGCTTATGTAAATGAATTATAGCCTTTGTTTGGGGGCAAATATTTTTAACAGGAGTAACTGTTGTGTATTGCTGATTTTATCTGAATACATGCCGTGCTCTTCTCTGAAACAAGGATTCATAAAATTTGGGTAACTATATAATCGGTATAGACCTGGGCGGTACGAATCTAAAGGCAGGTATCGTTGATACGGATGGGAAAATCCTTCATCGCCTTTCCACAAAAACCAATTCTCATGCCGATTCGCAGATCATATCTAATCAAATCCTTTTGCTGATTGCTGAAATCATACAGGGTGCTCGTATAAAAGAATCTGATATGATTGGTGTTGGGCTGGGATCGCCAGGCCTTGTCGATAAAAGAGGCGAAACGGTCCTCTTTTCTCCCAATCTGCCACGCTGGCGGAATATCCCTATCAAACGCATAGTAGCAGAACGGTTTTCTAAACCCTGTGTATTGGAAAACGATGCCAATGCAGCTGCATGGGGAGAGAAGTGGGCAGGGGCGGGGAAGGAAGTTCGTTCCCTGGTGATGCTAACCCTGGGCACAGGGATTGGGGGCGGTATTGTTATTGATAATAAGTTATGGCGGGGCGCCAGTAATGTGGCAGCGGAGATTGGTCACATGGTAATTCAGATGGATGGCCCTCAATGCAATTGCGGCAATCGTGGATGTGTTGAAGTATATGCATCGGCTACAGGCATGGTACGACGTTTTAAAGAGGTGTTAAAGAGCGGTAAATTTTCGTCATTAAAAATTTCTGATGAAATTACGGCAAGGATGATCAGCGATGCTGCCTTTCAGGGCGACAGGGCGTCGTTAGATATTATTGAAGAGACGGGGCGTTACCTTGGTATTGCCCTTATTAATATTATGCATATATTAAATCCGGAGATGATTGTGTTGGCAGGCGGTATGATTGGTTCCGGGGAATTATTGATGAATCCCATAAGACAGGTCACTCAGCGGGGGGCCTTCGAGGCATCATATAAAGATACGAAAATCGTGTTTTCGCAGCTTGGCAACGATGCGGGGATTATAGGAGCGGCAGGATGTCTACTGACAGAATTAGAAATTTCTGTATAATTGCGCATATTGACCATGGAAAGTCTACCCTGGCGGACAGATTGTTGGAAAAGACGAATACCATCACATCCAGAGAGTTCCGTAACCAGATGCTGGATGATATGGATCTGGAGCGCGAACGCGGTATTACCATCAAGGCCAGTGCGGTTGCGCTGAAACTGGCGCGGGATGGCAAGGAGTACAACCTCAATTTGATAGATACACCCGGTCATGTGGACTTCAGCTACGAGGTTTCCAGAAGTTTGGGCGCCTGCGAAGGGGCGCTGTTGCTGGTTGATGCCTCACAAGGTGTCGAGGCACAGACAGTTGCCAACGCCTATCTTGCCATGGAACACAATTTGGCCATCATTCCTGTTATTAGCAAGATCGATCTGCCGCAATCCCGACCTTACGATGTACTTACTGAAATGGAAAAAACCCTGGGTATTGACCCGGCAGATGCGTTGATGGTCAGTGCAAAAACCGGAGAAGGTGTCGGTGAAATCTTTGGAGCTATCATCAAGCGGATACCACCGCCGAAAGGCAATCCCCACGCACCGTTAAAATCCCTGATCTTTGATTCGGTCTATGACGAATATCGCGGTGTTATTGTGTATCTGCGTATCTTTGACGGCTCTATTAAGGTGGGTGACGAGATATACATGATGAAGACGAACCGCTTTTTCAGGGTAGAAGAGGTCGGCGTATTCAAGCCAAAAATGGTAGCAAAAGATGGCCTCTCAGCAGGTGAGGTAGGCTACTGTATTGCCAACATTAAATCCATTCATGACGTTAAGGTGGGAGATACGGTTACCCATAATAAGGAACGTGCCGAAGAGGCGTTGCCTGGGTACCGGGCGCCCATGCCCATGGTATACTGTGGTGTCTATCCGGCAGATAATGCCGATTTTCACGTGTTGCGTGAGGCACTGGAACGGTTGAGCCTGAACGATTCGTCATTTACCTTTGAGCCGGAGACTTCACAGGCGCTTGGATTCGGTTTTCGTTGCGGGTTTCTTGGCCTCTTGCACATGGAAATTGTCCAGGAGCGACTGGAACGGGAGAGCAATATCAACATTGTACAGACCGCTCCCAACGTGACCTATGAGATATTGAAAACCAATAAAGAGGTAATTAAGGTCGATAACCCGGAAAAGGTTCCCCCGGTGAATGAAATTGAGGAATTCAGAGAACCAATCGTGCGTGCCAGTTTTGTTTTACCCACAGAATATGTCGGAACTATTATGCAATTCGCAGAAGGTCGCAGGGGAAGATATAAGAGTACCGAATATCTCAGTGAAAGGCGTGCGATACTTACCTATGAGCTGCCGTTAGCTGAAATCATCTTTGATTTTTTTGACAAGATGAAATCCGCCACACGGGGCTATGGAACACTGGATTATGATTTTGTCGGGTATGAGCCTGCGGACCTTGTAAAATTGGATATTCTTGTGTCAGGTAAACGCGTAGATGCCCTTTCAACCATCGTCCACAGGAAAGATGCGGAGACGAAAGGTAGAAGACTGGTTAAAAAACTCAAGAACGAAATTTCACGACACCTCTTCGAGGTAGTTTTACAGGCGGCGATCGGAAGCAGAGTTATTGCAAGGGAAACGATCCGTCCAATTGCAAAAAATGTAACAGCCAAGTGTTATGGTGGCGATATTACACGAAAACGAAAACTTTTGGAAAAACAGAAAGAAGGCAAAAGGCGAATGAAATCTATCGGGAACGTGGAAATCCCACAGAAGGCGTTCTTGTCTGTATTATCCGTTGATGAATGAGGTGCAGGATGGCTGATAGAAAAGGACAACAAACAAACTCCGGAGTGAACGATAAGACAAAAAAGCGGAAAAGCAAATTACGCGAAAATATCGAATCGATAGCCATAGCAGTCGCGCTGGCCTTTGCTATCCGCTATTTTGTGGTGGAGGCATTTAAAATCCCTACTGGCTCGATGGCGCCAACCTTATTGGGTGAGCATAAGGATGTAAAATGTCCGAATTGCAGCTGGTTTTTTTATGCCGACCGTCAGAGTGAAAGCGCTACGTGTCCCAATTGCCAATCCAGGATAAGTCTTTCGGCTTATTGCGATGTTTGCAATAACAGGATCCGTTATAATTGGCCGGCATGGTTATGGAGAAAGGGGTCTTGTCCAAGCTGCAAAACAACAGTCACCTGGTCAGACTTGTCAAACCGGGTAATTCACGGTGGAAACAGGATCGTGGTCAATAAATTCTGGTACAAATTTAAAGATCCGCAACGATGGGATGTCGTAGTGTTTATCTATCCGCTATACGACCTTACCTGTAAAAATTGTTCCACACAACTTCCTGATACGGAATGGCACGAGGGCTTCCGTTGTCCCCGGTGTGGCTCGACAAGATTCTCAAAGAAAACGAAGAATTATATTAAACGTCTCATTGGTTTACCTGGTGAAAAGCTCCAGATCGTCAATGGCGATATTTATATCAACGACAGGATACAAAGAAAACCTGATTCTGTACAGGATACGCTGTGGCTACCGGTTTACAACAGTTATTATCTGGCAAAGGAAACTGACGACCCAACGTGGATAACAGGCAGCGGCGCATGGAAAATTAATGAAAACTCAGTTGTTTTGGATAATATGTCAGAAAATAATCCGGAGACGTCTCTTGTAACGTTTGGGAGAAACATTTCTGACCAAAATGGTTACAATAACAGGTCTGGCAGCAATGAAATGGGTGACGTAAAGATTATCTTTGATGTAACGCTCTTAAAGGGTTCACAATGTTTGGAACTTGTCCTTGAAAAAAACAACAATATATTTACTGCCATTATCCCAGCGGACGATACGAATGCAAAAGGTCGTCTTATAAAAGATGGAAATGTCGTTTTGGAAACAGGTATCCGTTTGCAAACCGGAAGCACACAAAAGATCGAGTTTTCAAACGTAGATCATGTGGTGTCCCTCTCCATAAACAAAGATAAGGTTTTTGTATTTGATTATGATGACGGAATGGTACCTGATTCACGTCCGTTTGATACCAGTAAAATTCGTTTTGGTGGTACCCGCATACATGGGACTTTTGAAAATATTAAGATTTTCCATGATATTTATTACACCAGTCTCGCGGCTGGTACATGGGGTACAACTGAAGCGATCCAGCTGGGTGAGAAGGATTATTTTATGCTCGGAGACAATAGCAGAAACAGTAATGACAGCCGTGTATGGAAGTTCGTGCCGGAAGATAATCTCGTAGGCAAAGCATTCTTTGTATTCTGGCCTCTGGATACGATGAAGTTTATAAAATAGACTTTTGTAAAAAATTGAGCGACTTTGTTATACAAGTAAAGGAAAAATATCAAAGTGCAAAATAATAAATCAAAATTCAAAATTCAGTTTAGTTCATTATGAATTTACTAAGAGCAGAGGGGCTAACAAAGGCGTACGGTAAACGTACCGTTGTGAATCAGGTCAGTTTTGAGGTTAATGACGGGGAGATCGTGGGTTTGCTCGGTCAAAACGGTGCGGGTAAAAGCACCTCCTTCAGCATGATTATTGGTGTTGTCCGGCCCGATAGTGGCCGTGTGATTTTTCAAAATGAAGATATTACTGACTTCCCCATCTACCTGCGGGCGCGGAAAGGGATGGGATACCTGTGCCAGGAGTCATCCGTTTTTCAGCGGCTGACGGTGGAGGAAAATATTCTCGCCATCCTGGAGACACACCGATACAATTCCGACGAGAAATACAAACGCCTGATCGAATTGCTTACCGAATTTAACTTAAAACATCTGGCAAAAAACAAGGCATTTACTCTATCAGGTGGTGAAAGAAGGCGACTTGAAATTGCACGGGCGCTCGCCAGTTCCCCCACGATGATCCTCCTTGACGAACCATTCACGGGTGTTGATCCCATTGCCGTTAATGAGGTACAAGACATCCTCCTGAGACTCAAGAATAAGGGCATTGGTCTGCTTATCACAGACCACAATGTCCGTGAAGCCCTCAGTATTACAAACCACTCGTACATCATAAGCGAAGGCACGGTTGTTGCCAGAGGTACCACCCAGGAAATCTTAAATAACCCCATCGCACGCCAATCCTATTTAGGAGATAACTTTCCCACCAGCGAACATAGATTAACAGACTTCAAAGACCTCAACAATAAAAAGTCGATAGATACCGACCGAAAACCCATTGTTCGCAAAGATACTATCATCAAGTAATATTTGACATTCTGCAATTTTTAAGAAATAAAAAAATATCCAAAGAACCGACTGGTGATTCGTCATTCTTGCTCTGCATTTCTAAAGCCAAAGTTGCAGAGAAGCTATTGAGTAAGAAAGATACCATGGACAAAGAAGAATTTTTCAGTGAGGATGTTTTAGCGGGTAAATTATACGACAGGATTGTTATTAAAAAATTGCTGTCGTATCTACTGCGTTATAAAGTATCGGGCTTGCTCTCTATTTTTATGGTACTCATCACCACCGTTTTGTTTTTGCTCGGTCCGTATCTCTTTGGATATGCAATTGATCATGGCATTAACAAAGGGGATAAGACATTAATATATCGGACTGCATTGGCCATACTGGGTATCGAGACATTACGGTTATTATTGGTGGTGGCGCAAAGTTATAATATCCAGACCATTGGACAGAAGGTTATGATGGATATGCGCATGGAGCTTTTTAATCACGTCCAATCACTCCCTGTTTCTTTTTTTGATAAAAATCCTGTCGGAAGGATCGTTACGCGCCTTACCAACGATATTGCGGCAATTGGAGAACTCTTTTCAGCCGGCGTCATTGTGGTAATTGGTGACATCTTTATTATCATTGGCATATTCGTAGCTATGTTTATGCTAAACTCGAAACTTGCACTCATCACGCTTTCCGTCTTTCCAATTATCGTGACAATCGCCCTCTGGTTTGGCGGTCGAATGAAGAACTCATTCCGGGAGATACGGCGTAAGCTGGCACGCATCAATGCTTATCTCAATGAAAATATCACAGGAATGAAGGTCATCCAGCTCTTTAACCGGGAAAAAAAGAACTATCATAAATTTGACGAAATTAACAACGACTATTTAAAAGAACAAGTCAAATATATCCGCTATTTCGCCGTGTTCCAGCCTGCAATTAATATGGTGAGTGCACTGGCGGTTGGCCTGGTACTCTGGTACGGCGCGGTGAGGTACATGCACGGGTTTCTCACCCTTGGGGTTTTAGTGGCATTCCTGGCTTATATTCACGACCTCTTTGAGCCCATCCGGGATATCGTGGAAAAGTACAATATTTTTCAAGGCGCCATGGCGTCATCCGAGCGCGTATTTGGTCTCATGAAAGAGCCGTCCGAGATAGACTACATTATCTCTAATCCTAGCAAAGAAGTTTCTAAAAAAGATTTTAAAGGCGAGATAACATTCGAAAATGTCTGGTTTGCTTACAATGGAAAGAATTACGTATTAAAAGATATCTCTTTTCATATAGAACCGGGACAATCTGTTGCACTGGTAGGTGTAACGGGCAGCGGGAAGACGTCAATCGCAAGTGTTTTAACACGTCTCTATGAAATTCAAATGGGTAACATACTGCTTGATCAGATCGATATAGGAAAGATAGAAAAGATAGGACTGCGATATGTCGTTGGATTGGTAAGCCAGGACATATTTTTATTTGCAGGTACGTTAAGGGACAATATTACCCTGTTTAAATCCGTATCAGATTCAGAGGTCTTGGGGACCATCGGGACATTAGGATTAATACCCTTTATCGATCGTATGCCAAAAGGGCTCGATACGGAGATTGCCGAACGGGGTGCAAATCTTTCCGTAGGTGAACGCCAATTTATCTCTTTATCCAGGATCATTGTCTACGATCCACGGGTAATAATTCTTGACGAGGCAACTTCCAGCATGGACCCCCTTTCTGAAATTCTGATCCAGAATGCCCTTCATAAAGTGACTCAGGGCAGGACGTCCATCTTCATTGCCCATCGACTATCCACCATCCTCCACTGTGACAAGATTATTGTATTAAGCAAGGGAGAGAAGGTAGAAGAGGGTAGTCATGAAAAACTCCTGCGTTTAAACGGTATTTACAGCCATCTCTATAAGGTGTACATGAAGGAGGAGTTGGTAGGGCATGGGTAATTATGCAAAATTATGGAAATTTTCAGTAGTGGAAATTATAAAATTACCATTGATGAATATGTTTTACTCATAGATAAATACGAATACATCAAAAATAGTAACTATTCAGCGAAAATATTTTAAATTTTATTCGACAGGTATTTTGTGCTGAACTTGTAACATTCTTTGTTTGGAGCATAATGCTGTATATTGTTTACCAGTGGTTTTTGTAGGTCATACCACGCCATTGCATAAACAGAAAACGCCGGTGGTTGTCATCAATTTATTTTCGTGCCTTAGCGTGGAATATGGCGCATAAAATATGGATAAAAAAGTCTGTGATAAATAGCCCTACCAGAGAAATTAAGGTTATTTGGTCAGGTGTTATCCATTAAAGGTAAAGGGCATAGACGTCGAAGCTACGCTCAAAAAAGTAGAGAGAGTTCTTTCGGAAGAGAAAGAGTTGTCGCCAGCCATAAGGTCAATGGTTGAGTTGCTGATATTTCTCATAACCCTGCTGGCGAACCTTTGAGGAGAAAGCCAAAGCAGAACTTGCCCAATCAGATGCGTTGCATATAGATGGAACGGGCATTAATAAGAATGGGGACAAGTATTGGTTGCATTGTGTATCCAATAGTTTATGGACACACTTTTCCCCTCATGAGAAACGGGGAACTGAGGCAATGGATAGCATAGGGATATTACCCAAATTTAGGGGAATTCTCTGTCACGACCACTGGAAGCCGTATTATAAGTGTGATTGTACCCATGCATTATATGACGTCCACCACTTAAGGGAATTGACGGGGGTGTGGGAGGAAGATAAGCAGCAATGGGCAAAAGATACGATATCATTGTCCGAAGGGATAAATCGTGCGGTGAAGGATGCGGGAGGTTTATTAGAAATCAGCGAAGCTGAAAAATACCGGCAAAGGTACCGGTTGATATTAAAAAACGCAGAGGCAGAATGTCCTGCGCCTGATGAAACCAACCGCAAGGGGAAAAGGGGGAGAATGAAAAGGACAAAAGCCCGGAATCTTCTGGAGCGATTAATAGAGTGCGAGGATGATGTGTTCAGATTCATGGACAATAAAATCGTTCCCTTTACGAACAATTTAGGTGAAAATGATATCCGGATGACAAAGGTTCAGCAGAAAATATCGGGCTGTTTCCGTTCTCTGGATGGCGCTAAAATTTTCTGCCGTATTCGTAGCTATCTCTCAACCTGTCGAAAACAAGGGGTAAGTTCGTGCCTTGCTTTAAAGACGTTGTTTCGTGGTGAATTGCCTGATTTTGTTTGCTCTTAACGGTAGCGCTTGAAAATACGCTGAGTAATTATTTATCTTTTATCTTTGATTTTTAATTTATATTTAATCTCAGTATGGAATTGACCCTTATAAAAACTATCAAAGACCTTCCTGCGGAAGAGAATCTTTTCCCTGGCACCCCTACATGTGCAGGCTGCGGAGGTCTTTTGTCTTTGAGACACTGCCTGAAGGCTTTGGGAAAAAAGACTGTAATTGTAAATGCCGCCGGTTGTTTTACCCTGCTTTCTATCTATCCATTCACACCTTTTCAGAATTCCTGGCTCTATACAGCAATGGCCTGTGCCCCTGCCGGGGCACAAGGTATAAGAGATGCCCTTGACATATTGATAAAAAAGGGAAGATTGAATCCCGAAGAAGATTTGAAGGTGGTTGTGCTGACGGGCGATGGGGTTGCTTATGACATAGGCCTTGCATCCACATCGGGGGCCATGCATCGCAATCTTGACTTCTATTACATCTGCTCCGATAACGAGGCATATGGGAATACCGGCTTCCAGTCGTCGGGCGCGACACCCTTTGCATCAAAGACGGGGACAACACCCGTAGGGAAGATAAGTCCAACCGGGGCATTACTCCCTAAAAAGGACCTCTTTGAGATATGGAGAAGTCACAAACCACCATATCTTGCAACCATCTCTCCGGCCCACCCCGTTGACCTGATTAACAAGTTTAAAAAGGCAAAACAGTATAGAGGGCCGAAACTCTTCATAAGCCTTTCCCCTTGTCCTCCCGGATGGACAACAGATCCAGCCCATTCTGCCAGGCTAGCGAAGCTCGCAGTGGATACGGGTATCTGGGCATTGAAAGAGGCCATTTATGGTGAGGTAACGCATACGATTATTCCAAGGAAATTTAAACCGGCCGAAGAATATTTAAAAGAACAGGGGAGGTTTTCACATCTTTTTAAACCGGTGAGACAGGAGGACATCCTCAGGAGGATACAAACGGCGGTTGATCAGTATTGGAATGAGGTTTTGGATAACCGCAACACTCTTGGTAATTCATGAAAAGAGGATACGCAGCACACACGCAGAAACAGGAAAACAGAAGTTCAGGGACGGCACCGGCAGCCCAGAAAAAGGGCATCACTTCATCCGAAGTGCAGAAATTCCAGGAAATGATCTACTGCTATTACCGGGAACACGGCCGCAATCTTCCCTGGCGGATGACACAAAACCCCTATCATATCCTCATCTCAGAAATTATGTTACAGCAAACCCAGGTACAGAGGGTCATAGGAAAGTACGAACGTTTCATCAAAATATTCCCTGATTTTTCTTCCCTTGCCCGGACGCCGCTCCGCACGGTACTCAGTGAATGGCAGGGATTGGGTTACAACCGCCGGGCAATAGCCTTAAAAAAGATTTCTCAAAGGGTCACAGAAGAATTTCATGGAAATCTTCCCTCTGCTGTAGAAACATTAATTACCTTTCCCGGAATCGGCAAGGCGACCGCTTCTGCAATTTCTGCCTTTGCATTTCACATACCTACGGTTTTCATTGAGACGAATATACGGAGGGTATTTATCCACAGTTTTTTTCGTGATAAGACGAATATCACGGATGCCGAAATCCTTCCCCTGGTAGAAAAGACCCTTGACACTTCCAATCCCCGGCAGTGGTATTATGCCCTCATGGATTATGGAGTAATGCTGAAGCAGAAATATGAAAATTTTAACAAAAGAAGCGCCCATTACCAAAAGCAGTCCCCATTTCAAGGTTCCAACAGGCAAGTGCGGGGAATGATTTTGAAAGCCCTTGCCGGTGCATCTTCTGTTTCCGAACCGGAAATGGCGCAAAAATTTCAGATAAGCAAGGAAAAACTAACAAGCAATCTTATTCAGTTGGAAAAAGAAGGTTTTATTAAAAAGAAAAGGAAAAAGTTTACCTTAGCTTAAGATCCGGAAAGAAAAATAACCTTTTCTGAAGGTACGCAATACGTGTTTAAAATTCCTACGAAGAGTGCAAAAAAACCACAACAACCATTTTTTTATGGACAATTCCCCTGAAAAACAACCGAAAATAACGAGGCATATTATTTGCGAAACTTTAAATGAGAAATATGATACTGGCAGATGAATTTTGTTGTTCAGGAGAAATTGTAACCATTTCAGGTGCTTAGCCGGTATCAAATCTATTTAGGAGAATACCCATGCATTCCCGGTGGAGAATATATATTTGTGTGTCTTTTCTTGTCGTTCTTGGCATGCATGGTTGTCATACACCGCCTGCTCAAAAATCTATGACTGTCATGAAACCTCGAGAAAGTGCCACGATTCCTGAAAAATCCCATGAAAGAGTGGAGCCTTATATTGTCAGTCGGTTAGATCGCTATTTTGTGCGAGACTGGAAGTACATCGTTATCCATCATAGCGCCTCAGCATCCGGTAGCGCCGTCGAGTTTGATAGATTTCATAGGGAAAAAAGGGGATGGGAGAATGGCCTGGGATATCATTTTGTGATCGGGAATGGAAACGGCACCCCGGATGGAGAAATTGAGATCGGTAATCGATGGGTAAATCAGATCAATGGCGCCCATGCCGGCGTGGAGGAATACAACCATTACGGCATAGGAATATGCCTTGTGGGAAACTTTAACGAATCCTCTCCAACGGCGGCACAAATGGCCTCACTTTCAGTATTAACGGAATACTTACAGAACAGATGTCATATTCCTTCGGAAAATGTCATCATGCACAGACACTGCAGGCAGACGGATTGTCCAGGACGAAATTTTCCTTATTATAAATTGCTTGCCAATACCTATCGTTATTGAAATATATCACACCGATTTGAAATTCAATGATCTTCGTGAGAGCAATAGACTTATCGGTGTTTATTTGACTTTTTAGTGATATTCAAATTAATAATTTCCCGATATTTTTTTAGCCTTTCATCCTGTTTCAGTCTAAATCGCAACGGTTGGTGTCCCCTTCGGCATATGGTGGCGAATTCGCACCATGCACATTTTTGTGTATCTTCTGCCGGTGAAACGGGAAAGATGCCTTCACGGATGACCTGGAGAAATTCCCGCAAGGTCTCCCAGTATTGTTCCTTGCACGACATCCAGCCATCACTGTCAATGGTCTTTTTTGGCGGACATATCTGCCCCTTCTTTTCCTCCATAGACTCTGCAACGTAAACAAAGGATGCCTCATCCAGATTGGCCTGATCTTTGGGAATGCGACCCTTCTCAATTTCCTCCGATAGTAAATGTTCTGCCATGGTGATATAGAAGGGGAGTTGCAATCTTTGCCCCCGGATGGCAGATTTTAAGAGATTTTCCACAGAAAACCTCCCGGATTTGTAATCGATCACATGAAAACTAGCCATGTCTCCTGCTTGTTTTATATCTATCCGATCGATCTTTCCCTTAAACGTTATCTTTGTACCCTCTTCCTGTTTAAAGGATGCAGGGATGAGTTTGAACAAGTCATTCTGTGGACCCAGTTTTACTGTCTTTTCCAGGTAAGTGGGGATATAGCCCGTTTTTTCGATCTGTTCGAGATCCCATGTTATAAATCTTGTGAGAAGATCAAGTATCTCCTCTTTTTCTATTTCCCAGATGATCGGGTATGGAGTCGGTATCTTTTGTTCTATTTCTGTGAAATATTTTTGGGCAATACTGCGCAAAAGTTCTATGGAATTTACATTGTGTCCCTTTGTTTCAAAATATCCTTTCTCTATCAGGGTATGATAAAAATCCCTTAGTATGCTGTGATAAAGGGTGCCAAGATCCACGGCTGCTATCATCCCAGCCGCCTCCGGCTCTTCCAGGGACTCCAATCCGAGAATCTTGCTCATGAAAAACTTAAACGGACAGACCCCAAAGACCTCTACCGCCGTTGGGCTAAGACCCTGGCATGCCTGCTCATTCAGCCATTCGGACATGTCACCAATGACCCCATCGCATGATGTTAAGTAAGGCGTGTAGCCTTCGAGAAAATCTAAGCTTGACTGTGAGCGATCAAAGACGTCACGGTTGATTCCAAAGGTCTTCAGAAAACAGGTAGGGTCTATTCGGTCGAGCGCCATACGAATACCAATCTCTTTGGGTGTAAGCAAGGACACTTCTGTATTGGATAGCTTGTCTTTAATACCCCGTGGAATGTAAACTTCGTATTCCGGCTTTTGCCAAAGATTCTTTCCTGTTACGGATATCCCTTTCATACTTTGAAGGATATCCATGAGGTAATGTGATTGAACCTTCGGCTTTCCTGCTTCATCTGAACGTTCATGGAGGAGATAGAGTCGCTCCCATGCGGCGTTTAACAAGAACGTGAAGAGCAAACGCTCCTCGTCAAATCCCCGGAGCTTTTCAGGAATGAAATTTCCCAGGACTTCTGAAAGCCTGCGGCGGACATGGTCACGCAAAAAGGGTTCTTCAGAAATAGCACGGGGAAATACCTTTTCATTGAGACCCAATAGAAACAAGGCACGGAAAGGAATGCCGCGGGCCGACATGGCATCCAGAACCTTTACACCCCTGCCGTTTCCCGATCCCAAGGGTAAGGATCCCTGCCGACATGCGTCTATTAAGGTATCTATAAATTGATCCCGCGTTACCTCTTCACCCAAACAATCCAGGGTGCATAAAGTGCGCAACAAATCCCCTATTTTATCCAGTATTAAGAGGTCTCTTTCTTTATCCCCAGGATTCCTGCCTTCAGAGGGAATGTGAATGTAGTTCCAGAGAAAATGAGTTATTTTTTGACCCATAATCGTCCATGATGCCTTTTCGGGAAGGGAAGATAAATCATTTGATAACGTATAGAGGATATTTTTCAGAAGTTTCACTTGATCCGTGGGGATGTGGATGCGCCCACCTGCCTCTTCATTATCTGGAAACATATTTTTTCCCCCCCTGACCCTCCCCTCACAAAGAGGGGAATACGAAGGGGTATTTCCGTCAATATTTGTTTCATCTTTTGATATGGATTTTTCATTATCCAGGTCAACAGATTCTGACGGCATAACACTCGCTTGCTCAAGCCTCGACAACCAGCACGTGATATCACCCCGAATACCCAGCCTTCTGCTCAGGATGTCCCAGAGATCGGGGCGTGGAATAACTCCCTGAGGATCACACGGCGGCATCTTGAAGTAAGGTGACCAGAGCAATTCAATGACCATAGGACGATAGAAATCTTCCCGTTTCAGCGTGAGGATCTGTTGGATGACTTTTACCAATGGATACCTTTCCAGAGGCTCCTGTGCGCTGGTTATAAATGGGATATAATTCTCCTGGAATATTCTTTTGATGGCATCGGTGTAAGGGTCAAGCGATCTTGCAACTACGCCGATCTCCTCCATCTTATAACCCTCATCCACTAATGTAAGTATCTCCTTAGCAACTATCCAGACCTCATCCCTTTTGCCTGAGGCATTTATAATACGTATATCTGATACGGGTTTCGTATTGTGAGTTGTGTGTTGTGTCTTTAACCTATGTCCCGCAACCTGTAACTCGTAACCCGCAACAAAACTATCTTCGGATTGGGGAGCCATCAGGTATGAGAATCCGGTATCACCCTCTGCAGATAGCTCCTCTACATCACGCGCCTGTCCCAGGACGAATGATTCATAAAAGGGCTTTACATAGGAAAAGGCGGGATGTTTCCTTTGGTAGGGCAGAAAGAGGATTGCCGGATAAGTCCTGAATATTTCTCCAAAAAAATCCTGTTCAACTCCTGTAAGATCATAAAACCCATATGCCAGGATGCGATCAAAACCATTAAGAAATCCGGAATCCGGTACACATGCAGTGGCCATACGAAAGACATCAGAATAGTGGGACATATTTAAGGTTTTCAATTTCCGGCAGAACATGTTATGGAGATGTACGACTCCGTGGAGATTCTGTATTTCCATACCTTCGACGAATCCTTCACGAACAGCCTCTTTCAAGTCATCGACCCGAACATTTGCGTCAATAAGGTCTTGTATGACCTGGAATAGGGCTTTAGCGAGGGCAGGCAGGGACTGTACATTTTTAAAAAAAGACTCTTGAGTCGTATATTGTTTTAATAATCCGGCAATGATGCTTTCATAAATAACCGGCTGTTGAATAATCTGGCCTGTGTTTATCCCTGAGCGTCTGCATATCTCATTTGCAAAGACAGAGAAGTTCATAAACGAGATATTCATAAATGAGGCGTTATGCTCCTGAACCAGGCGTTCCTGGAGGCGATTCAGCATCCAGTTTGTAGGCGCCACAACGGCAAGGGGTGCTAAGGGATCGTTCTCTTTTAACGTTTGTATGGTATTTACAAACGAATTTTCAAGGGCTGGGTGATAGTGTCCGATCTTAACGGATAACATCTTTAGTTTACCTTACAAAAACCTCTTTTTACGTTTTTTGAAATTGATTCATAATCCGTTGACTACTATACACTAAATTCGAATTTCGGATTTCCATAACAGAAAAGTATTTATAGAAACCTTTCATGAGACTCACTATCAGATATCATCTCTTTTAAGAGGCTCTGCCCCATTGGTCAGTTCTAGACTCTTGATGTGTGGCAGAGATGCGCCAATAATACCTTCTATATCGCCATACATACCGACGGTATTATTGACTATCCTTTCAATCTGTTTTTCTCTCTTTGCCCATATTTTTATCATTGCCCTTTTTTCCTGATCCAGATCTTCTTTCATAGATTTAAAGGATTCCACGATTGCCTCAATTCTTTGCCGGAATTCCGGTCCTGACAAATAATTGTAAAGTACCTCCATCTTTTCACTTTTACCGACAATGGATAATTTGTGTTGTGCCAACTCTATTAAACTCGTCCGTAAAACTGACGCCAGGGCAGTTGACAATAAAGAACTCGTGACCCACACCCCCTCTATTTGTCCAAAACTTTCTACTTCCATGGGCAGGGTTTCTGTCACCAGAACGGCAATTTCTGCCTTTACCTCTCTTTGGTCGTCTTTCAGTTTTGATAGCCAGCCGTCATTCCAGGCCTTCGTATGCTTTGATTCCCATAGAATGGTGCCGCAATAATGGCCACTCCGGTTATGGACTTTTTGCGCAATATCAGCCCCCTTAATTCCTTTGGGTACCGGTTGGATTTCATCAACCGGAAATTGGGTCCTTAAAAGGGATTCCAAATCCAACTCCAGCACCTCCCCCTGGGTTTGTATGGAACCCTGATGTGCCTTGCGTTTGGCTTCATCAAGGGCCTTTTTGGTGTCTTCCAGTTGTTTCTCTTTTTCCAGGAGTTTTAGGCGATTTTCTTCCTCCGCTTCTTTTCTTGCTTTTTCAAAGATCAGCTTGCGCTCTTCGTCAAGCTTTCTGGTTATTTCGAGTTCCTGGTTCTTTCTCAATTCTTCTAACTCGCGTATCTTCTTGCGAAATTCTAACTCGGCCTTTTGGGCCTCGGCAATTTTCACCTCTTTTTCATTATTCTGTTCCTGCAAATCTTTTAACTTAACCTGAATGGCGTTCTCAATCTCTTTTCTAGCCTCTTGCTTTAGCTTTTCTCTTTCGGCCTGCAATCTCTGGGAGACCTGCTGGTCAATTGCCTTCTGTGAGTCTTCCAGAATTTTCTTCTCTTCTGCAAGTATCTTCTCACGTTTGGCAAGCTCTAATTCTCTATCCCGTGATTTCAGTTCGAACTCTTTTCGAAGCCCTTCTTTTATCTGATGAGAGAGCGTTTCAGTTAATGGTATCTCTTTACCGCAATAGGGGCATGTTATCGTTTGATCTGACATATCGTTATCCTAAAGCATGTACAAGTATTGTGCCTCTTTCATTTTATCCCGGTTTGGAAAACTCATCTGCCATCTTCAGGAACGGCATATATGTGAGTTGCTCTAAATAATCGCCATAGCCTACGCCATCATCCCGTAGGGTGTGGCAGAAGCTCCATATCTTACTGACTAGTGAACTTGTATTCATCATAATTCATCTTTTAATAACGTATATTTCCAAGAGGAATAACCTGCTACACCATCAAGCCCCGGATACATTGTACTTTGATTTATTCCACATCTATCTAAAGAATGCCTAATATCTTTAAATAAGCTTTTATCAATTGTAAATTTAATCAAGTGTCTTTATATCTTTTAATTTTATCAAAGCTCGTAAATTTATCCTTACGCTCAGAAAAAGCATGAACGGAAAACCATCCATTTTGTGAAATAATTCTTGGAGAAATAAGTTCTGGTTGAAAGATTATAGGTAACACTTTAGTTCTTTGAAAAATTAACAAGCGATTTTATAGGCCAACCCAGAAGGCGTTTTTACCGTCAGGGCGTTTTTGGCAATTGCCAGAAGGTTTTCAACGGGATTAGCACCTTGTAATTCCGCAGAGCGAAGCAATGTCATAAGGATAGCCTGGGTATTCGCACCTTGAGCAGAACGATTTTGTTGTGAGATCTTTCGAGTCAATACCGGCTTTCGCATCTGTTGCTCAGCATGGTTATTATAGGGACTCACGCCCTCATGTTCCAGGAACGTAAAGAGTTCCTCTTTATGGCGATTCAGACGTTTGATCAGTCTTTGTGCGTCTTTATCCTGATAGGGTGTTATCAAAAACTGTTCAAGCCGATAATGTAATCTCTTTTTCAACCGAAGAAAGCATTCTGGACTCAAATGGTTCTTTTCCTCCGATAACCGCAATGCGTCTTTGAGCACACGAGAGAGTTTTTTCCGGAAAGCTTTCCATGGAATTGACCGATTGTATGTGTCGACTTTTACCAGTTCCGTGAACAGATGATAGAAACACCGCTGCTTTGCCAGTGCGTTTATCTTGTTATAAGCGCCCCAGAAGTCACAAATCAGGATGCCCTTGAATAGTCTGCCTAAGAACTTTTCTATGACAGGCGACCCCCGATTGCGTGTTATGAGGTAGTAGCAGAGGGTTTTGGTGGTAAAACACCATAACCAATGGGTTTTCCCGTTCAACCGCCACCCTGTTTCATCTGCGTGTAAAACGGCACTTGCGGAGACTTTTTGTCCAATATCGTTATACCGTGATTCCAGGAGTGTTGCAAGGGACTTCCAAGCCTGGGTTAAACCACCGGCGCTTATGTGAAAGTTGAAAAATACGGAAACCATCTTTACGATATTGTTTATACTTATGCCGACTAAGTAATGAAGCCAGGCGGTAAAGACAACGAGGCGCAATCCGAGTCGGGCATTTGGCAACGCGTCTGTGACCGTAGGCTGGACAATCTTTCTACAACAAGAACACCAGGAACCATGAACCGTATGTTCAGTCACGACCGGATCAATCTGTGGGATATCTTCGATGTATCGCTTATACGTTCTTACCGGATTTTGCAGTGGCTGGTGGCAATCAGGACAACTCTTGAGGGTATGTGTCTGATAGGCAGTTATTTTTTCCGGCCGTTTCCGGGAAATCCCCTTATGTCCGTGTTTCCTGCCACAAGGCCGTCTTTTCCTTTTGCCTGCGGGCTTGAGATAAGAGGGTGTCATGCCGGACGGGGTGGTTGGACTCGGTTTATCGCAGAGTCTGTCATAGTTCTCTGCTTTCTCGGCCAGTATCAGGATGGCCTGAATCGCATCCTCTCTGTCCATCTCTAAAATGGCTATGGCTTCATCCCTGGTCATGAGCAAGAAACCTCCGGAAGTTTCTCTCAAGAGGATAGAGGTAGAGTTCCTTAGGCTGTCCATGATACTGATAGCGATTGCCCCGTTTTGCATTCCCTTGGGTTTTCCCAACACGAATCCAATTGGCTGCCTGGTAGCAGGTGCCTTGAAACCGTGCGGTATCAACAAAGGTTTCAGCCAAATACACGGGATGGCCATAGACGGATTTCCAGTCATGTGACAAACGCCTCAGGGCGAGGGATAATACCTTGGATGCAAGGTGTTTGATCATAACCCAGGGTGGAATGAGAAATCGCACGTTACTTGCAATCAAATGCAAGTGTATCCGTTTGGTAGACTCATCCCATCCGATGAAACGATCACGGTCTTTGACCTTCCATGCGGCACTTGCCCATCCAAGACAGGCAACGACCTGGTTGCCGATATGTACGATGTGCCTGATGTGTTCGCCAACAAGCCGGGGACATCCGAGGTAGTGGTAGTGATGAAGGAGATAACCCCAGAGGTACCTCTCTTGATGGTCTCTTACCACCTGGACCGTCGGGGTTTCATACTCGGTGATGGCACCTTCCAGTGTTCTTTTGACGAAAAGGGGCATCTGATCAAAGACCTTGGGTTTGAGATTGTTTTTCGGCCGTATTCGTGGCGGAAGCGAAACCAATCCCTGCTCTTCCAATCTCAGAAGGAGGTCTCGTGCTGCGTATTCTTTCAACTTGCCATTGGGCTGCATCCAGTTCCAACTCTTGCAGAGTTCACGGGAAATATAACTTCGCCCTCTGAGAAAATGACGCTCAGTGAGAGCCTTGATAAAGGCTATATCGTCTGCATGCAGTTCTCGTGAACGGTAGTGGAATAGGATAGGCTTCATAATCAGATTCCTTTTCTCTGAAGCCCTTTATACCATAAATGGCAAACTGACGCCAGCGTTTTTTTGCGTTTTAACGCTCTTACGGTAAAAACGCCTTCTGGGTTGGCCTATAAAATCGCTTGTTAATTTTTCAAAGAACTAAAGTGTTACGATTATAGTTTTTTTTATAGAGGAAAGCTTATCTTCCTTCTTCTTTGCGTTTTTTAGATAATCAGACACTATTGGTTTGAATGCCCAAACGACACCATAATCATTCTCGCATGGTTTTTCTACTGTAAACCATAGTGCTACCAGCGGGCTACTTGTCCGGTCCAGCAATCTTGTGAGTAGCCCATGATGCCGAGCTAGTGCCAATAATTGGAATTTATTATGTGGCAACTCACTAATGTGTGGTTTAGAAAATCTTTTAAATGTTTCAAGTAGTTTTTTTTCAAGTTTTTCTATATTAATACTTTTATCTCTTATTAGCCCATCTTCGACTAAACGCCCCACTTTAGGTCGTAGTGGCCAATCAATGTTTTGACCTCTGTACAAGAAATCGTCTGACGAACATTTTTTTCGATTGTCCGTATAAAGTGAGAGAATGATTCTATTTTAATTTCTTTCATATTTGATCATTAAATTATGTTTTTTTCCTCAAATACTTTTTTAAATGATCTGTCACAGGGTTTCGTTTTCCAGCAAGCTGGAAGTTATGGTTTCATCTAATTTACCACAAACCGAGAGATTACTTTCCATTTTTTAACAATGGTTTTTAACCCCTAAGGGGTGATATTGCCGTTGTATTTCACCCCTTCGGGGTTGGATATGGTGTTACGGTTTTTACCTATAATCATGTCATCCCTTCGGGATTGTTTTCTTTCGCGTCTCATTCTTCGCATCACCCTCTCCCTGTCTGACTTTATCCACTTCAAGAGTTTTAACGCCGGTTCTTCTTTAATGTTTTGTTCTACCAGTTTTCCTTCAAATATCTTTTTTAAAATGCTTTGGCGTAGGGCTTCGCTTTGTTGTAAGCTTTGGGGCAGTA
This sequence comes from Candidatus Brocadia sinica JPN1, assembly GCF_000949635.1. Taxonomy (NCBI): domain Bacteria; kingdom Pseudomonadati; phylum Planctomycetota; class Candidatus Brocadiia; order Candidatus Brocadiales; family Candidatus Brocadiaceae; genus Candidatus Brocadia; species Candidatus Brocadia sinica. The sequence goes on from NZ_BAFN01000001.1 coordinate 865,910, forward strand.
GTTTCTTCCAGAATTACCGCAAACAGAGAAGCACCTTCACATATTTCAAGCAATGGTTTTTTAATCCCGAAGGGATGTAATTATTATAGCAATATCATCGTGAAATATTTTTAAACCCCGAAGGGGTGATATATTATCGTTACCGTCATTTTATTGTACATCTTCTGGTTTGTGTATTATTTACTGCTCATATCGATAATCCATCGTAACTCAGTCAGTGGTGGAAATATTACTCCATCCATTCAAATAAATATTTTTCATTATAGTCAATTTCAAATTTCTTTAAAAAGTCAATATACTCCTCCCGGAAGGTTTTTTTGCAGTGATGCTCCTCTTGATTCAATATGTAATCGTAAACATTCTGAATGTGTGAATGAGAATATGAAAATGCGCCATATCCTTCCTGCCAGGAAAATTTCCCTTTCACTAATCTTTTCTCATTGATAAAATTGGATGAATTGTTTTTGATATCACGAACCAAATCGGAAATAGCCATAGTCGGTCGCAACCCGACAAAAGCATGAATATGGTCAGGCATGCCATTGACAATGATTGGCTTTTGTTCTTTGCCTTTGATGACGCCGGCAATGTATTTATGCAATTCCTCTTTCCATTCCTTACGAATGAGATTTTCCCATCCTTTTACCGTGAAGACAACTTGGATGTAAACTTGTGAAAATGTGCCTGCCATAGAATTCCCCCTTTTAATCCCAAAGGGATGTTATTTTTATAACAATACCGTTGCGCAATTATTTCTGAACCCCGAAGGGGTGATATATTTTCGGCTCGTCATTCTATTTCACCCCTTAGGGGTTGGATTTTGTGTTATGGTCTTTACCTATAATCATATCATCCCTTCGGGATTTATTTTCTTTCGCGTCTCATTCTTCGCATCACCCTCTCCCTGTCTGACTTTATCCACTTCAAGAGTTTTAATGCCGGTTCATCTTTAATGTTTTGTTCTACCAGTTTTCTTTCAAATATCTTTTTCAAAATGCTTTGCCGTAGGGCTTCGCTTTGCTGCAAGCTTTGGGCAGTAGTTTCTTCTAGAATTATCACAAACGGAGAAGCGCCTTCACATATTTCAAGCAATGGTTTTCTAATCCCAAAGGGATGTTATTATTATAGCATATCAGTAAGAGAATATTTTTTAACCCCGAAGGGGTGATATTGCCGTTGTATTTCACCCCTTCGAGGTTGGATATGGTGTTACGGTTTTTACCTATAGTCATGTCATCCCTTCGGGATTTTTTCTTCAGCGCCTCATCCTTCTCCCTTTCTGCCTTTATCCTCTCCAGGAGTTTTGATACCGGTTCGTCTTTTGGGTTTTACTCATCCAGCTCTCCTTCAAATGCCTATAATTTTCACAAAATTCTAAATACTGATACCTGCTCGATCATTTCTTGAAATATCCCCGACTTTTATAGAATGGAAATTTACCTTTTGATTTCCCTTGCATAATGATTGGAAAGCCATATCCCTGAAAAATTTTACACACCGCCCCCAACTTCACAACAGAGAGGCATTTGTTTTCCGTCCATCATATTTATATCACCCTTTCAGGGTTTGTTAATTCCCTTTTCTCATTTTGCTATAAGCATATCAGCCCTTCGGGCTTGGCTGCTAGATTTTCTTTAATGGAGTACGTACTTGATGACACCTACCCTTATATCTTGTATTTCGGTTGCGGTCTTCTATACTACATATGCTACCAGGTGTCGTTAAGTGCATACCCCACTTTTTCTTTATGAGGTGCGCACTTGACGGCACTCGCTCAGCATATTTCGGTCTTACCACGATCTATTGGGTGCAGTTATAGCTTAACAAATCAGGTTTTACTGTTTGCTGGAGTAAACACAAAAAATTCAGTTTGATTTTCAGAAAAAACATCGGCTTTTTGCTATACATCAAGCATACCCCACCTTTTTATGTACGAAACACCGAAGGTGTATAATGATTATAGAAAACTTCTCTGTACTTTCACACGCAAAGGGAAGGTTTTCGTTATTCAGGTATTTGAGTTTCGCCGAGGCATATCCTCGTCATAAAAACATATCAGATTTGATGAAAACATACAAGCTTCAAATTGTCTTGAATGCCTGAAAAATACTGGTAAAATCATGAGAGGACAAAATACATCAAGACATCGAAAAGGCCATGAAAATATTGTTAAAGAAATTTTTCCTTGGTTTTCATATAATCATGTGACTTTACACCGCACATTTCTTGTATGTATCCTTATCGGCGTTAATTCGTGGCTCAATAATTTTAATTATATGAGAAAAGCCACCTATTTTTGGAGTACTTTCATGGAAACATTTTTCCTTGCCTTACTTACAGCCTTTATTTGGGGATTCGTGCCTTTTCTGGAAAAGGTAGGACTCTCGTCTGTTGAACCCACTGCAGCGTACATGGTAAGATGTTCAGGCGTTTTTCTGGGTGTTGTAATCCTTATCGCTTTTACCCCTCAGTTTCCATCCTTTGGGAAGATGGGGGTTAAATCGATTTTCTTTCTTATCTTTGCTGGTATTCTGGCGGGTGTTGTAGCACAATTGGTATTTTACAAGGCGCTCAAGATGGGTGAGATATCAAGGGTTATTCCCATTACAAGCTGTTACCCGTTATTTACATTTCTTTTGGGTTGGATTTTCCTGGGCGAGGAGGTGACTCTGTCCAAGGTAGCAGGTATGTTACTTATTTTAGGCGGGATATTGCTCTTAAAATAGTTTTTTATGAATTATTACAGAAACATCTTCAAAAGTATTAAGATACAACTCATCTCTTATATCTGTCTTTTAACCACCGTTCCGTTATTGTTTGTTTGTGTCGTGGAATATTACAGTAGTAAGAGCGCCATTGAGCAGCGGATGATCGAACAACTGACCTCCATTGCTGACCTGAAAAAAAGTGAGCTGAACAATTGGCTGGAAGAGCGGTTGACCGATACCTCGGTAATTGCCCGCAACAAGGTGCTTGCTGCGGCAGCAACAAGCCTTTTACAGCAGAGGAGAAGATTTGAAAGTATCGATGAGTTGAGAAAATCAGAAGCCGGCCGTATAAATTATGAACGGATTTTAGACAATCTTCATGTCCTGAAGCAGTTTTATAAACATTACAACGTTATCTCTATAATAGACGGTGCAAATGGAGAGGTGGTTATATCCACATACCCCGGGATCGTGGGTAAAACCCTGAGCTCGTTTGGCAGTTATATAGATACCCTCGGGAAAAAAGAGGTAGCCGTGAAGGATATCTACACCTCTGAACTGACCGACCAGAATTGTATGACGTATTTTTGCCCGGTTTGCATGACAGATACCATTACCCTGGAAAGCAGCGATATTATCATTGGCGCCATATTATTGGATGTTAATGTGAAAAACAGCGTTGAACCGGTGATTCGCAACTGGCCAGGAATGGGAACAACAGGAGAAACACTCCTGGTGAGGAGAGAAGGGAATACCATTGTCTATTTAAATGACCTTCGTCACAAGGAGGGAGCGGCCTTGCAATTTATCAGCCCCATCCATTCTACCCTGGATATCCCTTCGGTGTTAAGCTCCGGTGGCGAAGAAGGGATTAAAGAATCTGTAGACTACAGGAATGTTCCCGTACTTTCTGCCTACCGGCACATCCCCGTTCTCAATTGGGGACTTGTGGCAAAACAGGATTTAACAGAGGCATTTGCCCCGGTTGAAAAACTGAAAAACCGCGTTGTCGTGCTGATCTTTGTTTGTATTACCGTTGTCATTGCTCTTGGCGTTTCATTCACCAATCGTATTACGCAACCTCTGTTACAACTGGCGCAGGGGGCGAAGGCTATTGGTTCAGGAAATCTTGACCATCGTATATCGATTCTATCGGAGAATGAGGTGGGTCTTCTTGCCAAAGAATTTAATCACATGGCTGCAAAACTGAAAGAGTCATATTCAAATCTGGAACAAAAGGTGGAGGAACGAACGGCCCAGTTGCTGCGAGCCGAGCGACTCGCTGCGGTAGGTGAGCTTGCAGCCGAGGTGGCCCATGAAATCAATAACCCGTTAGGTGGTTTGCAGAATTTTGCCAGCATGATTGAACATGAACCGGAAAATGTCCCGCAAACAAAGAAGTACGCCACTCTTATGCTGGAAGGACTGAAGCGGGTTGAGTTGATTGTAAAACGTCTTTTAACATTTTCCCGACCCTATACACTTCGTATTTCTGAAAACAATATTAACGTGGTCATAAATAATTCTCTTGAGTTTGTAGAGCACAGGATTGAACCCAGCCTTGTACGTATTCATAAAGAACTTAACGAATCCCTTCCCATGGTTTTCATAGATGTGGATCACGTCTCTATGGTATTCATCAATATGATGGTTAATGCCCTTGAGAGTATGCCAGACGGGGGAACACTGACCATAAAGACAGATACTTGCAAGAGACATGAAGGGTGTGTTACCGTTTATATTAGTGACACCGGATGCGGTATCCAGGGAGAAATTATGGATAAGATTTTCGAGCCCTTTTTTACCACGAAGAACAAAGAAGGTGAAAAAGGGCTGGGGATGGGATTGGCAATATCGAAGAGGATTATCGAGGATCACGGCGGGGAAATCCGTATAGAAAGTCACGTGGGGGAAGGGACTACCTTTCTGGTATGCCTTCCCAGTCGCAGAGGAGAGTGAACATTTTCAAATGAAAAGCAAAATACTTATTGTTGACGATGAAAAACTTATGCGTGTATCCCTTGAAGACAAATTGGTGAAAGAGGGATATGCCGTCGCTTGCCTGTCAAATGCCATTGAAGGTCTCAAGGTACTACAATCAACAAACTTCGATGCGGTAATAACCGATGTACGACTGCCTAAGATAGATGGTATAGAATTTTTGAAGGAAATAAAAAAGTTATCTCCGGATACCATTGTTATCATCATGACTGCCTATGGTTCCATTGAAAATGCGGTTCTAGCGATGAAAGAAGGGGCATATGACTACGTGACAAAGCCTTTTTCCCTGGAAGAATTACTGATTAAACTCAGGAAGGCACTCAAACACAAAGATGTGGTTGCAGAGAACATCTTACTAAAACAGCAGGTACTGAGCCAATACGGTTATGATAATATGATCGGAAAGAGCGATGCTATGAAGCACGTGTTTGAAATTATAAACACGGTGTCCAATCGTGATACCACAATCCTTATTCAAGGAGAGAGCGGTACCGGAAAGGAACTTACAGCAGGGGCTATTCATTACAATAGTAACCGGCGGAATGGGCCTTTTATAAAGCTCAGTTGCGCCTCTTTAAACAAGGAAATCCTGGAAAGCGAACTCTTTGGACATGAGAAGGGTTCTTTTACCGGCGCGATAAAAACGAGGCGAGGCCGTTTTGAACTCGCCGATGGGGGCACGATATTTCTCGATGATGTAGATGATATTCCATTAGAAATGCAGGTGAAACTCCTGCGAGTCCTTCAGGAACGGGAATTTGAACGCGTTGGAGGGGAAGAAACGATTCCCGTCAATGTCCGCGTTATCTGCGCAACCAAAAAAGACCTGAAAAAGCTTGTCCAGGAAGGGCGGTTTCGTGAAGACCTGTATTATCGGCTCCATGTAGTCACTCTTCATCTTCCACCCTTAAGGGAAAGGAAGGAAGATATACCGCTCCTGGTAAATTACTTTATGAAAAAATATGCCGCACAGCAACGTGTCGTAATTAATTCAATATCTCAGGAAGCGCTTCATTTGTTGTTATTGTATAATTGGCCGGGAAACATCCGGGAATTAGAAAACGCTGTGGAACATGCCGTGGCGTTTTGCACCTCTGGTGCAATTCTCTCAAAAAATCTCCCACAAAATTTAACGCAGGGAGAGACCTCTTCTGGTATATTTCCTGTCGAACTTTCTACGATTGACTCCCTGGACCTGCAGGAGACCCTTAGTGAAGCTGAAAGAAAGCTCCTTTTGTGGGCATATCAGAAGACAAACGGTAACCAGGTGCGCATGTCAGAGATATTGCGGATACCTCGTACTACACTTCAAAATAAGCTCGTGAAGTATAACATAACAAAAACCCATATCCCCGCCACTGAACAGACATAGTGCCGCATAGCTGCAATCCCATTCCATTTTTTCGTCGACACTATTCACAGATTCAATACATTGTCCGGTTAAAGCATTATCCCATTCAGACTGAGCAGAACTATGATAATAAAATGAAGTATTCTTTCTTTTATTTTCTCCGTGTTCTCTGCGTCCTCTGTGGTAAACTATACATTAAAAGAAAGCTCCTGCCAGTGAATGGGCGAGATAGTGCCCACATTTAGGCACTATTCTAAGTCTTATATTTTCAAGGCTTAATACAAAATTTATTCTTCCCGGGAAGCATTCCAGACTTACCCTAGTCAAATTTCAAGTGTTACCGATTTCTAAAAAAACAAACAACTTTGTTTTGAATCTCCTTAAGGTATGAATTTATAAATAGTTATAGAACTACATACCCACGTGAATTTAACCTGGCACTCTCATTGCTAATTCTATAAACCAGATATTTACCTACGACAGAGAATAGAAGGGAAATTAAACCCGAATGAAAGGAGGTGGTTCCGGAGGAACTGTTTAGACGAGTGAAATAGCGGAAGGAGGATAAATTATGATGTGTTTTACTGTTCTTGTCGGTCTTATTGTTGGATTTGCAATTTTTTATGTAGTGAAGGAGGTTTAACATGTTTACAATGACTTTAAAATTAGGTTTAATTGTGGCCCTTGGTATAGCAGGGGTGATGACAACTGGAGAGTTGATGGCGGGTACGCCGCAGGTAGTAGCAACGATCCAGACGGGGCCGGAGTGGGAGCCTCTTCCCAGGGGTGAGCCATTGACGGTGCCTGAGGTACATTATCGGGTAAAACACTCACCATTCAAGAGTGAGCTGGTGAGGTACGGGCAGTTCATATTCAATGATGCATCATGGGGGTTGCAGGGTGAGTATGCATGCGCCAGCTGCCATTATGAGAGGGGACAGACGACGGGTTTGATCTGGGACCTTGGAGATGAAGGATGGGGAAGCTGGAAGAACGTGAAGTATATCCGTGGCGGAAGGTATTTGCCTCCGTTCAGGCATGAAGGGTTTACGGGTCATCCGGATGAAATCGTAGGTGCAACAAGTTCGCTGGACAGGGTGTGTGGAAGAGACCCTGGGTTTGTGTTCAGGAGCGAGAACTTTTCGCCGGAGAGGTTAGAATCTTTGATTTGTTACATCAGGGCATTGGAGTTTACGGGAAGTCCGTTCAGGAATGCGGATGGCAGTTTGACAGAGGCGGCAAAGAGGGGTGAGAAGTTATTTAACGACCCTGCTGTGGGATGTGCAGAGTGTCATCCGGGGGATGCAATGGATCCGAAAGCCTTGTTTAGCGATGCACAGACCCATGATGTGGGAACCGGTCGTGTAGGAGTGAAGGGTTTCAGGTCAACGCCGGGTAAGGTATTTAACATGCAGGCATTGAATGCCGGTGAGGATCCTTATGGCGAGGAGAGCGATACGCCGATCATTGGGTTGGACCTGGTAAAGGAATTTGATACGCCGACGCTGAGGGACATCTATGCATCAGGCACGTATTTCCATGACGGGAGCGCCAGGACGTTGATTGATACGATCAACAACACGGTAAATGATAAGGACATGCATGGAAGGACGTCACACCTGAGCGCTCAGGATTTGCAGGATTTGGTGGAGTTCCTGAAGGCGTTGTAAAGTACCGGATTGAATGACCCGTCATATGGCGGGTCATTCAGTCTATTAAAAGACTATTTTGATAAATACTATCTTCAGGAAGGAATGCAAATGAAGATTGCGTGTAAATACAAGACGATATTACTATTGTTATTATCCGTAAGTTTCGTATTGTTCAATACTATTTCGAATAAGCTCTATGCATGCGGTGGCGGTGGTTCATCGCCTGATGGCATTACTCTAAAATTACGGGGAGTAAATGATCTTGCAGAGGCCATTCAACTAAAAGCCACTTTACAAAAGAACGAGGCGATCAAGTGCGCCAATATCAGCCCTCATAAAACTGAGATATGTATTTCCACCCTCTGCCCGGGAGCAATCACAGAGGAACAGATTATAAAAGCCATTAAAGATGCAGGCTATGATGCATCGTTACCCGATTACCTTACTTTTAAAATTGATAATTTCATACATGAATCAGATGTGAAAAGATTAAGGGAGTGCCTGGATGAACTACCGGGAGTTACAACAGCCAATATCGACCTTAATACAAAGGACATCACTATAAACTATTACGAAGGCTGGATCCGATTTGCCAGAAAGATAGTCAAAACCCTTGAAGATAACGGATTTAAGGCTATAGTGCCCATAGACACAATTACCTTTGAGACAGAGGGTATGGCTGAGGTTGATGCCCACGATGTGCGGGCATATCTCTTGGGTATATTTGGAGTGTCCGGTTCGGATGTCGATATTGGTACCAATGAAGTGAAGGTTAGTTTTTATCGGGGATGGACGACGAAAGAAAAACTTATAAAGACCATTGAAGAGCGTGGAAACACAAAGGTAAAACACGACCTTATGGTCCTGAAAACTTCGTAGTGCTGTGCACCCGTAACCAAATTGACCCTCTTTTCCCTCCTTGCAAGGAGAGACGAAGTAAGACGAACTTAAGTTCGCCCTCCTGTATAGTGTAAAAACTTGTTGAAAAGAAGTATTTACCGTATTATAACTAGAGTAAACGTAACTAAAATTCGGTTTTGTGGATTACAGCATGTGGGTTACGGTATCGGCAAAAAACAGAAATCCGCAATCCAAAATCCAAAATGAGCGGAGTTGCAACTGAAGCCATTTATGAAACATTTGGTAATGATTGTAACCACCTTAGTTTTATCGGGGATATGTTGCGTGGAAACATATGCGGATGTTTCGTATGCCGATTTATTTCTTACGGGAAGGGGTTATAAACCGGTTGAAGATATCTGGACAAAAAAGCCATTGACGGCTCATTCGCCGGATGGGAGCTGCATACCTGACAATCTATTTTACAAAGAATGGTGTATTAACACCTTCAAGAACGGCGAACAAATTTATGAGGCGTATAGAGAAATAGCTTTTGATATTGACTACCGGGCCGAACCACCAAAGACAGACTACTGGCAGACACCAGGAGAAACTCGCCAAAGCAAAAAGGGCGATTGTGAAGATTCGGTCTTCCTGTTTTTTTCTAATCTCTCCGGACTGGATATTAATGGCGACCTGGTATGGGGCTGGGTGACAGACAAGGATACTTCGATTGCCTTTGCCCATGTATGGTATCAATTATTTGATAAGCATGGCAGGGCATATATTGTGGAGGGTTTTTCGAAGGAGTGGAATGGAATCATCCCTCTTGAGACGATTACCAGGGTAGAAGAGCGTGTGCCAACTTTGATGTTACGGCATGACCAGGTAAATTACCTGATAGAGAAGGCAACTCCAATTTCCGATCATGGCTGGGGACGGAAATTTGCAGAATCTTTTGAGGACGGGCAATTCTCCTGGGATATTTTCCTTAATAATACCTCGTTTGTTAAAGAAATCTTCAGGAAACTTCATGATATGATTATCCGGTATAAGGGTTAGATCAAAATTTGAGAAATTCTTCGTTTTTAAAATCGGGCTTCTAAGAGGCGTACATTACTTCAAACCCCTTACTAACGAAAAAAGCCATTCTGAGCAGACGGAATGGTTCTTTTTAGAAGCCCTTTCATTTCCGACAAAACTTCATTGCCTCCGCTCACAGAAGAACACGAAAAATGTAATACCAGGTATAAGGTTTAAAATCTATGACACTCTTCATTTATGATGAAATCTTCTTAAAACATGATACTGGCTTTGGGCACCCGGAAAATTCCCGGCGACTGGAAAACACCCTACGGTATCTGAAAGAAAACCACCTCTGGGAACAATTAAGGGTGGAGAATCCCCGCGCAGCATCAATGCAGGAAATCGGCCTGATTCATCCGCAAACCTATATTGAGGCTATCAAACAAATCGCTGATACCGGCGGAGGATGGCTGGATAGTGATACCGTGGTTTCTACCGCCTCATATGATGTCGCTGTTCATGCAGCGGGGGCACCATTAACGGCGATAGATTTGATAATGAAAGGTGAAGGGAAGAATGCCTTTTGTCTCGTGCGTCCACCGGGTCACCATGCAATACCCTCAAGGGGAATGGGGTTTTGCCTTTTCAATAATGTAGCCATTGCAGCAAAATACATTCAATCCAGGTATCAGCTAGAAAAAATCTGTATCGTTGATTGGGATGTTCACCATGGAAACGGGACACAGGATGCGTTTTACCGTGACCCAACGGTGTTGTATTTTTCCATGCACCGGTATCCATTTTACCCTGGTTCGGGAAGGAAAGAGGAAGATGGACAGGGTAAAGGCAAGGGATTTACCATTAATATGCCTCTCCCGGCAGATACAACTTCTCAAGAGTATATCGCAGCGTTTCTGGATATCATGGAGCATCGGGTAAATCAATTTGCCCCGGAATTTATCGTTATCTCAGCAGGTTTTGATACCTATAGAAAAGACACCATTGGCGGGTTGAATTTGGATATACAGGACTTCCGTACGCTGACAGAAATTGTTATGAAGCATGCGGATAGATGCTGCGGCGGCAGGATTGTATCATGCCTTGAAGGTGGTTACAATCTATCCGATCTTCCTTTATGTATAGAAGCCCACCTCAAGGCACTGCTTCAGGCATAATTAACTTTTTTGTGGCGCCGCGGTTTTTATTTTATTCAATTGTTTTGTCAGACGAGACTTCTTTCTGCTGGCAGTATTTTTATGTAAAATCCCCTTCGCTGCTGCTTTGTCTAATTTTTTTATCGCAAGCCGGAGTTTTTCTTCGGCTGACGGAATATTCCCTTCCTTCACAACACCTAAAAAATGCTTTATTTGAGTTCTCAGCGCAGATTTGCGAGACCTGTTTCTCAAATTACGCTTTATGTTTTGCCTGAGCCTTTTTTTGGCCGATTTCATTGTTGGCATGGTTATGATGCTCCTCTCATTCAGATTAATAAATTCAAATATTATCAGATTCGAAAACCAGAAGACGTATAATGTATTGAATTCATAACCTAAAGTCAACAGGAAAACACAGGAAAATGAAAGAGACTTGCAATCTTTCTGTTTTTTTAGTATAGTGAAGCGAGTATTATCAGTACCTTAGCCAATTTAGAGAAATGAAATTCATGAATATTGTCTTGTATCCAGACCCGGCACTTCGCCAAAAGGCGAAGCCGCTTACGGAAATTAATAAAGAAGTATGCAAAAAAGCAGAAGAAATGATGGAATTGATGTATCAAGCCCATGGTATAGGGCTGGCAGCGCCCCAGGTGGGGTGGTCTGTCCGCCTGTTCATTATTGATGCCGGTGGGAATAGCCACGAAGAAAAGGTGTTTATCAATCCGACAATAGTTGAAGAAACGGGCGAGTTGAACAAAGAAGAGGGTTGTTTAAGTTTTCCGGGTATTATGGGGAAGATTATTCGGTCCCAGCGAATTAAGGCTTATGCTTATAACCTCAAAGGGCAAAAATTAGAAATAGAGGCGGAAGGGCTGGCTGCACGTGCATGGCAGCACGAGCTGGATCATCTTAACGGGGAACTTTTTATCGACAGAATGAGTCCTTCAAATCGTTTGGCTGTATCACAACGGTTAAAAGAGTTTGAACGGACATACAAAAGCACACATGTTCCTGTGTGATGTATAATTACACTTACGTAAAAAAGGTCAAACAAGGAACACAGGATGGTGTTTTAAATAATGAATGTGGTCTTTATGGGAACGCCTGGTTTTGCAGTTCCCAGTTTATGTTCATTGGCAGCAACACAGAAAATTATCACTGTTATTACACAACCAGACAGACCAAAAGGGAGAAGCAAAATACCGTGTCCTTCTCCGGTGAAGGAAGCCGCGGAAAAATTGGGGTTAAAAATCATGCAACCTCTCAATGTTAATGATGAACCGGTTGTGAAACAACTTCAAAATCTTTCACCCGATTGTATCGTTGTTGTTGCCTTCGGACAATTCTTGTCCAATTCGATTATCCATCTTCCACGCTATCAATGCATTAACATCCACGCCTCTCTATTGCCTAAATTTCGCGGCGCCGCACCCATTAACTGGGCGATCATACAGGGAGAAGCCGTCACCGGTGTTACTGCTGTGGTTATGACTGCAAAAATGGATGCAGGAGACATTATTGCCCAGAAAAAAACGCCACTATTTTTAGAAGAAAATGCAGGAGACATTGAAAAGAGACTTGCTTCCATGGGCGCAGACCTATTGGTTGAGACGTTAAACCTTGTGGAAACAGGAAAGGCAACTTACACAAAACAGGACGAAAGAGAAGTAACCTTTGCGCCGAAACTGAAGAAAGAAGACGGCTTAATTCCATGGTCCCATGAAACAAAAAAAATTCACAATCTGATACGTGGACTAACCCCCTCGCCCGGCGCTTACACGTATTGTCTCAAAAATGATACCAAAGAAAAAAAAAGAATTATTATCCTGAAGACACAGATTCACGATATGCCAAACATGAAAACATCCCTTAACCCCGGCATGATAAATGAAATTGCTCAATGTGGAATCCATGTTGCTACCGGAGACGGGTTTGTTTGTATCACACAATTACAGCCGGAGGGTAAGCGTGCAATGAATGCACAGGAATACTTACATGGTCATAAGATAACCGTTGAAGACATGCTTGTATCGTAATACGTATTTTTCATTTGCTGTAATACTTTACCGCAACCGTGGTGTTTTCTGCGGTAAAGCGAATCTCTATCATTTACACAAAGGCAGGTACCATGGAATTTATTGATAAAAAAGTTGTTTCTATCAATAACCTTATGTTGAAGTTTCGCAAGAAAAAGTGTTCTCCGAAAAATTTGTTGATCTTGTTTCCCCATTGCATCCAGAATTCACAGTGCAAGCAAAATGTCAGGAACGACCTGAACGAATGTAAACGTTGTGGGAAATGTAAAATCAAGGATTTACTGGAATTTTCAGAGAAATATGGAGTGAATATTAGCCTCGCCACAGGGGGGCGCGTCGCCCTTCAAAGGGTAATGGCTGAAGACATACATGGGGTAATAGCGATTGCCTGCGAAAAGGAACTCCGGACGGGTTTGATGGCAGCTATGTCTAAGGCAATATTTGCAGTTCCTAATCTAAGACCTCACGGATATTGCAAGGATACGGATGTATATCTGGATGAGGTAAAAGAAGCTATTGAAAAATTCCTCACATAAGACAGACGTTCGTTATGCAGGTATCCGGGTACTAAGAGAGGTTGATGAAAAAGAGGTTTTTGCCCAGGAACTTATCTCTGAAAGATGTGCACAGAGTGATTTATCGAAACGGGACAAAAACCTTCTCACAGAATTAGTAAACGGCGTTATTCGCCATCGTTTACCCCTTGACACCCTCATCTCCTTTTTTTCGAATATACCCTTAAATAAGATAGAACCATGGGTATTATACGCCCTGCGTGTGGGTCTCTATCAAATTGCCTATTTGGACAGAATCCCCCTTTCCGCCGCGATAAACACGTCTGTAGCACTCGTAAAAAAATTGGTCCGACGGACGGACGCGGTCAGATTTACCAATGCAGTTCTCCGGGCAGCCGAAAGAAGTATTCAAAATAAATCTGCATGCGAACCGGAGATTACCGACCTGCAAAAGGCCCTGTACAGAAGGAAAAACATATGGTGTACATTTCACCATCCGATCTTTCCCGATCCGGCTAAACATCTTACCTCTTTCCTTGCAATTAATTATAGTCACCCTGAATGGTTGATAAAACGTTGGATCAGCAGGTATGGGAAGGAAAAAACCGTTGAGATGTGCAAAGCCAACAATCTTGCCCCAAGGGTATTCCTTCGCGTAAATCAGGGGAAAATATCCACCCGGGAATTCCTTGCTTTGCTCGATAAAGATGGTATCAGCGCACGCACTATCAACACCGCAGTCGTTGTTGAAAATATTGCAGTTTTTGAAATTCCGGGGTTTGCAGAAGGATTGTTCTTTGTGCAAGACATATCCGCTATGAAGGTTGCGGAATTCCTCAAGATAGAAAAATCGAACACCGTGTTGGATATGTGCGCAGCGCCTGGAGGGAAGACGACTCATATTGCAGAATTTTTGGGGAACACGGGGTGGATATATGCGTTAGATATTTCTGCAAAACGTTTACAGTTGACCAAAGAAAATTGTCTGCGGATGGGAATTCATAACGTCTCTATTGTTTGTGGCGACGCATCTGACGAAAAGGCCCCTTTCCGGATGAAATTTGATCGCATACTCATAGATGCACCGTGTTCCAATACGGGAGTACTTTCACGTCGCGTGGAAGCCCGGTGGCGGTTAAAAGAAAGCGATATAAATAAACTTGCCGCCCTCCAATACTCTATACTAAAAACGGGCGCCTCTTTGCTAAAATCTAACGGCTATCTGGTGTATAGCACCTGCAGTATCGAACCAGAAGAAAATCAGGGTATAATAAAAAAATTTATGGGTAGTGAGCCCCAATTTTCCCTGGACGCAGAGGAGCACTATTTACCCGACATGGATAAAGGGGATGGAGGATACATGGCAAGGCTTTGCAAAAGGCAGGTTTATAGCTACTAACCGTTTAAAGCCTCAACAGCCCGTTAGATTATTTCCGGCATTTCCTGGACCGATGATGCTCCCTTCTGAGCAAAAGATGGCTTTGCCACCACCAATAGTCATCATAGTAATAGTAGGGATAAGGATCGTAGTATCTTTTTTCAATTACCGGCCAGAGGTATATTTCTTTCACATGAATCAGTGGATAGGCGTACTCTGTTTTGTCCAGAGGCAAAATCTTCTTTCCCCGAACTTCTCCTGCAATTGTAACAGCCCGCTCCTTCGCGTATACGTATGTATCCAGGTAGCGGCTGTCAAGCGCCAGAAATCTTCCTTCGGTTTCGTCAACCTCTTTCGGCTGCCCACGGAAACCAGCAGGGCGCTGTAATACTTGCAATAGAGTCCCCTCCGCAGTGTTTTTGGCTTCGATAATGATGCCACTGAAAATCATCGTTTGACCTTTGTAACGTTCAGGATCGCTGAGTACATCCTTAAAAGTAACATCTGGCCTTGCTTGATCCCTGACTTGCTTCGATATAACCGGTGCGCAACCAGCCATGGAAAATAATACTACAAACATCATTGATTGAGGAAATGTAAAGTATTTACTACTTATCATCATGTATTCACTTTCTCATGACTGTTTGTACTCTGGAAATTATTACCTGCATATTTTTCATAGTAACCGCAGGAACCCATGCTTATCCACTCCTCCGGTTGTGCAAGATGTCTTGGTTAGTAATACGGATAGCGGCTTCTCCACCACCAATAGTCATGATAGTAATAATCACGGCTTGGATAATTTTTTTCAACTGGCCAGAGGTATATCTCTTTCACAGAAATCAGGGGATAGGAGTACTCTATTTGTCCCAACGGTAGCGTCCTCCTTCCCTGAATCTCCCCCGCAATCGTAACGGACCGTCCTTTGGCAAATACATCCACATCGAGATAGCGATTGTCAATCGCAAGAAACCTTCCTCCTGTTTCGTCCGCATCTTTAGGTTTCCCTCGGTAACCAGCAGGACATTGCAATACTTCTAATAAGGTTCCTTCTTTGGTATTTTTGGTCTCGATAATGATACCGCTTAAGATAATCATCCGGCCTTTGTATTGTTCAGGGTCGCTCAGTACCTCTCTGAAAACAATGTCTGGTCTGGCCTGGTCCCTGGCTTGCTTCGATATAACCGGTGCACAGCCAGACAGCGACAACAAGAAGATAATCAGCATTGAATGAGAAAAACTGAAGCATTCGCCTCTTTTTATCATTTTTATTACCCTCCATTCAGAGACATTCGCGCTTTTGAATTATCGTGTTATTACTCTTATTATATTAACGGTTGGTAATAATGTCATCAACAAGATTGTTAAGCAAAAACGATATGGTACTCCCTTCAGGTACAAGAAATTTGAATCCGGGAAAAAAAGTTTGTTTTAAGTCATTTATAGATTTATAATTTGTCATTTAGAATTTCAAATGATTATTTCATTGATGGGAGACATATCATCGAACACATTCATAGTATAGATTATTATCATATCGAAGATGAACATGGCCACAAACATGAGTATAGGGCTCACGAACGAAAGAAACTCATTCTGGCGAGTGTGATTACCGGCAGCATCTTTATCGTAGAAGTTATCGGGGGATTTATTACTAATAGCCTTGCCTTGATTAGTGACGCAGGTCACATGCTTACTCACCTCTTTGCACTGTTGGTAAGCCTGTTTGCGTTATTCTTCGCAGCAAAACCTCCTACTGAAAAAAAGACCTATGGCTTTTACCGTTTAGAAATATTAGCAGCCTTGTTTAATGGTATAACCCTTTTTGTGATCACCTTGTGGATATTTTATGAGGCTTACCAACGCTTTACGCATCCGGAGACCATATCAAGCGGCAAGATGTTTATCGTGGCCATGATGGGTTTAATCGCCAATATAGGCTGTGTCTACATCCTAAAAGGGGGTGGGGACGGACATGAGCACAGCCTGAATGTCAGGGCAGCATTTCTGCATATGCTGGGTGACACTTTTTCTTCCTTCGGCGTCATCATCGGGGCCATTATCATTTATTATACCAACTGGTTTATTGTCGACCCCATCATTAGCGTCATGATCTGCGTACTCATCCTGATCTGGTCTTATAAACTGATAATGGAATCCGTTGACATTCTCTTGGAAGCAACGCCGAAGGGGATCAATATTGAAGAAGTTATTGCCAGCCTCAGACAGATTCCCGGTGTTGACGACGCCCACGACATCCATGTCTGGACCATTACCTCTGGTATGTATTCCATGAGTGGCCATATTGATACGAAAGATATGATGATCAGCGAAACCACCAGGCTTTCCAAAGAAATTAACCGCATCCTTGGTGAAAAATTTAAGATTGGCCATGCGGTAATTCAGTTTGGATGTGAGTGCAAAATCAACCACTCGCACGACAACCATAATCATAGTTAATGCCCTATAAAAACGACTTCCATTGAGGCCTTTTGTCCTGCGGCAGAAAAGATGATATTTGTGACGCCCGGTGAAATACCGTGTACGATAAATATTGCCTTGCCAACCGGGTCAGTCAATGCCTCCGGAGTAACCGTCGCAACCGTTGGAGAAGTGCTTGTTGCTGTGACTTTTATACCAAAGAGCGGACCTTCCTGCCTATCCAATAATTTAACAAATACTTTATCCTCAGAACCTGAATGAACACTCAGCTTATGAGGGCTTACAATAATTCTCACCTCTTCCTCATAGCGAGGCGTTTGTGCACAAGAACTCAGCAAAATGATACCAAGCCAAAGTAAAGAAAAATACTGGGCCCTCTGATTGAGCAATTTCACGGTATTACCTCCTCTGATAAAAATCAATAATAAACGGGTCATTTCTTCACCAAACCATATGGACTCTGTTGAGAGTTCTCCTGCTACTGCCAAATCAATATCCGGTGTGTTTTTTTCAGAGGATTACCATATTTGCTGATACATGTCAATGGTCTTTGTAATTTTCAGGGTATTGCATGCATGTAAAAATATTTTTCATAAGAAGCCCAAGGTAAATTTACCTTGCAATTTTACCCCTGTTTGTATAACTTAAATAAATCTTAAGGAACATCCATGAGCACAGGATAAATTCATCAGCTATCTGATATCAGCAAAGACGTCCGATTGATCACTGGTGTGAATTTTAACTTCTGTTTAACCAACCTGCCTGTGTGTTGAGTCCCCCTGCGTGCGGTTCATCCGTACTGGCCCGACTCCTGCAGGTAAGAAATTTTTCAACAACTGATTTTACTAGTTTTCCCCATGGCGTTTACCATCGAAAACCTCAAGGAATCAGATGTGGAGGCGGCCGTTGACCTTTTTCGTCTCGTTATAGATGAATTACACGCAAGGAGCCCTGAGGTGGAACGTCTGCACTTCAAGGACATTTATCCTGTGGAAGAGGTCAAGGAGCGCCTCAACAACAAAGAATGCGTCTATCTTGTTGGTAAGGAAGATGGCGAGGTAGTGGGTTTTGTGTTCGCCTGGGTGTCGGAGGGTGTGGGGAATTTACACTGGATGGGTTTGGCGCCGGGATCCAGGAAAAAGGGATACGGGGATAAACTCCTGGGGGAAATGATAAGGCGCTTCGTGGAAAAGGGCTGTCATGAAGCAAAGCTGTTTACCTATCCTTCCGAAAAGGCAACATATCACCTTTTTCAAAAGCACGGATTTAAAGAGGTATCCTTCATTGATCGCAGATTTTTTGGAACGAGCATCATTCTCATGGTGCGGAAGATTACCCCAATCCCGGAGGAATTTAAAGCAAAAAAGATTGTGCTGGCCGGGGAGGCTGGGCAGGGCATTAAACTCATGGCTCATGCCCTTGCCAACATCCTGGCCAAATTAGGGAAAGAGGTTGCCCTGAATCTTGTCTATGATGCCGCCGTACGCGGTGGTAACATTCGGGCTGAGATTGTATATTCTGATGAACCGGTCGACGTTCCTTTTTTTGAGGAGGCCGACATCGGACTTCAACTTTCAAAAACGCCGGATCCTGCGGTATGTGCCAAACATGTGCTTATCGAGGCGTCTGCCTGCGAAGGGGAATGCAAAAAATGTGAACTCCGCTGCCCTGTGAGTGACCGTGTCCCTTTTGAGAAACTTGCTGTAGAGCAGTTTAACAGTCCCATTTTTGTCAATATGATTGCCCTGGGCAGATTGTTGAGCAAGATTGGTATTAATATTGAAACGGTAAATTTTGCCGCTGAATTTCCTTCACAGTTTCTCGATGAAAACATAAAGGCAATACGCTATGGTTACACGTACCAGGATTAGCGCCTCTGAAATAATTGAAAAGGTATCTCATCTTTGCAGGGATGCCAATTTCAATTTGAATGTGGATGTCCTTGATGCGTTGAGAGACTCATATGAGGCCGAGGGGTCCCCCGTCGCAAAAGAGGTATTTGCAGAATTATTAGAAAATGCAAAAATAGCCCGTGAATGCCAGATGCCTATATGTCAGGACACGGGGGTTGCCGTTGTCTTTGTTGAGGCGGGAGAGCATGTGGAGATTGCGGGAGGGCATCTTTACCAGGCCATCCACGAAGGTGTTCGCCAGGGATATGAAAAGGGTTTTTTGAGAAAATCCATGGTTGCAGACCCCTTCAGCCGGGTCAACACCGGGAATAACACGCCGGCCATTATTCATACGGAACTTGTCCCCGGAGATCGCTTAAAGATTACCTTCATGGCAAAGGGCGGTGGCTGTGAAAACATGAGCCGGATTGCTATGTTAACACCGGCCGATGGCAGGACAGGAGTGATTAATTTTGTGGTAGAAACCGTAAAGATAGCGAGGGCTAATCCTTGTCCCCCCATTATCGTGGGCGTGGGTATCGGAGGCACATTCGATTACGCAGCCATGCTTGCCAAGAAGTCCCTTTTGAGACCTTTAGGAACAAGACCGAGCGATCCCGACACCGCTGCCCTAGAACAGGAAATGCTGGAACGGATAAACGATTCAGGCATTGGCGCTCAAGGGTTGGGTGGTTGGATTACAGCCCTTGCCGTCCATGTAGAACGCTATCCATGCCACATTGCCAGTCTCCCTGTGGCCGTCAATATTGAATGCCATGCGCACCGGGTTAAAACGGTTGTGTTAGGTGCTTAAGCCTTGTTAGTTTAATTCTCGTAAAACATATTTGTTAGATGGTTAAATGGTTGAATGATTTATTATGGAAAAGATATTTTTACGATTAAATGATGTACAGCCATACAAGACGGCATTTAATCTGAGCAATTTTGTTTGGGAAATTGTTACAAAATGGGATTATTTTGCTAAAGATACTGTTGGCAAACAGTTTGTAAAGGCAGTTGATTCTATTTCGGCAAATATCGCTGAGGGATTTGGTAGATATTTTAAAAAAGAACCATAAAGCCATTTAACCATGTAGCCATCCAATTTTATGTCAAATATAATCCATATAAAAACGCCCCTCACGAACGAGAGTATTGTGCGCCTCAGGATTGGCGACAGGGTCTTGCTAAGCGGACTTATTTATACGGCCAGGGATGCAGCCCACAAACGGCTTGTGGAACTTATCGACCAGGATAAGGAATTACCCTTTGATGTTCGAAATCAAATTATTTATTATGTAGGTCCGAGCCCTGCGCAACCCGGCAGACCGGTTGGATCTTGTGGTCCTACCAGCAGCTATCGTATGGATGTTTATACGCCCAGGTTGCTGGAAAAAGGTTTAAAGGCTACTATTGGCAAGGGTAATCGTTCTGACGCTGTTATTGAGGCTATGAAGCAATATAAAGCGGTCTACTTTGCTGCTACGGGTGGCGCCGCTGCCTTATTGGCAAAGAGGGTTAAAAAGGCAGAGGTTATTGCTTACACAGATTTAGGGGCAGAAGCCATCATGAGATTCGAGGTAGAAAATTTTCCTGTGGTAGTTGCCAATGATATCTATGGAAATGATTTGTTTCGAGAAGGAATGGAAAAATATAAGAGAAATTGAATATACAAGGAGATATGAGACATGAAAAAAATTTTGTATATTGTGCTGGACGGTCTGGGGGATGGAAAATATCCTTGTAAAGAACTTGGCAATCGCACGCCTCTTGAGGCGGCATCTACTCCGGCAATGGACATGCTGGCAAGGGAGGGACAGTCCGGATTAATGTACACGGTAGGAAAAGACATTGCGCCGGAATCCGATATTGCGGTGATCAGTATCCTGGGATATGATGCCATGAAATATTATACCGGTCGCGGTCCTTTGGAGGCGCTTGCAGCGGGAATAAAGATCAATGACGGCGACCTTGCCTTTCGGGCAAACTTTGCAACAAGGGGAACTGGGAGATCAATAAAAGACCGTCGCGTCGGCAGGAATCTTTCTACGGAAGAGGCCACTCAACTCTGTAAAGAAATTAAAAAGAAGGTAAAATTGGAATCTGTCCCAGCCACATTTACCTTTAAAAATACCCTCGAATACAGGGGTGTATTGGTTATCCGGGATAATAATGATAAACTTTCCGGATATGTCACCAACACCGACCCGGCTTATATAAAACACGGTCTTTTGGGCGTTGCAAAGGAAACGGGGACCTTTGAGAACATCGTGGAGTACTGCATGCCCACGAGAGATTGTCCGGATACTGAAGCGGCCTATCGTTCTGCACTTCTGGTGAATGAATTTACCTTAAAGAGTTGTGAGGTGCTGGATCAATCCGAGGTTAACAAAAATCGCATTAAAAAAGGACACCTTCCCGCAAACCTTGTTCTGTTAAGGGATGCCGGCGACCACCTTCCGAAACTGCCCAGTATAAAAAGCAAATTTAAGACACATTTCGGCTGTTTTGTGGAAATGCCAACAGAAGAGGGCATTGCTTTACTGACCGGCATGAAAATCGTCCCTATTCCACCTCCGACAAAAGACCTGGAAAAGGATTACACCCTGCGCGCCAATATGACTATCAAACATATGAAAAATTATGACGGGCTTTATATCCACATCAAAGGGCCCGATGTGCCTGGTCATGATGGCGATGCAATCAGGAAAAAGGCCGTGATTGAAGCAATTGACCAATACTATCTTACACCATTAATAAACAGCATAGACCTCGACAAAACCATTGTTGCGATTACGGCAGACCATTCGACACCCTGCCGGCTAAAATCTCATTCTGATGATCCGGTACCTTTGCTTATCTGCGGTGGAAATATCAAACCGGATACCACACGTTCCTTTTCTGAAAAGACCTGTCTCGCCGGAAAGATTGGGAAAATCCACGGCACACAGCTTCTGCCGTTACTTATTAAATATGCAAATACAAAGAAATAAGAGGAGTTGGGCGAGGAAGACTGTATTATCCTGTGGAATCGTATTCTGCATTGTTTTCGCTGTTATCCTCATCACCCGGGTATTTATTTCCGAAGATTTTATACAGGAAAAAGTTACTCGGATACTAGAAGACAGGTTCAAATATATCGATCAGGTTGGTCCTGTTTCTTTTCATCGGCCCAACAGTATTACGATTGCTTATCTTACGGTGCAAAAGCCGGAACAAAACAAAGATTCTCCAATACATTTTGAGAATATTCAAAGCACTTTTCAGTTGCTCCCCTTATTATTGAAAAAAATTATCGTTAAAAAACTTTCCGTACAGCAGATCAACTATGAAAATCGGCTGTTGATAAAAAACCTTATTACCGATAAATTTTCATTCATAGATGGTGTGATCTCCGCTCAGGCACGATTATGTATAAATGAAGGCCCTGCTACCATGAAAGGGGTCGTTGACCTTCAGCAAAAAGAACCGGCCTTTGATCTCGTGTTTGAGGCAAAGGATGTTCACATTACCCAGGACATCCCCGCCCTCGGTCTCCTTCCAATATTCACAGTCAAGCAAGGTGAAATAGGCGGCATTTTGAACGCCACAGGTTTTCTGCAGGGTAAGGGTTTCGGGAAGGAGGCCTTTAACGAGAAGCTTGTTGCCAATATTAATCTCGATGTAAAGGATGGTTACATCCGGGGCAACAAGTTATTATCCGCCATACTGGAAATTTTGGGAGAAAAAGATTTATATTCGTTTGACTCAATTGAGTCGGTAATCCATATAAAAGACGGTAAGGTTTATACCAAAAAAATGGATATGCAGGGTCCGCTCATGAGCATAAATGCATCTGGCATAGCCGAATTTGAAGGTTCGATCTCTTACGACGCTGTGGTTAGATTTAATAAAGAACATCTGGGTAAGGATGCCGAAAAAATCGCTGAGCTAGTTCTAAAACAAAATGAGTTACCAATAGAAATTCGGGGCACTGCCAAAGATCCCAGGGTTGCTGTAAAACTGGATAAAGAAAGTCTGGAAAATGTTTTCAAAGGGTTGGTCAATGATTTTTTACGCAACCCGAAAGAGAAACAGAAAAAAGAGACGAATGAAAAATGAATTGGATTGACTACTCAATCTTTGCCATCTTGTTTTTTGCAACGGTTTTTGGGCTTGCCAGTGGTCCGGCACTTCAATTTCTCAGGATTGGATGCCTGTTGATCTCTTTCTTTACGGCGCTGCTTTTTCATGATGTCCTGAGTAACTTCCTGGGGGGCATTTTTACCCCATCCACGGCCAACTTACTGGGCTACTTTATTATCTTTGGCGTTGCATTCATGGTCACCTATATTGTTACCGACCTTGTAAAAAGGATCACGGGGAAATGGGGGATAGGGATTGGGCTCAGGTTGTTAGGAGGATTGTTCGGTATCCTGAAAGGGCTTGTGTTTTGCGGTGTAATAATCTTTGGTGTCTTATTGTTTTGCAGTAAACCGGCCTGTGATACGGTTCATACCTCAAAGATTGCAACTCAGATTGGGAAAGGCATGCAGGCTATCGTTTCCAGTATTCCGGAAAATGTCTCAAACAAAATCAAGGGGTATGCAAACAGTATCAAGAAAAAGAATGTATCGAAAGAAGCAAAGCCAAATGAAGATGAAGATTTCAAGGAAACAAATTCCGAATAAATCTCAAACTCCTATTAACAGACAATCTGTCACAAGTTATCTATTTCCTTCAATACTTCCTCAAGATCGTGTTCATGAGAAACGGTCGTTTTATTCCTTCGTAAATCCTCAAGATAACTTATTGCCGCTTCATCGGATAAAAGAAGAGGTGCTCTGTAAATAAAATCGTGTGAGTATACCGGCGATATCAGAACCTTCACAGAGAAAGGTTTCTGTTCTTGCAGACGTGACACTAAGAATCATTAAAAATGAACATTTAATTTTGCAATGTGCGTTTTTTAATTTTCATTTTACCACTACAATTTTTTGTTTGACAATCCATATTTTTCATATATTCTAATTTTTTCGATGTTTTTATAACGATTCATTTGTTATCCTTATTACATTCGCCAGGGAGTTTTCCGGTATATGAGTCCTCTTTCTAAAAATTTTGTGCGTGCAAGCCTGATTTACTTTTTCATTGCGGCCATACTTGGCACAATTATGATTTCTATGAAGAGCTATCCGGCCCAATTGCTCTTTTCCCACGTCCACTTGAACCTTCTCGGATGGATGTCTATGATGATTTACGGGGTTGGATATCATATCTTACCCAGATTTTCAGGAACACCACTTGCCTATCCCAAATTAGGAAATCTTCAGTTCTATCTTGCGAATATCGGTCTTGTAGGATTGGTGTCTTTCCGTCCGATACATCCACTCGCAGAAATTTTTGCTGGTATACAAGTGGTTTCTGCCGGCTTGTTCGTATTCAATATCTGGATGAGCACACTGCCACCCAAACCTGAACCTGAATAACCATTGTTAAAAAGGAGATTTCTCAGAATGTATACGATAGGAATCGATATTGGTTCTATGTCCACCAATGGAATTCTGATAAATGATAAAAAGGAAATCCTTTCCTCAATAATTATACCTACCGGCGCCAGCAGCAAAAAGGCAGCGGATAAAACTTTTCGTCAGATACTTACAGAAAACCAATTGTCGGAAAAAGACATTGATTATATTATTGCTACCGGATACGGACGTATAAAAGTACCGTTCGCTAATGAAGTTGTAACAGAAATTACCTGCCACGCCAAAGGAGCAAACTTTTTTTTCCCGAAGGCCAGGACTATCATTGATATTGGCGGGCAAGACAGCAAGGTCATTAAAATCGATGCGAATGGAAACGTTCTTGACTTTGTAATGAATGATAAGTGTGCAGCCGGGACAGGCCGATTCCTGGAGGTTATGGCCAGAACCCTGGAGATAGATCTGGAAGAAATGGGGCCGATTTCACTGAATGGAAAGGATAACGTTTCCGTGAGTAGCCTTTGCACGGTTTTTGCGGAATCTGAGGTGGTATCCCTTATTGGTGCAGACCACAGAACGGCAGATATCTGCAGGGGATTACATATCTCCATCGCCAAACGAATCACAGCCCAGGTGAAGAGGATCGGGTTGGAAGAAGAGATTGTTATGACAGGCGGCGTGGCAAAGAATATCGGCGTTGTAACGGAGTTAGAGAAGAATCTTGGTTGCAAGATCAGGATTTCGGAAGAACCACAAATCAACGGTGCGCTTGGGGCCGCACTGATTGCCTTAGAAAAGGCACTGTCAAAGATTCAACCTTCGGTGTCCGTTTCTGGAAATTCATCCACTGGCGCGTCCATTGCGGAATTTTCGGTCGAAGACAGTACCTTGCCGAAAATCGGTTATTTTTGTTCGTATACCCCGGTGGAACTTATTCGCGCCGCCGGATTTCATCCGGTCAGGATCAAGGGTTCTGAACAGGAATCGAGCGCTGCAAATGAAATGCTTTGTGGCAATATCTGCCCTTATATTAAGGCCGTTGTTGATCAAAAAATCAATGGCAACCTGGAAGATTTTAAAGGGATGGTGTTTGTTAACTCATGTGACGGGATGCGCCGGCTTTATGATGCGTGGGTAAAATTGGACGAAGGGAAAAAGTCGTTTAACTATATTCTGGATATTCCCAAAAATACCGACGATGCGGCAGTTTTTTATTACGCAAACCTGCTCAAAAACTTCAAAGAAAAACTGGAAACCTTTTTCACTCTCAAAATTCACCACGACGATATCAACCAGAGTATTACCCTGTACAATGCGGTCAGGGAGAAGGTCAGGTTATTTTTGCAAAAGTACTGGAGCGGGTATATCGGGCAATCCGGTTATGAGATATTTTCCCTGTTAAAGAAGGGTGTCAATGTAGTTCCGGAAAAATTCCAAACCTATTTAACCAACATTATGAAACAAAGGGAAGGTATATGTGATACGAGGGACATACCCAGGCTTTTCGTCTGGGGAAGTATTATGGAAAATGAGAAGATTATGAAGATTATAGAAGATGCAGGAGCCAAGGTTGTTGCGGAGGATTTGTGCAACGGAAGCCGATACTTTGATGCCCAAATTCATATCAGCGACGACCCCATACTATCAATCGCCAAAAGATATATCAAGCGGTCTCCCTGCTCCCGTATGGTCAATATCTTTGAGAGGATAAATAAAGTATTGACCATTATGCAGGAGAAATCGATTCATGGGGCGATTTATCACACCCTAAAATTCTGTGATCATAATCTCCTGGATTATCCCATGATTAAAAAGACATTCCATGAAAAAAATATCCCGCTTCTTCATCTCAATTGCGATTATACCCTTAGCAGCGAAGGGCAAATCAAAACCCGAGTTGAAGCATTTCTTGAACAATTAACCAGCACCTCCAGGAAAGAATAAGTGAAACATGGCATCAATTCGTAAATTTAAGGAATGGACAGAGCCATTTCTTCGTCGTATTTCCCCGATTTTATTCAGGGAACTTTTGCGTTTTTTGAAGATATATTATTTTTTCTGTCGTGGAAACAAAAAGAAGGAATTGGTTTCACTGCATGTTCAGACCCGCGTGGGTGTAAAGCATTTATACAACGCATTTGCCCACCCCAAACGGACTGTTTGGACAACAATGTTTGTTCCCTCAGAAATTCTGTTTCCTATGGGACTCTATCCTTTTTGCCTGGAAATTGGCGCTGCACTCTTTGCGGGTCTGGGGCAAAGTTCGCGGGGGCTCATGGAAGCCGAATCGTATGGAGTTCCCACCGATATCTGTTCCTTTCACCGGTCGGCAATCGGACACACATTCAGAAACCTGTTTCCTAAAAACATCCTTCAGGTAGCCACCACGACGCTCTGCGATAACAACACCAAGACGATGAAGATATGTGAGTCTGTGACAGGAAAAGAGACCATCGTTATCGATGTACCGTACGAAGCGGATGATTATTCCGTCAAATACCTCACGAAACAGCTTGAGGATTTTACCCAGCGGCTGGAGGAAGCGACGGGCAGGAAGATGGATCAAGCAGCATTTGAAAAGGCGATTGAATACTCGAATCAGACGCGGGAAAAGATGATCGAAATCAATGAATTGAGAAAAGATCCCGATTGTCCCCTTCAGGGCAGCAACGCCCTGGGATTTATGTTTCCCGGATATTTGTTAATTGGTTCCCAGTTATCAGTAGAGTTTTTCTCCAGCCTGGCTGCAGAATTACGTGAAAAAATCGAAGAGAAGAAAAGAAATGTAAACAGAAAATCTCCGAGAGATCAGATCAGAATTCTCTGGCTCGAATTGAAACCGTATTTTAAAATTGATTTTTTAACAAAGTTAGAACAGGAACAGGGGGTCAAGATCGTCTTTGAGGAAACAAACTACGTTTATTGGGATAAACTGGACCCGCAGAAACCTTACGAAAGTCTCGCCAGGAAACTTATTACCAGCCATTATAATGGTCCGTTAGAGCGTCGTATTGAGGTAACCAAGAAACTTGCCCGGGAATATCAGGTGGATGGCGTGGTTGTATTCTCATCGTGGGGTTGCAGAAGAAATAACGCCGCGGTACCCACGCTGAAAAGAGAATTGAACAAGATAGGTTATCCACTCCTCAGCCTCGACGGAGATTGCGTCGACGACCACAACTACATGCCGGGACAGTTTTCCACAAGGATTGAGGGCTTTTTGGAGATGCTGCGCGGAAGGAAAGCCACCACGAATATTTCGCAGCGTGAAATGACCGAAGCCGGTGTAGCCTGATTTAATGCACAGGAATTTTCATGCCACAAAGCCATTAAGACACTAAACGATCTTTAAATCGTTCTTCATTTACTTTTAAATCGGCTCTCATCTGATTCTTGCGAAATTTGTTTCCCTGATAATCTCCATACAAGTGCCAAGATTGATCAAGAAAACAAAAAACCCGCCTTTTTAGCCACTCATTCCCTGCATAACAGCAACACTATACTCGTTGAGAAACGAACAACAATCCGGGTATTTATCTTTGTAAAGACGGAGATAAATATTGGTACGTTGATAAAATTGTAAAAAGTTATCTTTTTGCTCAAAATCTATGGAAGGAAACAGCATCTGAATGGCATACATTTAAGGACGAAAATAAAAGATTTTTAAAAAAAATGTCAGAAAAAATAGGCCACTGCCCTTCTGCTCTATATGCTATTTCAAAACTATTAAATGATATCGGAAGTTCTTATTTGAATGATGGAGTATCTTGGATCTCAGATATATTAAAGAATAATAAAAATTTGCTGAATGCAAAACTAGAAACTAACACTGTTTACTACTTAGAAAATCTTGCTAGAAAATACATTTATGAAAATCGTGAAAAAATAAAGAAAACGAAAAAATTAAAACAAGAGGTTTTAATAATATTAGACTTTTTAATAGAAAAAGGATCAGTTGTTGGGTACTTATTGAGAGAGAATATTTTATAAACATTGCATTATATTTCTATCAGAAGTTTATTATATAAATAAAGAGCTTTAAGATAAACAAATGCAAAATATTACTATAATGACACATAAAAATTCGCTACACTTGACCGCTATACCTCTGTGCTTCATAGCGGCAGGTGAGTGCTGGACGTTAGTAACAATATAATCGGTCGACGAATTTATGATCAGTGCGTCACGGTGTAGGGGTCTTTAATCTGTGTGTTCTAATTTGTATTGACAACAGGGTTTTGCATGAATAAAGTTATTACTGATGATTAAAGGAAAAGGGATAAAGGTGTCAGAAAAGGACAAAGGTGTTAAAATCTTTATAATTGACAAATTTGAGCATCCGACCCTGTGAGTTGTCTATCTTGTCGCCTCTATGGGGCAAACCCAAACGTCCGCTCTCTACGCCCCGTCTGTGGTTGCCGCTCAATTCCGTCATTAGACACGCTACCTAGATAAAATTTAGTATATGCAATTTGAATGGGACAGGGAAAAAGCAAAAAAATTAGTAATGAATTACGCCCAGAATATAATTTTGACTATTCAAAGGCAGTTCGTGGCAAGTATTACAAACGCATTTTAGATGAAGGAGCTAACGTTGTCATGCTTGAGCCGGATGTAGCCAAGGCGTTTGTTGATTCAGCTGCTGTAAATGATGCGTTAAGGTCATTACTTAATTTAACACGAACAACTCAGCGCCTAACAAAGCACTCCAGCAAACGGGCTATTGCCCGCCGTTGAGTTTTGTCGTTAAATATGTTCAGGAGGCTTGCGGTACCGCCTATCTTGCAATACTGAAGGCGATCGATGAGTATTTACTGAATAAGGGGCTCAATAAGAAGGAATTGCCCGATCTGTTAACGCTTATAGGAAGGTGTTGCAAAAATATCTGGGGGTTTATAACGGTAAACTGTTAAAAGAGTTTGAAGACCTCAATGACGAACTCCATATCGCTGGTTATTATAGGGGAATGCTGCATTCTGTGGGTATAGTCAAAGAAGCTTTGAAAGCAGCAAAGGCTTTTATTGAGAAAATTAAATAATTTTCGGAGTTACTTTGCCTATCACAACTTACTTAACTAACCAGTTTTTTAAATACTTGTCTTGTCTGGTTAATTGAATCCCTTGCATCTGCTTCAATTGGGAAAGTATAGATTCCAAATTCTCCAAATTCTTTTTTATTTGTTCCATGGTAAACGGGTTTCCCTGGCAATCTGCATACAGGTGCCAGGGGTGGATCGAAAATATGAAAAGCCCGCCTTTGGCCACATCTCTTGCACTCAAAACCGCATCAATATAGTCGCTGGAAACCCTTCGGCCTTCAAAAATGGCCCATAAATAAGAAGACATCCTCTTGCCCTTCGTATCATGAAAAGAAGGCAATGCCAGTTCTAAAAGATTCGAATCAAAGATTTCCAGGGGAAACGGATCTCCTGTCCATTCAGTACCCATTGTTACCGTCTCAGAGGAATCATACAGAAATCCTTGCCATTCTAAGACTTTTACCACAGTCCGATTGATTCGAGTATAAGGAGCGCGAAACCCTTTGATATCTCTCTCAAAAATGTTTTCCAGGATATCCTTTGCCTTCGTTATGGCTTCCTCAATGGATTCTTCTTCCATAGGCATGCCGGATACCTTTCCTAAAAAGTCCTCGTGTTTCAACGAATGACAGGATACCTCATGCCTTTCAGACAACTTTGGCAAATTCATTCCATCTGCAACAAGCATCTGGGCCGTTCTTGCCTCATAAAATAACGTGGCATCTATATCATATATATCCAATAATTCCAGTATCTTTTGCAATCCCCTTTTGCATGCCCCGATAGTTATCTTGCCATGCTCTGTTGGAGAAGAAAGTGCATCATGCCGTCCTTCAACAGCGCTATTAGCATCCGGGTCGATATCCAGAGAGATTGCAACGTATAAAAGTTCATCAATCTTTGTCATGTAAATTTTTCTTTGTGTCCTTTGCGTCTTTGCGGTGAATCAATTGGTAAAATTATTTTGGTTTCAGAAGCGGGAAAAGGATGACTTCCCTGATGGAAACATTGTTTGTTAAAACCATGATAAGCCTGTCTATACCGATCCCAAGCCCACCGGCAGGCGGCATACCATATTTTAAGGCAGTCAAAAAATCTTCATCGATCTTCCCGGTAATATCGGCTTCGGTGCCTAGTTGCTCCCGGAATCTCTTATCCTGCTCCGGGGCGTCGTTCAGCTCAGAATAAGAGTTGGCAATTTCCATAGATGCGATGTACAGCTCGAACCGTTGGGCGAAACGAGGGTCATATTCACATGCCTTTGTTAATGGACAAATTGAGGTAGGATAGTCTAACACAAAGGTGGGATTGTTCAATGCCTGCTCTACCACCTGTTCGAAGATGTTGTTTGCCATGTTGTCTCTGTCAACACCCTGGGTCTCGAGCCCCAATTCCTTTGATTTTCTTGCCAGACCAGCCTCGTCCTCAAAACTCACACCGCTGTATTCTTTTAACAATTCGGAAAATGTGGCGCGACGCCATGGCGGAGTCATATCAATCTTCCGTTCCCCCAAAGGTATCTCATATCCACCGTACAGTTCTTTTACCAGTGATGTTATAAGACCCTCTGTAAGCTCCATCATACCATTATAGTCGCTGTAAGCCTGATACAACTCCATCATAGTAAATTCAGGGTTATGTTTCGTGGAGATGCCCTCGTTTCTGAAATTGCGGTTGATCTCATAGACTCGTTCCATTCCACCCACAAGCAGCCTTTTCAGATAAAGTTCCGGTGCAATCCTCAGATAGAGATCGATATCGAGGGCATTATGATGTGTAATGAAAGGTCTTGCCACGGCGCCACCGGGAATGGACTGCATCATGGGGGTTTCTACCTCTACGAACCCGCGGTCGTCCAGGAATCTTCTGACGTACTTCAGGATCTTAATACGTTTCAAAAAGGTTTCCATTACCTCGGGATTGGTAAACAAGTCGACATAACGCTGCCGGTGTCTTAACTCCACGCCTTTGAGTCCGTGCCACTTCTCGGGCGGTGTTAACAGGGATTTTGTCAGGATAGTAAAATCATCCGCATAAATCGTGATTTCACCGGTTCTGGTCTTAAAGAGGGCTCCTTCCACGCCCATAATATCGCCAAGGTCGAGCAATTTCAATATCTCAAATTTCTCCGGGCCAATCTTATCGAGTTTTAGATAAACCTGTATCTTCCCCGTCCAGTCTCTTATATCCAAAAATGCCGTCTTCCCATGCGGGCGCATGGTCGAGATACGTCCGGCGGCCTTAACCTTTCCATCGTCCTGGTCTGCAACAAAGCTATCCAAAATTGATTTTATGGGTTGTGTATTATCGTATCGTTTCCCGTAGGGATCGATTCTCTTCTCACGCAGTTTTTGGAGTTTATCAAGGCGTTCTTGTTCGAAATTTTCCATAATGTTTTGTATCCCAGAAAGACTTACATACAGCAATAATGTAAAATAAATGCCACAAAATTTCACTCATTTTATCAGTAATACAAAGACAGTCAAGGGAAATGGCTATCGATTTTGTCCCGCAATTCTTTACCAAAACCGGTAACAGAATTTTACAAAAGGGTTTTTCGTGATTACTACGGAAGTCCTCTGGTTGATGATAAAAAGCCGATATTTTACATCTTCGGTCTTTTCAATTCCATGACTATGAATTTTATTGACCGTTTGCTGCTATTTAATGTATAATTCTCCATTATGTTTTATATTGAGTTTTTGTTAAGTCCGTATTTCACAATTGCTTAAATAATGAGAAAATTCTGAGTGTCTTTCAGGATTTAAAGAATTATGGATAAAGATGTTATCAAAGAAATCTTCCTGCTCATCCTAGAGATTATCAAGGCATTATGCGAGATACTTTGGAAGAAGGTAAAAAATCTCACAGGCCTGATCTGGGACAGGTTTTTTGGTATGGCGGATATCTCATCAAAAGAACAGGCAGGGAAACAGGAATGGGGGGTTACCGGCGAAGATACATGGCCGGTTGCTCTGGAAGCGCCGCTAGTCAAACCGGAAGAACCCCAACCAAGGATTGAAAGAGAAGAGATTGCATACGCCCCAAGAATTCCGGAACTTCCCGATAATTACGGGGATACTCGAATTGTATTGATGGTGCGGGATCCGGAGTGGTTGTTTACCTATTGGGAAATTCAAAAAGAGGTAATGGACAGCGTTTTGAATACGCTTGGCGGCATGGCGCATGGCGCGAAAATTGTATTGCGGGTTTATGACGTAACGGATGTTATCTTTGACGGTAACAATGCCCATAAGTACTTTGATATTGAAGTAACCGGTGGTACGCGAAATTGGTACATCCATGTGGGTGAACCGAACAGGTCGTTTTGCGTGGATATTGGATTCCTCACCTCTCATGGGATCTTTTATACCCTCTCCAGATCGAATACGGTGAGAACTCCCCGTACGAGCGTGTCCGAGGTAGTTGACGAAAAGTGGATGGGCATTGAGGAGCTTTATGAAAAGATATATGCCCCTATGGGCATTGGTATCAGCGAATCTGTATTTGAAAGGGCACACAAGGGATGGCAGGAAATACTGAAAGAGGGTGTGTCTTCACCTGAGTCTTTAAGCGGTTTAACAGTTTCAAAAAAATAACGTATGGGAAAAGGCTACCTAGCATTAATTCTCCACGCACATCTGCCGTTTGTCCGTCATCCGGAATACGCCGAATTTCTTGAAGAAGACTGGCTCTTTGAGGCCATCACTGAAACCTACATCCCCCTTATTGATGTCTTTGACAAGCTGATCGACGATGGTATCGACTTCCGCATAACGATGTCTTTGACCCCGCCACTGATCTCGATGCTTACCGATACGCTTTTGCAATCCCGTTATATTCGTTATGTTGAAAAACGAATCGAACTCTCAGCTAAGGAGATCGAAAGGACAAAGCATCAGCCAGAATTTCACCGGCTTGCGCAGATGTATTACTGGCATTTTACCGATGCACGATACGTTTTTGCCGAGAAGTATCATCGGAACATTGTAAATGCCTTCAAAAAATTTCAGGATGCGGGCAAGCTGGAGATAATTACCTGCGGGGCTACCCATGGTTATTTGCCCCTTATGAATAACAATGTGAATGCCATGCGTGCCCAAATCCATGTGGCGGCAAGTCATTATGAGAAACATTTTGGCAGGAGGCCGCGTGGAATATGGCTGCCCGAGTGTGCCTATGAGCCCGGAGCAGACCAGATACTCAGGGAGGCAGGTATTCGCTTTTTTATTACCGAAACCCATGGAATCCTGTTTGCTTCTCCAAGGCCGAAATATGGTATTTATGCCCCCGTCTACTGTCCATCCGGCGTGGCTGCCTTTGGCAGGGATATGGAATCTTCGAAACAGGTTTGGAGTGCTAAAGAAGGGTATCCGGGCGATTTTTTCTACCGTGAGTTTTACCGGGATGTGGGCTTTGATCTTGATTATGACTATGTAAGACCGTATCTTCATGGGGATGGTAAGCGCTCCAATATCGGCATAAAATATTACCGGATTACCGGTAAGACCGATCATAAGGAACCCTACTCACCTGAAAAGGCATTGGGCAAGGCTGCTGAACACGCCGGAAATTTTATGTTTAACCGGGAGAAACAGGTAGAGTACCTGGCCTCGGTAATGGACCGGAAACCCATCGTTGTCGCACCTTATGATGCAGAGCTCTTTGGTCACTGGTGGTTTGAGGGACCTCACTGGATTAATTTCCTGTTTCGAAAGATTGCCTTCGACCAAAAGACGATCTCGCTGATTACTCCGATGGAATATCTTGAAATATATCCCGTTAATCAGGTTTCCACGCCCTCTCTTTCGAGCTGGGGGTACAAGGGTTACCATGAATACTGGCTGAACGGTAGTAATGATTGGATTTACCGGCACCTCCATAAAGCAGCGGAGCGTATGGTTGAATTAGCGAAGACATATCCACACACCGATAAAGATTCGTTACAGGGTCGTGCACTCAACCAGGCTGCACGGGAACTCTTGTTGGCACAGAGCAGTGATTGGGCATTTATTATGAAAACCGGCACCATGGTTGAATATGCCGTAAAGAGGACAAAAGAACACCTCTTTCGTTTTACGAAACTCTATGATGATATTCGATCCGGCAATATCGACGCTGTATGGCTCTCTGACATCGAAGGCAAGGATAATATCTTTCCGGACATCGATTATCATATCTATCAATAGGGCATAGAATAGTTTATTTTCTGTTTTTTTATAAAAGGAGCAATGAATAGAATGAAAGTGCCAAAGGAGGTTGGGAAACCACATACCAGAGATAAGGTTTATGCAGAGAACGATCCGTATTTACCCCCGAAGGGATCGGGACTGCCTGAGGTTGCTATCTGTAAGGATTGTACTGCCGTTTATCAGAAAAAGAAATGGTTTCTTGATCCCAAGCTTTATAAGGAAAAAAAAGCGGCGAAAGATATCAACTGGGTAATCTGTCCTGCATGTAAAAAGACAAAAGAAAATGTGCCGGGTGGAATTGTTACACTCAAGGGCGATTTCCTGCAACAGCACAAACAGGAAATAATGAATCTCATCCATAATGAAGATGAACGCTCGAAGAAATATAATCCTTTAAAGCGGATTATGAAGATCAACGAAAAAGGCAACGAGGTTGAGATACTTACCACAGAAGGCAGGCTGGCATATCGCATCGGGTCCATTCTGTTTAAGGCTTATGATGGCGAGGTAGAATACAAAAAACACGAGAATACAAAATTTATGCGGGTGGAGTGGAGGCGTTAAAACCCCTACCTTTAAAATTTACTGAGGAGTCTGCGTTATGATTAAAATCGAAAAAATTCTGTTTCCCACAGATTTTTCTGCGTGTTCGAAACATGCCTTAAAGTATGCCCTGGATATTGCCTCAGAACGGGGGGCAAAACTCTACATCCTGCATGTAATTCCTAAACTAAATGTACCTGTTGGCACCGGGGGATTGACCTTTCCGGTATCCAAACTGTACGATGATATGGAACGGGAGGCAAAAAAGAATATTTATCGCTTGGTGCCCAAGCGATTCCTGGAGAAGATAAAAGTTGAAAATATTATTATACGGGGAACACCTTTTCAGGAAATCATCAAGGCCGCCAAAAAATACGATATTGACCTGATTACCATCGCTACACATGGTCGGACGGGGCTTTCTCATGCGCTTCTGGGGAGTACGGCAGAAAAGGTCGTGAGAACCGCTCCCTGCCCGGTCTTGTGCGTCAAATATCCTGAACGCGAATTTGTACAGCCATAATATACAGTTTCATTTTTGTGGATAATGAATTTGTATCTACATGCTGTGTCAGCACAGATAGGCATCATTCTCAGGATCTTGCTAGTATTTGCCTCCTATTGCTTCCCTGTTCATTGTTTCAGAACATTTCGTAATGGCTTGCCTCTGTATTGTTGATTTTTTTTATCCCGCATATTGACTGACATGGAAATAATTGTTGAAAAAACGAAAGGCGTCGCCGTTCAACAATCAGCCATTGAGATTGTTGAACGCAAAGGCTTAGGACATCCCGATACTCTGTGCGATCGTGTAGCTGAAGAACTGAGCATTGCCTTTTCCCGGTACTATTTAAAAAGGTTTGGCAGGGTACTCCATCATAATATTGATAAATGCCTTCTCGTGGGTGGACGTTC
The DNA here is from genome assembly GCF_000949635.1 of Candidatus Brocadia sinica JPN1. NCBI lineage: Bacteria > Pseudomonadati > Planctomycetota > Candidatus Brocadiia > Candidatus Brocadiales > Candidatus Brocadiaceae > Candidatus Brocadia > Candidatus Brocadia sinica. Next base: position 902,061 of record NZ_BAFN01000001.1, read on the forward strand.
TGCGGTTTGTTTCGGCGGAGGTGAGATGATAACTCCCATACAGATAATTGTCGTGGGCCGGGCTGTAGAAGTCGTGGGAGATGAAAAGGTGCCTTTGGAAGAGATTGCCAGGGAAACTACCCACAGGTGGTTAAAAGAACGGTTACGGTTCCTGGAGCCTGAAAAAAATGTCATTGTGGAAACAAAGATTCGAACCGGCAGTGTGGACCTGCGGGCGACATTTGACAGTTCAATTCCCCTGGCAAACGATACCTCGATTGGTGTTGGTTTTTCACCTTTAACAGAAACAGAGTCGCTTGTTTATCACACAGAACAATTTCTCAATTCTGCGGAAGTGAAACAGGATTATTCCATGATTGGCGAGGACATAAAAATTATGGGTATACGAGTAAACGATCGGATAAACCTTACGATCGCCATGGCCTTTGTTTCAAGATTTATTTCTTCAAAAGATGAGTATTTTAATATCAAAAAGGATCTGCTCGAATATATCCGGGCCTTTGTGAAAAAGTTGACGTCCCATGAGGTTACTGTCGCAATCAACGCCGCAGACAATTATGAAAAAAATATTGTCTATTTAACGGTGACAGGAACCAGTGCGGAGTGTGGGGATGATGGTCAGGTGGGCAGAGGAAACAGGGCAAATGGGTTGATTACACCGTACAGGCCAATGACACTTGAGGCCACAGCGGGGAAAAATCCTATTACCCACACAGGTAAATTATATAATCTGATTGCTGGTGAAATATCTGCAGAGGTGGCTAAGGACCCTGATATTGCCGGAGCGGAATGTTATCTGGTAAGCCAGATAGGAATGCCCATTACGGAACCTCAAATTGTCCATATAAAAATCCACTCCAGTCTTGCCCAAAAGATAGTGGAAGAAAAATGCAGGGGTATCATAAAAAAACATCTCGATCAAATACCGCAATTGTGGAAGGGGATTCTGGAAAGACGCTATTCACTGTTTTAGTGAGATATTGGCTGAGAAGGTGAAAGTTGTAAGTTCCGAGATTGAGATTCAAAGGAATAGCTTTTAACTGAAAACTTACAGCTTACATCTTTAACTCAGTGAGATTCCGGAGTATCCCTATGACGAGCTATTACCGATTCATTGAGGATTAGCCTATGGTTGCCAATACAACGGTCAAGGGCACTTTGGTCTCTTTTCTTGTGGGAATAACGGAGATCGATATCGATACGGTAGAAATTGTCGATATCAAAAAGATAAAGAGTTCACCATCGTATCCTGACGTGATTCCCAAACAGATGGTGGTCAAGGTTGAAAAGAAAATTGTTGAATCCAGAGAAGTAGGTTTTCTGGTTAAGTTTTGTCCACCGGGAATTGTCATTGTAGAAGCGTCTGTTGATTTGGAGAACATCTTGGATGAACATATCTTTGATATTAAAAAAAGCCTCATTGTGGAATGCAGAACTCTTTTGTGGGAATATTATTGTGACCAGCATTTTGACGAAGAGTACACCGTATACTGTGTATCCAATTACCATGGAGACCCGGAAGACATTGTTTCAGAGTATAAAGAGAGTATCGCAGGGCTTCTGAAGACAGAAAGAATACCGTTAGATGAGGAAGAGATCAATTCCACGCTGAAATTTAACATTAAGTATTCGAAAGATGATTTAACGATTGTGGATTGGGATGGGGCGTTTGTATTTGATCCGCGCAGTGATTTTGCCAGCAATATTGAACTTTTAGAGATTGCCAATCTCCAGTTATTGAAATTGAGGCTTTTGGAACATGAGTTGGAGGAACGATTGGAAAAGGCAGCATACCTGTTACAGAAGTCTACTTTAAGGAGAATACCCTGGCTCAATTCGCGTAAAATCAGGCACTCCTTGCGTGAAATCATACAAATCCGAACAGAATCCATCCAGGAATTTGCAGCTACCGAACGCCACATTAACCTTATTGGAGACTGGTATTCAGCCCGGTTGTTTGACCTGATAGCAAAAAAACTCCACCTCGAAGCATGGAAGATAAATATTAACAAGACACTTGACGCACTGGAAGATATTTACAGTATGATCGCTGAGAATTTTTCCATATCCTTTTCTACCACAATGGATTTTATCATGACCTTTGGTTGGTTCGTTTTATTGGTTGGATATTTCTTATTGTTCCTTTTGGAGTTGTTACAGAAGAAATCATGATGTTTTTGTGAAGAGGAGATTTTGATGTTTATGCTGATGAAAAATAAATGGGTTTATAGGAAGATACTCATCGTCTTTTTTGCAGCGATATCCGTTATAACAGCAAATTCCATTTTTTTCGCATTTGCCGGAGAAAAAGGTCCTGGTATTGTTAATGGTACCGTTAAGGTCAAAAAGGCAAAGTATCTCAAGGATACCATTGTCTATATCGAGCATGTACCGGATGCTTTTGAGCCCCCCGAAGAACATGCCGTCATAGATCAAAAAAACATGACCTTTATTCCCCATGTGCTTCCCCTGCTAAAAGGAACTACCGTCGATTTTCTTAACAGCGATCTGGTTCAGCACAACGTCTATTCTCCTGACGCAGTTGCAGATAATTTTAATTTGGGGACATGGCTTAAGGGCGAAACAAGACCGTTCACGTTTAACAAATCAGGGGTTGCCTCCATCCGGTGTAATGTGCACGTCGATATGCTGGCCTACGTCCTTGTCCTCCAAAATCCGTACTTTGCCAGGGTCGATAACGAAGGGAAATTTTCTATTACGAATGTGCCCGATGGGAAGTACATCATAAAGGTGTGGAATGAACGGCTCAAGGCACCGGATCAGCAGGTCGGGATTAAGGCAGATGCCCCTGCCACGGTAGTGTTTGAGTTAAAATGATTTTAACTAATGAAATATGCAAGTTTGCTCATAACAATTGAGCTACTTGTGTTTATTGCCTTTTTCATTCCCCTCAATATCCGGGTGCGTATTCTTTCATGAAACATATTCACGTTGCTTGCGCAATTATTGAGAAGGAGCGGAAAGTTCTTTCTGCGCAGCGGAGCAAATCTATGAGTTTGCCGCTAAAATGGGAATTTCCTGGTGGCAAGATGAAGAACGGGGAAAGCCTTACAGAATGTCTCAGGCGTGAATTACAGGAAGAATTAGGCATAGAAGCTGCTATAGGACATCCCCTTCCCCCTGTAACGCACAGCTACCAAACATTTCTAGTAACACTCCATCCGTTCATCTGTACCATCATTGCCGGCGAAATCACGCTTTATGAACATGCAGCGCTTGCCTGGTTAACTCCCCAGGAACTTCATACCCTCGACTGGGCAGAAGCAGACGTGCCAGTGGTCCAGTTATACCGGGAATTTCTCAAGACTCCTCAGGAGTGACATATTAATACAGTACCCTATACACCCAGAACCGTACAGGAAAAGCTGATTTCCTTCTATGTCGGGACACTTATTCTCTGTTGGGGCCACTTCAGCGCAAGTTTCGTTGCGCACTATCTCAAAAAACATAAAGCAAATATTTCACGACATATGAAAAAAGACCTTTCTTTATCCACCCTTCGGCAAACCATGCTGAAAAAAGTCATTGAGAAAGCAGGCAAGAGGACCTGGCTTATCATCAATTCTACCATCAAAGGAAAACGAGGCAAAAAACTCTGTAACTTACAGAAATTCAGGACCGCTCATGGATACGCCATTGGTCACTGTTTTGTCTTTGCCCAGCTTATCTGCGAAGACGATACCCAGCATATTGTAGCCGTAAAACCCTAAAATGATTTCTGATTATAAGGTTCTCAGATATGGGGAAGGAGCAAAACCTTCCAGCATCAACAAGGAACTGGCAATGCTTTCAAAGGCTTTCAATCTTGCTGTAAAGGAATGGGAATGGCTTAAGGAAAATCCTGTCAGCAAAGTAAAAAAAGAAAGAGAGAACAACCAGCGGGATCGTTGGTTGACAGAGGGCGAAGAAAAGAGACTACTTGAAAATTCCTCAAAAAGGCTTCGGAAGATAATCGCTTTTGCTCTTCGTACAGGGTTACGTTAAGGTGAGTTGTTTTCGCTTCAATGGGCCAGGGTAGATTTCTCCCGTAAGACAATCATAATTCAGGAATCAAAGAACGGAAAACCAAGAACTATTCCATTAGATCGGGTAGCATTTGACATCCTGGCAGAAAAGTCAAAGATACGGAATATCAAGTATGACTTTGTATTTATCAGTCGCATTGGTACGAAGATTAACTGTCACAATCTCAGAAGGATTTTTAATATTGCTGTTAAAAAGGCTGGTTTACAGAATTTCCGTTTCCATGATTTGAGGCATACCTTATTTTCATCAATATTCAAGTGGGAAATCTTTTGGGTTGGATGAGTTTTCTTTGACAAATAAATTTACGAGGGATAAAATCCTTTTATCTTATGAAAAAATACACGGAACCCAAAAGACATCTTATTTCCTTCAACAGCCATACCTCATCACACGTCTTTACCGATATACTGATAATGGGGAGCGGAGTGGCGGGACTCAGTGCTGCTATAGAGGCATCAAAACATTGTTCAGTACTGGTTGTCACCAAAGATAAGATCGATGAAAATAACACAGTCTATGCGCAGGGTGGCATTGCCGTGGTATTATCTGCCGGGGATACCATAGTGAAGCACATAAAAGACACCCTGGATGCCGGGCAGGGCTTGTGTGATAAAGCGGCGGTAAAAACGGTTGTCAGCGAAGGCCCGAAACGGGTACATGAACTGATTGAGTGGGGTGCAGCATTTGACAAAGAGGATGATCGTCTGATCTTTACTCAAGAAGGGGGGCACAGTTTCCCGCGCATCATCCGTGCCCAGGGCGATTCAACAGGAAGGGAAGTAGAACACGCACTTATACGCCTTGTGAAAGAATATAAAAATATTACAGTGCTTGAACACACCTTTGCCACTGACCTTATTACCAGAGACGGTATTTGTCACGGCGCTATTGTCTGGCATGCGAAAAAGGGGACCACCTTAATCTGGGCAAAGCGAACAATTCTGGCCACCGGAGGATGCGGACAGGTCTACCGGGAGACAACCAACCCCGATGTGGCTACCGGCGATGGACTGGCAATGGCCTACCGTGCCGGCGCTGTCCTCCAGGATATGGAGTTTGTACAGTTTCACCCCACAACCCTCTATATTGCCGGAGCTGTACGGTTTCTCATTACTGAAACCGTGCGGGGTGAGGGTGGCATATTAAGAAACAAAAGGGGGGAACGGTTCATGCCAAGGTATCATCAACAGGCGGAACTTGCACCCAGAGACGTGGTGAGCCAGAGTATTCTGAAAGAAATGCAAAAGACCGACCACACGAATGTTTATATCGATGTTCGTCATATTCCAAGAGAACGGCTTTACACCCGTTTCCCAAAGATCAAAGAAATCTGCGATTCATTTGGAATTGATATTGCCAAAGACCTGATCCCTGTGCGTCCCAGTGCTCATTATATGATCGGTGGTATCAAGACCGACCAATTTTCCAGAACTACAGTCAGGCAGCTTTACGCCTGCGGCGAAGCGGCCTGTACCGGTATGCACGGGGCCAACCGGCTTGGCAGCAATTCCCTTCTTGAAGGACTGGTAACGGGTTATACAGCAGGAAAAGATGCCTGCGAGTCAATCCAGAAGAGTGTGCGTAAATTGGTCCCCTACACCATCCGCGAATCTATGGGTTTATCAAAGATTAGCTGGTTGGATCTGAATGATATCCGAAATTCCTTAAAAAGCCTCATGTGGAGGGATGCGGGGATCGAGCGTGACGAAAGACATCTGCTTGAGGCCGAAGAAATGATCGAAATGTGGGGCAGCTACGTAATGGACAAAGAATTTTCCAACCCGACGGGCTGGGAGTTACAGAACATGATTCTCGTTTCCAGCCTTATCGTTTCATCAGCCCTGAAGCGGAAGGAATCACGTGGGGTCCATCACCGTACAGATTATCCAGAGACGGACAATATCCGCTGGAAAAAGCATATCACCTGGGTGCTATAAAATTGAAGGATATTCAATAATGTTAAATGCATAAGCATTTAATGTTAAAAAGTAATTACTTTAAGAAGTACGTTCTCCTTTTCTTATCCTATTATTTCTGCTTCACAGATATTATATCCGCTCAAGAAGGACAAAACCATTTTCGTGATACGATGATTACCCTTGATAAGAAGACCTATGTTCATTTTCAGGCAGCCTTACTGTCTTATCAATATATTTACAGTTACCTGGTAAAAGGCGGAGGTGATGGAGTTGCCGATGTAGTTCAAAATCTAATTGACGCTGCAAAACAGGGTATTGAAACCGAATCTGAAGGAACCGGAGAAGATATGATGCAAAACATCCTTGAAGTCGGGGAAAAATTAAAAAATGCAAAAGGCAGAAATGCACAACACGAGGCCTTTTTTGCCATCAGTGACGCGTTTATTTCATACTTTGGGTCATGGCCTAACCAACTAATTCGCAATAGATTGAAGATTTGCCGTTGCAAGAATGGGCATCAATGGCTCCAGCCGGAGAGTAGTCCAACTGCATGTCCATATGCTACCAATAAATTTTTAGATTGTTTAATTATTGTAGAGACAAAATACTGAAATCTTTAAGCAGGTACACGAGCAAATCCCGATTCCCCCTATTCGACTCCCTTGTTGTCTCAAGTTTATCAGACTTGGCTTTTACGCTAACGATAAATTGAGCTGTATCGATACAATGCCTTAAACTGAAATAAGTAAGTATACTGTTCCCGAAAAAAGCGATAAAAATATCTTCTGAAAAACCAAGTATCGCCTCAAATAATACGTTAGGTATTTTTATTTTGTTTTTGTTGTGATCTTTTTTTTAGCCATTTATCAAGGGAGCTTTGACTTTCTCCTGAACGTCTGCCGGCTAATATTCCTTCGACGCTAATATCTTCATCGATATCCGGCCAATGGATTCCTTCTCCATCTCCAATGAGTTCATAGTTTTCTCGTTCTTGTTTATTGCTGTTTAGCAATCGAGGATACCAAATAATAGGCACGGATATATTTCTCCCATCGTTAAGATAAACTACAAAAGAACCCTCTGTAAACACAACTCGTTGGGCCAAACATTCATGTTCAAGCACTAAAGTACTCATTCCATTTCTCCTGAAATATTTCTTTATTCTTTTCTATCAATTTTTGGATTTTTATAAGATCGTTATCACTAAATCCCTTAGATTTTTGCAACCGGATTGGGTTTAACCAAAATTTAGCCGTAAATCTTTCATGTTTTACATGGATATGGGCTGGTTCATTTGCATCACTGGAATAAAAGTAAAAACGATATGAACCAATTTTAGCAACAGTTGGCATTATTTTACATTAAGTTAACGATTAAAAAAGTCTGCAATGCGATTCAAAGCAAAAATTTGATAAACAAAATCTAAGATAAAGTGTATAAAACAAGTTAATTCCTATAATTTCTATATTTGCTTGGCGTGTCGCACCGATTTAAATGGAATTGAAAGAACTTCGCCATTATCTTTTGTTAAAATAAACGTTGCGCTTGATGGATCCCTGCAAACTGATGAAGCAGTTGGCACGCCAATTAATTCAGTATTGTCCTTGAGTTTTATATGATATTTGTTATCTATCATCACATTTTTGAGAAATCGCTCATAAATATCTACGTATCCCATTTTACCTCCTTAACACTAATAATCCTTATGTTTAATTAAACCTTATACCTCCAGTATTTTTTGGTTATCAATTAGCCACCTTTCTTGAAATGGACGGCGAGCAGCCCATCCAACATCTTTGATATACCAGCCATTAACAGAACCACCAACTAAAGCACCAATTACGGGAATTGCTTGAAGCGCCTTTCGTTTAGTTATATTTATGCCAATTTGTTTTGCCAAATTCTTTATCGCTATAATTGCACTCTCTTTACTGATTTGTCGCTTTGCAGCCTTTTCCGCCATAGCCTTCCATGTTTGTTTTGCAATAGTTACCTCAATGCTTCGTAGCATAGTTAATGCTGCAACTTTCTCTTCAACAGAATTGGCGCCTGATGCCGCTAAAATCCCTAAAATAAATTGATTGTCATTGTCATCTATTGATTCGTAGCCATAACAAAGACCTATTTTATGAATTGTTCTCAGTGCTAATGTTACAATTACAGGAATATCGGCCGCTATCGCAAATATTCCACCAAATCCTGTTGCAGCACCCTCGGCAGCAGCCATTCCTATTGCCCAATTATGTACGCTATTTGCTAATTTATCTGACAATTCCAAGTCTTTGTTACGTAGATTTTGTATTTCTGAAACCATTCCGTTCCTTTTAATATCGCCTGCATCTGATAGCCACTTTCCTGCTGAATTTACCACATCTATTGCGCTTCTAATTGCGGCGTGAGGTATAATCTTTTGAACTAACCAAGTAACGGGAACCGCTACTTTTCCAAACGTTTTACTCATAACGCTTGGTTCTTTTATCTTCCACTCTCTTATTTTTCTAACTTGTTCATCTTCGTATTTAGTCAGTGAACTCACGGGTTAATTCTTTCTCCTAACGTAACGTTTAGCTGCCGGCGCGCTTGCCGCCCGCCCTGCCCTCTTGTTCTCACTATCTTCACTGTCACATTAGGACGAGAGCAAGCGTGACGATCAGCTACGACTCCTGGTTGGGTCACCTTTTCTTGTGGCCGTGCATGCAAGTATGAAGTTGTATCCAAGTCTCGTTGGAAGGATCTTGTCATAGATGACGCTTCCATCCAAGACCATAGTTCCAGTGATTAGGCCGAGCCTTGCCAGGTTGGCAAGCGCTAGGAGAACCGCTTCATCTGGGAAATGCCTTTCATCTCCCCCTGGATTCTCGAATACGAGTTCCTCAGGAAGCTTGTATGTGAATATGGGTTTCATCAAGTGTTCCTCAGGAACCGTAAGGAGTTCTGCATGATAGCAGCATCAAGCGAAGTCATGTCTTGGAGTATGCTGATATATGCCCTTCGTACTTCCCGCCTGCAATCTGCGTCGGCCGCGTTGGCCAACAACTGTACCCACATGTCCTGCAACTCGTCATCTTCTTCGAGGAAGGCTGACTGCAGCAGCGGAATCGCGATACTCATTGGAACGGCCTTGTGCCTATTTGCAATCCCTAGTTTCCGAAACAGTTCTTCCGCGCGCTTGATGAATCTTGCTTGACGCTCCCATCGCATGTAAACGAGTTTATCCTTGACGATGCCCATTGCCTGATCAATCGGCCCTGAAATGACATCAGCGACGAAACTACCTAGACTGCGGACAGTGTCAATTGCCTTGCCAGATGCTTTAGCAATCTCCCGAATTGCCTTCGACACCTCGGTAACTGCATTCTCTTCATCGATCATATATTCCTTTTTCAGCCCCAACATGAAATAGGTGTACTAAAAGCTGTCTTATTTTACGGCTATTAGTACGTATAATACCTTTCCTGTGGCTTATAATATGCCCATTTGGGCATATTATAAAGTTTGTATACTTATTGACGATATACTAAGCAATTGGCAAAACAATGTCAAGTTTTTCATGAATGAAAACTCATCTGTCAAAAGTAAAAAATTACTAAGAAAGTAACAATTTAGTTCTTTGAAAAAGGTAGCGCCGATCCCTCATGGTCGGCTTGTGCGGGGGGATAAACCCCGTGAGATATTGTGTCGTAGTGAGTAACGTGTCTTTGGAAAAACTTGTGAATTTTCATTGTGTCTTGTGTTAGATATCCGTTATCTAACGGGGTAAACCACCGCGCTACGTATTCTGTTTTGTTTGTATTAAATTCAAATGTATGGATTTTCCAAAAACCCAAATTGTTACGATTTTCCGTATAATCAAATTATGGTTTGCAGATTTTTCCTTGATAAATAAGGAATTGCGAAGGTGAGATAAGGCTGATGACCGAAGGGCTAAAAGGGGTAATGGAAAAATAATGAAATTTCCTTGAATAGCTTAAAATTACTGATAAAATTTAGTATTTGATGAAGGGAATTTGAGAAGTCTCCTAGTGAGGGGCTCCACCCCTTTGTCCCCTCTCTAGGTTTTGTCTTTTAAAAAGCAATCTAATTTAAATTTCTGAGCATCTTAATAATAAGGTTTTTCCTATGAAATTTCTGACCGAATACATTACCTTTCATACAAAAAAAACGTCGTGAGTTCATCAATATCACAAGGGAAATAGATAGGGTACTTCAGAAGAGCGGCATTAAAGAAGGTATGGTTTTGGTCTCTGCCATGCATATAACGTCAGGTATCTTCGTTAACGATGCCGAACCGGGGCTTCATCGCGATATTGAAGAGTGGCTCCTGAAACTGATTCCTGAGGGCCACGATTACTATCATCACCGGACAGGAGAAGTGAATGGTGACGCGCATCTCAGAAATCTTCTTATCGGACACCAGGTGGTCATCCCGGTAACTGATGGAAAATTAGACCTCGGAACCTGGCAAAAGGTGTTTTATGCTGAATTTGATGGTCAGCGTAGCAAGCGACTAGTTATTAAGGTGATGGGGGAATAATTATTCTTCTAAAAAGCTGAGAAAATTAAAAGTAAAAGATAAGAATGCAAAAATACAAATCAAAGAATTCATTATGGAAATAGACAAACCATGCACAAAATCTAATAAAAAAGGAAACGAGGAGGCGCCATGCATTCTGGCCTGTCCGATACGGCAGGATGCCCGCGATTATGTTCAGCTCATTGCCAGGGGGAGATTTCAAGAGGCGTTCAGAGTGGTAAGGGAGAGAAATCCGTTGCCTTCGGCGTGTGGCCGTATCTGTACCCATCCTTGTGAGACAAAGTGCCGACGGAATAGCACCGACGCGCCGATTGCGATTGCATGGCTCAAGCGTTTCCTCGGTGATAATTTTTCTCACGAAACCGGGAAAATAACCAGCGAAAAATATCCGGAAAAAATCGCTATCATTGGCGCTGGCCCGGCTGGACTTGCCGCTGCAAATGATTTGGCCCTTTTGGGCTATTCATGCACCATCTTTGAATCCAATCCCACCCCCGGCGGCATGCTTCGCATGGGTGTGCCAACCTATCGTTTACCAAGAACGGCTATTGATAATGACGTTGAATATATTAAAAAATTAGGAGTTGAAATCAGATATAATACAACATTTGGCGTAGATATCACCTTCGACAGTTTAAAAAAGGATGGGTTTTCTGTCCTTTTTATTGGTGTGGGTCTGTCCGAGAGCCGCAGCCTGAATATCGAAGGGGTGCAACTTGAAGGCGTCCTCAAAGGTGTATCTTTTCTCAACGAAGTAAACACCACAGGAAGCGCCAAGATAGGCAAGAATGTCCTGGTAATAGGAGGCGGCGCCGTTGCTATGGACTGTGCACGGACGGCCTTACGCCTGAGGACAGATAAGGTATCCGTCGCCTGTCTTGAGTCACGCAAGGAAATGCCAACGACCGATTTTGAAATCGAGGAGGCAGTTCATGAAGGGGTGGCGCTTTACAACTCCATAGGCCCGAAACGTATCCTTGGAAAGAACGGAAGGGTTTCTGGACTGGAAACCCTTAAAGTAAAATATGTCTTTGATGAACAAAAGCGGTTCAATCCCGCCTTCTATGAAGGCTCAGAGTCTGTTATTGAGGCAGATACTATCATCCTTGCAATTGGCCAGGCATCAAATCTCTCATTCCTGAAAGGGCAGGAGGGTATTCAAATCACACGCGGTGGCACGATCATCGTCAATCCAAATACCTTTAGCGCCTCCGTGCATGGTATCTATGCAGGTGGCGATGTCGTGTTAGGCAGGGGAACCATGACTGAAAGTATGGCCCAGGGCAAAAAAGCAGCGATTGCCATTCATAATGCCTTAAGAAACGCAGCGTTAAAAGACGAGAAATGGGCAGAAAAACCGGCAGTGCCCGATGTGGCTGAATCCAGAATCGCCCTTATCAAGAAAGAGCAGAAACACGAGATGTCTACCATGCCTTTGGATGGAAGGCTGAAAACCTTTGATGAGGTAGAGCTGGGATTCCCCTTAAACAAAGCGGTGAAGGAGGCGCAGCGGTGCATGAACTGCGGCGCCGGTGCCTTTGTGGATGATAATCTCTGTGTGGGATGCCTTACCTGTGTGAGGATATGCCCTTTTGAAGTGCCGAAGATTAAAAAGGGTGACACCACGGCTTACATCGATGGAGATTGCCAGTCCTGCGGTTTGTGTATTGTGGAATGTCCTGCGAAGGCAATCAGTTTCAAAACACCATTAGAAGATCGTGGCAAAGATGCCCTTAAGTCGGTTTTCCAGGAAAAATTAGTCCATGACATAAAACCATTTATCATTAATTTTTATTGTCAATATGGCGCGTATAAAGAGGAAAAAGAAGGCGCAACGGATAATTTACTTGTTTTTCATTTCAGGCGGGTGGGAGTTTTGGGGTTGGGTAAAGTGGATCCATCATTATATCTCAGGGCATTTGAGTTGGGCGCTCATGGCGTATTGGTAACGGCCTGTAAAGGAGATACCTGTCATTTTTGCAAAGAACAGGAATGGGTTGAAAGGCGGACAAAATATGCCAGTCAATTATTGAGCGGATTGGGAATGGATAGCCGAAGACTTCAGACCCATTTTATTTCTTCACAAAATGGTAAAGAAATACTTGAAATTGCGCTCAGGATGGTCGAAGAACTGAGAAATGTATAATCAAATAGAGTCACCAGGTAGCTAAGAGACTAAGAAAACATCCTGGTGTCTTTGTGACATGTGTCGTAAGTCAGTGTAATTCCATAAAAATTTGTGGTGGATTATAGCAATGATCGTAGCATCATCAAAACCATTTCCGGAAATCAAACAGATGCTTTCCGGGTTTAAGAAGGTCTGTGTGCTGGGATGCGGTTCATGCGTGACCATATGCCATACGGGTGGCGAAAAACAGGTCGCCGAGCTTGCCGCGCAACTCCGTCTTGCTGCGAAATTAGAAGGCAGACAGATCGAAGTCAAAGAAGATTCCACGCTCAGGCAGTGTGAGTGGGAATTTATTGATGACATCAAAGAAGTAATTAAGGACTGTGATGCCGTCCTTTCCATTGCCTGCGGCGTCGGCGTGCAGTACATGGCCGAAAAATTCCCCAGGATGAGAATTTTTCCTGGTGTGAATACCACCTTTATGGGAGGACCCGTCGAACAAGGCATCTTCTGGGAACGGTGTGCTGGTTGCGGGAATTGTATCCTGGGAACTACGGGAGGGCTGTGCCCGGTAAGCCGATGCGCAAAAAGTCTCATGAACGGTCCGTGTGGCGGCTCACAAAACGGGAAGTGTGAGGTCTCACAGGAAACGCCCTGTGTGTGGCACCAAATATATGACCAGCTGGACACCCAGCAGCTTTTGGCAACGATGGAGAGGATTGTACCGCCCAAGGACTGGACCACGGGTATGGAAAATCATCCCCGGAAGATGGTTCTGGAACACCTGGTCATGAAAAAGCAATAAAAACCTCCCTTTGAAGAATGATCTTGAGTTACCTGTAAGTGAAGGTATAGACCTTAATATTGTAGAAAGATTTTAACTGCTTGTTCCCAAACTCTGTTTGGGAACACACGAACCAGTAAAACTCTGTTTCATGTAAAACGGGAGTTTTGCAGAAAATTGCGTTCCCAAACGGAATTTGGGAACGAGCCGCAAGTCGTGCAATTATTCAAAAATCTTTTAATATTAAACTTTATTCGGAAAGGCACAACTATGAAGAAAACAAGTATATTCATCATAATATCATTGATCTTCATATGTAATCTAAGTTATGCTAAAAGTAATAAGTATTTCGAAATCGTTGATAATGGACAACAAGAGATTACTTTTGAACCGATAATAGTAGATGCCGGTTCTATAGAAGAGCAAATGGTCGTTGTTGAAAATACCGACGATAAAAAATATTCGGGGGTTATTGCTTACGCTATTGATAGCGAAGTCCCAAATGACTACAAAAAAATGCTCCCGTATGAAACGTATGTTAATCCTAATTTTCATATCCGGTACGAAATAGGTTACTCTCCAAGTAATCACACTATTGTAATCGTCAGAAGATTGGAAACAGAAGTAATGTTGAAGATTGGGATGCAGACGAGGAAACTTTAAGTTTGGAATGGTATCTTATAAAAAACAAGAAGCTAAAAAAATGAAATACTATTGCTTATCTCACAATTCATTTCATCAAATATGGACTTAAAATCAGGTAGTAACTTAGAAAAAGTCCTTCAAAGCGGACAATTTGCTGTTACAGCAGAACTAGGTCCTCCACGGGGCGCAGACCGCTCAGTGATAGAAAAGAAGGCAGGACTGCTGAAAGGCTATGGGGACGCCTTCAATATTACTGACTGTCAGACTGCCGTGGTGCGTATGTCCAGTATTGCCGCCGGTCGGATAGTCCTGGATGCTGGCTTAGAACCCATCATCCAGATGACCTGCCGCGACAGGAACCGTATTGCTATACAGAGCGACCTCCTTGGTGCTGCGGCACTGGGTGCAAAAAACCTCTTATGTCTGACTGGTGACCACCAGAAATTTGGAGATCACCCTATGGCAAAGGGCGTCTTTGATATGGATTCGATCCAGCTCATTCAGATGGTCAAGGCCATTCGTGATGAGAAAAAATTTCAGGGCGGACAGGAGTTGAAGGCATCAGAGCCGAGATTCTTTATCGGCGCAGCAGAAAATCCCTTTGCCGACCCATTCAAATTCCGCGCCATCAGACTCGCCAAAAAGATCGCTGCCGGCGCCGATTTCATACAAACCCAGATTATTTATAACATCAACAAATTTAAAGACTGGATGAAAATGGTCACCGATATGGGTCTCCACGAGAAGGCATTTATTCTCGCCGGTGTGGCCCCGCTCAAATCTGCCGGAATGGCCAGGCATATGAAGCATAATGTGCCGGGCATGGATGTGCCTGATGAAGTCATAAATCGCATGACAGCCGTCTCCGCCGCTAAGAAAGGAAAGGAAGAGGGCATTAAAATATGTTTAGAAGTCATAGAGCAGATCAGAGAAATCAAGGGCATTGCCGGTATCCACATTATGGCAGTAGAATGGGAAGAGGCCGTCCCAGAAATTGTCAAAGAAACGCGGCTGTATCCCAGACCACTGCTATAACCTTATTTTAAAATGTCTTTTAAAATATCGCCTATGGGCGACTTCTTGCCCTGCTGGTCTTTGTCACCTTTTTTGGGTAATCCTATCTTGTCGCCTAATTTCTCCAGTTCTTTCCTGCCGTAATATTTTGCCATGGCGCTGGTTACATAGGGTATATCAAGGATAGGCATTGGCTTGTTTATACTTCCCTTTACCGTAATCGGAAGCACCATGCGGTTTTCCGGGTTGAGCAGGGCATTGAGAGGTTCGGTCTTTTTGGCTAATTTAGCAGAATATTCCGGGGAGAGAACGACCTTGCCCTTAAGGTCGAGACCACTGGTATTACAGTCAATCAGCCCTTCTATAAATGCATCGGAATCAGTTGCTTTTGCAGTATGAATATTATGCAGAGCTACCTTCTTTAAATCGATTTTATTACCGGTCATGGAAAAATCACCATCCAGGGAATCAAATCGTGTGATCTTTTGTTTTTCCAATTCACTGCCCTCTTTTTCCAGAAACTTAGATACGCCCTTAATACCAAAAAGCGCATCCAGGACCGTATCTATAAGGTTTAAATTCATAATCTCTCCCTGGTCGAGCCGGAATGACCCGCTGGCATTCATAGCCCCTTTCTGTTTGCCATCTCCGGCATTGTTTGCCGTAAAAGACCCGGAAAATATCCCTTTGAATAAACCCTTGTATTGTGTAAAAGTGTCCATTGCTTCTGCCACATGTATATTCGTAATAACCGGTTTCACGTTCCATCGAAGTTCACGGGGCTTTACTTTACCGTCCATCGCAACGTCTCCCTGGAAGGCATGAACACGGAACCCGTGAATGCCGAGGATATCGTTCTGATAGTCAAACTGTGCCTGCATCTTTTCAAAAGGTGCAGCCAACACCTCCCCCTTCTTGACTTCGAGATTGCCACTCCCCATTATTGCCTCATCCTTTTTCACGGCTTGCACTTTCATATCCATGGATTCAAAAAAACCTTGAGAAGTTGCAGTTTTCTGGCCATCGTCTGACGACTGAGAGAGTTTGAATGCAAGCCTTGGGGACGAAAACTGCAGATTAACAGCAGCATCTTCCATCGTTCCTTTCAAAGAACTTTGAAGGACAAAGTTTCCCTCCGGTTCGTACTCTTTCAGTGCAGGGACCAGCGATTCCCAGCCTTTCAGGGACGTATCCTCGGTGTTCATCGAAAGATCAAAACGTGGATTCGTTAAACCGGTAATTTTTCCCGATGTCCTGAGAAACAAAGTATGCATTTTGATAACGCATGGGTCTAACTGAATATCATCTCCTGTCTTGCTTGCCTTGATGGAAATTTGACAAGGGATAGGTCTCGGTTTGCGAAATGTTTCACCATACAGGATATCGAGGTCTTTCATATCCACGTTGCAATCGGCCTGGAGATTACCGATATTTCCCTTCGAAATCATCTCCATGCCCAATGAACCTGAAAAGCTCACGTCCTTGGGTAAAGATTCCCTGAGAGAAGGGTAAAACAGAAAGGCATAGTCCGGATTGATCGTCTGTGCCCGAAGGGTTATATCCCATTGTGGTTTCGTATTGAATCCTTCTACATTCCCTGTCAGAGAGATTGTATTTTCATTCATGCTCAAATCCAACCGGTCAATGTTCGCAATTCCCTTTTCCCATGCGAGCTTCATTTTTTCCAGGAGGGTAATATGCATTTTCCCGAGGGCTTTCTTATCGTTTCCTTCCGCAAGTATCAGTTCTTTGCACTGCATCTGCCCTTCAGAAGTAACTCCGGAGGCCATATCCCCCCTTAAAGAGATATCCATGCTAATAACCCCATCTATGGGGGATAAAGGCATGTCTGCCGGCAGGTACGATTTGCAGGTACCCAGATCAAATTCTTCGAGTGACAATGCGATATCCATAAAAAGCCGTTTTATATTCAGGGTATCACCCAGGGGACCAATAGCACCCTTTATCATGAAATTTTGCTTCGCACCCCCGGGCAGACGGGCTGTCATGGACATCCGGATTGGTTTATTCACTGATACATCCGTGAATTTCATGTCTAACAAATCTATCGTTGTCGTTGTGGTAGTACCCGGCTGAGTGAATTCATCAATAAAATCGATGTGGCCATGATTCAAAGTAAATTTAGAAACCAGCAATCCTGCCAAAAAAGTATTTCCGTTTTTCACCTCATTTTCATCATTTTCACTACCATTATTTTCATTATCCTTTTTCTCCGTGCTTTCAGTATCTTTCTGTTCTTTAGCTTTCTGTTCTTTTACCTCGGACCCCATCAGGTCTGCAATATTAAGCTCCCCTTTTGTGTTTTTTATCAGTCTTACCACCGGTTTATCAAGGATTAATTCCTTAACTTGAATCTGCTTTTTTAACAGGGGAAATAATTTTACCTTTACCCGCAGGCGTTCCAGATTCAGAAAATCACCAACGCCAAATCCCGGATTTTCTGCAATGCGGAGTCCCTGAATCTCAGCTCCCAGCCCTTTCAAAATGGTGAGTTTTATGCCGCCAAAATCCAAATCTCTCGCCACGTGCGGCTTCGCAATGTCGATAATTTTTCCTTTATATTTATTTAGATCAATAAGAAATGGTGTGACTACTGCACCGACCACAAGAACAAAAACCACGCCCAGAACAATACCAATGATCTTTTTCATAATGTTATCCTCTACCGATAATAATCACGGATCTATCGTTTTCTCAACGCATCTAATCCAGCATTTGGTATAATGTAGCAGAAGTCAGGTATTTTATCAAGGGAAACAGAAGCCCCCAACAAACGTTCACACCAAGGAGACCAGACTTGTGTTTTTTTGTCACCCGGTATTTGTTTTCAGGGTCTCATGACTCATCAGGCATTTTACGCAAAGATGCTGAAAGCCAGTTCAGCCTGACAGGTATTCTATCTAAACGTCATAATTACATTGACATAGTATTGCAGAAAAATTTATACTGAAACAAAAAGTTCTGTAACAGCCCATATCCATCCTTATCATTTCATCATCTGGTTCAGTTTTTAGGAGGTTTACCATGTTCAAAACGAGATTTTTCGTCTTACTTACTACAATAGTATTTTTCGTTGGTTGTTCTACCGTGCCAATAACGGGGAGAAAACAGCTTTCTTTCATACCACAGAACCAGCTTATTACCTCGAGCGCCGATAGCTATCGTCAACTGATATCTGAATCAAAGCTCTCAGGTGATGCACAAAAGAAACAAATGGTTGTTGATGTGGGTCGCAGAATCGCATCGTCAGCTGAAGAGTTTATGCGTGAAAACGGGATGGAAAAGGAAATACAGAACTACCATTGGGAATTTAAACTTATTGAGGATGATAAGACCGTAAATGCCTTTTGCATGCCCGGAGGAAAAATTGCCGTGTATACCGGAATACTTCCGGTTACACGGGACGAGGATGGACTGGCGGTTGTGATGGGACATGAGGTTGCACATGCGCTGGCAAATCATGGCGGCGAAAGAATGAGTCAACTCCTCATCGTTCAAATGGGAGCAACCTCTCTATCTGCAGCGCTCAGCGGCCAACCGGAACAAACCCGGCAACTATTGATGCAAGCATTTGGGTTAGGCGCAAATGTAGGTGTTCTTTTGCCATATAGCCGCAGTCATGAACTGGAGGCAGACCATATTGGTCTTATTCTGATGGCAAGGGCTGGTTATGATCCCCGAACTGCCATCCCGTTCTGGCAAAGAATGAATAACCTTGGTGGAGAACGGCCACCTGAATTTTTATCTACGCATCCGGCGCCTGAAAAAAGGATTCAAGACCTTCAGAATGAACTTCCTGAAGCAATGAAATATTACAAACAGTTTTAATTGATCGCCTGAGAGCAAACACAGCCAAACCGTGTTTGAGGGATTGTATTCCGTTCGGGCACCAAACAAAAAGCCCCAATATCCTTTTACGATATTGGGGCTTTCATGTCGTAATTATAACGATACGTTAACCGGCTACTCCATATTTTTATACACCTTAACTATTGCAACTGATTATTCTTTAAAATATAAGAGTGTGCTTTTCAATAAACTTATAATTTGACGACTTTTGTGGCTTTGTAGCCCTTCTGGTCCTTTATGACTTCGAACTCGACCTTGTCTCCCTCTGCAAGGGTTCTAAAACCCTCAGTTTCGATCGATGTTTGATGCACAAACACATCCTGACCGTTATCCTGGGAAATAAAGCCAAATCCCTTCTTGTCATTGAACCACTTCACTGTTCCATTTGCCATTCTTCAATCACCCCCTCTCACATTTAAAAAAACTTTTCAAAACGAAAAAGGCTACAAGGTTGTAAACCTTGTAGCCTTACTATACCATCAATATATAATACGACTTCGAAATACAACCGGCCAACATATTAAAGATATGATATCAAACATTATGTAACAAAGCAAAGAAAAATAAAAATATATTTCTTTAGGAATTTCGATGCTCATGAAATTCTCTTGCGAGTTACAGGTATTTTTGATAACATCAGGAACCTTTTTATCTGCATTTTCATGATAAAATCATGCACTTCATACGTATTAATCTTATCTATTGTGGAAAGGAGTTTTTGGATGTCGCCTAAGTATGTTTATTTCTTTGGCAACGGCTCTGCCGAGGGGAGGGCTGATATGAAACACCTGCTGGGTGGCAAGGGTGCTAACCTTGCAGAAATGACCAATCTGGGTATCCCCGTCCCCCCCGGATTTACCATAACCACAGAGGTTTGTGATGCGTATTATAAGAATAATCAGCAGTACCCGAAAGGTCTTTCCGAAGAAATAGAACAGAATCTGTCCCGTTTAGAAAAACTTATGGGGGCAAAATTAGGTGATCCAGACAATCCTTTATTGGTATCCGTCCGGAGTGGCGCCGCAGCGTCCATGCCAGGGATGATGGATACGGTTTTAAACCTTGGTTTAACTCCGGATGCCGTTAATAGGCTTATGAAAAAGACAGGCAACGAACGTTTTGTGTGGGATGCTTACCGACGGTTTATCACCATGTTTGGTGACGTTGTCATGGGTGTGGAGCGCCACTCTTTTGAAGAGATTCTTGATAAATACAAAAAGAAGGCACAGGTAAAAAGTGATACAGAACTCACAACTGACCAGCTTAAAAAAATTGTCGAAGAATTTAAAGCCGTTTATAAAAAGAAGACACGTGAAAATTTTCCCAACGACCCAAAAGTACAACTCAAGAAGGCAATCGATGCGGTATTTGCCTCATGGAATAATCCGCGTGCCGTAAAATACCGGCAACTTTATGAAATTAAGGGACTTCTTGGAACGGCAGTAAACGTCCAGGCCATGGTCTTCGGAAATATGGGAAATCACTCTGCCACGGGCGTATGTTTTACGCGAAATCCCTCGACCGGTGAAAACAAATTCTACGGTGAATTCCTCATCAATGCCCAGGGTGAAGATGTCGTTGCCGGAATCCGTACCCCTGAACCGATTGCCAATCTTGAAAAAGAAATGCCGGAGGTTTACAAACAACTCGTCAAATACAAAAATATCCTGGAAAACCACTTTAAAGATGTCCAGGATATAGAGTTCACCATCCAGGAAAACCGGTTGTTCATGTTACAGACAAGGACCGGCAAACGTACCACCCAGGCGGCAGTGAAGATTGCGGTTGATATGGTGAAAGAAGGGCTGATTGACAAAAAGACAGCAATTTCTCGTATTAATCCCAATGAACTTGATCAGCTGTTACACCCAACTTTTGACCCCAAGGCAAAGAAAGAGATTATCGCAGCGGGGCTTCCGGCCTCACCGGGTGCAGCTACGGGAAAGGTAGTATTTAGCGCTGAAGACGCTGAAAAATGGACTCTTGAAAAGAAAGAAAAGGTTATTCTGGTCAGAAAAGAAACCTCACCCGAGGACATTGGGGGAATGCATGTTGCGAAAGGTATCCTGACAACACGCGGCGGCATGACTTCTCATGCAGCCGTGGTGGCAAGGGGAATGGGGAAATGCTGTGTTGCCGGATGCGGTTCATTACATGTGGATTATAAAACCCAGACCTTTAAGGTGGATGGCAAGATAATAAAAAGGGGGGATTATATCTCGATAGATGGTAGTACCGGCGAAGTGATGTTGGGAATGGTTCCTACTGTTGAACCCGGACTCAGCGGAGATTTTGCCACACTTATGGAATGGGCTGATGATGTCCGTAAACTGAAGATCAGAACAAATGCCGATACACCAACGGATGCAAAAAAGGCGAGGGAATTGGGTGCAGAGGGTATTGGACTCTGCAGAACTGAACACATGTTCTTTGGCGAAAACAGAATTGATTCCGTTCGTCAGATGATACTTTCCGCTCCGGACGTAAAAAATTTAAAGATAAAGATTACTGCGCTGGAGAAGGAACTGGCAAAGGCCACAAATAATAAAACAGATGCTATTAAAAAGGAATTAATGCAAGTCAAAAAAGAGCTCAAAGAACCATTGAATTTATATACATCAGCCCTTAAAAAACTGCTTCCCATGCAGCGTCGTGATTTTGAACAGATATTCACAACAATGGACGGGCTTCCGGTTACGATAAGATTCCTCGATCCGCCTCTTCATGAATTTCTTCCACAGGAAGAATACAATCAGAAAGAAATGGCAAGACAGATGAAGATCAGCCTGAAAGAGGTGCAGGAGAAGGTATCTGCGCTTCATGAATTAAATCCCATGCTGGGTCATCGTGGCTGCAGGCTGGGTATCACATACCCAGAAATTTACGACATGCAGGTGCAGGCCATCATTGAGGCTGCCTGTAACGTGAAGAAAAAAGGTATTGCCGTATATCCGGAGATCATGTTACCCATTATTAGTACTGAACAGGAATTCAATCTATTAAAAGACAATGTCCATAGAATTGCGAAAAATGTTATGGAGAAGAAGGGTATGCAGATTGAGTATATGGTAGGCACCATGATTGAGCTTCCACGAGCGGCCCTGATAGCGGATAAGATTGCCAAACATGCAGAATTCTTCTCCTTTGGGACGAATGACCTTACCCAGATGACCTTTGGTTTTAGCCGTGATGATGTGGGTTCCTTTGTACCTGATTACATTGAAAAAGGTATTCTTGAGAAAGATCCATTCCAGATATTGGATCAGGAAGGTACTGGACAACTCGTGGAGATTGGGATTAAGAAGGGACGAAGCACTCGGCCCGAACTAAAGGTAGGTATCTGCGGTGAGCACGGTGGTAACCCGCAAACCATCTTATTCTGCCATAAGGTGGGAATGAACTATGTAAGTTGCTCGCCATTTCGGGTACCTATTGCCCGGCTAGCAGCGGCACAGGCGTCTTTACAGCAGCCGGTATCACAGGCAACTGTTTGATCAAATATTTCCCAATCTTTCCCCTGACACAGAGAAAAGCAGTTCTTCTGAGAAGCATTTATGAGATGACAAATGCTCATCTTGAATCCGTTTTATTTTTGGGGGCGCTTGTAAGGAATGCGGAGGACAGAAATTTCCCAGGTATGTAACAAAAGGCACCTAAGGGACGTATCCTCAGATGCCTTTTGCCTGTACCTTCTTCGTTTAACCACCTTCACTTACATCTTTAAAATTTATTCCTCGAACAGGCAGCACCTGTCCCCTGATCTCCCCATTGGGGAACTCATCGGTGTGAATGTTGAGGTAGAGTAACCCTTTCTTCAAATCCCTGATCTGTTTTCCCACGAGGGGGCCTACGCTCCCAACTTTTGGACTGCCGGGAACCGGAGTTATCGCAAAGAGAACCGGTGCATTCTCTCCCGGATTGGCAGGGCCATGGAAGTGTGCCGCAGTTTCTGACCCAATTAAATTGGTATCGGTAAAGGTTATCGAGTAAAAGAGAAGTTTTTCGTCTTCTTCAAAGGTTATAAATGCGACTCCAAAGGCATTGCTTTCATTTTGTGGAACTTCCTGCCCCCCGGTCAAAATGGCAGTAAATGCCTTTACGCTTTTACCCTCTTGACTATATACACTCAACGGAACTAGCGATACCGTAAAAGCAACTATGAATATGGCCGAAATGATTAGTCCTACCTTTGATATCTTTGTGCTGGCAATAGCCATGCCCGCAATCTTCCTAAAAATCTTTTCCATCTTTCTTCTCCTTCTATAAGTAGGTTTTAATTATTTTCTTCTTTAGCTATCCGACGAAACACAAAAACACAAACATCCACTCATGATCAAAGAAGACCTGCCTGCCTCCTTTCTGCAAAAAGTTTTCATACGATAGATAAGAAAAGACTTTATACAATTGGCCTAAAAACAGAAAATATTTGAAAATTATAATTCAAGAGTTCCCGAAGAAATTTTGTACCTGATTTTTTCACAATCCTGCTATTTGTCTCACTGGTAAATTTGCAAACCACTTGTTGCATAAATCAAACAGAGTGGCTTACCCATTTTTTTGCCGTGCCACGATATCCGCTCTTTCTGTCATTTCTTTCATAATTTTTTCTACCAGCAGCCGGTAGTGTTCCGTTTCTTCCTCGCTGAGATTGGGTGGAATATAGATGGGATCACCATACATCATTATTGCACGGGAAAATGGTTTCGGAATGCGGAATTTATCCCAGCTCGGAAGCTTCCAATAACGTGATAACCCAACGGTAGTGGGAACAATGGGTAGTCTTGTTTTTTGACTGAGATAGATGCTTCCGGGTTGGACAACGAATCTCGGCCCCCGTGGTCCGTCGGGAGTAATTGCAATGGGATGCCCTTCCTGAATCTTATCAACCATAGCCTTTACTGCCCGTACGCCACCTCGCGTACTCGACCCTCGTATGACACCGAAACCAAGCCTTTTTATTACCTGGGCGATAAATTCACCATCAGAGTGCTGGCTAATGAGTACCTGTATATTTTTGTTGCGGCCCACATAGGCAGGGATAAGCATCAGACAATGCCAGAAGGTGTAAATGGCATGGGTGGTTTGTATCTTTTCATTAAATCCTTTAGGGTCATCATGAATACGAATGGTTAAGGCCAATATTCTTATGAGCCAGGAACCAAGAATACCTACCAGAAAGAATTTTATTTTTTTCATTATTCTTTTCACCGCGGAGGATGCAGAGGTCACAGAAAATCAGGAAAATTATTAACAACTCGCTGAATACCGTCTTTTAATATTTCAACATGCTTCATAAGCAGATTCAAGAAGTCCTGGTCCCAATGAACGATGGATATTAATAGCCACACCGGTAATTATTTCTGTTATCTTGTTAAGTCTTTCTTCTTTGTTCATCTCTGCGATCTCTGCGGTGAACCATCAGTCTTTAACCATGGACAAATATAATGCACATTTGTTACAACTCATATTGTCATTTTCGCAAAAATCCTTAAAGATTTGATACAATCCTTGTTGTCGCCTGACTGAATTGATAATTTTTTTTGATACATTTGGTTGTCCAAAGATACGATTGCCCATGAATTTCGTCACACTGGTGTCGGGGAGAGGGGTATAATTTCTATACGTAAGATGCAGCACTTTTTCTATTTTTGTGTTGCTATGCTTTCTGGCATAGATAAGTAAGATGGGGATAATAACATTGATGAAAATATTGGAAGCCCTCTCTTTTCCAAGCAATTTAACGGGTTTTGCCAGTTTTTTCCCATACCATGTATAATGATATGACCAGTAGGAGTCGGAAATACCAAGAAAGATGGATTGTATATCCTCAACGAGTCTCTTGATGATTTTACGCTCTTCCTGGTAGTTTTCTACCTTTTCAAGTACAGATAAGAGATATCGGAAGATGCTGAGGGATGAACACTCCGAAAGGATATTGGCAATGGCCGCAATTCTTCTTTCCGGAAAATTTGCAGGCCGGATCCCTGCATAACTCCAGTCATTTTTTGTCAAAGGATCCCGGTTTATTTTCTTTTGTATCTCGTTCCATGCATGTTCAATATCGTTTATATAGTTAGCAGTTTCTTTGTCATCCGTTGGTTTTTTGTTTCTTTGTTGCGGTAATAAACCCGCCATACCCAGAAGTAATGACTGCATGTTTTTTTTCTTTTTTTGGGCGGAGGCATCTTCCGGGATTACATACCTGATGTCTTCAAGTGGCAGGCGAGAGGCTAATGTGAAAAACGGTTCCTTATTGTTTTTATATCCCAGTGATTCCATCACAGCCTCGTAAAGCACCTGCTCGAAGGTACCTTTTTCTAACCAGCGTTCATACCTCTTTGCCTTTTGAAGAATGCGCTCGTCGCCGGCATAATCAAGGAAACGACCTATCCATTGGTCATTTACCTTCTGGTTTTCCATTTCTGTCTGACAGTATCCGGGATTTACCTTTTTCCCTTTTAGATAGGATTCAACGTCGATCAACTCTACCAGTTCATCCAATTCGGCATCTAAATATTTGGACAAGGTTAATTGGGGAATAGTTTGTCCGCGATGGTTCTTCATATATGCTCCGTGATTGTCATTCCACAGTGCAACGTGCAAACACACGGTGTCGTAGGTACTTTGTTTGTGGTGTTGATGCCGTATCCAATCAGATGAAAACACATGAACCTCGATATCTCCCTTTACAAGACCCTTGCCCTCAAGAAGAAATTCGGCGTGTTTGAAATCGGGTCCTCCCTCCGAATTCCACCATCCGGGTGAAAGGATTTCCAGACGTGAGCCATTGTCAGTACAGAGGCAAGCCCTTTTTAGATGCTGCCCAAACCAGATACATCGGACGAGTTCTTCCTTAATCAGTCTTTCCGTGCCTTCCAGGACATGGAGAGACGAACGGCTGTTCATTCCAATGTCGTTTCCGCCTGCATGAAAAGAACTTACCATCTCTTTGTAGACAGGGAAAAAACAATCGATGGGATTCTTGTTAAGGCAGAGCATTATTTGTACCCCAATTTATAGAGTTTGTTTTTATCTTTCCGCCATTTCTCCATAACTTTAACCCGAAGTTCGAGATATACCTTTCTGCCTATTTGCTTTTCAATCTCTTCCCTTGCAATGAGGCCAACCCGCTTGATGGCTTTCCCCTCTTTACCAATAATGATACCCTTCTGGGAATCACGTTCCACGTAAATAATGGCTTTAATATAGTCCTTCCCTGCCTCCCGCTCTTTAAACTCTTCGATCTCGACCGTGGTGGAATAGGGGATTTCCTCCCCGTAAAACTCGAATACCTTCTCACGAATGATTTCGGAGGCGAGGAATCTTTCGTTATAGTCAGTCATGTAATCCTCAGGGTAGAAAGGTTCTCCTTCTGGCAGGTATTTCTCAATGAGTGTCAGTGTCAGGTCAAGATTCATCCCTTTTAAGGCAGAGATCGGCACAATCTCAGCAAATTTGAACTGGGCGTCATACGCAGAAATAATAGGTATAATGCTGTCCTTTTCTACAAGGTCTACCTTATTAACAGCTAAAATCACCGGTATATTGAAACGCAATAACTTCTCAAAAATTGCCTTGTCCATGGTGTTAGGAGGTTCAAAAGGTTCTGCCATCAGCAATATTACATCCGCATCTTCTATAGCATTATAGGCAGTTCTCACCATGTATTCTTGTAATTCATATTTTGGATCCATAATGCCCGGTGTATCGTAAAAAACGATCTGATACCCTTCCCTGGTTAATACGCCCATGATTTTTTTCCGGGTCGTCTGGGGTTTGGGGGTAACGATGGATAATTTACATCCCATAAAATCGTTAATGAGGGTTGATTTCCCCACGTTCGGTTTGCCTACAATGGCGACATAACCTGCCTTAAAGGTTTTTTTGTCTGATTGCATAAGATGTCCGCATCAAAATTGCTTGCATAGAAAGGATGATTTCGATTATGATTATAACTCATAAGTTAAACAGTTGTGTTTATTTCCCAAATTCTAAACTTTACCCTGTATTGAATCAAGTATTTTCATAATGCAACTATGCATGGTGAGTACAGCAAGAAGAAAGAACATGGCACATAGTATACATACTCCACGATAAACACAGTATTTCTTAATCCTTGCATTCTCCTCTCAAAGAAAAGATAGAAAACTTTAAATACTCCCAATAAGACTGAAATTGTAAATCTGTCAAAAGTTTCTGAAGAATTAAAAAAAGAGATCATAAAGGACTTTATCGTGCGGAAAGACCAGAGCTAAGATATAAAGATACCTTAGGTGCCGTACATACATTCATTTGGTGAAATTTTACAACAACCGTTTTCTGTCATTGTAAGGGGTGCTACGATATAGCGCTTCGAATACACGTTTGAAGCATGAAAGGTTTATTAAAAAAATTTAGTGATAAATTTTTTTATCAATCAGAGTTTACAAATTAAAGCGAAAATGATTTATGGAGACGCGATACTTGGAAAAAACAAAACAACCAAAACCAATAACTGCCTCTGCGCAGGATCTTTACATTGAAACGAACAAAAAAAAGACAGGTAAATATAAAAAGAGCGGCTTTAATTCTCAGAAGCTGCGCTGGTCTGTGCAAATAGCTTTTTTTATCGTAGTGCTTGTTATTGGCTGGCAATTCTATACCTTTGTCAAATACTGTGAGGCTGGCGGAAAGGGATTTTATCTGCCGCGGCCGCCTGGAGTTGAATCCTTCCTGCCGATCAGCGCCCTCATGGGCACAAAATACTTTTTTGGAACGGGTACGATTAACCCCATCCATCCCGCGGGCTTTGTTATCTTCGGGGCGCTGCTCCTGACAGCCTTATTTTTCAGGAGGGGTTTTTGCGGTTGGATATGTCCTATTGGCACCATTTCTGAATGGGAATGGCGTCTGGGGGATTGGTTTTTAAAGAAACTCCCTCAACGGGTTTCGTCCTTAATGCGTAATATCCCAACCAGATTTACGGCCGGTTTGAGCCTTATTTTCACCCCTATCATCATCCTGCTGATCTTAGAGATCATAACCATGGAGAGCTTTAAATCGCCTGTCTTCAGATATCTGACCCCTGCCTATATCCTGGCAATGGCACTGCCATTTGTTGTCCCCGGAAAATTCTGGTCTGATCGAGTTAATGACATAATCGCTCGGGCATGGAAATATTCAATCCTCGCCTTTTTTATCCAGGTCATTATTATCAAGATGCCTGTTGCACAATTGGAGGTCATGTACACCCGCGTACCTTTTATTCGTGTGGCTGACGTCAAGATGTTGAAATTTTTCACCAACATGTCTGGTATGGCATTGTTTGTCATTCTGGCATTCTTCATTATTTCGCTGATGAATAAAAATTTTTGGTGCCGTTTTTTCTGCCCATACGGAGCCCTGCTAGGTATTATTGCATACGCAAGCTCTATGAGAATTGCTCGCGATACGGAAAGATGTATTGATTGCGGGAAATGCACGAAGGCATGTGCTATGCACATCCTTGTGGAAAAAAAGAAACACGTCCTGACCCATGAATGTGTAGCCTGCTACGATTGCGTTAATGCTTGCCCGGTAAATGGAGCGCTGGATATGAAACTGGTTGGAGACCGCAAAAAGATCCATTACGGTCTTTATGCCATTATGCTCATTGGTTTGTATGTTGCTATAACAAATACTGCTCGTGCTGCGGGACACTGGTATACCAAAATATCAGGCGCTGAATATATCCTGAGGATATCGGAACTCAACAACCCCAAATACCTTCACAAAGCGGGTCAGTTTGAGACGGAATAAATAACCAAATAATACTTGCATAAAAACCCCCATATCCTGAACGAGTTGTGAAATAAAAGAGGAAAGGGAGGAATGGAGAAATATGAGAGAAGCGGTCTTTTTTAATAGCAGGGGAAGTGTCTCCTTTTTTATCCCATGACTGATATAAATGACAAGCTAAAAACCGCATGGATCAGGCAATTGAATGAAGACTGGAAGACGGCAAATTTCCTTTACTTTAAAGACTCTATGCGCCCCCCTAACTTTGAACTATCGTATTCAGAGGTGGCATTGGGCAGGTGGAAAGGCGGTTGTCACCGGCATCTCTCCATCAGCATTAATCTGATAAAGACGTATGCCTGGGAATACGTACAGGAGGTTCTTTACCATGAAATGGCACACCAGTACGTGGAGGAAGTTTTAGGAATCTGCGAGGTGCTTCCTCACGGAGAGGCATTCAAGAGGGTTTGCCAGGAAAAGGGGATTGATCCAACGGCTACGGGTGACATTCAAACCTGGATGGAAAAACGCAAAAACAGATTCGCCGTGAGTTCGGAAAACCACCAGATACTGGATAAGGTTCATAAGCTGCTGGCATTGGCCCAAAGCCCCAACGAACACGAGGCCCAGACTGCCATGGCCAAGGCCCATGAGTTGTTATTAAGACATAACCTGTCACTCCTGGATACTCAGACGAAATGGAACTACATTCATAAGCAAGTTGGTGAAATAGGGCGGAGAGACCCTGCGAAGTCCATAATCAGCGCGATACTTTGCAAATATTTTTTTGTAGAGGCCATCTGGTCCTTCGGATACGACCAGCAGAGAAACCGGCGCGGCCGGGTCTTGGAAATTTATGGGACACCGGAAAATGTCGAGATGGCGGAATACGTGTATCATTATCTTCAAAACGTCTCGGAACTTTTATGGACGGAGTACAAAGAGAAAAATAAAATCATGGGAAACAGGCATCGAAGGACTTTTATCTACGGCCTCTTGGAAGGTTTTTATCATAAACTGGAAGGCAGGGTGCTGGAAAATGTGTCCCAAAAACTGGTATGGAAGGGAGATCCCCGGCTCAGGGAATTTTATCGTCAAAGAAATCCCAGGCGTACCCGCACTTTTTCCCGGTATTTCAGAACCTGCCAGGATGCCTATAATTCCGGAGTGTTTCAAGGAAAAAAACTGATTATTTGTAAGGGCGTCCGAGAGGGTGGCAACGGGGAAGTCAGGTATTTAAATTAGACTGGGTTGAAAAGATAAAATCCAACGACTTTTTATTCGGAAACGGGTTTAGAGGCGCAAGCCCTCGTATGAGTTCAGTCCAACGATTTTGTGTCCCTACAACTTTTAAATACAAATTTTCATGACAGAGGACTACTCCCTGTCCCCTTCAGTGAGGGGGAGGCGTATTTGTTTAAATTCCTTAACATTAAACTGCACGTTTCCGGGGAAGATAGCCTGTGGCATCCTGAATTAATTAATCTATCCCGATCTTATTTATACTATGAAAGAAATGAAACCAATACCGTATAGACACAGACCCAAGGGATTAACGATTCTCTATGAAGACCGGGATATTATTGTTATTGATAAGAGCGCCGGCTTATTGACGGTAAAGGCAACGTATGAAAGAGAAAAAACAGCCCATCACATTTTAACCAACTATATACGCAAGGGCAGCCTTAAATCAAAAAAACAACTTTTCGTTGTGCATCGCCTGGACCGTGATACCTCCGGTGTCCTTGTGTTTGCCAAGAGTGCTGAAGCCAAAGAAAATCTTAAACTGCAATGGAAAGGTGTTAAGAAAAAATACGTAGCGGTGGTGCATGGGATATTAACTGAAAAAAGCGGGACACTCATTTCACATTTAGCTGAAAACGAGAATTATGAAGTTTTTTCGGTTAAGGATTCGAGAAAAGGGGAATTAGCAAAAACCCGTTATAAAGTGTTAAAAGAAGCAAAAAGATTTAGTTTGCTTGAAATTGAATTATTAACGGGTAAAAAAAACCAGATACGGGTTCATTTCTCTGAGAAAGGACACCCACTCGTTGGTGATGATAAATATGGTAAAAAAGACGAGCCGAAGAGCCGTCTGGCCCTTCATTCACACTATCTAACGTTTCGGCATCCATACAGCGGCAAAGAACTCACCTTTGAAGCCGAGGTGCCTGGTTTCTTTAAAAGTTTTTTTGATAACACATAGAAAATAAACATTAGGGAAGAGTTTATTGCAAAGTTAGGAAAAGAAGACAATAGGAAGAATATTAAGCGCCTTGCCAGGAGGCAGGCCAAAGAAACAAAGTACAAATAAATAGTGTCTGTTCCTGACCCGAACAAGTCGGAAAAGTATTTTTCTGGTAGGAGATGCTGAAATAAATTCAGCATAACATTTTCCGCTTTTGTCATTCCGAACTTGTTTCGGAATCTCCTGTATTATAAAAAGTTTTCTTCCGACTCGTTCGGATTAGTCTCTCAAAAACTTTAAAAGTTCGTCATATTACAAATGGGCTTATGAACCGTGTATTACAAGACATTACAATTCGTGATAAAAATATTTTTGCCGAAAATGTAAAAACATTTTACCTATTAGACCAGACAGACATTACAAAAGAAGGTTTACACGATATAAGTTGCCCAAATTCAGCCCCAACAAGAGAGCACTTGCTTAATTCAATGACATTGCCTTGCGAAGGAGGGGAAAGAGGGGTGATTGTTTTTGGCTACGGCAGTGCTGGCTATATTACATTGATGTCCTTCAGCGTCTTTTCTGCCTCGTGTCTCTTTGCCTCTAGTCCCTGGCTTTTGGTTACGGGATAGGTTTCAGCTTCCTTTAAGCGTTTGAAGGGTTGCGGCAGGTGTGCAAGGTTATTTGATGTGATACGTTGGATTTCGTGTACCGTTGGTAAATTGTAACATATCTTACCATTTTTTATAACAGGTATTAAAAGGGGCATTCCCTGCAAATTTTCATCTTCAAGCCCGATCACATCCTTTACAAAATTATCCGCTTTATCGATGATGCGATATACTTGTTTTTTGCACGGGTACGTAAGTTTGTCCTCACTGAATTTCATCCTCGGAACAATTTTTCCATTATGTTCCTGCTCGACTAACTTATAGACACCACCCAGTGCAGGGGCATCTTTGGATGTCACCATCTCTGTCCCCACACCAAAGGAGTCAATGGGTGCGCCATTTCTTAACAAATCATCGATACGGTCTTCATTGAGATCGCCACTGGCAACAATCTTTACATGTTGTAACCCTTCTGAATCTAAAATTCTTCGTACTTCTTTGCTGAGTTCCAGTAAGTTCCCGCTGTCAATACGGACACCCTTCAGTTTTTTGCCAATCATGACAGCATGCCTGGCTCCTGCAAGGGTATCATAGGTATCGATGAGGAGGGTGGTGTTATCGGGAAATATTTCATGGAATTTACGAAAGGAGTCTTGTTCATTTTCAAATGCCATAACCCACGAATGTGCAACCGTTCCTACCGCCGGTATGTTCAGTTCACAGGCCGCAAATACATTGGAGGTACCCTTGCATCCACCGATAAAACACGACCTTGCCGCAAGGACACTTGCCTGAGGACCATGGGCACGACGAGTACCAAAATCAATAACCTCGCATCCTTGAGCTGCATACACAATCCTTGACGCTTTTGTTGCTATGGATGTCTGAAAATTAATCATTGAAAGAAGATACGTCTCTACAAGCTGTGTTTCAATAATAGGGGCAGTAACCCGAAGCATGGGTTCATCCGCAAAGGCAATTGTTCCTTCGGGTATAGCGTAAACGTCTCCACGGAAAGTAAAATTTTTTAAGTATTCAAAAAATTCCTGACCCACATGGTTAAAAATAGGTAATCGTCTTAAAAATTGAACAATTTCCGGTGAAAATGTAATATGGGTAAGATAATGCAGTACCTGTTCTAATCCTGCAACAATGAGATAAGAGCGATTTTTCGGTAAGTTGCGTACGAACAATTCAAAAGTTGCAATATCATGCATTTTCTGTTCAAAGTATCCTGCCGCCATGGTGAGTTGATAAAGGTCTGTGACGATGCCAAGCGAGTCTTCAGTTAAAAATAGGGATTTTGGTTCTTTCATAACCCACGGCATAATTCTTCTTCAGCCCTTTACACGCAGCAGGATGGATGCCTTCAGGTTGAATGGGCATTAAGTAAATGTAGCGTATAGCAAGGTGGGAAAGAAATCAACCTTTTCTTCCGTCTTTTCTAAGCAGAATATGCATAAAGAAGCATGGAAGAGACAGCAATGGCAGCTGTTTCAATCCGCAATGTTGAATGACCAATGCTGACGGGTATGCAGCCTGCTTTCTCTGCTATTTCAATTTCACTGGGGGTAAAGCCACCTTCAGGCCCTATGAGACAAATAATCTTTTTACCCGAGGGGTGCTCATTCAAGAGACTCTTTAACGTTTTCGTATGAGGTTTGGTGCATGCAATGAGTGAAAGATCATAGATGTGAGCAGTTTTCATTAAACTATCAAATGTCATTACATCTTCTATTTTGGTAATACAGTTTCGTTTACACTGTTTGGACGCCTCAATGGTGATCTTGTTCCATCTTTCACTCTTTTCTCCGGATTTGTTTTGGATATCGACGACACTTCGTTTGCAGTGGAGGGGGATCAGGGTCTTTACACCCAACTCTGCACATTTTTGAATAAGAAAGGTTACGAGTTTCCCTTTGGGGATAGAAAAGGCGATAGTAATGTCGATACCTGGTTCTCTATCGACAGATTTGGACTCCTCAATGAATACCTTTAATTTATCACTGAAAATTTCGGTAACATGTGCACGGTATTCAAACCCTTTCCCATCAAAAAGGGTAATTTTCGTTCCCGGTTTTGCCCGTTTTACATGCAGGATATGATGGGCTTCATCACCGTTCAGCCAAATTTCATGTGTTGCGGGCGTATGCGGTAGATAGAAACGGTCTTGATGCATTTATATAGTCAAGATATGTCTGGTCAGGCTCCGCTCTCTGGCAAAATTAATTATGGTATGATTAGGGCAAACCTCAATACATTTTCCGCAGGAGGTACATTTGTTATAATCAATCACAGCAAGATTGTTCTGCACGTGAATGGCATCGTATGGACATATCTTCTCGCACTGTTTACAAGCAATACAAGAATCCTGACAAATCTTTTTTGCCACAGCGCCTTTATCAAGGGATTTGCATCGCACGTGTACCATTTTAGATTCTGGCAATATACTGATGATCTTTCTGGGACAAACGGCTGCACACCTTCCACAGCCTGTACACCGCTCCTCAATTACCTTGGGAAGGTTATCTTCCCCCATATACATCGCCTCAAATTTACAGGCCTCTACGCATGTGCCCAAACCCAAACAGCCGTAATCACAACCCAAAAAACCGCCGGCAACAATATTTGCAGCACGGCAATCTTTAATCCCATGATAAACAAATTTATCCTTAACACCTCTCGCATGGCACATTACAACGGAAATAACACGCTCTCTATTTTCAAATTTGACCCCCATAACGTTTGCAACAAGCCTTGCCACATCAGCCTGTCCTACTGTACAACCTGCTACAGGCGCCTTGCCTTCCACTACGGCCTGGGCAAAACCGCTACAGCCTGGTTGACCGCATGCCCCACAATTTGCACCTGGAAGCACTTCATTAATGCTGTCAATGCGAGGATCGACTTTCACTGCAAATTTATCTGAGGCAATGGCAAGACCTATCCCAAAGACCATGCCCAAAATGACTAACGTTATTGCTGCTCCTAAAAGTAAACCCATTTGATCTTCCACCAAAAAATGAATATTTTAAAAATTTTAATTTCATAAAAATTTTTCAATCAAACACATCCTTAGAATCTATTTCTAATCCTTTCAATATTTTAGATTTCACCATTCCTTCTCTTTTTGATTTGTAAAATTCCAAGTATTCACCATTTTCTAAGGTCAAAATCTCAATAATTTTTTCATCGGGAAATATCAACCAATATTCCATTACGCCATATTTTCTATAAATTTCCTTACTTTTTCACCGTATCATAAAAGGCGAATGACGGAGATACTATTTCAACAATACGGTCAGGGACACCTTGAATTGCACTTTTACTTAAATCTTTAAATAATCCGCATATGTCATTCTTTTTCTAGTAGTTACAGCGGCCATCGCATATTCCCTCTTTTTGCTTACGCATGATAAGTTTGCTCGTGAAGCATCCACCCTATGGGTAAAACATAAAATACCTATAATTAGTTCCGCTATGCCATGGTTCCAATCATTCTATGGATTGCTTGTCCTGCAGGTACCATTGGAAAAACATTCTCTGTCGGATCAATCCTAAAATCCATAACGACAGGGCCTTTGGAAGAAAAAGCCTTTTCTATTGTTGGTCGTACTTCTTCTTTTTTCTCTATCAAAAATCCTTTTGTGCCGTAAGCCTCAGCCAACTTGACAAAATCCGGATTACCATTCAACTTAACGCCTGAATACCGTTTATTATAAAATAGTTCCTGCCACTGCCGTACCATTCCCAGATAGCCATTATTCAGGATGACTATCTTCACTGGGATGTTTAAACGAGCGATGGTACTGAGTTCCTGGATATTCATCTGAATACTACCATCACCAGCAATATCCACAACAATTTTGTCCGGGCACCCCAATTGTGCACCAATTGCGGCAGGAAAACCATAACCCATTGTACCCAACCCACCTGAAGACAGGAATGTACGCGGTTTTGTATAGGTAAAAAATTGGGCTGCCCACATTTGATTTTGCCCTACTTCTGTTGTGATGATAACATTCCCCTTACCCGCATCGCATATTTGCTCAATGACATATTGTGGTTTAATAACGTTTTCACCCTCGTTGTACGACAATGGATTTTTTTCCTTCCAGGATTTGATCTTATCAAACCATTCTTTCCTCTCTGCAAAATAAATATGTTTATTGAGTTCTTGTAAAATATTTTTTGCATCACCAACAATGGGGATATCAACTCTGATAGTTTTACTAATGGATGCTGGATCGACATCCACGTGGATAATCTTTGCGCGGGGGGCAAATTCATCAATCTTGCCGGTAACCCGATCGTCAAACCGCGACCCGATAGCTATGAGAAGGTCACACTCAGTCACTGCAAAATTGGCGTATACAGTCCCGTGCATACCCAACATACCCAATGACAACTTGTGGTCTTCCGGAAATCCACCGAGACCCATAAGGGTTGTGGTTACCGGGAGATTCCCCTTTTCCGCCAGTTCAAGCAACTCCTTTGCACTATCAGAAGCAACAATACCACCTCCGGTGTAAACAACAGGCTGCACGGAATTATTGATCTCTTCAGCGGCAATCTTGATTTGGCGAATATTCCCTTCATACCTGGGCTTGTATCCAGGGAGGTCAACTTCTGTTGGTACTATTTCCTCGCACTTTTCCAGGGTAATATCTACGGGAAGGTCAATCAACACCGGACCGCGCCTTCCCGTGTTAGCAATATAAAATGCTTCTTTTACGATTCTGGCAAGGTCCTTAACATCTTTCACCAGATAACTGTGCTTTGTTATAGGACGTGTGATTCCAATAATATCAGCTTCCTGGAAGGCGTCATTTCCAATGAGAAATGTCTTGACCTGCCCTGTTATAGCAACCATAGGCACAGAATCCATATAGGCCGTTGCAATTGCTGTAACTAAGTTTGTCGCTCCGGGACCCGATGTCGCAAGACAAACACCCACCTTGCCGGTAGCCCGTGCATATCCATCCGCGGCATGACCTGCGCCTTGCTCGTGTCTGGTCAAGATGAATTTTATAGGAGACGCATACAATGCATCAAATAGGGGTAGATTTGCACCTCCCGGAATCCCAAAGATATACTCAACCCCTTCCCTAATTAATGAATCCAATAAAATTTGTGAGCCTGTCTTAATCATTGAACTGTCACGCTATGAAAATAGTTATGAATCAATATACAAAACAGTAAACTACAATTAATAGGAACAGCGATACCATCCACGCATCGCCTTTAAAGGTATGTTTTAGGGGAGGCACAAATTTTGATAAACAAGGAAAGAGCCTATTTATTATCAAAAATCCGGCATGAAGCTAACAGGGAAATTGCTATCTATAAAAAGCATATCTTTAGGTATCGCTTTTTTCTGATTCCAAATCCTCAAGATCTTCGAAATCGACATCTTCCATATCTTCATATTTGGGAGGCTTATAACCAGGTCTTTTAGATTTTTCTACTTCTTCCCTATAAGCGGTGAGTACTTTTTCTTGTATCTGTTCTCTACAACGTGAATTTATTGGATGGGCTGTATCTGCATGTAGCTTCAATCTGCCTGCACCTTTGGATGCACGATTCTCATTCAATTTCGTGCCACAATCATTACAGTATTGCGCCATTAAATGATTTTTACCGCCGCATTTTGGACATCTATCCGTGAGTTTTCTGCTAGGCATAGCCACAAATGCCCCTTTGTGTCCTTCGATAACCTTTAGATCCCTTACGACAAAATCGTCATCTATCGTAATACTGCAAAATGCCTGTAATCTGTTTTTCTTAGCTTCTGTTAACTTTACCCTGACTTCAGTAATATTCACGGTTTTCTCCCCCTTCCGTTCACTTAGCATTGTCATTGAAATCATTGGTTACCACAAACACATCGCCAATATCAAGCATCTTTATTTGCTGTTCAATTTCCTTCGAATCTCTTTCCCCCTTACATAAACCATATAAAGCCGAACCGCTTCCCGATAGAAGTATGCCACAAAAATCATACTTTGCCAACGTTTTTTTTATTCTCTCAATGTCTGGATAAAGACGAAAGACTACTTCTTCCAACCGGTTATGTAAACAAGCCCCCAATTTATCCGGACTTCCTGACGATAATGATTGCAGGAGGAAATTAACATCTTTTAAATTTTTTGTCAAGACAATTTTAAAATTTTTATATACCGTTGCGGTGCTTACCTCAAACCTTGGATAAATTATTATGTAATTATACTTTACATTTAAAGGATATGGAGTAACAACCTCTCCCCTCCCTCTGCATATCGCTGTGTCTCCGGAAACAAAAAAGGGGGTATCAGAACCTAATTTTCCAGCAAGTGACATTAATTTTTTTTCATCGTACCCAACCTGCCACACCTTGTTTAACCCAAACAAAGTGGCCACAGCATCACTACTTCCGCCGCCAAGTCCAGCCCCAACCGGTATTCTTTTTTCTAAATATATTTTTACACCCCTAAAAACCCTGGATTCTTCCTGAAAAAGACGGACAGCTTTTAAAACAAGATTATCCGCGCCAACAGGAAGTTTTGGATTCGAACAGGTAAATTCTATATCTCTGCCACGGTTTTCCATATAAATGTAATCGCATAAACTGACCTCCTGCATAACCGTTTCAATTTCGTGATAACCGTCCGGTCGCTTACCCAATATTTCAAGAAACAGGTTAATCTTTGCAGGTGCAGCAATTTTTATTTTCCCTTGTTCTTCCCAGTATTTCATAAAGAATGACCCCGCTTCATGGTGTTTTTAAAAAAAGAGAGCTGTGTATCGCCGTAAATTCGGATATCAAATAATTCTATAGAAAAACCTTCGGAAACCAGCTCAAAATCTGTTTTTCTGTGCTGCAACATTATCAAGCCTTCTGGTTGTATTATTTGCTTACTGCATAAAGACGAAAACAAGATCAAGAGTTTGTCTCTATATGAACTTTTTCCGATAAGAGGATATGGTGGGCTGGCAAATATAAGATCAACTTCAACATTGTTTTTTTCCAGGTATGGGACAATTTCAAACACATCATAACTTAAGACTCGTGCCTTACCTTGGAGCCTGGTCGCTTCGAGATTTTTTTTTATAACCTGAACAGCAGACCAATCGTTTTCTACAAAAACACAGGATTTCGCCCCCCGACTTAACGCCTCTATTCCAATCGCACCGGTGCCAGCATACATATCCAGAGCACGACTTCCTGGAATAACATCCGCAAGGATATTGAATAACGATCCTTTTATTCTATCTGGTATAGGTCTTGTCGAACTTCCTTTTACTGAACTGAGATATATACCTCTTGCACTGCCAGCAATCACACGCACATTCGTAGTTTTTTTATTTTATTTATTGACACTGTTTTTTATCACTAATTGAGTTTTTGGGCAAGATCGCCGCACAAGTTTTCATCACCAATCAACAACTGTCCAAAGTTTTATAAGTCATTAGCCAGCCATATGAAACATGATAAGAATATTTCCCACTCAAGTCAATTCCAAATTCTATATTGACATATGCATATTATATAATTTATAATTTTAGTTCTTAAATGAGAATTTTCGCATTTTGAGAGCGCTATTATAATCTGAGAGAGTCTTTCAACATCTCCATCTTGATCTGAACAAATAGTCTCGTTTTTGATGCCTCAAGGTAAACTCTGCAACCAAATAATCTCAAAAAGAATTTTTAAACAGTATTGTTAAGGCAACGTAATTATGATCAGTAATATTGAAAAAGAATTAACCCCCCTTCGAGAGCGATTACTCCACCTCAGAGACTCTCTTTGACCTGGAGAATAAAGAAAAAGAGCTTTCAATATTAGAAGAACAATTCTCTTCACCAAACTTTTGGGAAAATAAGGATAAGGCACAGCAAACTATCAGAAAATTAAAATCGCTCAAAGGGATTATCTTACCTCTTCATGAATTACAAAAGACACTGGATGATATCGAGTGTTTATCTATGCTTGCGGAAGAGGAGCAAGACGAACAGGCAGAGGCTGAAGTCATCAAAGACATGAAGTCCTTCACCCAAAAGCTCGAAAAATTTGAATTGCGTACAATGCTTGGCGAACCCCACGACCATTGCAGTGCTTACTTAAGTATTTATGCAGGAGCCGGTGGAACTGAGTCATGCGATTGGGTATCTATGTTATTCCGGATGTATAGCCGCTGGATCGAAAGAAGCGGATATACGCTTTCCCTCATTGACGTACTACCTGGTGAAGAAGCTGGAATTAAAAGAATTACCGCACTCATAAAGGGTGACTATGTTTATGGGTATTTAAAATCTGAAATCGGGGTGCATCGCCTGGTACGGATTTCCCCTTTTGATGCAAATGCACGGAGACACACGTCGTTTGCAGCGGTCGATGTACTGCCAGAGATTGAAGAGGAAGAAGAGATTGAAATCAATGAAAATGAATTGCGGGTGGATACCTACCGTGCATCTGGGGCTGGAGGTCAGCATGTAAACAAGACTTCATCGGCCGTTCGTATTACCCATATTCCCACAGGGATAGTTGTACAATGCCAGAGTGAACGTTCACAACACCAGAATCGGCGAATGGCCTTGAGTATGTTAAAGGCAAAAATGTATCAGATAAAAGAAAAAGAAAGAGAGAAAGAACTCTCCGCAGCTTATGATGAGAAGGGAGAAATTGCATGGGGTCATCAAATCCGATCCTATGTACTACAACCCTATTCACTCGTGAAAGATTTACGTACTGATAAAGAAACAGGAAATACACAAGCTGTGCTGGATGGTGAAATTGATGAGTTTATGGAAGCGTATCTAAAATGGAGATTGATAAAAACTCATTAAGCTTTTCGGGATTTTTAGAGTAAGTTCGTAACGTGGGAATCAATACCCACCAAAATCCGACTATGCGAGTCGGTACTACAGTAAACATATTTTTAGGGATAAAGCAAAATTATGATTACGTTAAAAAATGACGACCCAGAAGTATGGCAGGCCATACAAGAGGAATCGGAAAGGCAACAAAATACCATTGACCTGATTGCATCGGAAAACATTTGCAGCCCTGCAGTACAAGAAGCACAGGGTTCTTCCATGACTAATAAATATGCAGAAGGTTATTCAGGAAGACGATGGTATGCCGGTTGTGGACATGTAGATACCGTGGAAACACTGGCAATTGAACGGGCAAAACAAATCTTTGGAGCAGAATATGCCAATGTTCAACCGCATGCAGGTTCACAGGCCAATATGGCTGTTTGCTTTGCAGTGCTCAAACCAGGAGACCGTATTTTAGGTATGGATTTATCCCACGGTGGACACCTTACCCACGGATTTAAAAAGAACTTCTCGGGAATGCTGTATGAAATTACTCATTATGGTGTAAAAAAAGAAACTGGATATATTGATTACGATGAGTTACGTGAGATTGCTCTTAAAACGAAACCCCATATGATCATCGCGGGTGCAAGTGCATACCCAAGGATACTCGACTTCCCCCGATTCAGAAAAATTGCAGATGAGGTTGGAGCATACTTTATGGCTGATATTGCCCATATCGCCGGACTTATCGCCGGAGGTGTGCATCCTAGTCCGGTTCCCTATGCGGATTTTGTTACCACAACAACTCATAAGACACTACGCGGACCTAGAGGGGGTTTGGTCTTATGCAAAGCAAAGTATGCAAAACAGATTGACTCCGTGGTTTTCCCAGGGATACAGGGTGGTCCTTTTATGCACATCATCGCGGCAAAAGCAGTCGCATTTAAAGAGGCGATGACTGAGGAATTCAAGCAATGTCAGCGACAAACGGTAAAAAATGCAAAGACAATGGCTCAGGAATTTGTTAAAAAGGGTTATACCATTGTATCGGGTGGGACAGACAACCATCTTTTCCTGATCGACTTGCGCAACAAGGGTATTACAGGCAAAGAGGCTCAAATATTGTTGGAAACAGTAGACATCATCCTGAACAGAAACACGATTCCTTTTGATGAAAGGGGCGCAAACGAACCAAGCGGCATCCGCATTGGAACACCCACAGTAACTTCAAGAGGTATGAAAGAAGCTGAGGTCATTAAAATAGCAGAGTGTATTGACAAAGTACTTTCGCAACCAAACGACACTAAAGTGAAAGACGTTGTCCGGAAAACGGTGAAAGACCTCTGTTCCGCATACCCATTATATGAGGTAGAGGCATATCAGGTTGCAAAATAGCAATCGGGAAGACACATTTGCACAGTGCAGATCGTTCCCCTGGTTTATTTACGGTTTTTAAGAGGCACTTCAAGGGCTGGAGCAATCCAGCCCTATTTTTTATACCTTCATTGAGAAAATGACTTCAAAATCATTCATGAAAAAAATAACGGTTATTGGCAACGGTGGATGGGGAACTACGCTAGCCATCCTGTTACACAAAAAGGGCTATGCAGTTACCCTGTGGGGCGCCGATGCATCATACGTAAATTGTCTGCTTGAAAAAAAAGAAAACGTCAAATTTTTAAAAGGTATTCCCATTCCGGAAGGAATATCCATAACCTCAGATATCTCAAATAAGTTAATGGACGCAGAACTCATTATATCTGCTACACCTACCCCTTATCTGCGCTCTGTACTCACAAAATTTAAAGGCATCTTCGTTCATGGTATACCGATCGTCAG
The DNA here is from genome assembly GCF_000949635.1 of Candidatus Brocadia sinica JPN1. Lineage (NCBI taxonomy): Bacteria > Pseudomonadati > Planctomycetota > Candidatus Brocadiia > Candidatus Brocadiales > Candidatus Brocadiaceae > Candidatus Brocadia > Candidatus Brocadia sinica. The sequence continues at coordinate 944,198 of NZ_BAFN01000001.1, forward strand.
CGTTACAAAAGGAATTGAAAATGACACACTCATGAGACCCAGCGCGATTATTACAAACGTGCTGGGGGATCATCCCATCTCTTTGCTTCTTGGTCCAAGCCATGCGCAAGAGGTCGCACGTGGATTACCCACAACCGTCGTTGCATCATCAATAGATGGTAATTTGGCACGACTCGTTCAAGAAGTTTTTAGCACGGAGAGGTTCAGGGTCTACACAAACCCGGATATGGTCGGTGTCGAGTTGGGCGCAGCTATGAAAAATGTGATTGCTATAGCCGCAGGTATATGTGACGGCCTGAAATTTGGCGATAATTCGAAGGCCGCCCTTATTTCACGCGGATTGGTAGAAATCAGCCGTCTCGGTATCGCTATGGGATCTCAGAGAAGTACCTTTTCTGGCCTTACAGGACTGGGTGACTTGATAACGACCTGTATTAGTCCCTACGGGAGAAACCGTTGGGTTGGCGAACAGATTGGAAAGGGGAAAAAGCTGCAGGAAATTCTGGAGAAGATGGAACAAATCGCAGAAGGTGTCTGGACCACAAAATCCGTTCTGGCACTTTCCCATAAATTTAAAGTGGAAATGCCCATTACAAAAGAAATTTATAACGTACTCTTTACAGACAAAAATCCTCTTGAGGCAGTGAGTAATCTCATGATGCGTGCTCCCAAGTCCGAGATAGAAGAACTAATCTGAAAACACCCATTTTCTCAAAAGATGCTTCTTTAACAGCCGAAATCTCTACTTGTGTTACTCCCTACAAACGAAAAAGAGGAGGTCAAAAATGAATATCTATGATTATGCAATGCAAATGGAAAAAGATGGTGAAAACTATTACCGTGATTCAGCACGGAAGATCGATAATGCAGGACTTAAGAAGATACTGGGTATCCTGGCAAATGCAGAAGTAAAGCACTACGATATTTTGCAGAAGATGAAAAAAAATGAAAAGGTTCAAATGCCTGATACAGAGATATTATCGAACGTCAAAAATATCTTCGTCAACATGAAAGAAGAAGGAGAGACATCCGGTGTTACTGTATCACAACAAGAATTGTATAAAAAGGCACAGGAAATTGAAAAAAAGAGTCAGATATTTTATTTAGAAAAAGCCGATGAAGTAAATAATCCATCTCAAAAGGAGATCTTTTTAAAGATAGCAGATGAAGAAAAAAAACATTACTTCATATTAGAAAACATACTTGATTTTGTTTCACGTCCGCAAAATTGGCTTGAAAACGCTGAGTGGTATCATCTAGAAGAATATTAGTTTGGTTTATTTACAAAAGCGGTTTACCTATTCTATAATTTGTTTACCATTATCTATCGGATATGACTCGAGATTCCTCCGGGATAATCTCAAGAACGCAGAGTTGAGCGGCGAGCTTTAGCGAGTCCGCTCGAACGCCTGGTTATAGGTTGATTGCAATAGCTTTTTTTGCTTGGTCTTCCAGTAATTTTATTTTTCCCAAAAGTATTGATTGATATTTAGGGTCCGTAACATTATACATTTTTTCAGGAATATTTAGGTATTTGCAGTATAATTTTAGCTGCTTGGTAGACACATCTCCCGCATGAGCAATTAAATGTCTCAAAAATTTACATTCTGTTAAAGGATGAGGAGGAATTGTATTATCTGTGTACTCTGGATATGATGAATTGTCAGGGTAAGCTAATTCGATAATATGAAAATAATATAATATTTGTAGTCTAAATTCATTTTGAAGATCAACTGCCATTGACCATAATCTCAACTGTAGGGGCAACTCATAATTCCATTTTTGTGGCTTTATGTCTTTTGGTAGTTCACCGTGAATTCGGTAGCGCATTTCTAAGCCACAACAAAATCTTTTTTTAATAATTTCTGCTCGTATTTTGACGCAAGTAAGGAAAAAATGCCGATCTAATTCTCTATCAATTAGATATTTGGCATTATCATCTTCATCAACAGGTGTTTCAATATTTACAAAGACGTTTCCATCTTCTTCATATACTTGAAAGGATGATGGAAGTGATTGCTGAAACAATGGTAAATCAATATCGGGCTTTTCTGTCTCAAAGGACAACTTGAATTTCGTTGTGGCCATTTTTTTACCTATAACAACTCGTTCACCGTGCGTGACCGTGTGACGCTTGAATTACGCATCGCCTGACGGCCCGTTCTGGTGCAATAGATGTTAGGTAGGCTTGACGAAGCCTAGCGTTTTGCACGTAAATAATCTGCCGCAAAGCTTGTGAGAAGAATGTCGAGAGCATCCTGCATCGATTTTCTAGTAACATCCCCGAAGATTATTCTCGAATCCCACCACGTTTTGGAAAATATTTCCTCACCTGTGTCTAGCACCTTAACCCATCTAAAAATAGAGAGTTCTAAAAAACAACCCTCTTCAGTAGTGGCGATACTCAGTACAAGCCACGCTGATGATTTTTTGACTTCCGATAGGGTAATTTCTGGGGCTTTGCGGTGCAGCCCCAATTCCACCATGTCTACCCATTCTTTGAGACTATCAATATCTTTCTGAGTACTTGGTTCAATTACTACAGATAAATTTCGAAGCCCTTTCAATCCTTTAATCTTGTGCTCAGCGAAAGCATCTTGGCTGAAGCCTGGCACAGAAAGTATCAAAGATGTTATAGGCAGAATGATAGTTAGGATAACTCTATTCATTATTAAATCCTTTCCTGAGATCATTCGATGGACACCAATACGATGAAGATGATTTGTTTTCCTTAAATCCGAAAGTAACCAGAACCTCGTTAGAAGCTACCTAACTATGTTATTAACAAGTTTTCTTTAATTTGACAAAGATGACAGTGTAAATCAAGGGAAAATTAACATAACTATTGACGTAAAAATTCTCACTCCTATAATTCTAACCCGACTTTCGCAATTCGCACCCCAAAAAGGTCATTTTTGGGTATTTGTCTCCTGGAAACCATTGATTTTACTGGGGTCGATTTCAAAAACGGCTTGTAGTGCCGACCTACCCTCTTGACGACTTCACGGTGGCGTGAGAAAATGTCCGCATGTTTTTACGAGAAAAGACACGGACAAAAGACGGGAAAACCCACCGGTATTGGAGCGTAGTAGAGAACCGTCGGATCAGCGGAGGCAGAGTGGTACAGCGACAAGTGCTCTACCTGGGAGAACTCAATGACAACCAGCGAGCGGGGTGGGTTCGGACGATAGAGGCGGTCGCGGGTGAAAAGCCCACAGCAAGACAAGTGGCATTATTTCCGGACGACCGGGAAGCCTTGCCCATACCGGATTGTGAGACCGTCCAGGTGAGGTTGGACAAAATAGAATTGCGCTGTCCCCGGCAATGGGGAGCAAGTTGGTTGGGATTATATTTGTGGGATATGTTGGAACTGGACATCTTTTGGAGGAGTCGTCTGCCATCAAGCCGGAAGGGGACAAGCTGGCTGAATATGCTCAAGGCGCTTGTCTGTTACTGGCTGATCGATCCGGGAAGCGAATTTCGTTTTCACCGTGAGTGGTATGTGCGTAGCGCAATGGGAGATTTGTTGGGGGAAGATGATTCGCTGGCACAGAAGGATAAGCTGTATCGTTGTTTGGATTTGCTGCTTGAGCACCGCGACGAGCTGTTTGGTTTTTTAAAAGGGCAATGGGGCAAGCTGTTTGGCGCGAAGTATGATGTGCTGCTGTATGATTTGACGAGTACGTATTTCGAGAGTGAACCGCCGGCGGCGGATGCTGTGAGTAAAAAACGTTTTGGGTACAGCCGTGACAAACGTTCGGATTGTGTGCAGGTGGTAGTGGCGTTGGTATTGACGCCGGAAGGGTTTCCCGTCGCCTACGAAGTATATCCCGGTAATACAAGAGACACTGCGACATTAGAGGAGTTTCTGGATCGGATAGAAAAGCGGTATGGGAAATTTCGGCGCACCTGGCTCATGGATAGAGGTATTCCAACGGAGGAGGTGTTGGAAAAGATGCGTGAGCGGGGGATTGATTATTTGGTTGGTACTCCGAAGGGGCATTTGACGCGGGTAGAAAAACCGTTGCTTGAACAGACGTGGATGCAGGCGCGGGAAAGCGTCCGTGTGAAAATTCTTCAGCAAGAGTCGGAGTTTTACGTTTACGTGGAAAGCCAGGACCGGGTGGCCAAGGAACGTTCCATGCGTCGGCGCAGACTCAGACGTTTGTGGGCGGGTTTGCGCGAACTTCGCAATCGAAAGGTCCTCACGCGCGATGATCTGCTCATGCATATTGGCGCGTTAAAGAAAGAAGCCGGACGAGACTTCAGATTGGTCAATATTTCCATTCCCAAACCGCAGGAGCCGGTCAATGAAAATACGTTCCGGTTCAGTTTGGATCGGGAACGCCTGAGGCAGGCGTATCGGCGCGAGGGGCGTTATTTGCTTCGTTCCAACATGCAAGCCACCGCACCAGAAACCGTGTGGGAAAATTATTTACTGTTGACGCGGATTGAACAGGCATTCAAGGATTTAAAGGGATCGCTTTCCATCCGCCCCATATGGCACCAATTGGAAAGGAGGATTGAAGCCCATATTTTTGTCTCCTTTTTGGCATTCTGTCTCCACACGACGCTGCGAAATCTTGCGCGGGGACGAGCCGCAGGGTTGACGTCTGAAGCAATTTTGGAAAAACTATCGAGCATTCAAATGATTGACGTTCATTTACCGACAACGGATGGTCGCCACATTGTCATGAGCCGCTATACACAGCCGGAAAAGGATGTTGTTCTCCTTTTGGCACAATTGGGATTGATGCTTCCTGAACAACCTCCGCCCAAGATTTATGCATCAGGATAGGTCGGTCTGTAGTGCCGACCTTTTTACATGACCCCTTGATTTTCATGGCTTAGCGGTTTGCCTACCCCTCGAATTGCGAAGGTCGGGCTAACTTGTTAGCATTACAAATTGAGTGATATCAAGAAACTGGATAAGTACTCATGCTAAATATCCCCTGCCGATGTCGATGGTAGTCAAAAAACAATATTCTACAATTCAACACGGACAAACTACGTTTGTCCGTGCCACCCGATCATTATTATTACGATTATTACGTTCATGCTTCTTCCTGGTATTACTGATTCTCAACAGGCGACCACATCGCCTGATGCTTGAGTATTTTCCACCTCCTCTTTATTACATCTTCAGCTTGCTTCATAAGTGCTGCGGCAACTTCTGGATTGCTTGCCCTCAACGCCCTGTATCGGTTTTCATTGTATGCATATTCCTCAAAGGAGATGGTGGGTTCCTTACTATCGATAACTAACGGATTCTTCCCCTCGGCTTCGAGTTCAGGATTATAGCGGTAGAGAGGCCAGTAACCACATGCCACAGCCTTTTTCTGTTGCTCGATTCCTTTACTCATATCGATACCATGGGCAATGCAAACTGAATAGGCGATTATCAGTGCAGGACCATTGTACGCATCGGCTTCCGAAACTGCCTTTATCGTCTGTACGAGATTTGCCCCGAAGGCTACCTGGGCAATATACACATTGCCATACGTAGCCATCATCATACCAATATTCTTTTTGGGAGTCCTCTTTCCTCCCGCCGCAAACTGGGCAATCGCCCCCAGGGGGGTTGCCTTTGACATCTGGCCACCAGTATTTGAATAGACCTCGGTATCCATAATAAGGAGTTTCATATTCTCACCCGATGCTAGCACATGGTCTACCCCGCCATAACCGATATCATAGCCCCATCCGTCACCACCAATCGCCCATACTGACTTCTTGACCAGGTAATCGGCAAGGGAATGGAGGCTCCTTGCCTCAGGAGAAGTATCTTTCAACAATCTCTTTTTTAACTCTTCAACACGATTCCTCTGTGCATCAATGCCCGCCTGTGTGGATTGATCGGCATTTTTCAGTGAGGCAAAGAGTTCTTTTGCATCTGAATAGGAAGGGTTCTTCAAAAGCCTATCCGCTAATTCAATTGCTTGTGCATAAAACTTGTCCACCGTCTGTCTCATGCCAAGACCAAATTCGGCAGTATCTTCAAACAATGAATTCGACCATGCCGGTCCTCTCCCATCGTCCCCCTTTGTGTATGGGGTTGTTGGCAGATTGCCACCGTAAATAGAAGAACAGCCCGTAGCGTTTGCAATAAGCAAACGATCGCCGAACAACTGAGTAAGCAATTTTATGTAAGGGGTTTCTCCACAACCAGGGCACGCACTGCAATACTCAAAGAGAGGTTTCACGAACTGGCTTCCTTTAACCGACTTCACGTTAAACTTCGCAGGATCGGTTTCGGGCAGGCCAAGGAAGAACTTGTAATTCTCTGCCTCCTGATGCCGCAGTGGTTCCTGGAGCCTCATATTGATTGCCTTAAAGTCCGGTATCTTCTTCCCTTCGGCATCCTTTTTCTGCCCTGGACAGTTATACACACAGGAACCGCATCCGGTACAGTCTTCAGGCGCTACCTGAACGGTAAATTTAAGTCCGTTGAGTTCTTTACCCGTAGCATTAATGGATTTAAATGCAGGAGGCGCATCCTTTAGCAATGATGGATCATATGCCTTTATCCTGATGGTTGAGTGAGGACAGACAAATGAACATTGACCGCATTGTATGCAGATATCAGGCTCCCATATCGGGATGTGTACCCCTATATTTCGTTTCTCATACTGGGTGGTTCCCGTTGGCCATGTCCCATCGGCGGGTATAGCCGAAACGGGCAGGGAATCCCCCTTGTCGGCAATCATTTTTGCCGTTACCTTCCTGACAAATTCAGGTGCATCTTCTGGTACCGGTGGCAGCATCCTGTTCTTGCTGGTAACCTTGCCTGGTACCTTCACCTCAACAATATTTTGCAGTGCCTTGTCCACAGCGGCATAGTTCAGCTTAACTACTTCTTCGCCCTTTTTTATATAGGTCTTTTTAATCTCGGTCTTGATCGCTTTAACAGCGTCTTCTTTCGGAATAATGCCCGAAATAACAAAGAAGGCCGTCTGCATGATCATATTGATCCTTGAACCGAGTCCGAGTTCATCAGCGAGAGAAATGGCGTCAATGATATAAAACTTCATCTTCTTGGAGATAAGCTGCTCTTGCACCTCAACCGGTAAGGTATCCCATATCTCGTCCTTCTTGTGTGAGGTGGTGAGCAGAAACGTTGCTCCTTCCTCTGCATGAGATAACATGTCAATCTTCTCAAGGAAAGCAGGATTATGACAGGCAATGAAATTTCCCTTTGAAACGAGATACGGTTTAAATATCTTCTCCTTTCCAAACCGCACGTGGGATACCGTAGTCGAACCTGACTTCTTAGAATCATAAACAAAGTAGCCCTGTGCGTAATTCTCTGTTTCCGTCCCTATAATCTTAATGGTATTCTTGTTGGCACCAACGGTACCGTCAGCACCCAAGCCGTAAAATAGGGCGCGAAAATCTCCACTTCCTTCTATACTAAAGAACTCATCATATTCAAGACTGGTGCCAGTGACATCGTCATGAATGCCGATGGTAAAGTGATTCTTTGGCTTGTTCTGTGAGATATTATCAAAAACAGCCTTTACCATTGCCGGGGTAAAATCTTTTGAACCAAGGCCGTAACGGCCCCCAATAATTATTGGATAATCCTTGAACTTAGCCGTCCCTTTATCCATTGCCTCACCAATGGCAGTCCTGACATCAAGGTATAATGGCTCGCCGATCGCACCGGGTTCTTTGGTACGGTCAAGGACGGCAATCGATTTAACACTCTTTGGTAAACTGTTCACAAAGGCATCGATATCAAAGGGTCTAAAGAGCCTTACCTGAACAAGCCCCAGCCTTGCCCCTTTCGCATTCAAGGCATGAATCGTATTGAGCACCGTCTCCCCCGATGAACCCATTGTCACAATGATACGCTCGGCATTCGGGTCGCCAGAGTATTCGAAGAGTTTATATTGACGCCCGGTTTTTTGGGCAAACTTATCCATTACCTTCTGAACGATAGTTGGTGTTACATGATAGTATTTATTTACCGTTTCCCTTCCCTGGAAATATACATCGGGGTTCTGTGCCGTACCGCGTATATTGGGCCGATCAGGGGTAAGCCCCCGCTTGCGGTGGGCTATCACAAGCTCATCATCGATCATTGCCCGCATATCATCAAAGGTAACTTCCTCAATCTTCTGCACCTCGTGGGACGTCCTGAAGCCGTCGAAGAAGTGCATGAATGGTATCCTGGATTCAAGGGTAGCCGCCTGTGCAATTAAGGCAAAATCCATTGCCTCCTGGACGTTTTTCGAGCACAGCATGGCAAAACCAGTAGATCGTGCAGTCATGACGTCTGAATGGTCGCCAAATATAGACAATCCCTGGCATGCAAGGGAACGTGCGGTTATGTGAAAGACCGTTGGGGCAAGTTCTCCGGCAATCTTGTACATGTTCGGAAGAAGCAATAAAAGCCCCTGAGAACATGAAATAGTGGTTGCCAGTGCACCCGTTGTCAGCGACCCGTGCACAGCCCCCGCAACCCCTGCCTCTGACTGCATTTGGCTCACCTTCGGCACTGATCCCCATATATTCATCTGTCCTGCTGCAGATTTTGCATCGCAGATCTCTGCGATGGGCGATGAAGGAGTTATCGGATAAATTGTAATAATTTCATTAGTGGCATGCACCACATGTGCACACGCCGTGCAGCCATCAACGGTTACCATCTTACGACTCATATAGTATTCTCCTTGCTGATTTCAACGTATTTATCCAAAAAAACGTAACAACATACTACCCTTCAACCACAGAGTTAACAGAGTTTTTTATTTAAAATTCCGCTCTTCGTACCCCTTATGTCTTTGCGGTTGATCCAGTATTTAAGATTTGTATTATCACCAGCATACAATATTTTTCACATTTTGTCGAGTAAAGAGTAAATGTATTGATCCAATATTTTTTTCCACGGTTAGTAAGGTATTTGGTAATTTTAGAAGGCATTTATCTATACTTGTATCTATAAAATCTGTGTCTCGATTTATTCAGCCTGCATATTTTGATAAAGTCCTCTACATCTTTTTGCTTGACAGTGTTAATTGATTGTGTTAATTTGTTACAAATTTATGCCTTTAACATAGTTAAGTACTATTTATAAATCAGAAAGGAGATTACTTAAAAGACAAAAAGAAAAATTAGAGGATAATAAAATAATAATTTGAAGTATTTACATTTAATTTAGTAGGTTAAAGAATCAGAAGATATATAATCTATAAATGTTCTTGCTAAGTGCAAAAGCAAATTTAGTTAAAAATATACGGGAGAAAGCGAAATGAAAGCGTACAAAAAGTATATGGCCGAGTTCGTTGGGACATTTGCGCTTGTGTTTATAGCGGCTGGCTCTGTATGCGCCGATTTTTATTTGAGGCAAGCAGGCGGGCAAGGACTGGGTTTGTTAGGTATTTCTATCGCATTTGGGGTGGTGGTAATCGCCGTTATTTATGCCACGAGCTATGTGTCCGGTTCCCATGTCAATCCTGCGGTAACTATATCATTTTGGATCAGCAGACGGATGGATCCCAATACGGCAATTATGTATATCATCTCTCAGATTGCCGGTGCAACACTGGCAGGACTCGCATTAAGAACCCTGTTTCCCGATGCGCTCAAGACCGTATATTTAGGAACATGTATGTTGTCGCCCGGGGTTTCTATTGGACGTGGAATATTGATGGAATTTATTATTACCTTTCTTTTGGTTTTTACCATTTACGGAACACTTGTGGATAGAAGGGCATCATCTGGATTTGCTGGAGTAGCTGTTGGACTGGTGGTACTCTTTGGAGCAATGATTGGGGGAACGATCAGTGGCGGTGCGATGAATCCTGCCCGCGTGTTTGGTCCAGCCATCGCATCGGGGCAGTTTACCCATCATTATGTCTGGTGGATTGGACCAATCCTGGGAGGAATTGTCGCAGGGTTTGTTTACGATCAACTCTTTGCTGAAACCAGAAAATAATAATTACGGCAAAATGTATAGGCCTTGTCGTAGAAACCGGATTTTATCATATTCTAAAACATAAAGAACGGCAACGTATAAATCAGATTTATACGTTGCCGTTCTTTTTGAAAGAGAACTCTTGTTTGCTATTGATACCGTACTAAAGATTATTGAGCAAGAAAACAGACGGTTTATTGAACCCGTCGTTACAACTATTTCCAGAAAGCGAATCCCGTTCCATGTCCTCATTTCCTGCCTCTTAAGCCTCAGGACAAAGGATCAGACCACCCGTGAGGCTTCGGTACGGCTCTTTGCCGTGGCCGATGACCCGGAAGGTATGATAAAGATTCCTGCCCAGAAGTTAGAAAAACTCATCTATCCCGTGGGGTTCTACCGGACAAAGGCAAAGAAGATCAAGGAGATTTGTAAGGTATTACTTGAAAAATATGATGGAAAGGTACCTGACGAAATCGACGAATTATTAAAACTCAATGGTGTAGGTCGCAAGACGGCAAATTTAGTGGTAACTCTGGGATACCAGAAACCTGGCATCTGTGTCGATACCCACGTTCATCGGATTACCAATCGCTGGGGATATGTCACAACAAGGAATCCTCATGAAACCGAATTTGCCCTCCGTGAAAAACTCCCTAAAAAATATTGGCTTACTATCAATGATCTCCTCGTTACCTTCGGTCAAAATATCTGCGTCCCTATTTCACCCAAATGCAGCATCTGCCCGGTCAATATCTATTGCAAAAAGGTGGACGTAACAAGACACCGATAATCGGTGTGGTTTGGCGCCCCCAGCAGGATTCAAACCTGCAACCTTTGGCTCCGGAGGCCAACGCTCTATTCAATTGAGCTATAGGGGCTATTAACATTGGAATTCAATTAAATTTTACACCAAATACAAAATTGAAATCAAGATTAAACTATGTTATTTTGTTTCGATGAGAGGACTCACCGAAACATCTAAGATATTTTCATGGTTTACGGTGAATTGTCCACTTAAGCCAATCCGTATTTCTCAATATTCCTATCTGCAATTTCCTGGATCTTCTGTATCTCTTCCTTCCCTTTTGGTGACTTGAAGAGATGGGCGAAGCGACCCTGGATCTTCAGGTATTCTTCAACCGGGGTTTTGGGTGTAGTGACCTTCCTTACCTTTGTTGTCTTGCCATCCTCCATTTCAAAGATGGGATAAAGGCCTGTCAGTACGGCTAATTTGGCAACCTTGATGGTCAGTTGGGGGTCAGATCTCCAGCCGAGTGGACACGGGGAATGGATTTGCAGATACTTTGGGCCCGTTATAGAGAGTGCCTTTTTTACCTTGTTTTCAATATCTTTCGGGAATGCCACTGAGGCCGTTGCGACATAAGGAATATTATGAGCGGCTGCGATGCCAGGCATGTCTTTTTTGTTATGTTTATTCCCCCACGAAAACTCCCCATAGGGACTGGTCGTTGTCATGCAGTCGAAGGGCGTCAAACCGCTACGCTGCACGCCGGTGTTCATATATGCCTCATTATCGTAACAAACGTAAAGAATATCGTGTCCCCTTTCCAGCATGCCACTGAGTGCCTGGAGACCGATATCGGCCGTTCCACCGTCACCACCCTGTGCAATGACCTTTGCCTCGTTTTGTCTTCCCAGTGACTTCAGGGCAGCCTCGATACCGGATGCCACGGCAGCCGAATTTTCAAATAATGAGTGGATGAAAGGGACTTCCCATGAAGATTGGGGAAACCGTGTGGTAAAGACCTCCAGACACCCCGTGGAATCTGTGACAATTACCTGTGAACCAGCAGCGCCCAATACGAGCTTTGCGGCAAGCGCTTCACCACATCCAGTACAGGCGGTGTGCCCGGAAGCTAAGAGTGTTTGACACGATTGTTCCTTCAATGCTGTTAGTGTTGTAGTAGTCATAAAATTGTTTACCTCCAACGCAATATTTCACCCCCACCTTTATCCTCCCCCATCAAGGGGGGAGGATACTTAGCTATTTTACATTTATACAATAAGGGGCTAAATTATTTACCCCCAATTAATGCCTCATTGAGTCCAACAAATTTTTCTTCGAATGTAGCCTTCACGGTGTCTTTAATGACGTGGTGAATTGTGTCAACGGTGATATCCCGGCCACCCAGACCCAGAATAAATCCGTTGATCTTTGGTGTCTTGGGTTTGCCATAGAATACACCCTTGATTTCGTTTACCAATATGCCACCATAGCCCAGGGAAATGGCTTTCTCAAGCACGGCGATCTCTTTCACATGATTCAACGCCCTGTAAATTTCATCCTTTGGGAAAGGCCGGTATGAGCGGACTTTGAGAATACCAATTTTTTGTCCCTTTGCCCGTAACTCATCGACAACGTCCTTCAGTGTCCCGATAATAGAGCCCATAGCCACGAGGACCAGAGAGGCGTCTTCAACTTTATACGTATCAATAAGTCCACCCTGAAAACGGCCGAACTGGTTATGGAAATCGGCTGCAACATCACCGATAACCTGTAACGAGGCGCGCATCGTCTTTTCAATGAAGTAGCGTGTCTCCATGTACCCATCCGGGCCTACCATTGTTCCAAAGGTGAGCGGATTTTTTGGAGTAAGATAATATTGGGGTTTGAATGGCGGCAGGAATTTATCGGCCTCTTCCTGCGAGATAAGTTCAATTGGTTCAAACGAATGGGTAAGGACAAATCCATCCATACAAACCATAACGGGAAGCATGACGTCCTTATTTTCGGCGATCTTGAAAGCCTGTAAATGCATATCGCTTGCTTCCTGGTTATCTTCTGCATAGAGCTGTATCCAGCCGCTGTCACGAGCTGTTAAAGAATCCTGTTGGTCATTCCAGATATTAATAGGGGCAGATACGGCCCGGTTGACACAGGTCATGACTACAGGAAGCCGCATGCCGGCGATATTGTAAAGCACCTCAATCATAAGCAAAAACCCCTGTGAGGTAGTAGCTGTATATGTCCTCGCCCCTGTTGCACTTGCACCCAGCACCACGGATGCCGCCGAATGTTCGCTTTCTACATTGACATATTCTGTTTTGAGTTCTCCGTTAGCCACCAGTTCCGAAAGATGCTCCACAATATGGGTCTGTGGTGTAATAGGATAAGCTGAAATCACATGGGGCCTGCAGACGCCCACAGTTTTCGCTACTGCAATTGAGCCTTCAATAAATGTAGTACTCATTACTTTTCCTCCACAACCATTTCAATATCGCCTGAAGAACATTCTTCAGCACATATTCCACAGCCTTTACAATACGTATAATCTACCGTGTATTTCTTTTTCTCTACCATGGTAACACAACCTTCGGGACAATAGATTTTACAAAGGCCGCAACCAACGCACTTTTCCTGATGGAAGATCGGCTTAAAATTCCTCCAGCCACCGGTCTGATTGCCCTTACTGGTACCTGCCTTCGCAATGGCGCCTAAATCCAATCTCATAATGCCTCCTTTTTGATAAAATCAAAAGCCCGTAGTACTGCTGCAATATTTTTTTCTCCCACTGATCCAGGAAACTTATGGTGAATCGCCTTCCGTATACCTTCCAGGCTGATTTCTCCCGTAGCTGCAGCAAATGCCCCCAGAAGGGTTGTATTCATAATTGGTCTTCCAATTACTTCTAATGCAATTTCCATGGCCGGGATCGTTTTTACCTTTACCTTTGTATTAATGCCGAGATCGGTAGCCTTTTTCTTTGAATTTATGAGCAGCAATCCATCTTCTCGTAATCCATCCAATACATTAATTACATCTAATAAGGTGGGGTCTTGCACGATCACATAATTAGGTTTATACACCTGACTCCGGATGCGGATTGGTTTGTCACTGATTCTCACAAAAGCCTGAACCGGTGCCCCCATTCTTTCTGATCCAAATGATGGAAACGCCTGTGCATATTTTCCGTCGCTATGAGCTGCAAATCCCAATAATTCTGCCGCCGTAACTGAACCTTGTCCGCCGCGTCCATGAACCCTTATTTCAATCAATGGATACACACCTCCTATCTATTTAACCCTTTATGAATGATGCCCGGAAACAGGTTTACACTCCCTTTCCAGTGCCCTTCTTTCGGCCATATCGTAAAGTTTTCTCTCCTTTTTGACATTTATGCCAAGTGCGTCTCTCTTCTTTTCTATGTGATCCATTACCATTTTGCCTATTTTCTTTAAATCCCGTTCAAAAGCCCACCTTGCACCAACTAACTCTTCCATCTCTTTTGTTAATAACCTTTGCATATCAGGCGCACCTGCAACAGGTGAATTCATACCGAAAATGGTATACACACCGGACGCCACAAAATACTGTCCAATAGCAATTGCCTTTTCATGCATCCATTCCAGACATACACCGGCAACCGGCAGTTCACTAATATCACTTCCTAAACCACCTTCTTTTACCATCTCAGAAAGGGCTATAAGGATACGGCTATTATCAACACAGGCGCCAGAATGTAAAACCGGCGGCATACCTACTGCTTCACAGACTTCTCTGAGACCTTCACCACACAAATCCTTTAACTCAGGAATCATTAATCCACCAGATGCGCACTGCCCGGCTGCACAACCAGTCCCTACAACTAATATATTGTTAGCGATGAGTTCTTTTGCCAAGCTTACGTAAGATTCTTCACCTGCCCCTATTCTAGGGCTTGTACAACCTGCAATGCCAACAACTCCGCGAATCCTTCCGTTTATTATGTTATCGTTTAAAGGTCTGTAGCTCGCCCGATACCTGCCGCCCAGCATATATTTAATGGTCTCATGACTAAAGCCTGCAACAACATCAGGTTCTGCACCACCTGGTATAAACACTTTTTTGTTATCACGGTTTTTAAAGTTTTCTATGGCCATCATGATAATCTTTTTTGCCGCTTCAAGCGCATGTTCATCGGTAAACTCTACATGCTCAGCACCATAGATCTTTGCCTTCGATAAGGTCGTAATAAATTTGGTGTGAAAGTGTTTTGCCGTTTCAATCAAAGCCTGCATTATGCACTGAATATCAACAACCATTAACTCAACGGCACCCGTCGCTATGGCTGCTTCCTGCATGGTGGTATGCCCGGCCATAGGAATCCCGTGTCTTACAAGGAGTTCATTCGCCGTGCAACAAAGACCTGCAATTACTACACCCTTTGCCCCAGCAGCACTTGAGGCTTTTGCTACGTCTGGATCATTGGAGGCCGCGACAATAGCCTCAGCAAGTTGAGGTTCATGCCCGTGGACAACAATATTCACATGATCTTTTTTCAGGACACCCAGATTCGATCTCCCCTGAACGGGTTTTGGGGTACCGAATAAAATATCCTGTAATTCTGTTGCTATCATACTGCCACCCCAACCATCCGCCAATGCTACACGCATAGCCTGTTTTGTAAGGTTACGATAGTCTTGATCTCCACCCATCCCTGTTCGATGTAAACTTTCACAAACTTCGCGATCAATAGCCCTTGGGGCAATACCCGCCTTTTCCCATACTTTTTGACGCGCCTCTGGCGCCCTCTTAAGAAACAACAAAGTTCCGTAAGGCTTCCCAAACTCCATGAGCGCCATCTCACCGACTTCCTCGGCAATTTCGTTAATCTTACGGTCTTTCGTCTTTACTCCAAAAAACTCAGCAACTGCCATAAGCTTTTCCACATCTTTGATCCTGTAACCCGGCGCTTCGCCTCTTGCTGTTGCTACCAACAGGTGAGCGACAGCGCGTCCATGATCAGAGTGACACCCGGTACCAGCGCCACTCATACGAAGGAAATGCCGGGCTGCGAAGGTGTTTGCATCAGCACCGCAAACCCCTTTCTTTGGCCCATTACCGAAGGGATCGATGTTGCACGGTCCATAATTACAATGGCGGCAGCATAATGCAAGGCTACCATATCCACACTGCGGAAGCTGTGCCTGGTATCTATCATAGAGAGTTTCTACTTTGAGTTCTTTCATTCGATCAAGCATAACCTGATCAACCGCTTTTTGTTTTTCTTCCATAATAGACATTCTCCGTTATTATAATTTCCGAATACCAGTCCAATAAGTATAATTAAATCGTATGGTCACACTGATTATCCAGCCCTTCGGGTAAGGGCCAAATGAAGTAATCGATTGTGTATATAATATAAGGAGAAAACATTTTAACCAATATTTAAATTTGATTGTGGCAAAGCTGCTCTACCGTATACTTTTCAAAATTACCCGGGCCGGGCTTCCGTCACCGTCTTTTATTTTTAGCGGTAAAGCGATCAGTTCATAGTCTCCCGCTTTTACATTACTCAAATCAAGCCCTTCAATGATAATGATACCTTTTTTCAAAAATACGTGATGGGTATCTGCATGCTTGTTTTGAAACTTTTCGACAGAAAGATAATCGATCCCAACAAGTTTGACGTCGTTATCAGCTAAATATTGGGCGGCTTCTTTTGTGATGTAAACGAAATCTTTTTTAAATTCTGAAAATTTCCAATAGGTAGAGTTAATGGTCTTAAAAATAACTCTTTCGCAATCATTCAATTTTAATGATTTTAGATCCCCCAAATCAATCTTTTCTTTATTTTTTATCTCGAATACCGTTACGTTTTCTATGAGATAATCTAATGGAATCTGGTCGATCTTGATACCATTTTCTTCAAAATGATAGGAAGCGTCGATGTGCGTGCCGCAATGCGAACCTAATGTTAGTTCTGATAGATTGCATGAGCTACCCTGAGAAATCAGGCTTGTTTTTCGAATGGATACGGCAGGATCTGCAGGCCATGTGACAAGGGTGTCTGATATGGTGAGCGTGATATCATAAAAATTCATTTCAGAAATTCCCCGTGGTCATGAAAGGAACGATATTATATCTTCTCTAGTGAGGCATTTTGATATTTTCAGGGGGGGCTCAGTAATGGGGAATAATAGGAGCATGATTGTTTTACGTTGAATAAAACGGGGGGCATTGTATTTTACCATGTGGATATTCATTGAGAGATGGCCTCAACGAGAGGTAAGGGTTGCTGCAAATTGTAGCATTTCACTTTTATTAATATCTGAGGTAAGACAATACATAATACCTTCTTCTTCCCATAATACAGAATTAAATCCACGACGGTTTCCTATATAAAATTCTTTCGTGCCCAATCTGACTCTTTCAAGATTTCTAATTGGAATACTGCTATTGCGCACAATCTGGAGTGATAATTTATTGCCCCCTTTGTCAAAAAGAACACAGGGACTACTTGTTCCAGAAAATCTGACGGGCGCTCCTCCCATGACACTGATTTTTGCTGCATTGAGAACAGGAGAAGAATTGCTAAGGTTGGTATTTATCGTATTCTCAAGATATCTATTGACATTGCCCACAACAGAGGTTTTTTCATTAAATACTAAATTGTCATTTACTGCCACGACATGATTCTTTACTGCATCATCAACAATGGTAGTTATAGAATCGGTACCATAATAATTTGTATAATAAAAAATGCCGCCTGCTACTAAAATAAGAATAGATGCCGCCACAGCATAGGTACGCGAAGAAAATAATTTGCGCATTGTTGCCTTTTGCTTATAAACATCTTCTCTGCTTGCCTGTTCCGTATTATCAACAGCGCGGGAATTGATGCCTTCTATAATTCTATCACGAAGGTATACAGGCGCCGTTGTATTTATGCAGCATGCTTTTACAAGAGTCCGAATACTTTTTTCAAATTCGTACCTTCGATGGCATACCTCACAATGATCAATATGCTTTTTAATTCCAAGATAATGAGATTTATCCAGCTCCTTATCCATGAACTCATGAAAGTATTTAACGGTTTCGACACAAGACATCATTTCCCCCTTTTAATAAAACCCCTATCTTTAGCATATTCCCACAGACTTTTCTGGAGTAACTTTCTCCCCCGATTCAGTCTCGATTTTACAGTTCCTATCGGCACGTTGGTAATTTCCGAAATATCTTTATACGATAACTCTTCCACATCTGAAAATAAAATCGCTTCCCGGTATTCAATCGGCAAGCTATCTATCGCTCGCTTTACATCATCATCTAATAAACTACTCAGGTCAGTATACTTACTTTCCAGGGTATCGATGGCTTCCTCGGATTTGGCTTCCTGATCATAGGCCATATTCGTGTTAACCGACTCAATATCTTCGAGGAAAACTTCACCGGGCATACTCGCCGATTTCCGATACTTATTGATAAAAGTATTTCGAAGAATTTTAAAAAGCCACGCCTTTATATTTGTCCCTGTTTGAAAGGTATCAAAAAATCGATACGCTTTTAAATACGTTTCCTGGACAAGATCTTCAGCTTCCTCTTTATTAAACACCAGACGTAAAGCCATGTTATAGAGGGAATCGATATGCGTCAACGCAATCTCTTCAAATTCTTTTCTTCTGTTATTCTCTTCCCTCATCGCTTGATTTCCTTTGTTTTAAACAATAAAATTTTAAATAAGGTTCCTTATTCTTTTTATTAAAAATATTGTATAAATTTGTATTCGCAACCTCAAGATGGTATAAGATTTGTGAATAATGTGGGTTTCGCGATTATCCGCTAGCTAAAATGAGATAAGCAATACTTATGATGAAAAGGCGCAAGGTATGATTTAAGGCTCCACCGCAATGCCGTGTGAGGCTATCTTTTGGACCCGTATTTTACGGTGGTTTACCCTATGTTAGATTTGTACATTTCTCTTTGAGAATGTACGTTTCCTAGCAAAGACGGGTTCCCAAGATATTTGGTATAGGTCCTTAAAAATAACACCTCAAACACGTACATGGCAGAGCCTCAACCAAGTTGCGGTTATCTTAGCAATTAATTCAACTCCGGGCAAGAAAAAAACGTTGTATTAACGGATTTTCTTGACATAAAGCCTCGGTGCGGATAACATGAAAACATGAAACTTGGAGCAAGCTATTTTGGAAACAGGATATTACGTCACGTTCGTGAAGACATGAAAAAGATGATCGACGACGGATGTAATTTCGTCGTTCACACCATGAGCGAACACGATATTACATACCATTCGGGAACAATGGTCGAGATCGTAAAGGCAAGCCACGAAGTTGGGCTGGAAGTCTTCCTCGATCCATGGGGTATAGGACGCGTATTTGGCGGAGAGTCATTTTCTACCTTTGTTAAGACGTATCCCAATTGCAGGCAGCAATTAAATTTTACCGAGGGTGAAATAAAGGTATACAAGGCGTGTTTAAATTCAAAAATATTCCGGGATACCATGATAACCTGGATTGAACTTGCAGCAAAAACAGGCGCAGAAGGCGTTTTTTGGGATGAACCGCATTTGTTTTTCGGAGAGTTTACGCCTTTGTTTGGTGGCAAAAAGAGGGATATTTGGGGGTGTACCTGTGAAATTTGTAAAGATATCTTCAAACAGCAGTACAGCTATGAGATGTCCGTGGATTTTACTGATGATGTAAAGGCATTCCGTCAAACAACCATTGTCACTTTTCTTGAATACCTGGCAAATGAGGCGGCAAAAAAAGGATTGAAAAATTCGGTATGTTTGTTTCCGACAACTGATCCGAGATATGGCATTTATGAATGGGAAAGGGTTGCCATGATTAAAAGTATGGATATCTTTGGAAGCGATCCCTATTGGTATGCCTATCAGCAAGACGTAACCAATTTTGTACACCGTATATCTAATGAGGTACTCACACTCTCAAAAAGATATAGTAAAGAGCCTCAGATATGGATACAGGGCTATCGGGTGCCTGCACAGAGAGAAGAGGAGATTGTAACCGCAGTGGATGTGGCTTATAACTCGGGAATTCGTAACATCGCCACCTGGAGCTTTGAAGGTACAGACTGTATGACGTATGTCCGTTCTGAACGCCCTGACGTTGTTTGGCAGAATGTTCGCAACGCCTATCTAAAATATAAAGAGAAATAATAATTCAGTTCATTTGGGCTAAATGATTAGCTGTAATGTATAACAAAATCAAAAAGATTGCAAACCAGTCCTTGCAGAATGAGCCAATCAGCCGTGACGATGCCCTTTATCTGATTCAAATAGATGGCGATGAAATCTATGATCTGTTTTACTGGGCTAATCGGATACGTTTGCGGTATTTTGGCCATTCTGTAAAGACATGCTCCATCGTTAGTGCAAAACAGGGGCGATGTACGGAAGATTGTAGTTTTTGTTCTCAATCAGCCCGCTATCATACTGGTATCAAAGAATTCCCGCTTATTGATACAAACAAAATACTTGATGTTGCCAAATATGCCGAGCGAACAGGTTCCGGTTCCGTTGGTATCGTTACCAGCGGGTATGGGATAAATAACCCTCGTGACCTTGATAAGATTGGTAAGGCAGTAAAAGAAATTGCCAAAAATACACACGTCAGTCCGCACGGTTCCTTTGGGATATTGACGCGAGAAACAGCAGCATCTTTAGGAAAATGCGGGCTAAAGAGGCTTAACCATAATCTGGAAACATCTGAAAGATTTTTCCCAAGCGTATGTTCAACGCATACATTTTTTGATCGAGTAAATACCATTCGTTTTGCCAAAGAAGTCGGATTAGAAATATGCAGCGGCGCAATTTTTGGTATTGGAGAAGGAATAGAGGATCGTATTGATCTCGCGTTCACGCTGAAAAATTTGGATGTCGATGTCATCCCCCTCAATTTTTTACATCCGATATCTGGTACACCATTAGAGAAACATATTCTCCTGACCCCAATGGACGCGCTCAAAATCATTTCTGTCTTTCGATTTGTCTTACCCGATAAGGAAATTAAGATTGCCGGTGGTCGTGAAAGGAACCTGCGAGATTTACAATCATGGATGTTCTACGCAGGCGCCAATAGCACAATGATTGGAAACTACTTAACAACAACGGGGCGAAAGGTTGAGGACGACTTTCAAATGATTAAAGACCTGGGATTAAAATTTTAAATTTATGATTTCAGATTTACGATGTTTTCAACCTAAAGTATCCTTTCTTGAGCAGGAGGCGCATGGGTGTTTGTTCTAAGAATAATCTCTGTCTTATAACCGTGTAATATCCTGTATGTAAGAAAGTAGGTAAGGGGATTTACGGGATTGAATAGCTGATCAAAAAAGAGATGGATAGCGAAACCCAAGGTAGTAAAGGATAAAAGATAATGAAAGTGAGTAACGAAACACAGAGATATCAATATCAATAAAAGTTCATAGCTGTGGAAATAGAAATAAGTCTTCTTTAGTTCACCCTTGTCCATGGCATCCAAAAATCTTCTGACACTAAAGCGTCTGCACCCGTTTCTATAAAAATCCCATATATGATCAACGTCTATCAGCCACCCTACCAGGAAAGACGCAATACTGGGAAATATTGTCTTTGTTGTTAAAAAGGTAACGGCACCGGTAATAAGAGACACACTAAAATGATTTATTGGCTTCATATATATTTCCTCCAAAGAGAGAAATAGTGGCTCGTAAAAGGCAACTCGACCGCTGTATTATAGTAACAATACAGGATAAAAACAAGGAAACGTTTATTCAATGGGAATAGAATTTATTTTAGATGAATTACATACTTTGAAAGACCGCACCTTGTTGCGCGAATGCAAAACCATTGAAAGCCCACAGGACCCCTATATTCAAATAAACGGTAAATCGTATCTATCATTCTGTTCAAACAACTACCTCGGACTCGCCAATCATCTGAAGATAAAACAAGCCGCCATTGCAGCCATTCATCAATACGGATGGGGAACCGGTGCGTCTCGGCTGGTTTCCGGGAATATGACACCCCACCAGGAGCTTGAAAAGAAAATTGCAGAGTTTAAGGGAACCAGGGACGCACTTCTGTTTCCAACAGGTTATATGGCCAATTTAGGTGCTCTCTGTGCTCTTGTTTCAAAAGGAGACATTGTCGTTGGTGACAAACTGAATCATGCGAGTATTATTGATGGTTGTCGTCAATCAGGTGCAACGTTCCGTGTCTATCCTCACAATAATGTGAGCCAGTTAGAATCTTTACTCCAAAGGTCTTCCATGTATCGTAGGAAGTTGGTAGTTACCGACAGTGTCTTTAGTATGGATGGCGATACGGCCCCACTGCCAGAGATTGTAAGAATTGCCAGGAAATACGATGCCATCATTATGGTAGACGATGCCCACGCCACAGGGGTGTTTGGCAAACAGGGGAAAGGCATGATCGAACATTATGGTCTCGAAGGAAAGGTTGATGTTATTATGGGGTCTTTCAGCAAGGCGATTGGCAGTATCGGCGGGTTTATTGCGGGAAGCAAGGACATCATCGATTTTTTAAAAAATAAGGCACGGACTTTTATCTATACAACAGCGCTGCCACCGGCAGTATGTGCTGCTTCTCTGGCAGGACTAACACTCATCCAGGAAGATGCGTCTCTCTTGGATAAGTTATGGGAAAATATCAGGTATTTGAAGTCTCAGCTATCAAAATTCCGGAATACTATCGCAGTGGAAAGTCCTATTGTTCCTCTTATTGTTGGGTCTGCGGAAGATGCGGTCAATCTATCCACGAAACTCTATGAAAACGGTATTTTAATCCCTGCAATTCGGCCACCTACGGTATCTCCAGGTACAAGCCGATTACGTATCTCATTGATGGCTACCCATACCGAAGGCGATATAAACAGGTTGATAGATACATTGAAGGATATTGGATTTTTTACTTATGAAAATGCAAGAGATTCCAGCGCAGCAAAGCTCCAGTCTGATGAAAAAAAACATTAGCAACCGCAGATTTTAAGAAGAGATTATGCACAGACCGGCGTGGGTTGAAATTGATCTGAATGCGTTGAGTCATAATGTGTCGGCCATAAAAAAAATGGTCGGACCGCAGGTCAAAATTATGGGCATTGTCAAGGCCGATGCTTACGGACATGGCGACTATGAGGTTAGCAGGGTCTTGTTAAACCATGGAGTCGAAATGCTGGGTATAGCCATCCTTGAAGAAGGCATTCAACTAAGGAATAAAGGCATAGAAGCGCCGTTATTCCTTTTGGGTGGTATCTTTGAAGACCAAATCGATGCAGTTATTCAATACAACTTAATACCGGCTGTGTATGATTTGAAGCTTGCTGAGGCACTATCAAAAAGGGCACATTATTATAATAGGGTTATCAATGCGCATGTGTATGTGGATACGGGGATGGGGAGTATTGGAGTAAAATATGACGGGGCCGTAGAGTTTATTAGGTCTTTGCAGGCTATGAAAAACCTTTTCATCGGTGGAATATATACCCATTGCTCATGCTCAGATGAAAAGGAATCGGTATTTACCAATCTACAAATAAAAAGATTTAAAGACGTACTGGCGGCTCTGGGTGCGATTATGGCGGATATTCCACTGAAACATATGGCGAATAGTGGGGCCATTATCGGTCATCCCGATGCTTATTTTACTATGGTTAGACCAGGTCTGTCGCTATATGGGCTTTATCCATCAGAAGAGGTATCCAGGAATATTGGCATCAGGCCTGTTATGAGCTTTAAGACGAGGGTTATTCATATCAAGGATATGAAGCCAGGTGATGTCGTGGGCTACAGTGGGACATACAGGGTCACAAAACCTACCCGTGTCGCAACACTTCCCTTTGGATATGATGATGGATATAATCGATTACTTTCAAGTAAAGGAAAAGTCATTATAAGAGGCACACAAGCATCTATCATCGGACGGGTTTGTATGGATCAGTGTTTTGTGGATGTGACAAACATAAAAGGCGTTTCGGTTGGGGATGAGGTTGTAGTATACGGCAGTCAAGGACAGGAAACAATATCGATAGAATCCGTTGCGAAGCAATTAAATACGATTCCCTACGAGGTTACTTGCGCTGTAAGCAAACGAGTACCAAGGATCTATATCAATCATGAAGAGAAGTAAAATGTGTAGTCCCCCGATTCTGAATGAAACAAAAAATTTAAGCACTGTTTTTTGACAAATTCGAAATTCAAATATTGAAATCCGAAACGAGGTTTGGAACATTTGATTTGTAATTTTGAAATTGTTTCGGATTTAGTAGGATTTCGCACTTCGAATTTGATGGTTTTTATGAGTTAATGCCTTGTATTTGACATGCAAAAAGCTAGTCACGGTACCCGGGACAAGCCTACCAACGGTCTGTCCGTTAATCTGAGAGACCGGCATGACCTCCATAAGGGAGTTGGTGAGAAAAACTTCATCGGCTGCCAAGACCCTTTCCAGACCAAAGATATCCTCTGATGCGTGAATACCATTTTCCTTACACAACTCCAGGATGATCTTACGTGTAATGCCCGGCAGGATATTGGCCTTCAGGGAAGGCGTAATAACGGTACCCCTCTCAACAAGAAACAGATTACTTACGACACATTCAGTAACATGACCATTTGTGTTCAGAAGAATCGCATCGTGAAAGCCCTTCTCAACCGCCTCTTTTTTGACAAGGTAATTAGTCAGATAGTTGAGCGTCTTATGGGTTGAGAGGGGACAGGTTATACTTCTCCGTATAGGGGAAGTACCAAGCGACACACCCGTTTTATATAAGGCTGCCGGATAGGGAACAAGGGGCTTTGTATGAATCACGAAGGTAGGACTGTATGTACCTGTGGGAATGAGTCCATGTGTTCCGGATCCACGAGACAGCGTCATCCGGATATAGGCATCCTGTAAACCATTTCGGAAAAGGAGTTGTTCAATAATCTGCCGTATTTCCTGGGATGGATAATGAAAAGAGATATCAAAATGTTTTGAGGAATTTGAGAGGCGTGCAACATGATCTTCGAGTCGAAAAGGTTTCCTGCTGTAAGCCCGAAGGGTTTCAAAAAGCCCATCACCGTAAAGAAACCCTCGATCCTGGGTACTTATGTATCCCTCGGCTTCTTCTACAATCTTATCATTTAAGAAGATGACACTGGGCATGTTTTTAATGACTCGATAAGGGCCCTGGCCTTGTGCAGGGTCTCTTGATATTCCTCTTCTGCGTCAGAATCGGCCACAATACCGCTTCCAACCTGAAAGTATACCGCCTTACCCTTCATAATGAAGGTACGTATGGCGATATTCAGGTCTGCGTCTCCGTTAAATCCGATATAGCCTATTGCCCCGGTGTAAACACTTCGCTGTGTGGGTTCCAGTTCATCAATGATCTGCATTGCGCGGATCTTTGGCGCCCCCGTGATGGAACCGCCAGGGAATGTGGCCTTAAGGAGGTCTATGAAATCATACCGTTCATACAAATCCCCCTCAATGGTAGAAACCAGGTGATACACGGTGGGATAGGCTTCTAAAACCTTTCTTTCTATGACCTTGACAGAACCATAATCGCACACACGCCCAAGGTCGTTACGCTCCAGATCAATGATCATGGTAAGTTCTGCATCGTCCTTTGGACTCGAGAGTAATGCCTGTTTCATAAACTCATCTGTCTTTGCATCTTTACCACGCGGCCGTGTACCCTTGATAGGGCGGGTTTGGACATGCCTTGCATTAACATGAAGGAATCGCTCTGGCGAGGAACTGATGATGGCAACATCGTCAAAGGTCAAATAACTCGAAAACGGAGCAGGATTTACCGAACGTAATTTTCTATACAGTTCATAGGGAGGGATATCAATCTGCGTCTCTATTCGTTGAGAGAGATTTACCTGATAGACGTCCCCTGCCGTAATATAGTCCTTGATGCGTTTGATTGCATCGATATAGAGTTCTTTTGTGAAATTAAATTTTAGTGTGGGCTCAGGTATTTCTGAATTAGGCTTACCGTCCATCGACTCGTAACCCGTATCGGATTTTCTCCACAATACGTCAACCACATGTCCCATTCTCTCTTTTAGTGTATTATCGAAACCAAAATCCACCCCGATTACGTAGCACTTGTTGAGAAAATTATCATACGACACAATAGTATCATAAAACCCCATATACATATCTGGCAGGCCAATATCGTCCACGGCCTTGCTGGGTAACCTTTCGATAAAATGGCACAGGTTATAACCAAAATATCCCACCAGGCCGCATTGGAACGGAATGGACTCAATCGTGTTTTGTAAAGAAAACTGTTTGAGTAACTCACGAAGGTGTTCAAAGGGGTTCCCTTCGATCTCAAGGACACCATTACTGTCAGTCAGGGTAATTTTACGTTGCTTTGCCTTCATTACCAAAAAAGGATTAAAACCCAAAAAGGAATATCTCGAAATCCCTTTTACAGGCAAGGCGCTGTCGAGAAAAAATACGTTCGCATGAGAAGCAAACCGGCAGAACGCCTCTAAAGGAGGACAGGCCCCTTCTACTTCGTGAATAAAAATCTCACCTGCTATACTTTTGTTTGAATCCATTATTTGATATTACAATTTTAAGATTTCTTTTTGTAGGTTTATTTTATGGTGAGTAATTCTAGAGGTGGTGCAATTTTTTGTCAAGGCAAATCGCCCGTTGAGTGCCTAAAAATGCCGTTTTTATCCTTGCCATTTCAATATAAGTATGTTAACATTTTTAATTAGACAGAAAACTACAAAATGGCAAACCACAGAACTCAAAGAGTTTTTTGTTGAACAGCAAAAATAAAAAGGAAGGAGCATTGGGGAAGCGGAAAATGGAAAGAAAAGACAAAATATCCTTTCTCTCCATCTCCACCCTTGTGAATCCTGTGGTTAAAGGGTTTACATTATGCAGGATTCTATCAACAAATACCTGTCCCATATTGAGCAAAACAGAAATTTTTCAGCGCAGACCTTACGGGCTTATCAAAATGACTTAAACCAATACCTTTCATTTCTTATTACCGAAGGGTGCCGTGACTTTGGAAACGTCACCCGCGTATTCCTGAGGAGATTTCTCGCCTTCCTGAAAAAACAGGATTATTCCAAAACCACGATTGCCAGGAAATTGGTTTCTATCCGATCCCTATACAAATTTCTGTGTCGTGAAGGTATCTTAAAATTCAATCCCCTGGAGAATATTCGTGCGCCTAAACGGGAAAGAAAACTCCCCGGGTTTATGAGTATCAGTGAGGCTGAAACCCTCTTAAATCTGCCGGGTTCTAATACGTTGTTGGGCATACGCGACAGGGCCATTATGGAAACTTTATACAGTACGGGTATGCGGGTAAGCGAATTGGTAGGAACTGACGTTACAGATATAGACTTCTTCAATGAAGTGGTTAAAGTAAAGGGAAAGGGGAAAAAGGAACGTTTACAACCTATTGGGAATCATGCCTTGGATGCCATACGATTGTATATGGACAAAAGGAATTCAGACAGTAAAGCACTTTTTTTAAACAATCGGGGTGGACGTCTTACCGAACGTAGTGTGGCAAGGATGCTGGAAAAGTATGTAAAAAAGGGAGGCCTGAGCCTGAATATTTCTCCCCATACCTTTCGACACAGCTTTGCAACCCACCTGTTAGACCGCGGCGCTGATTTGCGATCCGTACAGGAGCTTCTGGGGCACGCCAACCTTTCCACAACACAAATCTATACCCACATCACCACAGAACGGCTGAAACAGGTATATGACAAGTCACATCCCAGGGCGTGAAATTGGTTAGTACATCATACTATGTTATCGAGGCATCAACTTGGACAGATGAACAAAAACCGTTGAAACCATTTAAACGGTTTCAACAGCCTAAAAGGATTATTTGTATTGCTTTAAACGCAACTTATTTATAAATATAACCGGCATATAAGTTATTTAAACCCACTATTTCCTTTGACTAAAAACTATCGAACTCCTCTACCCATCCTGATTTCCTCGATTTCATTTCCCCCGTATCTGAACACGCGTCACCATCAATTTGTGTTAAATGTCTTTTTTAGAATTTTTTAAACAACCTTACCAGGATGGGTCAAGTTATGAAATTTCCACATATATTGATCAATTTCTTTTTAGTATTTTATATATCCTGTGCTGTTTACGCCCAGCAATCATATAAATTACAAGATGCCTTCCCAAATCTTTCATTTGATAACCCGTTAGACTTACAACACGCCGGTGATGGTACAGATCGACTCTTTGTGGTGTCACAAAGTGGACTCATTCATGTTTTTGAAAATAGATCCAATGTAAAGGCCGCAAGGATTTTTTTGGATATACGGGACAAAGTAACTGCTGGCGGTGAGTTAGGATTGCTGGGGCTTGCCTTTCATCCTGATTATGAAAAGAATGGATATTTTTATGTGAATTACACGGCGCCTAAGCCCCTTCGTTCCATTATTGCACGATACTCAGTAAGTTTAGTCAACCCCAATTCAGCTGATAAAAAGAGCGAATTCATTTTATTTCAGGTAAATCAGCCCTATAGCAACCATAACGGTGGACAGCTTGCCTTTGGTCCTGATGGCTATTTATATATTGCACTGGGAGACGGAGGCTCCGCTGGCGATCCTCAGAATAACGGGCAAAACAAATCGTCTCTCCTTGGAAAAATATTACGTCTCGACGTGAACTGCACATCAGACGATAAAAATTATTGTATCCCGCCTGATAATCCATTTGCAGGAAATACACAAAGCTACAGAGAAGAAATTTATGCGTATGGTTTACGCAATCCCTGGAGATTCAGCTTCGACCCTGTTACCGGCTGGTTATGGGTAGGGGATGTGGGGCAAAATTTATGGGAAGAGATTGACATTATTGAAAAAGGGAAAAACTACGGCTGGAAGATCATGGAAGGAAATCACTGTTATAAATCTTCCACCTGCAATACTTCCGGACTCACATTGCCAATATGGGAATACGGTCATGATGATCAGGGAGGGTGCTCAGTAACAGGCGGCTATGTTTATCGTGGGAAAAAACTCCCGGAACTTTACGGCAACTATGTGTATGGTGATTACTGTACCGGTAGAGTATGGGCATTAAAATATAATGGTATTAATCCGGCTACGAATGCCCTTCTATTAAAAGAAGATATTAATATTTCATCTTTGGGGGTTGATAAAAATAATGAAATTTATCTATGTGATTTGAATGGTAAAATTTATAAACTTACCACAAATACTCCAACACCAACAGCGACCCCCACTCCAATACCTACCCTGTCCCTGACGCCAACACAGTCACCTATCCCGGGGAAAAGGGGAAAAATTTATGGCTATGTTGTAGACATCAAAGGGAATCCACTTGAATCAGAAAGAAAACCCTCTCCGGCACAGAAGGATCATTTGAATTCACAGATCTAGAGACTGATACTTATAAAATCACGGCAAAGAAAAGGGGATATAGGAAAGGCAGGCAGACGGTAATGCTTGAAGAAGGAGAAGATGAAGAGATCAGGATAGAGATGAAAAAACAGTTGAAGCATAAACCGATCTGATATTAAATGGAAGTATGTTTTGACAATAAGAAGGAGCGGTATATCTGTGGTATTACTTTTCAGATAATTTGTGGCATTGAATTAACTTTGCTTCCAGGTTGAGATGCATTTCCAATTTTCATCCGGGAAATTATCAAAATACCCATATGAGTAACCAAGATAAAACAAAAACGGAACCACAGCTTGAGAATGAAGAAACCGTAACCGCAGAACGCCTGACACATGCAATCCTCGACCAGGCAATGGAAGCCATTGTGGTATGCGACCTAAATGGCCTGATTATTCGCACCAGTAAAACAGCCAGGATCCTTTGTGGCAGAAAGCCATTATTACAACCATTTGAAACTATCTTTCCGATTCGTTTTAAGAGGGAAGAAAAGAATTACAGGAATTTCCGGATTGCAGATGTTTTGCGTGGCAAAGACTTTCGGGATGTGGAAGTGAGTCTGGAGTATTCCCCCTCCGCTCGCCCCGGCGATATTAAAGTATATAATCTACTCATCAACGCCTCACCCCTCCGGAATTCAGAGAATACGGTGATCGGCTGCATTATCACACTGATTGACATTACCGAGTCCAAACGAATTAAACGACGTAAAAGCGTATTATATGCCACAACACAGGCATTGGCAGAGTCTGACACGTTCAAAGAAGCCATCCCAAAAATTCTTCAGGCCATCTGTGAAAGCCTGGAATGGGATTTAGGCGCGTTCTGGACCGTTGATAGAAAAACCAACGTGCTCAATTGTGCTGAAATCTGGCACAAGCCTTCAGTGAAGGTTCCGGAGTTTGAAGCGCTTACCCGGCAGATTACCTTTTTATCTGGGATCGGACTGCCAGGCAGTGTTTATGCCAGCAAGAAACCCCTCTGGATCACGAATGTCGTTTCTGATGCAAACTTTCCCCGCGCACCGGTTGCCGCTAAGGAGGGATTGTACGGGGCTTTTGGTTTTCCCATCTTGCTCGGAAACCATGTCCTGAGTGTAATTGAATTTTTTAGCCATGAGATACAACCACCGGATGAAGACTTGCTCAGGATGATGGCCGCCATAGGCGGTCAGATCGGCCAGTTCATCGAACGAAAACAATCGGAAGATGCCCTCAGGCGCAGAATAGACTTTGAAAAGACCGTTGCCAATATCTCCACAAGATTTGTTACTCTTTCGGATTTTAACAATGCCGTTTTTAAATCATTGGCCGATGCAGGCCGGCTGAGTGAAGCCAGCAGAGCATACCTCTTCCAGTTTCGTGATAACGGCAAAATTATGGACAACACCCATGAATGGTGTGACGAAGGGGTCGCATCTGAAATCCAGCATCTTCAAAATCTTCCCGCTGCGATGTTGCCCTGGCTGATGGAGAACTTGCATGCTGGCAAGGTAATTCATATTGCTGATGTTTCCAAAATGCCGCCTGAGGCTGCAGCCGAAAAAGAGGAATTTAAGAAGCAGGGTATCAAGGCAATACTAATCCTTCCGGTATATGCCGAAAAGGAATTGGCCGGGTTTGTTGGTTTTGACAATGTCGTGGCTATTGACCCATGGCATGAAGAAGATATTGCACTGCTACGCATTATGGCTGAGATTATAGGAAACGCGATTGCACGCAGGCAGTCGGAGTCCCGCATCACCCACATGGCCTATCATGATACCCTCACCAACCTACCCAACCGCAATTTATTTCATGACCGTCTGAAAGTCGCAATAGCCCATGCGAAACGTAACGGAGGGATGGTGGCTGTTATGATCCTTGATCTGGATCACTTCAAAACCATTAATGACTCACGAGGACACCACATAGGTGATTTGCTGCTAAAGGCGGTCGCCGAGCGGCTGACGCGATGTGTTCGCGAGGGTGACACGATCGCTCGCACGGGTGGCGATGAATTTACGATCATCCTCCCTGATCTGGTTCATGCCCTCAATACAATCATTGTCGCAAGTAAAATTATTGATGCATTAAACCAGCCCTTTCGGCTTGAAGGCCATGAAATCCACACCACTACGAGCATTGGAATTAGTCTCTATCCACTCGATGCGGATGACAAAGAAGATTTGGTCAAAAAGGCCGACATTGCCATGTACCTTTCCAAGGCACGCGGAAAAAATACCTATCGCTTCTACAAATCTGATATGAATGCCATCTTTAAACAGAAATAGCGTACAAGGTGATTTCCCAATCCAACCCAGATTAGGATCTTTGAATGTGGAACTGGGATGATAAAATAATTAGCAGCACAGTTAAGCGCTTAAGATACCATCAGATTGGCGCATAACCCAGCCAGTTTGTATTTGATAATTCTTCATATTCGTGCTAAATTATTCATATGAAAAGTGTGGCTCTGTTATCTCAACAAAAGCCGTATCTGGTAAGGTATCGATTTTATCCATTCCGTGAATACCTGAAAGAACGTTTTCCTTATAAAGTGCACAAGATTCCGCTTCATGCAGGTTTTACCTGTCCGAACCGTGATGGTCGCGCCGGGGTAGGTGGTTGTACATATTGTATCAATGAAAGCTTCAGTCCAAATGTCAAAGGACATTCTCTTTCTATTAAGGAGCAAGTTGAAAGAGGCAAGGTATTCCATAAAAAGAGATATGGTGCTGAAAAATTTATTGCTTATTTCCAGTCCTTTACAAATACCTATGCAGACGTAGAAACCTTAAAGGACCGTTATGAAGAAGCACTAACAGATAAAGATGTTGTTGGAATTTCTATTGGCACGCGGCCAGACTGCGTCACGGATATTATTCTCAGCCACATCGAAAGTTATACAAAAAAATACCACGTTTGGATTGAGTATGGCCTCCAATCTATTCACAACAAGACTCTCGACCGAATTAATCGGGGACACGATTACAAGATATTTTTGGATGCCATAAATCGCACAAAAAAAACTTGCATCAATATATGTGTTCATGTTATCTTAGGTCTCCCTGGAGAAACGAGGGACGATATGATGGAAACAGCCGAGGCTGTGGCAACCCTGGGCATACAGGGTATCAAACTTCACCACTTATATGTTGCGAAAAATACGGCACTGGCCGAGGAGTATTTTCAGGGGAAGGTACAGACGCTGGATATGAATACCTATATTCAGCTTGCCGCCGATTTTCTGGAGCGTATTCCATCGGATATTACCATACAAAGACTCGTAGGTGACACGCATGGCAATTTCCTTATATCGCCAATATGGAAGGCCAGTAAGGCCGAGATCACTTACGGAATTACACGGGAATTGGAACAAAGAGGCACCTGGCAAGGTTCACGGTATAACGTGTCGGTACCTGCGATAAATCACTCGACACCATTTCCTGTCCAAAACATACAGGGACAAGTTTCCGAAGAGTCGAAATTGCATACCATAGAAATATAATGCGGGCGTAATTCAGTGGTAGAATACCAGCTTCCCAAGCTGGGTATGAGGGTTCGATTCCCTTCGCCCGCTCCATTCCAAAATTGGAGAATCCCGGTCAGAATAGCAAATTCATAAATCGCACCCGTACACAAACTGCCCTAACAACAGCGCTGAAAATTTGAAAGAGTTTATATCGGCCTACTCGTTGCAATGCAGATAATGGGAAATGACAAATAGAGATGCTTTACGTTGACATGACCATAATTGATTGCTACAATAGCCCCATCGATACTATTATGAAATCAATGGATTTTATGGAGGAAATACGATGATATTACCGCTGCAAATTACCTCGAGAAATTTAGAACTCACTGAAGCGATCAAGACAAACATCCGTGAGCATGCAGAAAGTTTAGATAAATATTACAGCCGGATTATGAGCTGCAGGGTCGCTGTAGAGGCGCTTCCCAACAGGTCATTGTATAACGTATGTATCGATATGACCGTCCCCGGTGTGGAACTTGTAGTAAAACTTGATCCGAACTCAGACCTCTATATTGCAATAAGAGACGCCTTTCATGATGCGCGCCGTAAGCTGGAGGATTTTGCCAGAAGACAGCGCGGCGAAGTAAAACGACATGAGGAGCCACTCCGTGCCCGCATAAGTACTCTATTCCAGGACAAGGGCTACGGCTTCCTTACCACAGTGGATGGCAGGGAAATCTATTTTCACGAGAATAGCGTACAGAACCATAAATTTAAGCAACTGGAGATCGGAATGGAGGTACGTTTTGCTGAAGAAATGGGTGAAAAAGGACCACAGGCCACTTATGTCAAAGTAATTTGACAGCATTCAAATTTTTGATTGACATCAAATACCAAACCTTTTCATAATTAAAGTAGTGTTCCTGGATAAACGGTAACGAAGTCCGTATCGTAAAACATTCACCGATTAGCGTAACAGACATCGTAACCTTAGTCCAATTACCTATCCCTTGCGTTCTTTGCTTACAGATATCGTTCTCGTAAGACTTTTTGCTATGGCATTACAAAGAAAGTTGTTGTTCATTATCTTTGTTCTTGCGGTTATCTTCTGTGCCAATGGGCAGTATAGCATAACTGCTGACGACACTTGGCAATTGGATGATACTCCGTCAGAAATGAACGATGAAGAAGAGATCGAGTTAGGAAAACAAGTTGATGAATATATAAGGCATCATTTTTATCTGGAAAATGATCCTGACCTCAACATGGTCGTCAGCAACATTACGCAAAGACTCGTGACGGTATCTGATAGAAATACACTTCCTTTCACCTGCACCATTCTTCAGTCATTTTCGATCAATGCATTTTCTGCCCCTGGCGGGCATATCTATCTAACTTACGGATTACTCAAATTTGCTCAAACAGAAGACGAGGTGGCTGGAATTGTCGGCCACGAAGTGGCTCATGCATCCTTGCATCACGCTTCAAAATTGTATCACGAGGTGATGGAAATCCTTTCCCGACAGAATAACGGGACTCACTCACCTGAGAGTTTGTTACTATTAAATAGCCACCTCGAAGAATTTGAACAGGATGCCGATACAACGGGTGTTTTCTATGCATCGAAAGCCGGATTTAATCCCAGCGGTCTGCTGGACTTTTTGGAAAGACATCTCAGCCTCATGATTCGCAAAAATATGTTTGGCTTGGCAGGTCCTGGCTCCTCAGCAGAACTCATTAACTCCAGAATAAATCATTTAAAAGAGTACCTTTCCACTTTAGAAAAAGGGAAAAATAATAAAGAATAAGTTCAAAAGCAGAATATTTAAGCTGCATCTTTTCCATTGTCCGCAATCTGTTTACGGTGTCGATTTTAGTGGTGCAGCAAACGCCGGTAAAAAGATATGGATTGCGAGCGGAATAAGAAAAAAGAATACCCTGCAAATCAAAGACTGTTTCCGGGCAGAAGCCCTCCCCGGCTCAGGGAGTAAGCGTAACGAGTGTATGGCGGCACTTCGGAATTTCATCATGGAAAAACGTCCGGGTGCCTTCGGGATCGACTTCCCTTTTGGGTTGCCTCAGAGTCTGGTAAAAGAGGAAGGGTGGGAGGATTTTGTGTTATCCTTTCCACGCAACTATCCCAGCGCCGAAGCGTTTAGGAAGATTCTCCGCTCATCCTCTGGTGGATACGAACTCAAGCGAGTTACCGATAAAGAATGCCAGACACCCTTTTCCCCTTACAACCTCAGGCTCTATCGTCAAACCTACTTTGGCATCTGTAAAATACTTTCCCCGCTAATCCGGGACCATCTGGTATGTGTGCTCCCCATGCAAAAAGCACTGCCGGACAAAACATGGCTACTGGAAGTTTGCCCTGCTTCGACCTTAAAACAGGCGCATCTCTATTTTCCCTATAAAGGGAGTTCCAGATCACATTATTCAGCCAGGACACGTATCCTTACCTGGGTAGAAGAAGCATGTGGCATGTCCCTCCCCGGAACAGTCCGTCTGGCAGCCCTGGATGACAATTACGGAGACGCCCTTGATAGCGTCATTGCTACGGTCGCTACATTCCGTGCCATCCGCAACAGAATTGGTATTACCGCTCTTGATAATGATAACTGCCTGCGAGAGGGATATGTATTTGTTTAAATTACTCCGTTTGATTTACACATGTAACTGTTAGGAATTTCAGAACTGCGGTGGAGAGTGAAGCTTCTCTATGCTTTCCATTGGGAAAGTAGCCGAAGGCATACTTTATGCCGTTAATTATCAATAGTTATCTTATTTCAATATTTTATTCAGTATTTCCAGCATTTTTACCCTGTGTGTGCCTGACCAGTACACGCGACAGCACTGCCGGCAAACATCAAATTCATTCTGTGTCGAATAAATATAGGGTGGCACCCTGTCTCTTATTTTTTCCTTCTCAACAACATCCAACGGTCTATTGCAAAGCAAACATCGGGTAAAAATACCCGATTTATAATCGATGTTGTAATGGTTGATAACTTGCCTGAGCTGTTCTGTATAATACGGGCTCTTGATAAGCAGGGAGTTTTTTGCGGATTCACGTTCAGTTAGCTTCCTATCCATCGTTAAGATAACGCGGTGTTCACGAATGGCCCTTGCAATAAGGTCATCATCAGAAATAGAAGATTCATACACAACATCATATCCGATTATGCGCAACCATCGTGCAAGCTTGCCAAGCATGGCATCAGCAATAAACTTGAAAGGTTCCGTAGTCATAGAGAAATAGCATTGTCTTTGGACTCATCCTTTTGGACACGTATCAATCAAAAAGCAGGCCGCACGAACACTGTTCCGAATAGCAATTCCATCAGAAGAGCAAAGAGAAAAGCCTTGAAAGATTTACAGGCATATGCTAGTATTATCATCTTATCGGAGGGAAATTTCCATAGTATATTCGTTCAAACCCCAAAAATGAATGGTTTTTGTATAAAGATCTCTAAAAACTCTCTAGGTTAAAGTAAAAATTGTATCCTGTTGGTAAAACCCGGAAAGGGACTTATGTTATGGGCGTTGAATTTCAGGGTAATTTAATTGGTGCGGGAAAGGTTTTTGGAATTATCATTAGCCGATACAATAATTTTATCACAAAACGTTTATTGGATGGTGCAATCGATGGACTTATTCGGCACGGTGTAAAAGAAGAGGATGTTGATATTTTTTGGGTACCCGGCGCCTGTGAGATACCAGCCGCCGCCCTTAAGGTTGCGCAAAGCGGTAAATACGATGCAGTAATTTGTTTAGGCGCAATCCTCCGTGGCGAAACACCTCATTTTGACTATGTCGCAAACGAATCTGCCAAAGGTATTGCACATGTTGGATTATCTACAGGAATTCCAACCATTTATGGTGTGATTACAACAGAGACCCTGGAACAGGCCATTGACCGTGCTGGCGCAAAGACCGGAAATAAAGGCGCAGAGGCTGCCATATCAGCCATAGAGATGGTAAATCTTTTTGAACAGATGCAATCCGGTATAAAAACAATCAAAAGGCAGTAACCCGCTATCGGCATTTTACCCTTCTTTTTTCGTAATCAGTTATTTCAATTGTAGATTTATTTAAAGTTGCTCTTATTAAAAACCAAATATTCCATGCGCAACAGAACGATTGCCCGCGAACTCGCCCTTCAATCCCTTTACCAACTTGATCTGCGCGGTGATGAAATTATCAATGAGATTAATACCTTTTGCAAAAACAGCACGGAAAAGGAGGATATCTATCAGTTTGCCATAGCACTCGTCAACGGTTGCCGGTCACGGATAAAAGAAATCGACGAAAAAATCTCCAGTGTTACAGAGCACTGGGAATTACGCCGCATGGCTATTATTGATAAAAATATCCTGCGTTTAGGGGTTTATGAATTACTGTACAGAAATGATATCCCGCCAAAGGTATCAATCAACGAGGCCATAGAACTTGCAAAAAAATTCAGCACGAAAAATTCAGGGACGTTTGTAAACGGAATTTTAGACAAAATTTATACCCAGTTTGGAAATGGGAAATTGAAAGACAGCAGGTATACTTCCATTCTCCAGAATGTGGCAGAAATAGATTACGGAAATGCAGACCTGCACGTACACACGAACTACTCCGATGGGACGATGGCGCCAGAAGAGGTTGTGGATGAGGCTATCCGACTCGGTGTTTCAACTATTGCAATTACGGACCATGACACTATTGACGGTGTTACAATAGCCTATGGTTACGGTAAGGGCAAAAATATCCATATCATACCTGGCATAGAATTCTCTTCATATCTCAGCCCATCGGAAATTCACATCCTGGGATATTTTATTGATGTGAATAACAATTTTTTACAAAAAGTAATAAAACAATCCCGCGAGGACCGCATAAACCGTATTTATGCTATGGTAGAAAAATTACGCAAGCTCCAGGTTGATATTAATCCACAGGAAATTTTGACGCTTGCCGGAAAAGGTTCCCCTGGACGTATGCATGTGGCAGAAATGCTATGGAAACACGGCTATTGTGATTCCATTGTAGAATCATTTTCAAAATATATAGGCGATAATAAGCCTGGATACGTTCCCAAAAAAACATTGACACCGCAACAGGCTATTGAGTTAATCAGAGATGCCGGGGGTGTGCCGGTTCTCGCTCATCCAGGACTAACCCAAAGAGATAATGTTATTGAAGATCTGGTAAAATACGGTCTGAAAGGGATTGAGGTATATTATCCGTCTCATACCCCACAGACAGTCGAGAAGTATCTCAAGATTGCAAAGAAACACAACCTGGCTGTAACCGGTGGCTCAGACTTCCACGGTGAACGAAAGATAGACAGTCCTATCGCTAAAGTAATGGTGCCGGGGGATCTTGTTAGGAAACTCAGGCAAAAATGTCCCACGTAATGGAAAGTTCATTTTATCAATTTATCAACACACTCATTGAACGACAGAACGTTCTCAAAGGTCAAAACAGATGTCCTTTGAGGATGGTCGATTTGTAGAAATCTGTCAGGAGATAATAACCTAATGGCACAGACTTCGAAGAAAGACACAAATACATCGGATGAAACGAGAATGGAAACACCGGAAGCCATTCGCAAAAAAGAAGACATGAAAAAGCAGTCTGAAGGATCATCTGAAAACCGGAAAAACGGCAGAGGAAAACCCAAGGGTAGTTTTTGGCACCGATTAAAAAATTTTACAGCAGAAGCGCCAAAGGCTGTCATTATAGAAGGTGATACGATACGGCTCGTTCCAATCTCACAGGAAACTGCAGTTATTGAAGAATTTCTTGAAAAAGAAACTTCTATCCTTTCAGAAATATCGGTTTCGGTCTTACCGGAAACTATTGCCGGTAAAGATGAAGCCGGAAGTCAGACCCTGGCCCCACCGGAAGAGATTGTTTCTGTTTTGCCGGAAACTGCTGTTGTTGAAGAACACATTGAAGAGGAAACTTCCGTTTCGTCAGAGAAACTCAAGAAGGGTTTAGAGAAAACGCGTAGTCGTTTCTGGGCCCGTCTGAAAAACCTCTTTTCTTTCAGGAGAAAAATCGACGAATCTGTACTTGAGGAATTGGAGGATATACTGATTGGTGCGGACATCGGTGTAAAGTCCGTCCAAAAATTAGTACACGAATTACACGAAGCATGGAAATCCAAAACAATAATTGAAACCTCACAGATATATGATTTTATAAAAGACAGACTCAAGGAAAGCCTGCGGTCTCTTCAAGTCGACATCAATTATGCCCCCACTCCCCCTACGGTTATTATGGTTGTGGGAGTAAATGGAGTTGGTAAGACCACGGCCATAGCAAAACTCGCTAACACTTTCATTAAGGATGGCAAAAAGGTCATGGTTGCAGCAGGCGATACCTTTCGGGCTGCTGCCGTTGATCAGCTGGATATTTGGAGCAAACGCATTGGGGCAGAGATTGTAAAACATCAAACCGGTTCTGACCCCGCAGCGGTAGCATACGATGCCCTGGAAGCAAGTATCGCAAGGGGCATCGATGTCGTCATTGTGGATACCGCAGGTCGTCTCCATACCCATGAAAATCTTATGAACGAACTGGGCAAGATGAAACGGGTTATTTCCAAAAGAATTTCCGGTGCTCCCCATGAGGTTCTGATGGTACTCGACGCCACAACCGGACAAAATGCCATCTCCCAGGCAAAGATGTTTAAGCAGGCTGTTGACATTTCAGGAATATTTTTGGCAAAGTTAGATGGTACGGCAAAGGGCGGTTTCGTTCTCGGCATGCGCAATGAAATAAACATTCCCGTAAAATATATCGGGTTGGGTGAAAAAGCAGATGATATAGAGAAATTTGACCCTGACGCCTTTGTGAATGCCTTGTTTGAATAGTATACTATTTTTCCTGCAGAGTACACCGAAAATGTAAAGGGAACCAAAAAAGAAAATACATGATGAGAGGCGATAAGGTTTTTTTTCATATTCTCCGTTTTAATCCAGATACTGATAAAAAGCCGTTTTTCCAGAAATTTGAAATCCCTTTTATCCGGAAAGACCTGACAGTGCTTGAGGGGCTCAATTATATCCAGCAGCGACTGGATAACTCCCTGGCCTTTCGGTCTTCTTGCAGGGAGGCTATTTGTGGTTCTTGTGCCATGCATATCAATGGAAAGTATCGCCTGGCCTGTAACACCCTGGTTTCAAAACTCAAATCAAATACCATTACGATCCGCCCGCTTGCCCACATGCACATACACAAAGACCTCTTCGTTGATATGAAACCCTTCTGGGAAAAGTACGAGCATATCAAACCATACCTGATGCCCGGAAAACCATTACCAGCAACGGGAGAACAGATACAGCGTCCGGAAGAAAGGGTGAAAATTGATACCCTGGCCGATTGCATCCTCTGCTCCTGCTGTCATTCCTCGTGTCCCATTACGGCATCACATGAAAAGTACCTTGGCCCCATGGCTTTCCTTACGGCAGACCGGTTTGTATCAGACAACCGGGATGGCGCAAAGGAGGAACGTCTGGCAATTATTAACGGTGAACATGGCGTGTGGCGTTGCCATACGGTGTTCAACTGTCAGGAGGTATGTCCCCGAGACCTGAATCCGAGTGGTTCTATTGCCCATTTGAAGATGGCAATTGTTAAAAACAAAATTTAGAAAAGAACTTTTATTTAAAGAAGGATGGCAAGTATGGAAGAAAAGAAAAAAATTATTGTCGTTGCAAGGACAGAGGGCATTGAGATTGTTGTGGAAGGTGAAAAAGATACCGACGATTATGAATTGTACCTCTCAAAGTCTCAGGCAACGGAACTCGCTATGAACATTCTGAATACCCTCTATAAAACAGGCGCAAAGATATAGGTAACACATGGTAGGTGATGACCCTATAAAACGCATCTGTGTGTTTTGTGGCTCCAATGCCGGCGCGCGTTCGGTGTATACAGACGTTGCTCAACAACTAGGTAAGGCCATTGTATCACATGGAATGGGGCTTGTCTATGGCGGAGGGAGTATTGGTCTGATGGGAATCATTGCAGATGCTGTTTTAAAAGAAAAGGGGCAGGTTATTGGTGTAATTCCACACGCCCTTGCTTCTAGAGAGTTTGCCCATCCTGGCCTGACAGAACTCCGAATGGTATCGAGTATGCACGAACGAAAGGCCATGATGGCGGAATTATCTGATGCCTTTATTGCAATGTCAGGTGGCTTTGGAACCCTTGATGAATTCTTCGAGATTCTTACCTGGGCACAACTGGGGCTGCACGCAAAACCAATTGGATTACTCAATGTACAAGGATATTTTGATTTATTACTGGCGTTTATAAATCATGCACGAGAAGATCGTTTTATACAAACAAAACATCACCGACTCATGATAACATCTCACGACCCCGAAGAACTCCTGTCGGAACTCATCCGCCGTAAACCCCTTTACAAGGTTCCCCAATTGATCGATTGGAAAGAGACGTAATATATAATCCTACTGCGGCCGTGACCGCAACCCAGAAAATGCAGCAGACAGTACGCAGTTGGCAATAGACAGAGAGGGATGAATTTCCATTACCGATTGCTTACTCAAATCAGTAAACTGAACCGTTATAAAAAACTTACAAAACAATCAATCCTTTACAAAAGAAACCTTCTTTGCCCAAATACTCCCGGGATAATCCTTCTTGATTTTCTTCCACGCGTTTAGTAATGCGTCCACGTTATGGACGGCCTTATATTCCGAAACACCAAACCAATATTGTGCTTCCGGAGCAACATTGCTCTTAGGATATCTATCCAACACCCACTTTAGTTGGACGCCGGCACTCTTGTAATCCTGTTTTTGCAGTGACATAAAGCCCAATCCGAACTGCAATTGTGGTATAAATTCGTCAGGAGGCAAAAACCCATAGAAGCGATAATATTCGGTTCCCAGGGAATCCAAAATAACGATGGTTGGTGTCCAAAATGCCCGGTATTTGTTGAGAATATCCGAACCGCTTTGAACGTTGATTTGCAGAGGAATGAATTTTTTACTGACGTAATCTACAACTATGGCATCAGGGTACGTCACGGTACCCAATGTTTTACAGCCTGTTCAGGTGGGTGCAAAGAAGTCTAACAAGACAGGCTTTCCCATTGTCTTTGCCTTTGTAATCGCATCTTCAAGGGTTTTTTCCCATACAATAGACGGCGGTATGTTTTTGGTTTCTGCGGCAAGTGATACTGCAAGGGGTGCTACGAATAAAATAAGACATGGCAAAACGTATTTTAACATGACCATCCTCCTTTTTCAAAATGTGGCAGGATAGATTAAAAATACATACAGAACCTATAACACAATATTTTTCCAGAGTCAACAAAAAATATTCTGTAGCATACTATGCATAAACAAACACGCATCCTTGTTTGGTGCCTACATACCAATTATACCACTAACAATTCAGGAGAACAATCCTTGCCTCTTCAGTATTTATTATAGTACAATATTTTTCGTTGTATCAGATTTATCTTTCCGAAATACCTTGAATCCTAAATGCAACGGTATAGAAAGATTCGATGAAAAGGAATTTTCATGGTCCGATTTGTAGCTTTCGGAGTTAAAAACATGTTCAGAGTGCGATTCCATGGCAGGGGCGGTCAGGGGGCAAAGGTGGCAAGCAGGGTACTCGGCACTGCCGCCTTTCTTGAAGGTTACTACGCTCAGGACTTCCCACTCTACGGTGCCGAGAGGAGGGGCGCACCGATAGCAGCCTTCACACGCATATCAAAAGAACCCATCCTGGAACGAGGTGTGATTTCCAAGCCGGACATTGTGATCGTAATGGATGAGACACTTCTGGATGATCCCCTGGCGAATCTATTATCGGGACTAAAAGAAGGCAGTGTTGTCTTTATAAATACCACCCACAGTCCGGCAGAGGCAAAGGACAAGTACAAAGTAACAGCACAGGTTATTACCCTGGACTTAACGAAGATCGGCCTTGATATACTGGGATTGCCTGTCCTAAGCACCTTAGCTGGTGGTGTTGCCTCAAGGATTGCCGGTCTCAAAGCGGATTCCTTAAGAAAGGCGGTTGAAAAGGAGACGTCTGAGATATTAACCGACAAAGGACTTCTTGCAAAAAACATAGAGGCTGCACTCTATTGTTTTCGTGCCATTCAGCCTGTAGAAGTAAAGACTACGGAAGCCATACAAAAAGGAAGTCCTGTCATTGATGTACCATTCGAACCTGCTGCGATTTCCAGTCCCACCATAAACACCACAGGGAATACCCCTCTACGAAAGACGGGTAACTGGCGGGTATTTAAGCCCGTCTGGAACTATGAAGCCTGTACCAAATGTATGACCTGTGTCGCCCGGTGTCCAGACGGTTGCATTGCTGTGAATGAAGACGGCTTTCCCTATACGGATTACGATAACTGCAAGGGCTGTATGATATGTGCTGAAGAGTGCCCTGTAAAAGCAATAGAGAAGGTGCGGGAGGTGCATGCATAGTAGGTCAAATGACACAGATAGAGAAACTTCCCGCCACATCGGCACATAGCCATAAGCAATTTTTAAAAAAGGTATTTAGAAGTAAGTTCAAGATTCATCCAAACGCTAACTAACGAATATAAAAACGGGGGATCCCTCTGTGTCCAATTATTATTGACACAGAGGGGAATTCGCCCCCTCAACCCCTTAACTCTTACATTAAAAGTAAGGGAAATTACAATAAGTGGTGGACTTACATGGATTTTTTTGTATCTTGATGTTTCGGCGTGCCCCCACACCGAAACCCATGCACGCCTATTTTGTTTCAGCGAGAGGACTCGCCAAACATCTGAAATATCTTCACGGTTTCAGGTATCGTTACATGGCTTACTGCCATAGCCTGGAGCTTCTTAAATATTCGTCATTTGCCAATATTCTCTCGTTTTATAAGTCCTAAGACTTATACACTGTACTTATAATGGTGAGGACTTATAATTTCAAAAGGTGCCTGGGAATATTTGTTAGAAAACCTCAATGAGAAGGCGCATGAAAAGTTACGGGTTAATTTACAGGATTGGACATCCTTTAGCCCGGCATATTATTGAACAATACAAAAGCTATTTTCACTACCAGACCAGTAACGATGCCCCCCCTTCTGATTGGATGAATGATGTTAAAGTTGCAAATGAACACACCCCCAATCCCCTCTCGAGAGGGGAGTAAAAAATCCCCTCCAGGGAGGGGCTTCAGGGGTGGGCTCTCGTGTTAAGAATCTTATAAATCAAATAGCCCAAAAACAGCAAGCTGAAATACCCCGGAGGTCTTTGAATACAAATTGACACAAAATGTATAAACAGATAAAATGTAGCAACGTAACTACAATTAGGAGGATGGATATGCTGCAAGTTGGATTAAGGGAAGCAAATATGCACTTTTCAAAATACCTGAAGCTAGTCAAAGAAGGGCAGGAGGTTGTTGTAACGGAGAGGGGAAAGCCCGTTGCCGTTATCAAGCCGCTGTATGAAAGAGGGGACGCCAGACGATAAGATCAAAAGTTTGGAAGATCATGGAATATTGCGAAGGGCTGTTAAAGGGAGGTTGCCGCTTGGCAGAGCTATTGCAATTACAGGAAAGCCTTTATCCGAAACCGTCATAGAGGGAAGGGAAGAAAGGTCTTAAATGAACCTGCCCTGGATATATATTGATACAAGCGCCTATTTGAAGATATTCCTGAAGGAAAAGAGTTCCAACAAGGTAAGGAAGCTGGTTAAAAAAAACAGACTCTTTGCTTCCGCTATTCTTACGAGCGAGTGTTTTTCAGCCTTCTCAAAGCGAAGGCAAGGGAAAGAGATAGATGATAAGACCTTTGACAGGTTGGTAAACCGCGTGAA
Source organism: Candidatus Brocadia sinica JPN1 (assembly GCF_000949635.1). Lineage (NCBI taxonomy): Bacteria > Pseudomonadati > Planctomycetota > Candidatus Brocadiia > Candidatus Brocadiales > Candidatus Brocadiaceae > Candidatus Brocadia > Candidatus Brocadia sinica. The sequence continues at coordinate 988,616 of NZ_BAFN01000001.1, forward strand.
AAAAGACTTGCCGTATATTGAAATAGTCAGGCTTACAGACGATGTATTAAGGAGGACCGAGGAAATTCTCTTGCATTCAGATGTGCAAACCCTTGATGCTGTCCACATAGCCTCGGCACTGCTATTTCAGGAATCAACAGGAATAGCTCTGACATTTGTGACCTCTGATAAAAGGCAGGCTGAATTTACCAATGGTAAAAGGTTAAAGACTGATTTTGTTGGTTGAACTGCTGACCAATGGAAGGAACAGAAAAGTCTTTCTGTATTTCCTGCAAGGGATAGTAGTCGAGCACTTAACCGGGGTCTTATAGACTTTCACGTAGAGGGAGAAAATCCTTTATCTAACTCAGATAAATGGAGAACGCTCCTTGGAGCGAGCGAAGAACTTTACGCGGATTATCCTGGTTTCAGACAGGCTATTCCCCTTGAATGGGTTCTTTTCAGGTTTTTATCTCATTACGTTCGCACGAATTCAACTCATATTCTTGCCGGTACAGGTGGAGAAGTACTCACAACAACTACTTTTAAGGACTACTTGGGTAGGGTAATTACTGATAATGAAGCTGAACAGATGTTGCGTGTTATACTCAGATCATGGGTCCGTGTTTTTCCAAGAGAAAATATAACATTGTATGAAATATATATTTCTACTGATATTCATAGTACTAAAAATCAAGCCAGCCGTCTTGATGTTTCGGTGTGGGAACACACCGAAAATACTGCACATTCTCACGCCGTTTTGTTTCGACGAGAGGACTCGCAGAAACATCTGAAATATTTTCCGCAGTCTCAGGTGCCTTTACCAAGATAGAGGCCCGATGTCTATAGTCGGAGATTCTTAAATTTTCAGCCGTTTGCCAATATTATCTTGTTTTATAATCCCTAAGGCTTATATACTATACATATAATCCTGAAGACTTATAATTTCGGAAAGGCGCCGGAGAATATGGGGTATGAAAAATAGTGGGCTTTATGCAGTGATAACAGGTGATATCGTTGGATCTTCAAAACTTACTGCCAGCCAGCGGAGCCATTTATTATCGGTCCTAAAATCCTCGTTCAAAACCATCAAAGATATCCTGCCTGACGGAATACGCGCACCTTTTGAAATACATCGTGGGGATAGTTTCCAGGGGGTGTTATCAAAACCAGAAGCGGCCCTCCGTATAGCTATTGTTATTCGTGCTGGTTTGCGACACGGTTTTGAAGCAAAACAGCGTCGCTATGCACTGGATGCACGGATTGCCGTGGGGGTTGGATCAATCGACTTCCTTCCAGCAGGTCGCGGGTCTGAAGGAGATGGCGAGGCATTCCGCCGTTCCGGACCGATTTTGGATAAGATGAAAGGAGATCAGCGATTACTCATCCGAACTCCCTGGCAAGACATTGATACAGAACTTGGCATAGAATGTGCTCTCCTCGATGCCCTGATAAACAGATGGTCTGCCGAACAGTCACAGGCAATACTTGGGCAAATCCGGGGTTTAACGCAAGAGAGGGCTGCGAAGGATTTCGGTATCTCCCAACCAGCCGTCCGCCAGCGTTTGAAAAGCGCTGGTGGCTGGGCCATCGAAGAGCTATGCCGCCGATATGAACAGCTCATTGCTGGAAATAAAGCACAGGGGCTTATAATGAAACAAAATAAGCACAGAGGCTTATAATGCACAGTTCATTGAATCAAAATGATTTGTTACCACTCCTCCGCCTTATTGTAGCCCACATGATTGCAGACTTTTTGTTTCAAAGGGATTCCTGGGCAGGGCAGCGATTCGGAGGAAAAAAGATACCCGGCTGGCTTTGTGCGCATGGGGCATTTGCCGGGATGCTCGCATATATTTTTGTAGGATTCTGGCATGCGCTTTGGCTCCCGCTCGTTATTTTTATTTCACACGTTTTGCGAGATGGTTTAAAATCGAAAGGAGATGACACCGTCCGGTCATTCCTGTTTGACCAATCAGGACATTTGATCATTATTTTGGGATGTTGGATATTACTGATACATGGTAATATATCAGGCATCGTTACATTCCTGGTCTCACGCACAGCAAATGTAAAATTTTGGGCAGTAATCTTGTCCTATATTGTGGTAATCTGGCCAGCAGGTGTTTGGATCGGCAGAATTACAAAACCGTGGCGAGAGGAAATAAGAGAAATGGCTTCCCAGGGTTTGGAGAAGGCTGGGCTATGGATTGGACGTTTGGAACGCTTCCTGATACTGACGTTTGTCCTGCTCGGACACTTTGAAGCCATCGGTTTCCTGATTGCAGCAAAATCGATCCTTCGGTTCGGCGAGATTCGAACCCCAAATTGCCGAAAAGAGGCAGAATACATATTAATCGGCACCATGATTAGTTTTGTTATAGCAATTATTTTGGGGGTATTCACGAGTTGGATACTGCAATACCCATTGGTACCGGAAAATAGTAATTCAGACCATGTCGACTCCTGGGGTCTATTTGAAATTTAGGATTTGAAAGGAAGATACTGTGGGAATAACAAGAGAGATGCTTACGGGTAATGCATCGGTTGCCTGGGGTGTGAGGCTGGCCAATGTCGATTATATACCGACATACCCCATAACACCACAGACAGAGATTATCGAGACACTAGCAAGGTGGATTTCTGACGGGGTTATGGACGCCAGCTTTGTCTCTTTAGATTCAGAACATTCCATGATTACTGCGGCAGGGGCCGCATCAGCAACGGGGGTAAGGGTTTTTACTGCGACGTCAAGTCAGGGGCTTTTGTATGGCTTTGAGATGCTCTATACCGTAGCTGGGTGGCGGGCGCCCCTTGTGATGGTAAACGTTTCAAGGGGCTTATCAGCCCCGATAACGCTGGAACCCGACCATAATGACATCCTTGCAGCCAGGGATTCGGGGTTTTTGCAAATTCACTGTGAAACATGCCAGGAGGTGCTGGACTCGATCCTGATGGCATACAGATTGGCAGAGGATGAGCGCGTCCTTCTCCCCATTTTTGTAAATATGGACGGATTTCATCTCTCCTTTACCAGGGAACCTGTAAATATACCGGATAGAGATGAAGTCCGGAGGTTTCTGCCACCTTACCAACCAAAACATGCATTTTTCAAGGCAAGCCAGCCAATGGCACAGGGCCTGGCAGTCATTGGAGGTTCCTCCTATTCGTATTTTAAATACCAGATGCATCTGGCCAGCATGAAGGCACTGGATATTTACAAAGAGGTTTCTCAGGAATTTGAAGAGATATTTGGCCGAAGATATAATACCATCGAAGGGTATATGATAGACGATGCCGAATATATCCTGATTATGTCCAATTCCTTTTCAACCCTGGGAAAGGCCGCTGTAGAAAAGGCACGGGAGAATGGCATGAAGGCAGGGCTTTTGAAGTTGAGGCTCTTGAGGCCATTTCCGGAGGCAGATATAAAGGAGGTGCTGAAAGGAAAGAAAGTCGTGGCTATCTTAGACCAGAATATCAGTGTAGGGAAGGGAGGTATTTTGTATTCGGAGATTGCCGGTGCACTGTTTAATGAAAAAGAAATGCCTCTTTTACTATCTTTTATTGGCGGACTTGGGGGGAAAAACATAAGCCCCCAGGAGTTTGAATTTATCTTCGATAGCATGATTAAGGCAGGAGGGACAAGAAAAGTTGAGGCGCCCCGGCTCCTTTATACAGAGGGGGAATGGAAGGATATGGAGAGATTAAAAACTATGGCTGGAAAGAAGTAAGAATTGTAAATTGAAGAAGTCGACTTATCACAATTGACAAAAGTTAAAATAAATGAGGAATAATCTTTGCATTTTTATATGTATTTTCACTAGTGAGCGAGGATAAAACCAATCTCACGAACTTCAAACAAGGCTTCAGGTTTCTCGGATACGATTTTTCTGGCAAATACAAGGGTATAAGCACGAAATCATTGGACAAACTCAAGAGCCTGTCCTGATGAAAAATCAGGAACACCATCAGAGACATCACCAGACGCACACAAGGCGTCAACCTGCAAGCCGGTAGAGTAAAACACTGGCGTAGTAGCTACAGGCTGAAGTTAGTGTTCCCCGTTTCTCTCCGTTTCCTTTGAGAGTGTCACAATATCTCAACCATACCCTATTTCCAGCATCTTCTCGTCAAACCGTACGTGAGGTTTTCCCTCATACGGCTTTCCTGTTCCCTTCTCAGCAAGGCATTATACACCTATCGACATGAAGCTGTTTTCGGGTGTAAGTATTGTATTCGATAATCATTATACAATCCCCATTCCTGATATATTACCTCCCTACTCCACCGCTTCCAGCCGAAGCCTTTGCGTTTCTTCCTCTTCGTGACAAACCGTCTCACCTTCTTCTCAGTATAATTCCTCACTTTACAGAAAGTACTGTTGCTATTGCCTATCCGAAAGTAATTCACCCAACCTCGTATTACTGCATTTACTGCCTGAATTACTTCTTTTAAAGGCTTGTTCCAGTTTGCCTTGAGCACTGCTCTTATTCTCTTGCCGATTTCAATGCACTTCTTCTTCCGCGGCGTCTTGCTGACATAGATCTTGCTTTTCCAATTGCGGTTCAGGCGTATATCAAATCCCAAAAAGCTGAAACTACCTCCCTTTTTGAGGTCTACTACCTTCGTCTTCTCCAGATTCATTTCAACCTCTAAGTTGTCCAGCTCTTCCTTGAGTCGTTTCTGTACTTTCTGGAGCAACCAGTCCTCTTTCGGATGCCCGTGCACGAGTATGACCATATCGTCCGCACTCCGTATAAAGCCAAGGTTATCATATCCTTTACGTCGGGTTACTTCCCGTGCCCGTTCCATCATCTCATCCACTTCGTTCAGGTAGATGTTCGATAGTAGCGGAGATATCACTCCACCCTGCGGCACTCCCTTCCGCCCGTTCGCATTGAGGATGAGTTTTAAAAGATGCAGAATGTCATCATCCTGCACCCTCCTGGCTATTTTTTCCAACAGTTTGTGATGCCTTATGTTGTCAAAATATCCGCTCAAGTCTACATCCACTACTCTGGTCAATCCGTGGAGTATGCCTTTTGTCACCCGATCTATCGCCTGATGTGCATGACGCTTCGGTCTGTACCCATAGGAACAGTCCTTGAAATCTGCCTCAAATATCGGCTCAAGTATGAGCTTCAGTGCCCCTTGGACTACCCGATCTCTTATCGTCGGTATTCCAAGGGTTCGGGTCTTGCCGTTGCCTTTCGGTATCTCTACCCGTCTGTTGGGCAACGGCCGGTACGTCCGTTCGAGGAGTTCCTGCCTTATCCCTTCCAGAAATCCTTCCAGTCCTTCCCTCTCGATGTCCTCAAAGTCCTTCCCATCGATTCCAGGTACTCCATCGTTGGCCTTTGCCAGTCGATAGGCTTCTCTCAGAAGTTCATCCTTGCTGATATGACAGTATAATCCCCAAAACCTCCCGTGCTTGTCGGTCTTCGCCTTGATGTATATCTTCCTCTCAGTTCCTGCAGACTTATGGAAGCATTTGTCATTCTTCCCTGCCTCACCTCTAAAGAAAGATTTAGATACAGCAGAGCCCCTTCGCTCCGGCAAGGTTATGCTGTCCTTGCCATCTTCACTACTACGGACTCATCCGCCACCCTCTTGTCTTTCTGCCCACTTCGCCTTTTAACTTATAAGGCATACATTTGCTCCTTACGTTTCCGCAAGGGACAAGGAGGGTTTCCCCAGTTGATAGCTCCTCTTTCCATCCGTGTCGCCGCTGCTACCCCGCCACCGCCTTTGTATCGTCACGCCAGTATCAATACATCGGTTCTGCCTTCACCTAAATTGAAGAGGTTCGGCCAGTGGATATCAATCTTTACGAGGCTACTTCTACGTTCACTCTCGTTACAACCCGGATAGTTGCTCATGCCGCCTTGCGACACTTTGTCGATGGGCTTCAAAAGGTAACGTTTCCATCACCCCATGCCATCCAAGCTACATGGCTTCCGGCTTTTGCCATGACGGGACTTGCACCCGTTAGTAGGCACTACCCTTCGTTGGGCACGCTCATTGATAGATTAAACCCTGTGATACGGGGACATGTCAATTACTTTCGGCTGGGCGATGTGAAGAAACTTGATCGCTCATTAGACTGTTGGGTACGAATGAGGCTTCGATGCTTCAAGTTCTCAAGAAAGTGGAGAACAGACAATAAACGTTTCCCTACTCACCGTTTCTTCAAATTGGGGTTACTCTCATTTGAACGAGAATTTCTTAAGGTATGTGCTAAATCATGATAGGGTACTTTTCTCTATTCGAGAGCAACGCTGTGGGGTCGCTAACTACGAGAAAGACGTATGGTTAAAAGGGAGCACTGCACGTTGTCCAGTGCTTCCGGCGACGATTGTGGGCTGGAGGCTAGCGCCTCCAGTCTACCAGCTTAAGGAAACGCTACAGTTGTTGTTGGAATACGGAGTAGATTGCGCCCAAGGATACCATATTGGCCTGCCGAGTGCAGTATCTGAAATACAGATAACGTGAAACAAGGTTGCCTTTGCGAAAACAGGAATCCATGATTTCCACTTACTTCCTGGATTCCCATTTTCGTGGGAATAACATTCAAATGGTAGAATGTCAATTTACTTGCGAAATTTACTATAGTTCTGTCATTCGCCACAATTATCGCTTACAGATTCTAATTCCGTGCGGGCTATCTCCCATCTGCTATAAAGGGTGTTCAATTCCTGAATAATCGTTCTGTGCTGCTTGTTAATTTCGACAGACTTTTCTTTGTTATTATAAAGTGTGGGATCTAAAAAAATATGGTCCAGTTCCTTCTTTTGTGTTTCCAATAAGGCAATCTTTGCCTCAATATTTTGAACTTCTTTTGCGAGTTTCCGTTTCCTGGCATTGTGCTCTTTTTTTAGCAAGTACTGTTTTTTTTGTGAACCGCTTTCTTCCACTTTCGACGGAGATGATGCCTTTGTCTTGACTTCTCCAGTTTCTCTATGTAAATCAGACGTCTTCTTTTCGAGAAAATCTTTAAAACTTCCCAGGTGGACGTGGATATTGCCATTTCTCAGTTCATAAACTTTGGAGACCAGACCATCCAGAAAATCTCTATCATGAGATACGATCAACAGACTTCCTGCATATTCCAATAAGGCATTCTTGAGAATCCTCTTGGTGGTAATATCAATATGGTTTGTGGGTTCGTCAAGGATTAAAAAATTCGTGGGCTTTAAAAGCATTTTGGCAAGGGACAGGCGAGACTTTTCTCCACCGCTCAGGACGCTGACGGTCTTGAAGACATCATCGCCGGAAAACAGGAAGGCCCCTAATATGTGTCTGACCTGAGGAATCATGGAAAATGGAGCGACCGATTCGACTTCCTGCAGCAACGTATTGCCACTATTTAATTTTTCAGCATGCTCCTGGGCAAAATAATCAAAGAGGACGTTATGCCCCATCTTGATAGTGCCTGAATGCGGCTGTTCCAGACCGGCAATGATACGCGACAGCGTGGACTTTCCCGACCCGTTTTGTCCTACGAGTGCCACTCTTTCCCCCCGTTCTATCGAAAGGCAAATATCGTGGAAGATCAACCGTCCGCCGTATTCATGAGAAACATCTTTTACATCAAGTACGGTTACGCCACTTTGTTTTGATGTGCGGAATTTAAATTTTACCTGTTCTGTGGTATTTTCAGGCAATTCCTCCTTTTCCATCTTTTCGAGCATAAGGATTCGGCTCTGCACCTGTGATGCCTTCGTATTCTTTGCCCGAAATCGTTCTATAAAGCGTTCCACTTCTTTAATTTTTTTCTGCTGGTTGACGTAGCGTGCCGTTTGCATTTCTGCCCGCTTTTCTTTTTCGGCCTCATAAAAGGAATAATTGCCATGGTATTCATAAATCTTTCCCTTTTCCAGTTCCCAGACCTTGGTAATGTTCCGGTCGAGAAATGTCCGATCGTGTGAGATGATAATCAATCCGCCTTTATACTCTTTGAGATACTCTTCCAACCAGAGTATTGAATCAATATCCAGATGATTTGTTGGCTCGTCTAAAAGGAGCAGATTGGGTTCCTGGAGCAACAACCTGGAAAGGGCCACCCGCATTTGCCACCCACCGCTAAATGTGCCTATGCTCTTTTCGAAATCTGATTCTTTAAACCCCATTCCTTTCAAAACCTTGCTTGTTTCTGCATCAACTTTAGCGCCGTTAATAACCTCCAACTGATGTTGCAGGTGCGCATACTGATCTAGGAGCAATTGATGGTCCTCGCCTCGTATGGAGAGATCGTCCAACCGGGTGTGAATCGTATCAATCTGACTTCTTAAGTGAAGAATGTCTTCAAATGCTGAACTGGCCTCTTCGAAGACGGTCTTTTTCTTGAAGACAAAACCTTCCTGAGGAAGATAGCCGATATTTGTATCTTTTGCACAAACAAGATCGCCTGCACTGGGTTCAATAAACTTACAAATGAGTTTGAATAGTGTGGATTTGCCTGTACCATTGGGACCGATCAAACCGATCCGGTCGTTTCTCCGTATGTGGAGAGAAATATTATCGAAAATCGCCTTGCTACCGAAGGCCAGACTAACATCATTCAAACGAATCATTTTATCCCGCCGTACACTGCTTCCCGATATTCCTTCCAAAAACACTCCGCAGTGCGGAATCCCGACTCTGCAAGGAGCTGAAGATCGTCCGCAAGGAATAAAAGATGATCGCCGTCCTTTTTCTCCTTATCTGTCAATTCTGATGAGATTTGGTCGAGGGTCTTCTCCTGGCGCTTGATCTTTCGCGTCCTCTCTTGTATCCCCTGATGATGTAAACGCCTGAACCTGGCCTCAAGCACGGCATCAGCAGTCTTAAAAACATCACAATTTACAAACCAACCGTGTGGCTTTAATTTTGAATGAATATACTGGAAAAGCCTGAGCTTTTCTTCTCTATACAAATGGTGGATGGCAAACGAAGAGACTACTGCATCCAAACCAGAAATAGTATTTATTTTATCAGGTAATTCCTGGAAAGTAGAGATTTGAAATGTGACTTGTCCGAGGCGGTCTTTGAGCCTTAATTTAGCCTTGTCCATCATGAGTTCGGCAGCATCCACGGCTACAATTTTTGCATGGGGAAACATTTCAATGATCTTCTGTGAGAGGTAACCGGTACCAACACCCAGGTCTAATATGCTTAATTTTTCTGCCCTATCAAACGGCAATACCTCACACACAATGGATGCCATTTTGACGCGGTTCGGATGCCAGACATCCATGTCTATGTCATAGGTCGCAACAGTATCCGTATTATTAAAGGCATAGACTGTCTCTCTCAGAGTATCTTTTTTCATATCAGCCACCGTACCGCTCATATGGTATCCTTAACATTAAATCAGGCTGCCTTCGGCAGCATTTTTCGCGTGTCATTGCTAGTTCCCAATCTCCGGATATGATTTTAAAAAACAACTAGATTTTTTGAACCAGGGGTCGTATTCGTTCCTTGAATTGCTTCAGGGCATTGGCACGATGGCTGATTCTGTTCTTAATTGAAGGTACTAATTCTGCAAAGGTTTGATGATACTCAGGTACAGAAAAAACAGGATCGTATCCAAAACCGCCTTTTCCACGGGGACCCTCGGTAATAAATCCTTCACAACGACCCTCGACAATAAAAAACAGTCCATAAGGATCAGCCAGGGCGATACTACAGATAAACCGGGCAGTGCGCCTTTCCTTCGGAACACCTTTTAGTTCTGACAATACTTTTTCTATATTTTTTTCATCAGTTGCATTCGGACCTGCATACCTGCATGAATAGATGCCAGGACGTCCATTCAGGGCATCGATTTCAAGCCCCGAATCATCTGCCATTGCCCATGTATTGCAGGCCTTAGCCAGAACGGTTGCCTTTTTTATAGCATTTTCCTGATAGGTATTTCCGTCTTCTTCCACCTCTGGTAGAAAAGGAAAATCATCAGGACCCCGAAGCAGGATCCCTGGCATATCCGCAAGGATTTCTTTTATTTCTGCCCTCTTTTTTTCATTTTGCGTAGCTACTAAAATGGTCTTTGCATGAATTGTATTTACGAATGAAGTCATATTTACTCTCCTCTTGTTTCTCGAAATATGAGCCGGCATAAGATCAGATTGTATTATCTCTTTGATATTTATCACTATGTCTTTTTAGCCACGGGGATATGGCCTCCGTCTCGGAATTTCATTGTATAGGAATTACATTTATTTATACAATTCCCAATGCCTTTTTTTGAATTTCAATAATCTCACGAATGCCTTTTTTTGCCACCTTCAACATCTCCGTTAATTGTTCGTCATCAAAAGTATATTCTTCCCCCGTACCTTGTAATTCAATAAATTTACCATCCCCGGTCATTACTATATTCATATCTACCTGTGCAGCTGCATCTTCTGCATAGCAGAGGTCTAGCAAAACAACACCATTCACAATCCCGGCACTTACGGCTGCAATACTATTAAGGACAGGGTTTTCTTTGATCATATCTTTATTCCTGAGCCATTGGATAGCATCCATCAATGCCACGTAACTACCTGTAATAGCGGCAGTGCGTGTACCGCCATCAGCCTGGATAACATCACAGTCAATCCAGATAGTCCGCTCCTTCAATAAGGAAAGATCAACAATGGAACGCAAGGAACGGCCAATGAGCCTCTGTATTTCGTGGGTTCTGCCTCCTACTTTCCCCCTGGTAGATTCTCTTGGAGCCCTCACAGGGGTGGAACTTGGCAGGAGAGAATATTCTGCCGTAATCCAACCTTCGCCGGTATTTTTGATATGAGGAGGAACACTTTCTTCTACCGAAGCGGTACAAATGACCTTGGTATTCCCGGTCTCAATAAGCACAGAGCCCGGGGCATATCTGGTAAAATGCCTTGTAATGATTAAAGGACGCAGCTCATCGTATGCGCGATCATCGACTCTCATAGTTTTATTTTCGTAATAAAAGTTTCAAAAGTGCTTTTTCTACATGGAGTCTATTTTCAGCCTGATCATATACGATAGAATGTGGACCATCAATAACTTCATCTGTGATTTCTTCTCCGCGATGAGCTGGGAGGCAGTGCATTACCTTTACATCATCCTTTGCTAATTTCAAAATATCGTTATTGATTTGAAACCCTGCGAAAGCTTGTTGGCGCACCTCTTTCTCTGCCTCCTGTCCCATGCTGACCCATGTGTCTGTATAAATAACCTGCGCATTTTCAGCTGCTTTTTTTGGGTCTTGATACAAATGTATTACCTCATTTCCATCTGTCATTTGTTTGGTCCTAGAAATAAAATCCGGTGTGAGTTCATAACCTTTTGGCGAAGCAATGTGGAAATGGACGTCCAGTTTTGCACAGATCTGAGCTAAAGACCGTGCAACATTATTTCCATCCCCTATAAAGACTATTTTTGCCTGCGTATAAGTGCCAAATTTTTCCTTAATGGTATACATATCGGTGAGCGCCTGGCAAGGATGAAGATAATCTGACAAGGCATTAATAACTGGCACAGTCGCATATCGGGACAGTTCCTGGATAGTCTCCTGGCCAAATGTGCGGATTACGATCCCGTCCACATAGCGTGACAGCACCCTGGCGCCGTCTTTTACCGCCTCTCTTTTGCCAAGGTTGATATCACTTTGGGTCAGGTAGATGGCGTGACCACCCATTTGTATCATTGCCACTTCGAAGGAAACTCGTGTGCGCATAGAACTCTTCTCGAAAATCATCCCCAGGATTTTCCCATTAAGACACTTTTCATCATATCCCTTGTTGTGCCATTCCTTGAGTTCTGTTGTAGCATGAAATATTTCCTCAATGTCAGCTTTCGAAAGATCTGCAATTGAAAGTAAATCTTTGCATTTCATAGGCATTCTCTCACAAATTTAAGGTTTAGAAAGGATGGATGTTAAAATATTCAGTCCTTCATCGATATGTTCTTTCTTAACATTAAGAGGGGGCATAAACCGAATAACTGTATCATGGGTACAATTGAGGAAAAGCCCTGCCCTGATGCAATTTTTGATGATTTCAGCCCCATTTACATTGAGTTCAATCCCGACCATGAGACCAACGCCACGCACCGCTTTTATAATTTTATGTGTTTTTTGGAGCAGTTTCAATTGCTCTATGGAATAACTACCCATTTTTTTAACATTATCCAGCAGACCTTCTTTTTCAATCGTTTCAAACACGGCTACTCCAGCAGCGCATGCTAAAGGATTTCCACCAAAAGTAGATGCATGGCTTCCGGGAATAAGGCTTTTTGCAATTTCTTTTTTTGCCGTCATAGCGCCAATGGCTACACCACCACCGAGGGCCTTTGCCAATGTCATAATATCAGGTTCTATATCATAGTGCTGATAAGCAAAATATTTTCCAGACCTCCCCATGCCACATTGAACCTCGTCCAGGATCATCAATAATCCTTTCTCATCGCATAGTCTTCTTATACCTTGCATGAATTCTCTGGAGGCAATATTAATACCACCTTCTCCCTGAATAGGTTCGAGCATGATGGCACAGGTCTTATCGTCTATCGATTTTTCTAACGCTTCCAGATCATTAAATGGAACATAGGAAAATCCTTCAACAAGCGGCGCAAATCCCTTGTGATATTTTGGTTGTGCAGTTGCAGTAACTGTGGCAATAGTCCGGCCATGGAACGAGTCGGAAAAAGTAATTATCTTGTATTTTCCGGTGTTTGAGTTATGGATACGGGCAAGTTTGATCGCTGCTTCATTGGCTTCAGCGCCGCTGTTACAAAAAAAACACTGCCCACCAAATGATTTTTCAGAGATATGTTTCGCCAGCAATCCTTGTGGTTCCGTAAAATAAATATTCGGTGCATGCTGAAGTTTCGCGGCCTGGCTTTGGATGGCGGCAACGACATTGGGATGGCAGTGTCCCAACAGGCTTACCGCCCAGCCAGAAAAGAGATCAAGGTATCGCTTTCCCTCAGCATCCCACACATCCACACCACTGCCTTTGACCAGTAAAATAGGATTCCGAATATAATTAGGGATAACATAGCGATCATAAATTTCTTTAATCTCTTTCGTATTCATGATTTTTGGTTCCTCAAAAATGAAAAAAGGGATTGAAATAACAAACCGATTTCAATCCCTGGATTATACAATATTCATTACCAGATACAATGATCTTCTACACGATAATCTGCGTTCCCACGCCTTTATCAGTAAAAATTTCCAATAAAAGTGCGTGAGGAATCAAGCCATTAATGATATGCGCCTTTTTCACCCCGGCTTTAACCGCAGTAATACATGCTAATGCCTTAGGAAGCATTCCCTCTCTGATTATCTTTTTATCGATGAGCGCATGAACCTCATCTTCATGCAACGTAGAGGCAAAAGATGTTTCGTCGTTTGGTTTCGTCATGATGCCGTGTGTGTTTGAAAGAAAAACGAGCTTCTCTGCGCCAAGTGACGTTGCAATAAATGCCGCAACATTATCCGCATTGACATTGTAGATATCTCCATTCGTGCCTTTTGCAATAGGAGGCACAATAGGGATTGTACAGGAAGTACACAATTTCAAAAACCTATCCCGATCAATAGAAGTAACTTTACCTACAAAACCAATGTCTAGTTTTTTTAACTCACCATAATCTGTCTTCGTTTCGACATAGTGTTTTTCTGCCTTTAATGGACAGTATCCATTTTCCCAAATGCAGGCCGCTTCATTACCCAACTCGGAAATTTTCTTTACTATAGAGGCACTGATTTGATTGATCAGGACATCTTTTGCTATCTCCAGAGTCTCACGGTCGGTAATTCTATGTCCCTCCACAAATCTCGGATCCAAGCCCCTCCTTGCCATCTCCTGGCTGATGTGAGGGCCTCCCCCGTGCACCAGGATGGGCATAATACCAACAGTCTTCATAAAAACAATATCCTGAAGCACACTTGTCAACACTTCATCGTTTGACATGGCCCCTCCGCCAAACTTGATTACAACCACCTTATTTCTAAATGATCGTATATAGGGAAGGGCTTCTATAAGGACGCTTGCCTTACGTATGGCATTTTCCATAAACTTAATTATGTATCTGTTCTATTACCGAAAATCATGATAAGAATAAAAGAAGTCAGAATTATAACAAAAGAGGTTCTTGTGTCAAGAGTAAACATGGTCTGGCAATCTAAAATCCAATGTGTAGTACCGTCGAACAAAAAGAATACTGAAAAGGGCTTAAGGAAAATAATCACATCTCCTGATTGAATAAATTTATGAATATTTGGAAAGCTTTACTCTGCTAAATTGTTATGAATTTTATAGGTTTCTATCTTCTCGTATAATACCTTCCTACTGATTCCGAGCAGTTCTGCAGCCTTGGATTTATTGCCTCCCGAGGATTTAAGCGCCTCCAGGAGCATCTCGATCTCCAATTGCTTTTGAGCCTCATAAAGAGTTCCTGTGGATTTATACTTTTGCAGCCGTACGGCAGATTTATTACAAACCTCCTGCGGCAGCATCTCCACCCCGACTATGCTATCATCCGGAACGAGGGTGACAATCCTTTCAATAACATTTCTTAACTCCCGCACATTGCCAGGCCACGCATAATTCGAAAGAAATGTCAATGCCTCTGGAGTAAAACCTTTGACACGCTTACCAACATCGGCACAGCTCAATGCCAGAAAATGTGCTATAAACAGGGGGATGTCTTCCTTACGCTCACGTAATGGCGGAATATGGATAGGTACAACATTTAACCTGTAAAACAGGTCTTCCCGAAATTCCCCGCTACTCATAGCAGCCTTCAAATCTTTATTGGTCGCAGCAAGAATACGCACATCGACCTTAATTACCCTGGTTCCTCCTATTCGCTGGAATTCCTTTTCTTGTAAAACACGCAGAACTTTTGCCTGGGTATAAACATGCATTTCCCCAATTTCATCAAGGAAAATAGTGCCGTTGTTTGCCACCTCAAAAAGTCCTAGCTTGGTTTCCATCGCACCAGTGAATGCCCCTTTTTCATAACCAAAGAGTTCGCTTTCGAGCAAATCTCGTGGAATTGCAGCACAATTTAAAACAACAAAAGGCTGCTCGGACCTCGATCCATTGTAGTGAATGGCTCTGGTGATTAATTCTTTTCCTGTGCCGCTTTCACCCGTAATAAGGACGCTGTAAGGAGCGTTACTGACTTTTTTCACTAATTCCAATGTTTCTTTGATTTTTACACTTGTACCAACAATATTACTGAAAGAGGAGTGTATCTTTTGCTGTCTTTTGAGGTTTTTATTTTCAAATTCAATACGTTCCTTCGCCTTCTTGAGATCGTCAAGAAGTTCGGCATTATAAATTAATAATGCCACCTGAGACGCGATGCCGGTAACAAGATCCAGGTCTGCCTTGGAAAACTCGTAGTTTTTGCTCTTGCTTTCTATTTGTAATATACCTAAAGTTCTTTTCGGACAGAGAAGGGGAGCACATAGGATGGAATTAGCGCCAATTATCTTTATACTCATACTGACCCTGGAATCCATTTGTGTATCCATAATAAGCAACGATTTTCGTTCTTTGATGGCACGCTGAGCAAGTGTTTGGCTCAGGAGATTCTCTTCCCCTGCCAGCGCAGGGTCTTTTGTTTGAATCGTTCTAATTGTCAATTTAGCCTCCCCATGATCTTGTAAGGCCACAAAGCATCGTCCGGCATGGGGAAACACGGTAAAAAGAATCTGTATAATCTCTTTCAGTAATGCATTAATATCAAAAATATTATCGATAGCCCTTGCAATTTCCTGGAAGACTTTTAAGTTTTTTTGTAATTTCTCAAATTCCTCTTTGCCAGCGGTCTCATGGTAAATTTTCTCATCAAGAGTTCCAACTGGTAACTGATCTTTTGTAGCAACAATAAGCTGTGTGTACTCATTGTGTGAGTATTCGGCGGGACATGAATGTATTGACTCGGTATTCCTGAAGATTAACATATGCGGGCCGATACAGATCTTGCATCCATCAGTTAATGGATGGGGAGAAGTTATGCGTTCGCCATTCAGAAAAACACCATTCCGGCTGCACAAATCTTCAATAAAATATCCCTCGTTCGATTTGCTAATCCTTGCATGATGTCGTGAAACCATGAGGTCTTCAAGTTGGATATCGGTAGTGGATGCCCTGCCAATAATGGCAATATCTTTTAGCGAATAACTTATGTTCTGCCCCGGAGTGGTGATATCAATTAGTTCAGTCATATTAAAAAGGACAGATTTTGGTGGTTATTTTCTAAAGCGTCAGCAACCGCATGATGTCGTTACGTGTGGCGTAAATGACCAAAGTAATAATAAGACCAAAACCTATATATTGAGCTATGGAGAGTGTTCTTTGACTCACAGGGGAACCTTTGATCCGTTCAATAGCTAAAAACAATAAATGGCCTCCGTCCAATACGGGGACGGGTAAAATATTCAAAAGCGCGAGCTGGAGGCTCAATATACCGAGAAAATATACCAGTTTACCGAAACCCACCTTTGCCGATTCGTAAGATGCCTGGGCAATAAGGATAAATCCCCCGACATTCTTTGTCGAAAGCCTTTGAGAGAAAAACCCCTTTATCGTAAGATACAGTCTCTGCACATTAACTATTGCCTTTTTTGTGCCTACAACGCACGAACCAAGCAGACCATATTGCTTTATTACCGTTTTTTCCCTGAATTTTACCCCGATACTGCCAATTGCATTCTTTTCGTCCTTTTGGGCCTCAATGGTAGATACAAACCGCTCATCACCGCGCACCCATTCAATTACCATCGGTTTTCCCTGGCTCATCATCACCATCTGCAGGAGGGCATTCCAGTCTTTTAGCTCCTTCTCGTCAAGTGAGATAATCTTGTCGCCTGGTTTTAGTCCAATTTTTTCTGCAGGAAACCCTTTAACAAGCGAATCCACCTTCAGTCCATAGAAAGGGGTAAGCCCACTCAGAAATTCCTCCTTCGTCTTTTCGTCATCAAGCGGGACAGAAACGAGGGTTACCGTGTCATTCCTTTTAACGGTGAAGATGCACGTTTTTTCTTCGGCATCAATAACCAGATTCCTGATATTAGTAAAACCTGTTACAGGTATTGAATTAACTTCGATGATCTCATCCCCTTTCTGGAAACCTGCATTGCTTGCAAGACTATTATTTTTTACACCATCAAGGATTGCAGTTGCGCAGGAAAGACCAAACATCCACCTGGCAGGCTTAAACGGAGTAACTTTAAGCTCCATTTCTTTATTATCTCGCAGTACCGTAAGTACAATCTCTTTTCCGGGACTTATACCCTCAATCTCACGGAACTCATCCTCTGTGGAAATCCGCTTACCGTTTACGGCAACTATGGTGTCTTTGACCAGGATACCTGCATCTCTGGCAGGGGAATAATTATTTTCAAAGGCAAATATCTTATCAATTTCCAGGCTAGTAGCCGGCATAATTCCTATGCGCTGGATACCATGCTCAGTATCGTACTTAGGCGTGACATTTACATCAAAAGTCTTATTATCTCGTTCTACTTTAAGAGTTACGCCGGCGGACGGATTACTCAGGGCAACAATCGTAAAAAGGTCTTCAAAATCAAGGTCTTTGCTTCCATCAATCTCAACGATCTTGTCCCCCCGCTGAATTCCCGCATCCCAGGCTGGCCAACCCGGTGCAACCTGCCCTACCTCAGGAGCAATAAAAGGCACACCGATCTGGAAGGCAACAATAAAGGCAATAAAGGCTAAAACAGCGTTTAATGCTACTCCCGCCACAAGCACAGAAGCGCGTTGCCCTGCGCTCTTGGAAGAAAACTCCCATGAGGAACCAGTCTTTTCTTCTTCCGGACCTTCACCAGCCAGCTTGACATAGCCACCCAGCGGAAAGAGGGAAAGTCGATACTCAGTTTCTCCCCACTGCTTTTTCAATATTGCTGGCCCAAAACCCAGCGAAAATGCCAGTACCCGGACTCCTATCTTTTTGGCCATAAGAAAGTGACCAAGTTCATGGATAAAGATAAGCAAACCGATACCGACAATTACAAGAATGACATTGGCTGATACATTTACATAAGGCATTTTTTTATCTCCTGTCTTGCCCAGACGTCTGCCGCAAGGATATCCTCCAGGCAAGGATTTTTAATAAAGTGGTGATTATTTATCACCTTTTCTACATATGACGTAATTTCTGTAAATTGAATTTGACCGTTCAGGAATGCTTGTACTGCCACCTCATTGGCAGCGTTGAGCGTCGCCCCCATCGTACCTCCTTCCCGGGCTGCCTGATAACCCAGCCTCAGAGCGGGGAATTTTTCCATATCGGGTTTTTTGAAAGTAAGACTTCCTATACTTGACAAATCCAACGGCCGAACACAGAGAGGACTTCTTTCCGGATATGTTAAGGCATATTGGATTGGCACCTTCATGTCCGGCATTCCCATCTGAGCAATAACCGACCCATCACAAAATTCAACCATAGAATGGATAATCGATTGTGGATGTATAACAACGTCTATTTGTTCAACCTTCAGATCAAAAAGCCATTTAGCCTCAATAATCTCCAGCGCCTTATTCATCAAAGTGGCTGAATCTATGGTAATTTTTTGTCCCATCTGCCACGTAGGATGCTTTAGGGCCTGTGCAGGCTTTACATCGGAAAGTTTATCTGCAGGGTAGTCATAAAAAGGACCACCTGACGCGGTAATAATAACCCGCTTAACCTCAGCTGGCTTACCGGAATGAAGGGACTGAAATATTGCGCTATGTTCACTATCTACAGGTAATATCTGATCTTTTCTGGCCAGTGACATCACAATATGGCCAGCCATAACCAGTGATTCCTTATTGGCCAGAGCAAGGGTCTTTCCCTGCTCTATTGTCGCAATAGCAGCGGGTAAGCCCACCGCCCCCACTACGGCTGAAACTACAATATCCACTTCAGGGTGCAGAACAATTTCTTTAAGACAATTGCCTCCCATTAGTATTTTCAGTTGATTGTTCTGAAAGCGGTATTTCAACTTTTCAGCGAATTGACAATCATTTAAGGCAACATATCTGGGTTTGAATTCCTCGACCTGGTCTGCCAGTAATTCCCAGCGTGAGTTTGAAGACAAACCAATCACCCGAAACTTATCCTTTAAATTTCGAGCGACTTCCAGGGTATTTTTACCGATAGAGCCTGTGGAACCGAGGACGACAATATTTTTCATTATTTACGCCATGTGGGCAATTTCTTCTAAAAGTTCATCTACCATGCGGTCTTCCGGTATCTTTCGTACCTTTTCGCCTTTCTTGAAAAGAAATCCAAACCCCTTGCCACCAGCAATACCGATATCAACTTCCCGAGCCTCTCCAGGACCATTTACCACACATCCCATGATAGCAATTTGCAGGTGCTTCTTATCTCCTGGCAAACGTTGTCTAACCTGTTCTACAATGCGCACCAAATCGATTTCACACCGTCCACACGTAGGACAGGAAATGAGTTCAGCCCCCTTGCGCTTGTAAAGACCGAGTGCTTCAAGGATATCATATCCAGCCTTGACCTCCAATTCAGAGGCACCCGTGTAAGAAACCCGCAAGGTATCGCCAATACCTTCGGAAAGCAAACCTCCGATACCAATAGCGGACTTGATCGTCGCCAGGCTCGGTGGTCCCGCCGCTGTAACACCTAAATGCAACGGGTAGTCACACTGGGTTGCTATCGATCTATAAGCATCCAGGGTTGAAGGAACGTCTGATGCCTTAAGCGACAACACAATGTCTCGAAACCCCAGTGATTCAAAGTGCTCACAATATTTTAAGACGGTTTTTACCATCAGTGTGGTTAGCACTTCGTGTTCGTCTCCTTCGCCACGCACAGAGCCAGAATTAACTCCGATACGAATAGGAATCCCCTTATTTTTAGCCGCAATTACCACCTCTTCCAGCTTTTTCTTGTCCTTCATGTTTCCCGGGTTGATTCGTATCTTATCGGCCTCCTGGGCGATAGCCTCCAGAGCAAGGTGATGCCCAAAGTGTATATCAGCCACAAGCGGAATGCCTATCTGCCTCTTAATGGCACCGAGACACCTGGCAGTAACAATCGTCGGCACTGCTACCCGAACTATATGACATCCGATCGCCTCAAGTTCTTTGATCTGCTGCACTGTGGCATCGATGTCCTCGGTATGGGTCTTTGTCATGGTCTGCACAGAAATGGGATTATCTCCCCCAATCAGTACACCACCAACATTAACCACCCGTGTTTTACGTCGTTGAATCATTAATTTGGTAATAAGTTTAACAAAAACCGATACATTGAGAAACGCGGCATCATTCGAATACAGAAAAAGGATTGACACTTCAAAGCTCACAGTATCAGCCCGGAGTCTCTCACCTTTCCAAAAAATAAATTATATTGGTATCCAGCTAATTTTTCAAATGTTAATTTCAAGGCAAACGTGCTGCCCTCATGACTATTGCTGTTGAAATAGTATTATCCTATCAGTTTTTCAGCACAAAAAAAATTCCAGTGAGATACCAACATCTCACTGGAATTTTAAAACATACTATTTACCCTATAAAGACAGTATATCTTTAAAGTTACGCCTATCTTCTTCTTTTCAGATCAAAATTTGCAGTAGCAGCCTTCCCTGCCTCTACCGTAACTTCCTGTGATAGTTCCTTCAGTTTTTCGTGCCATGTTTTTACTACATACTTGCCGGGAGGAACCCCTTCGATGGTATAGTTTCCATCCTTATCAGTCATTGCAAAATAAGGATTTTCAAAGGAAACTGCAAAACCAGCCATTTCACTATGAACATTGCAAAGGAGCGGAGTCTCACCAACAACATCAAAAAGCACTTCTTTTACAACACCTGTCGGATACGTCCCCAAATTAAATTGCAAGGCTGCGGTAGGAGGTGAAAACACATTGTGTCGCACTGCATCGCTGTTTGGGAAATCTACGGTAGTACCTTTCTGCATAGCAACAACGCGAGGCACATACGTAAGATTAAGCTGATCAACAATCGCATGCTCTGACGGAGGATCGAACTTATTATCCCCTACTTTTTCTATAAATACAATAGCATCGGCATTATTCCTCATCTTTTGACAAGTGACAACGCCGGTAATAGAACCCGCATTATCCACTTTTGGCAAGTTTCTGATTACCCTTTTTAACTTTTGCTGTGCATCTTCTAATTTTTTCATCGCTTCGGCAGCTTCTTCAGCCGTTAACGCCTTCTTTTCCTCCGCTTGAGCCCATACAAGCGAATTGGAAGAAAACGCTACGCACGAAATAGCAAGTATACCTGTAATAAGATATTTTTTCATAAATCCTTTATCTCCTCCCATCCTAAATAAAAATTTCTAAAAACAAGCGAGCTAACAAATGGTTTCCATCCATCTGTTAGCTCACTTTTATTACACGTCTTAAGCCTTTTCCACTTTTATCAACTCACCATTAAGATACTTCGTCATGAAGTCGTTTTCATTTCCGGTTGTATATCCGGTTTTTGCAGGATCCCATAATCCTTTACCGCCAATACCACCATCCTCTGCCTTGGTAATCTTAACCAAAGTCTCCTTGGGAACCGTATTGATTCCATGGTTATCGGCCTCAAAACCGAATACAAACTTCATACCAATCTTGGCTTTATGGAACAGGCTATCAAGTTGATGCATTGGCATTGACCAGTCTCTGGTAATGCTTTGCTGGGAACCATAACGGAAACTGGATTGGTACCCGGTTCCGGCTGACAATGCCCTACCGTCCGGCCTTGTTTCATGAGCCTTTACAGACCTTTCCGTTGCAATCCATGAAGAGTGTTTAATCATCGTTACCCCGTAAGGATAGGATGAATTATACTTCGCTCTTAGCATAAGCCTTGAAACCTTATAGAAAGGATCACTTGGCTTCCACCCTTCATAAGGTCTATCTGCTGGGTTAGCATCGACGTAAACATAATCGCCGTCGTTAATGCCCAAATCTTTCGCCGCCTGCGGGTTTATATTAATTTGATGTTCACCAACACCGGGCATTCTTTTATCCATTCTGTATGGATCACCGAAGTTGTTATTCCAGATAAAGTTCCAGTCAGTCACGGCCCATTGAGAATGTACCGTATGTCTTGATTTTGGCGTTACACAAAAGAACTTATACCCTTTCTCCCACAGAAAATTCTTTGTTTGTTTTGTCTCAGCCCATGATTTCTTAATATTCCTTACCGTTCTCTCGTCCCAGTGCTCTGCGCTCTCTGGAATTCCATAATCATCAGGACGGATATACGGATTGGTGCTTACAATTACGTTTGGTAAGTACTGCGTTGCCTCAGGACCTTCACGATGCACAATAAAATTTTCACCATACTCAATGATCTCTGATTCATCATTGTATGCTTGCAGTCTTCCTGTTGGTGTATAGAAAGGAAGACTTTCGTGCACCTGTTCCCAGAATGGCTGCCTTGGATAAGTCCTGTAATTTAACAAGGCCACACCAGGCTCACCATATTTACCAGCTACTATATCATCAAAAGTGTACCCCTTTGAGGTCGTACTGCCATCCAACAACCTCTGGATATAGACTTCAGGTCTTCCCTCCAAAGCAAATTTCCAGAAGTCCCTAAATCTCATATCCCTGAGCAATTCTCCCAGTTTAGCCGCCATACCGGCAAGGATCATCACATCATCCTTGGAGTCGTTCACTGGCCTTATGCCACCCTTCCAAATCTGAAAGAACGGATTTGAGCATGAACTGGTAATCTCATGTGTCTCAAACTCCATCCAGCTATTTGCCGGGAATGCAAAATCTGCATACTCGATAGAACCTGTCATTTCTATATCATTAGACATAATCTGCTCGATATTGGGGTTGACATTCTTCAGCATCTGGTACACATGCTTTGCATTATTTACCAGGTTTACGTTGGTAAACCACATGATTTTTGTCGGTGTTGGCATGTGTGTCTTGCCTGTGAAACATTTACGTCCGTACTTAGGCGTATTCACAATCAAAGGCCTGTCATTATGATTCCAGTATGCAACTTCTTCATCGTAGGCACGACCTTTTATCTTTAAATCCATTGCAGGCGCATCTGGATCCAAGTTTGGATTGAATACATCCTCAGCCACCCATCCATAAAATCCAGGACCACACCATTTTGCTGACTGGAAATTACCAGCCTTGTAATTTCCTGCCCAAGTATGTGAACCTGAACCCATATAGCCGACATTACCCGTCAACATTAAAGGTAAGTATGTCGACCTATTCATTAGTGTTGCATGGAAATAGTGATTAATACCTTCCCCATAATGAATTGCAACGGGTTTTATGGTCGCAATGTCGTGCGCTAACCGTATAATTAACTCTTTTGGAGAATTGGTCATTTCAACTACGCTGTCAATGTCGTAATCTTTTAGGTGTATTTTATACATCTCAAAGAGAGGCATGACCTCGACCTCTTTACCATCAACAGTTTTTACCTTGAATGTACCATCGAGTACAGGGTCAATCCCTTTCGCCACCAGTTTATCACCAACATCATCTCTGGTAATCGGTTTTGGACCATTCGTCTTTGCATCCCAAACGACAAAGTCCCCTATGATTTCTCTCTGGTCATCGTGTAAACCATGAAGTTTATAACTAGCTCCATGCGAAATATCTTCTAATTTGTAATCAGGAAATATATCCTTGGCCTGCAATCTTTTCAAGGTATCTGTCCTAACGAGCAAGGGGAAATCGGTAAACTTCTTCACATAATCTGCATCATACAGCTTCTCGTCCATCAATATTTTAGTCAAACCCAAGAAAAGTGCTGTGTCGGTATTACACTTTATCGGTATCCAGTAATCGGCCTTTTGAGCAGATGGACTATATTCAGGTGTAATAACAACGAGTTTTCCACCTCTCTCCATAACCTGGGTAAGCCAGTGCGCCTCAGGCATCTTATTTTCAATCAGATTTTTCCCCGTTTGGATAACCAGTTTCGAAAACCGAATATCATTCATATCGACATCAGAGGTCTGCAGACCATGAGAGAAAGGATGACCAGGGGCCTGATCACCGTGCCATGTGTAGTTCGACCAGTTCCTTCCACCAAGCGCCTTATCTGGCCCTACCCCTCTATTATGGCTATCAACCAAGGAAAGCATATTGTTAAATCTGTACATGCCATACTTCCCTATGACGCCAAGGAGGCCCATACCGCCACGACCCTTAAAGGTTCGTGTGCCTGCACCCTTCATGGCATCCACCATCTCTTTCGGATATCCCTGCTCTATCAATTTTTTTGCACCTTCTTCACCGCTGTATTTCTTAGTAATGTGGAGAATCCCCTTTGCAGCATATGTCCACGCATCGTCCCATGAAGCCTTCAATAGTTCATCCTGGCCTCTGGCATCAAACATATACTTTGATTTATTTTCCGGTGTCAATTCCGGGAACCCATCATCTGCCCATTGCTTCCAACCTTTTCTGATAAGCGGATATCTTAACCTATACGGACCATAAACCCTGCGGTGGAATGTATAGCCTTTTAAGCACATCCTGGGATTCCAGTTCCTCGTCGCCTTATTTCCGTACAGGTCCGAGTAATTCTGATGGTCATAATTCTGTTCCACCCTCATAACCACTTCGTTTCTTACAAACGCCCTTACCCTACAAGCATGGGTGTCATTCGGCGAGCAAGTAAAGGTAAATGTCCGATCATACCTATACTGGTCGCGATATACACTTTCCCATGCACGATCAGGATAGGCATCCAATGGATTTCCTACCTCAACAGCAGGTTTTAAGAGCCTGAACGCCATTGCTTTATTGGCAAGGGTAAAGGTCGCTCCCGTTGCACCCGCCACTTGTAGGAAAGTCCTTCTTGTAAGCTTCATATTTCCTACTCCTTTCTCAATGTAAAACCATTTATATAAAAAGTTTTGCCTAATTATTATAGAATATTAACAAACAATTTTCCTGACTTTGTAAGCCTCTATGCATTGCCCACACACGCCATCTTCCGGTTCCCATTCGGGAAAATCCCTTTTTATTGCATCCACAAGATAGGCATCTTGTTCAATATTTTCTATCCAATGATACGTACGAAATTGGCATAAAGGACATTGAGCGCCAGGTAAGATGGTTTTTTTCTTCTTAAGGGTATGTTTTATGGGCAACCCCTCAGAGATTTTTATTAATTCATTCACATCTTTTGCCAGCCTCAGTATCTTATCATGCGTTAAATTCTCATCTTGCCACAGGATATCAAAAATAGCGATTTTCACTTCATCAGGTATCTTTTTATAAAGAGCTTCAAATTCCTTATATCTTCCCTCTTTATCAGAAAGCGTTTCTTTCCCTTTCCTGATTAATCTGCTATCAACATAAATATCCCAAAAAGCACAATACCGTTCCTTAACGATACTTTCTTCCATAGGATTGCCACCGAGGCGTTCATCACGATAGCCGTACGTTTCGCTGAGCATATCAGAGGCATGCATCAATTCATGCCTGACTAACTTTCTTAGGTACGGAATTTCCCGGAAACGGTCTGGCAGTAATTTAACAACAATCTTCTTTTGACCAGACTCCTGGTTCATCCCTTTTGTGAGATAGGCACCTTCATCAAAATTATTCGCTGCCTTTGCAATCACGCCTCCGCAAGCATTTTCTTCCAGATCAGGAAATTCATCAAAAATCTCTTTTATTAACTTCGGAAGCTCAAGTTTTTTAAAGAAGTCCCACTCAATCTTTTTAAACTGCAAAGGTCTTTCATCTAAGGGAAAATTTTCGTAAACCGGATCAATACAAGAATGATATTCGAGAGTAAAAGAAAAATCACCCTTTTCCTCCCTCGCCTTTAACTCTCCAAATATTACTTCCTCAATCAAACCTGGATCAAATTCCAACTTCATAATCATTCCTCACTGAAATCTTCAGAAGATGCGCAGGACAAACATTCATCTGAAGCTCCGGCCACCGCCTCTTGATTGAGATCAGATTCCTTATACATTTCTGTTTTAACATCCATGAGTTTCATTTCCAATCGCAAAAACTCTTTTGTCAAAGCAGATACGGCACAATAAAAGCCTTCTCCAGCTTTCCTGCCAAAGAGAACTGAAAAAAGGGGTACCCATTTCCCCAGATGCTCTTTCAAGAATTTCTTCTGCGCATCCACGCATATCTGCGATTTTTCATCTCCATGGTTTTCCAGGGCGTAGGCTTGCTTGTATAACAAAAAATGCATAAACTCAAACTCTACACTAATGTGGTCGCATCGTTCCTTTTCTATGTCGGAAACATCAAGCCCAAAAGCTTTATAAAAGCCTTGAATATCACCTAACTCATGCACTTGCTGATACACATGCGCCGCGCCATATTGAGTCTCATACAAAGGACATTCTTTCGACATGGTATGCCCGACAACGCACTGATATACTCCCTGCAAGCTTTCAATGTTTGTAATTCTAGACAACTCCCGAACCTCATTCAAACATCTTCTCAACTCTGCACCATCGTCTACACCTTCGTAACAGGGTATCAACTCTTTCTCGTGTTCCTGAAAATCAGGACTTCTCAATATTGACAAATTTTTCTCTGCCGGATAAAGAAAACAGGCAGACAAAATCTGGTACATTGCACTTCGCGCAAGCAAGTCATCCACTCTGGATGCAACTCGTTGATCTAAAAGACTACTGTCTACTTCCATAATAAACCTCAATTCTAAATTGAATTGTAATGTTTTGGGTCTCTGATATGAACAGGCTCTTCTATCGTTGTTCTTACAATTTCTTGCCCATCTTCACCATACCCAATAACGGTGTCATTGTACAACTCAAACTTCTTACCGTGAATCATCGTCTCAAATACCTTTGGCCCTTCCTCAATCTTGTACTCAAATATAATGGATTGAGTCATCCTGAACAACGACATCACCGCCAATCTTTCTCTGGAAGGTACCATAAATTTATCAATCGCCTCATCAACACCTGGACCAAACATCTGTCTCAGGTAAGACCTTGGTGCCCACCTCGGTGGTATATAGTATATGTTAGGCTCTGTTCCAAACTGGGGGTAAAGAGGCAATGCTAATTTGTCATGCCTAATTAACCACGTGACCGGATTCTTCGGATTATCATCCAGAAATCCCTGCAAACGAATCTGTCCTACACACGCAGCCATACACCTCGTTTCCATCGGACGCCCCTTCGTTAATGGATCTTTCCCCTCAATTCTGGGGTAACAGGCGATGCACTTTTCACTTACCCTCGTTAAACCCCGGTACATGGGTTTTTTGTACGGGCATTGCTCTACACACTTCCTGTATCCCCTACACCTCTTCTGGTCGATAAGAACTATTCCGTCTTCTTTTCTCTTATAAATAGCCTTTCTTGGACAGGCAGCCAGACAACCCGGATACGTACAATGGTTACAAAGTCTTTGGATATAAAAGAACCAACGACTATGTTCCGGCAACGATGAATATTCGTCAGGTTTATTACTTTTTGCTACGTCTTCACCAAAATTTGGCGCCCGCCATTCCTTATCCTCTGGAATGTACCCTACCGCCCACTGATTAATATTCTTCTTCGCGGCCGCTTCAAATATCGTGTCACCCTCGTATACCCCATAAGGAGATAATTTCTCGTCCTTTTCATCGGTATACCAGGTATTTTCACCATTATCAATCAACTTTAACGTTTTAACGTCCCAAGATTGCGGATACCCACCATACGGTTTTGTTTCCACATTGTTCCACCACATGTGCTCCTGTCCTTTGTTATAAGTCCATGCACTCTTACAGGCCATGGTACACGTCTGACAGGCGATACACCGATTGATGTTAAAAATAGCCGCAAATTGGCGCTTCGGTCTGGATTCAAAATAGGGATACTCCATACGTCTCCCTAAATGCCAGTTATGTACTAATGTCATTTTTTAATCCTCCTTAAACTTTATATCCTACAGAGTAAATTATTGCCAAGCAACTCTTTCCAGCGTCGCGGGATGCCATTGAGTAGATATATTTTTTTGCCCGTTCCTATCTTTTTCATTACCATTCCATACCGCCATGTTGAAATACGTAGTTCCGCCGGGAACAAATTGTACATCATGAGGATCTTCCGTAATTAGCGAACGATAGATAATTACCGTCCACACCCCATCCTCATACTTGCTGCACCCGTTCACATCCTGGTGGGCTTGCGTAGTCAGGGTACCAAAACCCTCTGCATTTAAATCTTCTACCGTTCTCCCTCTTCCTGGCTGAGACAACAAGTTATTTGCAGCCCTTCCACCCGATAAAACCTCCACACTGGTTATCAGTTCCCGATGATAATATGCGCTGTAAGGATTTAAATTAAAATCATCATGCATATTTGGATATTGCGCCTCTACGTCTTCCAACTCACCTTTAACGAGCAAATCTGCCTCCCAGTCTGCCTTCCAATGCCAGAGATTTGTTGGTTTTTCTCTATCCCCCATCCTCGGGCTAAAATGCTCCGCTGGTGTTATCTCAACTGCGCCTAACGGAAACATTAAAGCCACCGCATCCCTAAACTCCTGAACTGCAATTGCCCTGGCATTCTTTGTAGGGTCACTCCATGATATCTTGAAATAGATTGCAAGACCATCATGAATACCCTTTACTTCCGCATTCTTCACCGATCCACCACCATTGGGAAATGCCTTATCCTGCATTTGGAGCGGAACAGTAACTGCCTGCGCGTCTTTAAAAAAACCTTGCAATGATTCCACATCCATATGATACGGCTTACCCACTTCCACGTATTTTACCGCCAACACCTCTTTGGCTGGAGTAAATTCCTCTTCAGACACCCCTTTAACCCCCTGCGCCGTCTCTTCAGCAGCAAATAATGTAGCGCTAAGAAACGCACAACTCAAGAGGGCTATACCATACCTTTTAAACAACACATACACTTTCATCATTCCCCCCTCCTCCTTATTTGTAATGATCATACCATACACAATAATAGATTCACGATAGCTAAATTATATCAGAAATAAGACATCAACAGCAACAAATTAACAGCCTTCCACCAGTCATTCATAAACACCCATTCCAAATTCACAAACTATTCACACACCACAAACCACCCCTCTTGTCACAATAGTCAATGATTTAGCAAATCACATTCCATCCACAAAAACTACTCACTATAAAAACAAACATAACGTAGTTTTTTTATTTACATTACATTACAAACTTCAGTCTCCATATTTACCATTAATATTAAACAACGAAGGTATTTCTTGTTTGAAATGAGCAGTTCGCAGATGAAATGGGCATTAAAATGTCGACACAAAAACAGAAATGAGTACTTAATATTTCTTAAGATAGAGAACGACTGGACAGTAAGGCTTTCTACACCATTCACAAGTTTTAATACTTTTTTTATTTGAGCAAATAGCAGTCTGTTTGTCAAATCTTAGTGAAACGAACCATCATTCATAAACGCGGTCCTTGCTTCATTGACTATCTGTGTGGTTATTTCTCTACAGCCCTTCTCATATGCATACTCCTCAATTTTTTTTCTAACCATATCTCTAACAAAAGAAGGAATACGCTCTGTTTGCGTTTGCGCTTCCTGCGTCCAAGCGGGGATTTGCGCTCGTATGAGCGGTTTTTCAGAAGCCTTTTGGTCACCCTTGACAGTTCTCAAAAAACTATCTTCCATATGCGATTGATCGTGTGCGCTCCTAGCTACTTCTTTTTCTTTCCCGGACACCTTCGAAAATTCCTGACAATCTACCAAAGCATCAAGCCTTGCCTCCTTGTTTCCCCCTGTAAGCAACACATTGCAAGATGCCAGCCTCAACAAATTTTCTGTTGTACTGCCAAGATCTAACCCATTGGTGTTATGCACTCCCGTGCGCCCCAAGATTACCGTTGTGGGTTTTTCGTGCAGTATGTATTTTAATATTTTATCATACGGTTTGCCGTCCATCAGAACAATATCTGTTTTCACCCCGGCGTCTGCTGCCATTCGATTTACCCGATCCAAATGTCCCTGATATATCTTTGCAAGGCCTTTATCAATAATCTCCTCATGAAGCGTTTCTTGTTCCTTAAACCTGAAAACCTGCCCTGCCTCCTTAGAAAGTACATTTGCGATGCTTTCAAAGGCAACACGATGATAATGTGGATCAAATACAGATACCGCAGTAAGTTTTAAGTTAAACAATTTAGCGAAAGAAATAGCTGATTTGACTCCGGCAAAAGATTGCGCGCTTCCATCTACTGCTATTACCATCTTTCCCTCTAAACGCATATTTTTTACCACGAGGACATCTGTCTTGATGCGCCTGACCACACGCTCACAAACACTCCCTATTACATTCTCATCCACAGATGCCAACCCACGCGCCCCCAGAATCACAAGATCATATTGATTCCCCTGCACCTCTTTAATAATTTCATAATAGTTTTTACCTTCCAGCAGAAGGCACTCGTGAGGTACAGATGCTTCCCCGCACTTATTTTTAAACACGTCCAAATAAGATTCTGAAATCAACTTAAGACCGAGATTGATCAATGAACTATGGAGGTCACGCTGCCTTTGGAGTACGCTTTCATCCTGATATTGTGGCGGCAACCCCTTTTCCATGTCTCGAAACCGTCTCTGATGCAATGCGGCATCATAGACATGACATCCCACCAATAGTGAACCAAACTTTTGCGCAAGATCAATACCAAGATCAATGCAAAAATTAGAGTGCCACGAGTTATCAATTCCAATTAATATTTTTTTATACATAGGAACGTTTATAATTAACCTCTAACACCGAGACGATTCATTCCTGAGTTTCTTCCACTCAGTAATAGCTCCTCCAGCCAACGCCAGAGTAATCACACCGATAAATAACCATCTTACCGACGATTTGAAGACACCGTCTTTTTTTTCTTCAACGATAGCCTCTTTTGCAGCAACTACAGGCTTTTCTGTTTCCTGTGCAGAAAAGCTTCGTATGTAGACAACCAGTTCCTTGATTCTTTTCTCAGTAAGCGTCTTTCCCCAGGGAGGGCAAAGATTAGATTTTTCTACTGCCTTAGAACCTTCGGTAATAGACTTGATGAGCTGATCATCTGTCCTCTTTTTCATGTATTCTACATCGGTAAAATTTCGAGGCTTCGGTTTTAAATCAATGGTGAAGAACGTACCGTCTCCCTTCCCTTTTATCCCATGACACGGTGAACAATAATATTCAAAGGTCTTCTTAGGTGACAGCAAAAAAACTTGATCCCGAGGAGAAACGTCTAACGCCTGTGCCGCTGAATAGACACCAAAGACACCCAGCACAACAAATGTGCATATCAGTAATTTTTTCCCAGATAAAAAATATCCCATTATTTACCCTCTTTCTTCACATGGTCTACCAAGAAACCTACCAGTTGCTTCAACTCATCTTCCGACAAACCAAAGTTTGGCTCAACACCCTGCGGGTTAACTTGCTGCGGATTTTTCAAATGATAGAGAATATATGCTGGTTGCAACCTTTCCCCCACAGTTGCAAGGTTAGGACCAACGACACCACCACCTTTTGCAATACTTTCAGAATGACAGGTATTACAACCCTTTTCATAAAACACCTTTTCCCCGGCAGCAACTACTTCAGCAGAGGGCATCCCATCCTTATAGATATCCGGAAGAGCTTCTTTGGTAATAAGATTTTTTTCAATATATTCAGTGGCTGCCTTTGCTTCCTCCCCAGTCAAATTAAACTTTGGCATCTGCTGACTAAGGGGACGGATAATATCAGGCGTCTGTAAAAACTCGTGCTCCCACTTCATTTTTATTTTACTACCTGCGATTGTCAGATTGGGCGCGTAGGTACCGCCTTTGTCCTGTATCCGATGACAAGTCAAACAGCGTATCTCGTATAAAAGCCTTTCAAATCCAGATGTTCCCTCACGTTTTTTCTCCACTACCGGCATTAAATCAGGAATTCCTTTTATATCGTGGCAAACAAAGCATCTTGCTTTTTCAACGATATCCCTTCCTTTTTCAATAAGGGCGCTATCCTTTCTTATACTGCCAAATTCTTTTTCTGTTAACACCTTAACTTCTGGTTTTGCGGGTTTAGCCTCCCCCTCTTCCTCTTCTTTCTCTTCGGGTATGAACTGCGTATCCCGTAAAATAAACTCTACAATTCCCCTCACATCCGCGTCATTAAACCGGTACTGAGCCATCATCGTATCAGGAAAATGACTCTTCGTGTTGCTCAGCCAGTCATATAACCAATTCCTGTTTACTTTTGTTGTAATCTCGCCGAGATCTGGCCCAACTCCCACATTGCCGCCGACCCCTTTTATCGGATGGCAAATTGTACAGCGGGCACGCCCCCATACGCCTTTCCCGTTATTATAAACCTTATCCATCTTATCATACTCATCCTCAGAAAGCTCCTCCTCTTTCTTTAATAAGAAGGCGTCCCATGAAACCTGTGGCACTTCTTTTTCGGCAATACTGCCAAGATAGGCAATAATAGCCTTGATCTCCTCAAATTCCAAGCCGAGATTAGGCATCTTCGCGTTTGGTACTACCGCTCTTGGATTAGCGACCCATCGGGAAAGCCATTCTACCTTTGCCTTATGGATAATATTAACCAAAGGAGGCCCATTTTTGATTCTCTTATATGGATCTTCGAGCTCAAATGGGAGTACAGTCCATTGTTCTGGAATCCGATACTTTTTATCCAATTCCAAATAAAGGGCATCTATTTTTCTCTCCTGTCCGGAAGAAATCTTTCCAATCACCAGTAGAGATAAGCCCACCATAGCCATTACAAATGTTACTTTCTGCAAGCTAACCATAAACCTTAACCTCATTAAAGACTCCTTAACAAGATATTGTTATTGTTGTTCTTCTTCTAACTTAGGTGGAAATCTGCGCAGCCTGGCAATAAACCACAATTCAACACTCGCGCCCATAACGATAGCGATCAACACATACGCAAAAACTGTCTTAGGAACGGGTTTTTCCAGCATAATGTAATACCAAACCGATATCGATTTCTGACCAGCGACATCACTATTCGAACCATCCCATACAGCAAAAGCTGCAGGGATAAGCTTACCGATTTCAAATTGCAGGTCTTTGGCATCTTCGGTTTTCAGAGTTCTTTTCAATAATACCTTCCATCTTCCATTCTGGTACACACCTTTTCCCGTAACATTTTGACTTTCGGGCGGCTGCATTGTAACATTCTTAAATCCCTTAGCGTTCATTTCACACACCATACCCGCCTCAGTTTCTGGGGCTTCCGTTATCTGTCCAAAACCTTCCTGCCAATGTGCCTTCCAACTCCAAAGATTAACAGCCCCACTAGAGTCTCCCATTGCAAAATATGGTTTCTTTAGTGATTCTGGAATTTTTGTCGGAAACTGTATGGAAACGGCGTCTCTGAATATTTCTTCTTGTTTATTAGTAGAATCATCCCATTCCAATAAAAATACAATTTCCTCCTCATTGTACATTGCCCTGATCATAATCGCATCTATGGAGGGAGTCCAGTGTCGTGGACTTGCAATAATTTGACCTGCCAGCGGAATTTCCACCGGAGCAGCCTTGCTCCAGCTCTCATCAAGAGGCTCAGACGGTAGCCGACCATCTTCAAGCAACTTTACCTTTACTACGACGTCAGACGCCATGTCCTTTGCCAGACTTTTCACAAAATGAGCGACATGCCACCGATCTTCGTCTGAAAGCTTTTCTAAGTATGATCCCATAGGGGTCTCATTGAAACCCGTTGAAATAGTACGATAAATATCCTCTATCGCATTGCCACCCTTAAAGTTCCACCCCTTTGTCAAATCCCTGGCCCGATAAGGCATATTCCACTCAGTTTGCAAAGCAACAGTCAAAGGCCCATTTCCCCTGCCGTCATCCCCGTGGCACTCGAAACATTTCGTTTCCTGAAATAATTCCTCACCCCTCTGCACACTTTCCGGTGATGAGGCTACATTTCCCACAGGAACCACTTTAGGCGCAGCATCTTTTTTAAACTGTTCGTTAAAGGTCTTAAGATAATAAAGCACCTGCCACCGTTCTGTCTCGCTGATTGTGCTCCAGAAAGGCATGGCCGTCCCTTCTATGCCGCTGGTGATTATTCGAAACAAATCTTCATCCGTAGGAACTGATCCAAACGCAGTAGAACGAACCTTATATTCATTCCTGGTAAAATTCCTTGGCTTGGGGAACATCGTGATAGAGGCGGGACCATCACCCTTTCCCTCAATTCCATGACAGTACCAACACCTTTTTTCGTAAACTTTTTTTCCTTCCGCAACAGCTTCTGTCGTTTCTGGCAGCTTCTGAGGTACTTCATGTTTATACGTTCTAAACAAATGAGATGCTTGCGCGGATACATCCTCACATACCCAAGAAACACCGCCAAACACAACGATTAATCCACAACCAATCAGTCCTTTTTTTAACGCTTTTATCATAGTATTACTTGCTCTTTTTCCTTGCTGTTTATAAATTAATCATCGAAAACAGTGAAGACTAATCCTGTTTTACATAAACATACCACTACTCAAGCTTTTCTCTTTGCCTAGGCATAACGCCGGCCGTGTCATACTCACCCATGATAATCTTCCAGATTTCGTCATCCTTTAAATCGTCTTTCCACGAAGGCATCGCTGAATCCCATGGTGTAGACTCTGAAGGCAGACCAGGCCCTCCGTCTTTAATTCTCCAAAAGAGATAATTATCTACCACCGTTGCAATTGTCCCCGGATCCTGAAAGTTAATCGGTCGCAGGCGGAACGAATTCGCAAACGGGCCGTTACCATCTGCCTTCGAACCATGACAGGGACGACAGTAGGTTTGGAAAAGTATCTTTCCCTCCTCTATGCTTTTCCGCTGGACATCTGCATCTGCCTGTCTGAAAGGATTTTCAAGTTTTTCAAAGTCTTGCGGTAATGTTGGATGCTGAATCCTCAGCTCGACAGGTGAAGCAGCGCCAGGAATCGACCATGTATACACGAACCACCCTACAAGGACAGGAAAACCAACGAATAGCGTCTTTTGTAGAAAAAACTTTATCATCGGCCCCTGATCCGGAAGCAGAAAACTTAAAAAATCTGCAAACTTCTTGTTGCTGGTAGTCGCATAAACCAGACCAGCCAATATCCCCATAATCATATACCACATCATTAAGGTACTCGGCGTGGGCATGGGGTGACCTTTTCCCATTAACATCTGAAAGATCTTTGGCGAAGCATATTTAAGAAACAGAAATAAACAGACAACGGCTGTTAGTATCCAGATAAACAAAAATGTCTTGCGTTTATTAGCCATTCATAACACTCCTAACAATTATTCAATCGCTATGCATCACGTAATCTATTTCAAACTTTGCAAAAAGGAGACAATCCCGTAAAAGTCCTTTACACTCAGAAGTTCACCAATATTTCCAGGCATAATGGATACCTCCTGCTTTTTCATTTCAGCTACATCTGATTTTGGAATAACGACCTCTTCGACCTCACCGCTTTCTTCCAAGAACAACACCAGCTCTTCATCGGTCTCACTTTTGATCAATCCGTTGTAAGGTATGCCATCAGAAGTTATTACATACATCGTTTCGTAACCTTTCACTATTTTTGCGCTGGGTTTAAGGATAGACTCCACAAAATATTCAGGCGTCTGGATTGCGCCAATCCCGGTAAGCTCAGGCCCAACCTTTTTCCCTCTCCCATTCACAATGTGACATTTTCCGCAGGTAACCGGACGTGTTTCATCAAAAAACACCTTTTCCCCCTCCTTCGCATCAACCACCACAGGAGGCACCCACGGCTTCACTTTCTTCTTAGATGCCTCGGGTATCTTATCCTTATATTTCATTAGGGCGCCAATATCAGATTCCCCACCCAACGTCTGGAGATAGGCCAAAACAGCCAGTATCTTTTCACGCGACAGCATAATAGGAGGGTCATATACCCTAGGCATAATTTTATCATAACCTTTCACAATATATTTTTCCGGCTCTACGATGGATTCTACAAGATAATCGAGCCCGTTTGGCATACCCAACTCTTTTGCTCGTTCCTCCGCCCGACTTGCCAACCCTTCCTGGTCAGGACCCCTCGTAGCACTCCCGCTTGTCCCTATCTTATGACAGGTACCACACTGTCCATCCCCCCAGAATACCTTTTCACCAGCCTCCGGGCTGACTCCTCCGGCAGACTCGCCCCCACCCGTGCCAGAAAGCCCCGCCACATATATTGTGATATAGATATAAAATCCTATAACTGCAATTCCAAAAGCTGTAATTTTTAGCATGCTCTTATTCATAAGTTTTTCCAGGCCTTCATTTTACCATAGTAAAATTCAATCATATTAATTACTCCGCTAACTTACTTCAAATTCACGAACCACTCATCACGGTTTTCACAACACCTTTAACCCCTCAGCCTTTTACCTATCATTAATTCGAGTACTGTTTTGGTATCAAGTCTTGTTTTCAAGAATACTACGTATAATGCTCCGGATGAGGCTCTGTTAACTCAAACTCTTCTTTCAAAACACCTTTCTCCTTTTTTTCTCCCAGGTTAGCCAACCAAAATACGAATGCAACCAAACCCAGGAAGAGCGCTACGATCAAACCAACAACCCTTCCCATAAACGATAATGTTGGCGTGTATGCCCACTGCGAGGTATCCTGCAACACACCATAGATGTGCCAATCCATTCTCAGACCAGAACGTATAAAGCCCATAAGCCCCATCAGTATAACAATAACCACACACAGGAGAATCAACGCATACTGGGATCTCACCGGCATCTTTCCCCACACGATACCACCCACAATTTTAGCTTTACGAAACATAAAGATATCTATAACAGCATTCATGATCAGACAACTCATCACAACCGAAACCTGAGTTACAGACAAGTACCTCAGCACCAGGTTGGCCTTCTGCATGACTTCAAAACCATAATACCAGAAATAGAGCACAGCAATACATGCCGTGACCGCAAACAACAGAGACTGCGCCAGCTTCCCTTTATTTTTAAACGTCAGGAATACCGCCAGACAGACAACGAATGACTGGATATAAAGCGCGCGTATGAGCGGTTTCACGAAAACCTTTATATTCGCTTCCAATTCCACAAAATTGAGCGAAATCGCATAAGAAACCAGCATCAATAAACAAAATATCAGGGCAGAAAATATCCCTATCTTGCCGACACGCCCCTGTTCAGAAAATGGCACCATCTCCCCCTTATTGCTCCGCCTGTAAATCAAAAAGGAGAAAAAGGTCGCTAAAATGATCAGATTCACCACGGCATTTTTCGCCGCCATAACTCCGAAATATTTAGAGAAAGGATGGTACTGCTCACCAATCATAGCCCTTTCTTCTCCACTTAGCGGCAGATTATGAGGGGTAAGCCACACTGCGAAACACATAAAGATAACAAAAATAAGATATTTAATGAACTTTGTGTAGCGTTCAGACCCTTTAATCCTTCCCATTCCAAGCCACAGGTAGTAATTAGCACCAATAAAGAGCATGCCAATCAGGATTGCCTGAATAATAAATGTCCAAGAGAATGCCCCCCCCATCATGATATTACCCATCACAGGACTGGCGCTATATACTTCTCGTCCCAGCCAATAACCAGCAAAGGGAAGAGGAATCAATGCCCCTACTCCTATAAAGTTTCCGACATAACCCATCCAATCATAATGTGCCTTTTCTTCTTCTGTCTTTGCACCCAGAAATTTGACCGCAGCGTAGGCTCCCACCACAAAACCGCCAAAACACACATTAGCAATCAACCGATGAATGTTTACAGGCATCCAAAGCGGATTATATATGGCATGATACAAGCTAAGAACCTTTCCCGTCGCCGGCACAATCCCTGCCGGGCTCATCATGTACGTAGCCCAAGAGTTGGTCAAAAACATAAGCCCTGTACCAAAGAGATTGAGGAGAACACCCAGAGTGATGTGGAACCACTTCTTCGCCGCTGTCCCTTTTAGGAGTTCCCACGAATAATAGTACCCATACAAGGTAAATGCCTCACCGAAGAACATCAGCGCATAAACATACATGGTCGGCGCAAAGACGTTCGTCATGTGGCCCATAAATTCGGGATACAAACCGAACAAGCAAAACCCAAGCAAACCACCCAATGACGCAGTCGTGGCAAAGGCCGCAGAAAGTAACTTGGTAAACTCCTTTGCCATTTTATCATATTTGATGTCACCACCTTTAAAACCCACAATCTCCACAATCACCGCAAAGATGGGAACACCAAGCACAAAGGCAGCAAACATAAGGTGCAACTCAGACACGACCCAGACAATCGTTCGGGGGTCCATACCAAAAAATGTCCGGTATTGAACCGGGGCCATTTCCTCTTCTTCTATCGCCGCAGTAACGGTTCCTGCACCCTCCACAGGTTGCCCCTCAGGCAATTGAGATGATGCCGATGGCTGACTCGCCTCAAATTGAGGCAATTCTACGCCAGTTGCCGGAACCTCACCTTCTTTTGTCGCTTGCGCTGGCACATCAGCCGCAACCACCCTTTGAGAAGAAGAAAAAAACGAAACAAGAGAGAGAAAAATTAATAAAAAAACAACAAAAGCACTTCTTTTTGCAAATCCCAACAATATCTTCAAATTATTCATTAGTGGTGCGCCTTTTTATTCGAGTAAGTTACACATTTCGATAAAAGTATAATCACAGTTATTTTTTTGCATAGACAAAGTCTACCGTAGTTTCTTCTTTAGGCTTTACAGCCACATCGCTTGTCTTTTTTCCAAGCTTTTCCTGCCAGGCTTCAATCTTATACGAACCTGACGGCACATTCTCTATCTTAAAACGCCCATTCTCATCCGTAACAGCGAAATAGGGGTTGGCCTTCACTACTATAAATGAACTCATCCATTTGTGAACATCGCACGTTATCTTAACTACTTCAGCGATATCAAATTTCTTCGTCAGTTTTCCACCGCCGGATACCCCCTCATTAAAGCCTGGATTTTTTATTGACCAGGAATGGAGATTGTGCATCACATTGTCACTATTCAGCAGATCAACGCTGGCACCGGCAGATACAGCAAGCACGTGGGGAGTAAACAGACATTCTTTCTGATCCAACACAGCAGCGGCTGTTGCCTCCGCCTTCTTACCCGCAGCAATATCGACTAAGGAAACTACAACGTTTTTGATACCCCTGGACTCTCCATTTATCACCAATTCCTCTGATTGTTTATTTTCATGACCACAGGTCTGCTCATCTTTATCAACCTTTAATACTTTCACAGCTGGAACATCACCATCATATTTAACTATCCCAGTAATCGTTCCACCATCCTTCACATCGATCTCTTTGTAAGCCTCTGCCTTTGCCGTATGACCTACCCATACCACATTGGCCATTACGCCAAATACCAAACCACCAACAATAGATACGTATCGCAAATTTTTCACCATCATTACCTCCCTATTCATCTTTTTTAAAACACGAGAACTTTGCTTAGTATAACCAACACAAAGACGCGCATAATACATTTACGAAGAGAATTTGTCAACCGCAAATTTAGTCACAGCACAAACAGAAACTAGGAATTCTGTGCTTTTTGAAAAAACTTGGCAATTGGGAAACTAGCAATAACAATATTTATTCCTTTTTGGAAAAAAACAAGAAAAAACAAAAAAATTACATAACTAATTAAATTTCAAATTGTTAGTTTTTGATATCACTGGATAAAAAAAGTACTCTCCAATTTTAGCAGTTAAGACCTAATTTCAACAATGCAACAATGGTTTCAATAAAGTATTCCAAAATTATTTATATTCACTAAAATATCTTTATTTTCCCTTTGCGATAAAATCCAAAGCCATCAATTCACATTAATTTAATGTCCTCTTCAACGTTTCAATCTCTTTAGGATTTGTAAGCCTGCCGGATTCCACTATCACATCTGGCTCCATCTTGAACCGCCTGACCCACGTAGCCTCTGACGGATGTTTCCAATACAGCTTGTACAGTCCAGGCGACACATTCATAAAATGATATACACCATCATTATCTGTTATAGCCTCAAGTTCAATGGCCCCTTCCACGGGGCGGTACCCTTTGGTTAACACCCCTCCCTTTTCTAACATTTGCAACTTTACCTGACAATCTGGAAGAGGTTTTCCACTGTGCAATATTCTCCCTTCAACCTTGCCAAGATTTGGGTCCTGAACAACAGGTTTTTCTTTCTCCAGACCTTCTTCAACAGTATCTGCACTTCCCTTATTCAATGATTCACTTGTCGGTTTTTGTTTCAGTTCAGACGTTTCGGTATCGGGTCCATGTATTTTTTCCTCTGCAACAGACTCATCTTCATCTACACCCGTTGTCACACTTTCTACTTCCATCTTCGGCAGACCGCTTTCCACCGACGCCCTTTCCACTTTCTTCTTTTTAGTCTTTAGCCGATAGTATTTTCCCCCGATTGCCTTTTCGGCAGGAGACGTCCTTATCTCATCTGCAATCCTACTTTCCCCGCTATTTTCCACTGTAGAGACAGAAATCCGCCCGTCGGTTTGTTCCTTTTTTCTTTTTTCACATCCACATCCATTGCCTTTGGTTTGCTTTCGACCTCATCGGGAACCGCCTTTACCTGCTTCTCCCCAGGCAACAAAGACATCTTAAGCGAAGAAATCACAGAGGTGGGGATGAGTACCTGGATGGCATCTTCTGTAATCTCTTTGATCTTGCATTCTATGGCCATATCCGTGCCATTAAGAGAAATTACATCAGGGTAATTTTTGGTATCCAGAAACTGCATCTGCAAAAATTTTAGATCTTTTTTTACTATTATGGCACTGATATGTTCCTCCTTAACATCTGTTACCCTGAGATCGACATCCTTACCATCATTCTTTAACGTTATTGTATCCCCATTCACAATGATGGAGAAACCCGCGAACATGCACAATACAATAGTCACGAATTTTGTCATCAACAACTATTCCTGCGATAAACCTATATTAAATTATTAAAATCAATTAACCTTATCTGCTTACAGGATCTGGGTTATTTCATGTCGGAAATTCACAGTATACCGAGAACGTCCTGATCAAGACCGATTCCTAAATAATTGCAATAGTTTAACATCCGCTGGTCTCCTATCAACTAAAAAAGAAAGGATACCTCGCCTTTGGACGCGGCCCCCCTGCTTTTAAAAAATTCTCCAACTGCTAATGCTGTTACCTTACAACCTTTACCTTTGCTGTAATTATCTCACCTTCTTCTGGTGGACGACAGCCTTCAGCAGGTATCAGGGTTACCACTATTCCAGCACTTTTCTCCCTCCCGAGTCCTTCTCATCCAAAGAAGCAGACGGCGTTGGCGTTGGTACAACCTGACTTATATCTCTCGTCGTTGTGTAAATATAATCACCCTTATTTGTAAAGTTTCCGTTCGCCTCATTTCCCGCTGTATAGAAAGCAATTGGGCATGGAACTTCAGAAGAGGGGCACAGTCCATGTTACATTCCAGGAGGCATTTCCGGATTGATTGCTGCCGGCTGAGGTGTGTTTTATGTAATTTCCTTTTCCGTCATCAGTTTGAATCTTGTTATCAACACTGCTGGATACACCAGCATAGTTATCGTCCGCATTAAGCGCCGACGGTAATAGCTATTGTTTTGAAATCACTCTTTTGTCGCTGATTGAGTCTTTTGTATACATCCCTATGTTAGCAAATGTCATCGCTTGAGAGCACATGGCGATAAGCAATCCATGCAGATACCCTCTTCCCATTCTTCCTGAACAAATTCTATCCAATCTTCAGGGGCATTACGGCAGGATAAACATATTCCGAGATCACAAAGTCCTCCGGTTGTATTGTCTGAATCCTTTATTGCTGCGCCACAACAAGCACATTGCCACGTAATCATGTCGCTACTTATATGACCACCAACATCACACATGGGATTCTCCTTTTTACTTTAAACCTCATTTCTTCTTTCCGCTCTCATCCACAAAATATTGCAATACGTCAGTCTCAGTAATCATACCAAGTAACTTGTTCTTGTCTTTTACCACGGGTAGCCCCCCCACCTTCTTGTCGATCATAATCTGGGCTGCTTCCTCAATTGTTGCATCGGGGGCAATGGTAATCACATTTTTCGTCATTACATCTGAAACCTTGATGGAATCCAGAAATTCCTTATTTTCCTTCCAGTTCGTAAGGATAGACGTCAATGATGCACGATAGAGGTCTCTTTGTGTCAAGATGCCAACCACATTCTCTCCTTTCACAACAGGTAAATGCCGTATCCTCCCCAAATACATGATGTCGTTTGCAAAACCAAGCTTTGAATCAGCATTCAAGGTTACCAGTTGCGTTTTCATCACATCTTTTACAAGCATCTTTTTCCTCCATTTCTATGGCGTTTTTAAGTTTCTCTTCCCACTCCGGTCCATAATGATTTTCAAGATTTTTTTGTATCTTCTCTTGCCATTTACGATACGCCTGCTTTATCGTATTAATAGGTTGATGCTTTTCCGACAAATACAGGATATTGCACGTTTGTCTGGGTACAGGTATCAAAATATAGTCCGATGCTTCCGTACCATCTGCCGATAACGTCACAAGGCGAACATCCTTTGTTTTTAATATTTTTTCTCTCGCAACGGACACATCACCATTGTTAACAAATATATTCCGGATCGCTTCCCCATCGTCTCTAATTGCAAAAAAGGCTTGCCACTCCCTCTTGTAAACAAGCTTCTTATATGAACTGGCTGCAGTGTATTCATTAAATATACACGGGCCGCTCATTTTCTCATACAATGATTCACCTGCCTCATCAGGATATCCCATACATTGCCTGGGACGATGTTTATAAATGCTGCAGCGCAAGTCCATCTTCAGAGAGGCATCTGTAGTACCCGCAAAAATAGTGAAATCCAAAAACTTACAAGAATCGTACAATTCGTTATTGTATCCTTCACTAGCCACCAATAACTTAACATAAGGATAACCGGTACCTTTTTTCCACAGGGACTTAAAAAAACCAAGATGTCCGTTGTTCGACGGGATGACGCAGGTAAAACAGCACATCCCATCCGAACATTCATTTTCCGCAAAGGTTATATTGCTGTAATTTTTATGTACCGGGCAAATGATACTCATAAAGTTCTATACCGTTATCCGGGTTACCTTTTCGTCAATTAATCCGCTAACAACCTTATATCCCTCACTCTTCTCATCATAATTCGGCATTCTCTTTATAATGTTTCTTGCATTATTCTGAAGATCTATAGGATTAATGATACCGTTAATATTAGTAATCAAAACTCTGCCCAGTTGTTTCGAATACGCACCAACAAAGTCATAAACCCCGCCAATAATTGTCAATTTATTTTCTTTTACCCTGTCACCGTAATATTTTAATGTCTTTTCTATCTGGTAGTC
The DNA here is from genome assembly GCF_000949635.1 of Candidatus Brocadia sinica JPN1. Taxonomy (NCBI): domain Bacteria; kingdom Pseudomonadati; phylum Planctomycetota; class Candidatus Brocadiia; order Candidatus Brocadiales; family Candidatus Brocadiaceae; genus Candidatus Brocadia; species Candidatus Brocadia sinica. The sequence continues at coordinate 1,031,989 of NZ_BAFN01000001.1, forward strand.
CACGTTGATTTGACTCAGATAAGCCAGTTCCTTCATTTCATTTTGAATTTTTCTTAAATCAGATATCCCCCGCTCAATGGGTATAGTTAAAGGAAGCATCTCGGACTTTATCTCGTGAGTAAGCAATGAATAATCCGTCTTCATCAGCTTATCAAAGGACTTTGCCAGATTCATAATCTCTTTGGACTGCGTTATACAGGCATGGGTAGCAAATTTTACTGCCCCACAATCGGTATGCCCTAGTACAAGCATGACAGGGGTATTAAGGACAAAGAGTGAATATTCGATGGAACCTCTATTTACAGCAAACTGGTTACCGGCATTCCGAATAATAAATACCTTGTTAAAGATGTCCCTTCCCAGGATTTCACCCTGAACCCTGGAATCGGCACACGTAAGGAGAGTAATGTAGGGATTCTGGTGTGTGGCATATGCCAGAAACTTCGTCTCTTCTGTATTTTTTACAAACGCCTCATTATGTACGAGCAGATGACGAAAAATATTTCCAACTTCCATAATATCCTCCTTAACAAAATTAAACTATTCATATATATTAAAGTTTTATTCATTCTCACTGTACTGAGACTCTATTGTTCTCAATGTAATAAGCTGTTCTCAAAGATACGGTATCTGAAGTTTAAAAAACGTACAACTTTAATATATTATATTTTAATTCTGTTATGTCGTCTCGAAATATTTTTTATGTTCCCACTCGGTTACCTGTATCCTGTATTCATCCCATTCAGCCACTTTTGCATGGATATACACCTGGTAAGTATGAGAACCTAATGCAGCTTCCATCAGTTTGCTTTTCTTTAATTCCTCGATTGCTTCACCTAAGGAGCCTGGAAGGGTGGCGATATTGCGGTATGCCAATTCATCCTTATCAAACTCGTAGACATTCTCTTCAACGGGATTAGGAGGCGTAACGCCTCTTCTAATACCATCAAGCCCTGCTTCCAGCATTACTGCAAGGGCAAGGTACGGATTATTACTGGGGTCCGGGCATCTCAACTCTGCCCTCGTTGCTTGTTCCCTCCCCAGAGAGAATCTTGGAATTCGTATCAGGGCAGAGCGATTCTTTTGCCCCCAGCAGATATACACCGGCGCCTCATACCCAGGCACCAGTCTCTTGTAGGAATTTACTGTTGGAGATAAAATAGCGCTCATCGCACGGACATGCTGAAGTTGCCCCGCAACAAACTGTTTTGCCACCTTGCTGAGCTTATATTCATCCTTTTCATCGAAAAATAGATTCTTTCGTGTCCTGATATCGAAAAAACTCTGATGACAGTGCATCCCGCTGCCACATATCCCAAAGATGGGTTTTGGCATAAAAGTGGCATATAAATCGTGTTGATGCGCAATGGACTTTACTACCTGTTTAAAAGTCAAGGCATTTTCAGCCGTCTTCAATGCCTCGGCATATCTGAAGTCAATCTCATGCTGCCCGGGGGCCACTTCGTGGTGGCTCATCTCAACGTTAAGGCCCATTTTCTCCAGAGTAAAAATAATATCCCTTCTTACGTTTCCTGCAAGGTCTCTCGGCGAAAAGTCAAAATAACTCCCCACGTCGTGTGGTGTGGGTTCCACCTGGCCATCGCTCTTGGGCTTGAACAAGAAAAATTCCAACTCGGGTCCCACATTATATTCAAAGTTCATTTCCCGTGCATTTTTAATTGCCCTTTTCAAAATATATCGGGGGTCTCCTTCGAAAGGAGAACCATCGGGCATATAGACGTCACAAAAGAGCCTGGCCGTGGTCTCTTCTGTCTCCCAGGGAAGCAAGGCATACGTGCTCGTATCAGGCTTCAGATACATATCGCTTTCACAAATTCTTGTAAAACCCTCGATTGAAGAGCCATCAAACCAGATCCCCTTTTCGATGGACTCCGGAAATCTCTCCATAGGTATCGTAACGGCCTTGATATTTCCGTTTATATCAGTAAATTGCAGCTGGACAAGTTTTACATTGTCTTCTTTTGCCCGATTGATAACTGCCAAATCTGTATGCTCACTGGTCATGAAAATTTTCACCTTTCTATAACATTTCGGAAGACAGAAAATCTGGTGTGGTTTTACCGCACTTTGGCTCCAACAAACACAGACTGTTTATCTACAACAAGACGATTAATTCTAATCATATTGTTGTAAAAAAACAAGTAATTTATAACCAGGCCAGTACATGGTTCGTACTTGACACCACAAATACGTCATGCTAAACTTCACCTTGAACTATAAAATTTTGAAACGTTCTCTTTTCTCTTAGATTTGCGTTCCGTGTTCGGATAAGAATGCTGGATAATTCTTAAAATAACCTCTTATGGAGACTATTATGGGAAAGGTTGTTGCCGTCTGCATAAGCGAAAGAAAGGGCACCCAAAAACGGGATGTCGGTACGTGCAAGTTAATCGAGCATTTTGGCCTGGAAGGGGACGCTCATGCCGGAAAATGGCATCGTCAGGTCAGCCTGCTGGCCAGAGAAAGTGCAGATATCATGCGTAAAAAGGGATTAAACATCAAGGACGGCGATTTTGGGGAAAATATTGTAACGGAGGGCATTGAACTAAAATCCCTCCCCATCGGAACCGTTTTTAAAATTGGCGATGAAGTCACTATTCGGGTAACCCAAATCGGCAAGCTCTGTCATGACCGTTGCGCTATTTATTATAAAGCAGGCGATTGTATTATGCCAAGGGAAGGTATCTTTGCCGAAATTCTTACCGGTGGCACCGTTAAAGTAGGGGATGAAATTACGATGCTTGAAAAGGGTGCAGAAGTCACGGTATGATACGAGCAGCCATCTTAACGCTAAGCGACAAAGGCTCAAGGGGGGAGCGGGAGGATAAGAGCGGAGAGGTCATCCGCAACATGCTTCTGGGCATTGATGCCACCATCACGGCCTATGAAGTCATCCCTGATGAAAAGGAACTTATCACAAAAAAACTCTTTGAATTCGCCGAAAAAGCCGATCTCATTGTTACCACGGGCGGAACAGGTGTAGGTCCCAGGGATGTAACCCCTGAGGCGACACGAGCAGTTATAGAAAAGGAATTACCCGGTTTTGGAGAGGCCATGCGCATGGAGGGGCTCAAACATACCTCCAGGGCTATGGGCTCAAGGGCTATCGCCGGAATTTACAAACAAACACTCATCATCAACCTTCCTGGCAGCCCAAAAGGTGTTGCAGAAAACCTGGCCGTTGTCCTCCCTGTCATTCCCCATACCGTTGGCCTCATCAAGGGCACAGTCACTGAATGTGCAAAAGATCGTGAAAAGCACGCTTAGTCAGTTGAATCGGATGTTCACTCCAAGGTGAAAAATAAAAAGGTCGTAAAAGCCTTATATTTATTGGCTTTTACGGCGAACAGGAAGTTTTTTTCTCGTGACTACTCGTATCTTCCGGCATGGCAATGCCTCCGGCAGCTTTATCTGCAATGCCTCTAATAATTCACGTGATTGTTGTCGTGGGCGTGGTATCTTCTGGCAATGCGCATTTTGGCCTTTAACAGTCACTTCCATTGAACAAATAGTTGCCAAGGCAATTCTGGGATAATTCCTATCAGGGGTTTCTGAAATTCATGGAACGGCTTAAATTTAGCCATGTGATTGATTCTCCTCGGTTTTTTAGTTTTAATTTTCCCGCCGAGAAGTTCCCTTCCCTGAGCAAAGCAAGGATTGTGGCAGTTTACACATCTTCATTTAAAAACATCCTGTCAATTTCATCGTCCGAAAGATTCAAGTTTGATTTTTTAAAATCTTTTTCCATTTTATCGGTACCTTCAACAATTTTTCTTCCTCCAAGAAAACCAACAACGAAACTAGCAATGCCAGCAATAATTGGTAGCATTTTTTAAATACCTCCTTCCCCTGGTAATTCTTTAATACTTCTTAACGATTTCCCGGTTTTTTGTAATTCACTAATTTCTAACAGGTAACCATTTAGATAAATTGCAAAATTTGACAGTATATCTGTTTCCTTATATGGAAGTTCCCCCCCCAGGACCAAGTTTTTTAGGAATCAACGCATTCCTTGAATCTATCCGCCACTTGGTGTAGTCTCTATAAGTTTTATATGCATCGCTTATAAATAGTTGCAAATCCCATATGTCCTGGCGCGCCCGTAAATACTCGCCATTCCAGAGATTAATTCTGGGCATCCAACTTTGTGTTTATATCTTCGAACTGCTTTTTTATATTTTTCAAAATTTGCATACATGTATGCAAAGTCAGCAGCGGCAAGCGTTGCCCTTCCAAGCGACGACAATGTGACAATTATTTTATGTCCTTTTGTTATAGTTTTTCCTTCTCTTAACCAATGAACTACATTCTTGCTGGCAGTTTCTCTTATTACCCCGCCTACTCTTTCGTACACACCACTATCCAGTCCTTGTTTTACAAGTTCCGGAATAATAAACGACACATCAATTAAATCAAACATATTAATTGCTTGCAGAGAGTTCCTGTTTGCAAAAAAAATGAACTAAATAAATATAAGGAATGGGAATGGATCGATTCTAACCCTACTAGAAAAGCGGGAACAGGTTCGATCCGGACAACCTGCCGAGGTCTTTTCGTGCCCTGAGTAAAAAGGCGGGCATTGAAAAGTTCAGGTTCCATAATTTAAGGCATACCTTTGCAACAAGGCTCATTCAGTGTGGGATTGATGTTTATACCGTTCAGAGGCTTGGCAGATGGAAGAGCATACAGATGGTCCTGCGATATGCACATCACCATGCAGAAAGTTTACGAAGCGGAATAGCAGTGTTGGGCAGGGCAACGGAGAAAATTAGCACAAATTTAGCACAATCACATGAAGAGCGGGCTACGGCATAACCGCAAACCCTTGATTTTATTGGTAGCGGGGGTGGGATTTGAACCCACGGCCTCCGGGTTATGAGCCCGACGAGCTACCAGACTGCTCTACCCCGCGTTATTGTGCAAATATTTACCTGCCTGTATATTCCGCATATCGATAAGTAATCTTTTATCAGTATATCAGTCTGCACTGAACTGTCAAGGATAAAAAAACTTTCCTTTTTTCCCGTCTGTTCTGTTACAATAGTCGTGTTTCTTCAAATCACAAAAAAAGAGAACGGGATATTCCTATTTAACCATTCCTCAAAAATTAAGGCAGAAAACCAAATGAAAATATTGATTATTGGAAGCGGAGGACGAGAACACGCACTTGCATGGAAAATTGCACAATCACCACTGGTAAAACAAATTTTCTGCGCACCGGGAAATCCAGGAATTGCAGAAGTTGCTGAATGCATCGATATTGAGGCAGAAAATATTGATGGTCTTTACAATTTTGCCGTAAAACAAAAAATAGATCTGACCGTTGTTGGTCCGGAAGATACCTTGATGGCCGGCATCGTTGACAGATTCAGGGACGAACATCTGAATATATTCGGACCCACCAAAAGGGCATCGTTCCTTGAGGGAAGCAAGGTCTTTGCAAAAACACTTATGAGAAAACACGGCATCCCTACCGCAGATTTTAAGGTCTTTGAAGATGTAAAACAGGCAAAAAAACATCTGTCGACGTGCGAATTCCCTTTGGTTATTAAAGCCGATGGTTTGGCTAAGGGAAAAGGTGTGTTTATCTGTAAGACATTGGAAGAGGCCAGCAAACACATAGATGATATCATGAAGGAAAAAATCTTTGGACGCGCGGGTGACAAGGTCGTCATCGAAGAGTTTCTTTCAGGAGAAGAGGTCTCCATGCTTGCAATTACCGATGGAAATACCATTTTACCCCTTCCATCTGTGCAAGATCACAAAGCCATTTATGATGGCGACAAGGGACCCAATACCGGCGGTATGGGAGCATACACACCTGTGCCATCGATTACAGAAGATATGCAGCTTTCCATAGAGGAAAATATCTTGGTGCCCATCATTCATGCCATGAAGAGAGAAAACCGACCTTATAGTGGCGTCATTTATGCAGGATTGATAATCACAAGCACCGGCCCAAAAGTGCTTGAATTTAATGCCCGATTTGGTGATCCGGAGACTCAGGTACTTCTCATGAGAATGAAGAGTGATTTGGTTCCACTCCTTTTATCAACAGGAAAGAATACTTTAGAGGATACTGAAATTGAATGGGATAACGGCGCCTCCCTATGCGTAGTTATGGCCTCCAAGGGCTATCCCGATAAATATGAAAAGGGGTTTCCCATTTCAGGACTGGAAACCATAAGAGGACTGGATAATATCCAGGTCTTTCATGCCGGGACCTCCATGAAAGATGGCAAAGTTGTAACTAATGGCGGGCGGGTGCTGGCGGTCACCGCATTGGGGAAAAATGCACCAGAGGCGCAGAAGGCCGTTTACGGTGCAATTCAAAAATTATCTTTCGAGGGAGCGCATTATCGGAGAGATATTGGTGCAAAGGCTATTTATCGAAAGACTTCGTAAAATGAAAATAATTATGAAAAAATCTATTCCTTCTTCCCCTGTTTTTTTGTATATAATAACAGTTTTCTGCATTCTTATCAGTAGCATTTTACCATCGTTGTTTGCAAATAATCAGGATAAACAGTTTTGGGATAAGAAATACGAAACGGAGGCCTATATCTTTGGTAAAGAACCGGTTGAATTCCTGAAGGAACATATTGATATACTGCCCAGGGGAAAGGCTCTGGATATTGCCATGGGTGAGGGACGTAATGCCGTGTTCCTGGCAGAAAACGGGTTTGCGGTGGATGGTTGTGATATCTCAGAAATAGCTGTTAAAAAAGCAAAAGAACTGGCAAAGGAACATAATGTTGCGATCCATGCCTTCGTTGCTGATTTAGAGACTTCCAAACTGCCCAAAGATACCTACGATGTGATAGCATGTTTTTATTATCTGCAACGCGACCTTATTCCTCAGATGAAAGAGGCGTTAAAACCGGGAGGGATGATTATTTACGAGACCTATACCATAGAAAACCGTGAACGCGGGTTCGAAGGACCTAAAAACAAGGATTATTTATTAAAACCGAATGAACTTTTAGACCTTTTCAAAGATCTGAAAATTATTTATTACCGGGAACTGGTTTTAAACAACAAAAAGGCCATTGCGAGCCTGATTGCAAAGAAATGAGGAAATAGTTCACCACGGATTTCACGGAATTCTCCGAGAGAATAAATAGACCGCTCCTAAGGAGCTAATTATCCGTGCGAGATATAATCTATTTACTACAAACAGTATACTCCTGACGGAGCTGAAAGGATAATTCTTTTGTAAAAGTTCCGTAGGAACGACCTGTTTGTAGAAATGGAATGTAATGAATCAAATAAAGCTCCCTAGGAGCGACATGCTGGTAGTAGAATTAGTTTTTAACAAAGGAATGTCAATAATATTATGTCGTTATTACAGGACGTTACAGACAAGCAACGCGAAGCTATTACCCACATCGAAGGCCCTCTTTTAGTGGTAGCAGGCGCCGGCAGCGGAAAAACACGTGTAATTACACGCCGCATCGGTTATCTGATGTCGCAGGGCGTAAAGCCTTACAACATTCTCGCCATTACCTTTACCAACAAGGCTTCGGACGAAATGTGTGAACGGGTAAAACAATTTTCAACACACAAAGGACTCTGGGTCTCCACATTTCATAAAATGTGTTCACGGATCCTGAGAAGCAACATCGACCGGCTTGGATATTCAAGGGACTTTAGCATTTATGACACAACCGATCAACTGAGCCGGGTGAAGTCCATTATGGCCGAGCTTCAGCTAGATACCGCACAGTGGAAACCTCGCACTATTGTAAGCTCCATTAGCAATGCCAAAAATAAACTCATTGACCCCGAAACCTTTGCCACAACTACTTCAGGCTATTATAATCGCAACGTTGCCCAGATTTATAAAAAATACCAGGCCCTTCTGAAAGCCAACAATGCCCTGGATTTTGATGATCTCCTGATAAAAACCATAGAACTATTTAAGACACATCCCGATATTTTAGAGATGTATCAGGACAAATTCAGGTTTATCCTCATCGATGAATATCAGGACACCAATTACTCCCAGTATACCATTACACGACTCCTGGCAAACAGATACAGAAACATCTGTGTGACGGGGGATCCGGATCAGTCTATCTATGGCTGGCGAGGGGCGGATATCCGAAACATTATGGATTTTGAGAAGGATTATCCTGATGCCAGGGTAGTGCTGTTGGAACAAAACTACCGTTCTACAAAACATATCCTCCATGCAGCTTCCAGCATAATTCAACAAAACAAATACCGAAAACAGAAGAGCCTGTGGACGGAAAATGTCCTGGGAGAAAAGATCAGGGTTGTTTCCTGTGAAAATGAGCACGGTGAAGCAGATGAAATCGCAAGGTTAATCAAAGGACTGAACGTCCAGGGTACTCAATATTCTGATATTGCATTATTTTACCGTACCAATGCTCAATCTCGTGTGCTGGAAATCTCTTTAAGAAATGCCGGAATTCCTTACACCATTGTTGGGGGTGTTGAATTTTATCAAAGGAAGGAAATAAAAGATATCCTCTCCTATTTGAGATTGTGTGTCAATCCGCATGACGAAGTTGCGCTGGAACGTGCCATCAATACCCCCACACGGGGTATAGGAAATACCACCGTTAAAAAACTGGAAGGCTGGGCAACTGCACATGGCACAACTCTTTTTGATGCCATACAACAGGTTGACTTAATATCCGAAATTACCGGCAAATCAGCCTTGTCAATAAAAAGGTTTTCTGAACTCATCTTGAATTTACAGCAATTGCCAAGATCGCCTGTAGAAAACACTATCAAACAAGTAATTGAAAAAACAAACTATTTCGCATTTCTCCGGGAATCCGGAGAAATGGAATCGAATGATCGCGTTGCCAACGTGGAAGAATTGGTCAATGCTGCTCATGAATATGACATAAACTATGGAGAGGGTACCTTACAGGGATTTTTAGAGGAAGTGGCGCTTGTCTCTGCCGTGGATGAATTGGAAGATACTGCTGAAGCTGTAACCCTCATGACACTCCACACGGCCAAGGGATTGGAATTCCCCGTTGTCTTTCTTACTGGCATGGAAGATGGGTTATTGCCCCACTCAGAATCAAACGACTCGGACGAAGAGATCGAAGAGGAAAGAAGGCTTTGTTACGTGGGCATCACACGGGCAATGAAGGAACTCTTCCTTACCCATGCCAAACGCAGGATGCGGTACGGGCAGATGGACCTCTGCAGACCATCCAGGTTTTTGGATGAGATACCAGATGAAATTTTAGATAAAATCGACAGAACAAATCGTGATTATTCTTATAACACGTATCGCGCAAAAAACCTGCCACAATCAATGAACAACAGGGCGCAGACATCTTTTCAAACACCTTCCAATTTTGATTTCTATAGTGATGCCACTGATTCTGCAAGTATTGCCGCCGGAGAAAATCCCTTTTCGTTTTCAAGTGGAGAAGTGGTCAGACACCCCCTTTTTGGCATTGGAAGGATACTGGAAGTCTCTGGCAGCAATGAAAAGGCAAGCGTCAAGGTGAGTTTTAATGTTGGTGGGACAAAGCATCTCATGCTGGCATATGCAAAATTAGAGCGGGTAAAATAAAAACCAATGATAAAATTTCGTCAAGTGGGCATTGCTATATATAAGGCCTGATGCTGAAATAAATTCAGTAGTTACCTGCAATCACCGGCAGCTTTTCAGTTCTTCATAGCACCACCAAAAACTCCCTACACTCCTAATTTAAATCTTAATCTGATTCCGACGATCCTTTCTTCCTTTGAAGTTCTTCCCAGTGTTGTAAGGGGGATATGCAAATATAAGATTGATAGAGCCGTCAGGAACGTACTGCGAAGAGACTCTAACGCATCGTCCCATATCACTATATGACCTTCTTTTTCAAAAACTTTCATAGGTGTATGATCATGAAATTACGAAAAAATTCTCCATCACACAATAATTTATAACCTGAATCTTACACAAATACACGATAGAAAAGGATGAAATCATGAGGATTACCTCATTATAACAGGGAAGTGATCGATAACCATGCCTACTTTCAAATCGTAATGCTTTCCTACAATATCTGGAAGTCGTTTAAGATGCTTGCGGGACATAGCCAGTTGGAGCCGGAGCGACAAGAAGGAAGTAAAGCGAAGCCAAAATGTGCAGCAAGAGAAGTGTTTGACAATACCATACGGATTGCCTGTTTAAAGCTTTTGTTCATAGCAGCCAAGATTGCCGGGCAGCGAATACCCAAGAAGTGAAATATTCACAGTATGATAGCAGGGCGCGGGTCTCTTTTAGTTCATGAGGTATCTTGATGAACATATCCAGCAGATAAGACCCCTGGCTTGACGGTAGGAGATGGCTTTCAAGACACCTTTCAATGCGGGGAATACAGCAAATTGTTTTCCATTAAGGGACAGTAAGGCGTTTGCCTTGAAAGCTGCCACGAAACTCTTTGATAACTGGCGCATCGCCTGGATCTGCCACGTTCACATCAGGGACGTAACACTTGCCGGATACCGTTAAATTGATTTCTTGAAAATTGTTAGAAAATGTTATTAGATGATCGGCGATACAGTTACTCACCACTTCTCCGGGGGATGATTCCGTTGGAGGTAAAACTGATATAGAGAATGTTTTCGCTAAAATCTCATTTTTACCAGTTTTTTTCCATGTGCCTACATCGTTAGTAAATACAACTCCGGCTAACGTAGTATTCTGTATTCCAGACACCGTAGTATACGTACCATCTTTCCCGATTTGAACAATCACTGGGGTAGGTATTCCGTCTTCATCACCTATCGTAAAGTATGTACCAACAAATCTGTCTTTCCCTGCTTCCGACTGGCCCGACATACCCGTCAGAATTATTGCCATGCTAAAAAACATAAATAACAATGATAACCTTCTCCCCGTCATAACAAATCTCCTTTTTTTATTTTTCTGCTTTCAGATTGGGAGGAGCTTCACGATTCTCTTCCTCTAAAATTACCGTACATAAAGAGGGCTTATTGGGCGGCCATTACCCCTTCTTCTTAAAACGTATTGCAGTTGCTTTGGGAAAACGCCTGAAAGTTAGCATTGCTTAATGAAATCCAATGGCTGTTTGTTCGATCACCCCTTTATTATAAAACAGCAAATAGCAAGATTTGATCCCGATCGATTTTTCAACGTTTGGTTAAGCGACGTCATTCTACACGGCCGAATAGGTATAAGCGTGGATCGTTAATGTTTAGATCAGGATCAATAACGCTAAAAAGGAAGAATTTTTCAATTATTTCAATCTGTTTTTGACTAAATGTATCAAATACGCTTGATGCCATGACAAAGTTTTCACATTTCTTGAGGATTAACTTTGACAGGGAATTTGGTAACATTTTTAAATCAAAAAAATTGTTTTTCTTTAAGTATTTTACAATTTCATTTCTGTGGGTTTTTAAGCACGAAAAAATAACTCGAGTTTTTTGATTAAGAGGGAAGACATTTAAGATTATATACGCCAATCCATTAGTTTTTGTTGAAAACATGTCAGTTGAAAATACTGAGCTAACTGCCAAGGTGGGGCTCTCAATATTAATTTCAAAAAGATAATGAACTATATTGCCCCATGACTTCATTAAAAATATTTGGTCGAATTTAATTTTATATAAATGAAATTGATATGCTGCAATTATTTAATTTCACTGTCGTCGATTGGCTTGAAAAGTTGATTGTCGTGCTCCCCGCATAAGCCAGTAAAAGTAGTAGCCTTATTTCTCCCTACATCTTTAAATTCTGCCTTTGGGCCTTCATCAAAATTGATTTTAGGCTGTAGCATTACCACATGGCCATTTTGTTCAATAGCCTGTAATACCCTGCTATTTTGAATCGAATGTGCACGGATTGCTTCTTTTTTGCACTCTTCAAAGGGCCAAAAGCACCGACAAAATTTTTTGTTGATTTGCTTTGCAATAAACCCTTTAAATTCACTGTCGATAGTCATTTTTTAATTCTTTGTCGCTTGACGCAAAGCTGAGTGGCGAGTGCCACTGAATGATAACAACATGCTTGAAACTAATTTGCTCGCCTTAAACCAATACAACCTAAAAAAGCTCATTGTGGCACTCGTTCAACTCCAGCGACTCGTTAAATGGCATTTCCCGTTAATTGATAATTCATAAAATCTACTGTGTTTTTGTACTTGCCTTGTATGTTAACTGGTAATTTCTCGAAAGAACCGAAAAGTCTTTCAAATGGAGCGTAAAAATCTTCTTTAGATACAGGAAGAGCTACAGTAGGTTTAACTGAAGCTGGCCAGTTCAAAACAGACTTGATTTCTTTTTTTGTAACACTTTAGTTCTTTGAAAAATTAACAAGCGATTTTATAGGCCAACCCAGAAGGCGTTTTTACCGTAAGAGCGTTAAAACGCAAAAAAACGCTGGCGTCAGTTTGCCATTTGTGGTATAAAGGGCTTCAGAGAAAAGGAATCTGATTATGAAGCCTATCCTATTCCACTACCGTTCACGAGAACTGCATGCAGACGATATAGCCTTTATCAAGGCTCTCACTGAGCGTCATTTTCTCAGAGGGCGAAGTTATATTTCCCGTGAACTCTGCAAGAGCTGGAACTGGATGCAGCCCAATGGCAAGTTGAAAGAATACGCAGCACGAGACCTCCTTCTGAGATTGGAAGAGCAGGGATTGGTTTCGCTTCCGCCACGCATACGGCCAAAAAACAATCTCAAACCTAAGGTCTTTGATCAGATACCCCTTTTCGTCAAAAGAACACTGGAAGGTGCCATCACCGAGTATGAAACCCCGACGATCCAGGTGGTAAGAGATCATCAAGAGAGGTACCTCTGGGGTTATCTCCTTTATCACTACCACTACCTCGGATGTCCCCGGCTTGTTGGCGAACACATCAGGCACATCGTACATATCGGCAACCAGGTCGTTGCCTGTCTTGGATGGGCAAGTGCCGCATGGAAGGTCAAAGACCGTGATCGTTTCATCGGATGGGATGAGTCTACCAAACGGACACACTTGCATTTGATTGCAAGTAACGTGCGATTTCTCATTCCACCCTGGGTTATGATCAAACACCTTGCATCCAAGGTATTATCCCTCGCCCTGAGGCGTTTGTCACATGACTGGAAATCCGTCTATGGCCATCCCGTGTATTTGGCTGAAACCTTTGTTGATACCGCACGGTTTCAAGGCACCTGCTACCAGGCAGCCAATTGGATTCGTGTTGGGAAAACCCAAGGGAATGCAAAACGGGGCAATCGCTATCAGTATCATGGACAGCCTAAGGAACTCTACCTCTATCCTCTTGAGAGAAACTTCCGGAGGTTTCTTGCTCATGACCAGGGATGAAGCCATAGCCATTTTAGAGATGGACAGAGAGGATGCGATTCAGGCCATCCTGATACTGGCCGAGAAAGCAGAGAACTATGACAGACTCTGCGATAAACCGAGTCCAACCACCCCGTCCGGCATGACACCCCCTTATCTCAAGCCCGCAGGCAAAAGGAAAAGACGGCCTTGTGGCAGGAAACACGGACATAAGGGGATTTCCCGGAAACGGCCGGAAAAAATAACTGCCTATCAGACACATACCCTCAAGAGTTGTCCTGATTGCCACCAGCCACTGCAAAATCCGGTAAGAACGTATAAGCGATACATCGAAGATATCCCACAGATTGATCCGGTCGTGACTGAACATACGGTTCATGGTTCCTGGTGTTCTTGTTGTAGAAAGATTGTCCAGCCTACGGTCACAGACGCGTTGCCAAATGCCCGACTCGGATTGCGCCTCGTTGTCTTTACCGCCTGGCTTCATTACTTAGTCGGCATAAGTATAAACAATATCGTAAAGATGGTTTCCGTATTTTTCAACTTTCACATAAGCGCCGGTGGTTTAACCCAGGCTTGGAAGTCCCTTGCAACACTCCTGGAATCACGGTATAACGATATTGGACAAAAAGTCTCCGCAAGTGCCGTTTTACACGCAGATGAAACAGGGTGGCGGTTGAACGGGAAAACCCATTGGTTGTGGTGTTTTACCACCAAAACCCTCTGCTACTACCTCATAACACGCAATCGGGGATCGCCTGTCATAAAAAAGTTCTTAGGCAGACTATTCAAGGGCATCCTGATTTGTGACTTCTGGGGCGCTTATAACAAGATAAACGCACTGGCAAAGCAGCGGTGTTTCTATCATCTGTTCACGGAACTGGTAAAAGTCGACACATACAATCGGTCAATTCCATGGAAAGCTTTCCGGAAAAAACTCTCTCGTGTGCTCAAAGACGCATTGCGGTTATCGGAGGAAAAGAACCATTTGAGTCCAGAATGCTTTCTTCGGTTGAAAAAGAGATTACATTATCGGCTTGAACAGTTTTTGATAACACCCTATCAGGATAAAGACGCACAAAGACTGATCAAACGTCTGAATCGCCATAAAGAGGAACTCTTTACGTTCCTGGAACATGAGGGCGTGAGTCCCTATAATAACCATGCTGAGCAACAGATGCGAAAGCCGGTATTGACTCGAAAGATCTCACAACAAAATCGTTCTGCTCAAGGTGCGAATACCCAGGCTATCCTTATGACATTGCTTCGCTCTGCGGAATTACAAGGTGCTAATCCCGTTGAAAACCTTCTGGCAATTGCCAAAAACGCCCTGACGGTAAAAACGCCTTCTGGGTTGGCCTATAAAATCGCTTGTTAATTTTTCAAAGAACTAAAGTGTTACCTTTTTTTATTTCTTTATCGCTCTTTATTGGTAAATCCCATTTGACCACGAAGGGTTGATTTTGATGGTCAGGAATTAGATTACGTTTCTGATATATTGCATCATCAATTACAACACCTAACCATTGTGCTGTTTCCCCTAAATCGTGAGCATCTATCAAAGCTTTCCCGAGGAACATATCTAAATCAAAATTTATAAAGAACTCTCCATATGCAATACCACCTCTCAATGGAACACATTTTTTTAGTGACTCGCAAAACAACAAAGCTGATTTGAACAGAATCGCGTATAAATCTTCAATTTGGTCATCAAGGGTGAAAAGAATTATAGTGTCAGAAAATCTCTTATAGTATGCACGATTGTCTACAAATGTATCTGAATTAGGCAACTTTATTCTGTATCTGTTGACTACATTCTTTTCAGATTGGCGCAAGTCACTTAGTGCACCCCAAGCCTCATCTGTATTTCTTTGGATAGCAGAGGTCATTCCAAGCATATCAAAATGTGCAACATACCTATTGCTCTTTTTCATTGACGCCATTAACATTAAGTATACAGAAACAATTCCTCAATAATTGTGGAATTACGAAAAAATTCTATATCTCACAATAATTTATTCCTGCACTTTACTGAAATTTTTTGCATTGTATCAAATGCAATCTTGGAAGCAATGGTAAAAGATGAATTAAAAACCTTCGGAAACTTTTCGGTCTAATAAATCGCTTGACACTTTTATTCCAGATTCGTTATGATAATGTTATATGAATTTCATTGAATTTTATAGTTAAGGAAGAAGGTTTTGAGTTCTAACGTTAAAGTTCGTTTTGCGCCGAGCCCTACGGGTTATCTCCATATCGGCGGGGCACGGACGGCGCTTTTTAACTGGCTTTTTGCACGGCATAATAAGGGTGTTTTTTTATTACGCATAGAAGATACCGATCAGCAGCGTTCTACCGAAGAGGCCACACAGGCCATCCTCGATAGCATGAAATGGCTGGGGTTAGATTGGGATGAGGGTCCATACTTCCAAAGCCAACGATTACCCGTTTATAAGCAACATGCAGAGAAACTGGTAGAACAAGGGAAGGCATTTTACGATACTGATGCCGAGGGACGTAAGGCGATACGTTTTACGATGCAGGATGGGGTGACAGAAATCAACGACCTTATCCACGGCACCATCACCTTTGATACATCCCTTATTGAGGATTTCGTCATACTGAAGGCCGACGGCTTCCCCACCTATAATTTTGCCTGTGTTGTTGATGATGCTGAAATGGGGATTACCCATATTATCCGTGGAGATGACCACATATCGAACACCCCAAAACAGATCGCCCTTTACAAGGCCTTTGGATTTAAAATGCCTGAATTTGCCCATATCCCGATGATCCTTGGGGAAGATGGGTCGAGGTTGAGCAAGCGTCATGGGGCAACCTCTGTCACTGAATATCGGGACAAGGGCTATTTGCCTCACGCCCTGGTAAATTTTCTCGCCCTGCTGGGATGGTCGCCTGGGAACGACCAGGAGATCATATCGATCCCGGAAATGATTGAGAAGTTTACCTTAAAACGCGCAAACAAAACGAGCGCCCAATTCAACAACGTAAAACTGGACTGGATGAACGGTCAATATATCAAAAATACCCCCGTTGAACAATTAATCCCAGAAGTGAAGGAATTTTTTGAGAAATCGGGCGTTGATATGACAAAGATCGCTGAAAGGTGGTTGTTCAATTTGGTGGAATTGCATCACGAACGGTTCAGGACCTTTCAGGATTTGCTTAACCAGACGCGGTTCTTCTTTGCCGATACGATTGAGTACGATCAAACAGCTGTAGGCAAATTCCTCAAAAAGGAAGGGGTTGGTGAATTGTTGAAAGAGGTGCACTCGGCTATTTCACAGGTAGACAATTTTGACAAGAAAAATCTGGAAGACTCCCTGCGGGCCTTGACCGAAAAGCTGGGCATTGGATTTTCCAAGCTTGCACAGCCGATGCGTGTGGCCATTACGGGCAGGAGTGTAAGCGCCGGTATTTTTGAAACGATGGAGCTATTGGGAAAGGAAAAAACCATAAAAAGGCTCAACTACGCCATAAAAAATCAGTGTGAAACACCAGAAGCAATGAGGTTTTGATTTTAAAAGCAACCACAGATTATGCAGATCCACAGATTTTTTATATACTATTCTCTGTGTTGTCTGTGCAATCTGTGGTTTTATTTTTTTAAGTTACCAGGGTTGTTTATCGTATGAACGTAAGGCTTTTTGTTGCAATTGAAATTACCGGGGAAATCAGAAAAAAATTAGCGGAATTTCAGGATGAGCTGAAAAGGGTGGATGCGGACGTCGGTTGGGTAGCCCCGGAAAATATCCATATTACGTTGAAGTTTATTGGCGCTATGGACGAAGAAAAAATTGAGGCAGTTGTTACGATAATAAAAGATTCTGTGATCCATATAAAGCCATTTGATCTTGATTATAGAGGAGTAGGTGCTCTTCCAACGGAGAAGAATCCACGGGTTGTTTTTGCCCATGTGATAGATACGGGCGGAGTCTTAACAAGGATCCATGAAAGACTGGATAATCAATTGGTAGCGCTGGGTGTGGAACATGAGGATCGTAAATTCGCAGCCCACCTGACGGTGGGACGTATAAAAACGCGCAGGAATGTAAGAAAGCTTATCGAGAATCTGAATTCGTACAATGGGTTTGATTTTGGTTCAGAACATGTGGCGCAGGTGGTTTTAATGAAGAGCGACCTTTCGCCGGAGGGACCCATATATACGAAGTTACATAGTGTTGATTTAATTTAATAGGTGTGACTTTTCGTATGGGTGAATTATGATATCGAAACCAGAGGATGCAGAAAAGGAAAAACGACAGCAAGCTTTAGAAAGAGCGATTTCACAGATCGAGAAACAGTACGGGAGAGGAACGATCATGAAGCTGGGGGGCGAGACGAGGGTGGACGTCCCTACCATCTCAACCGGGGCACTATCTCTCGACATTGCGCTCGGTGTGGGAGGAATCCCGCGCGGAAGGATCGTTGAAATATTTGGTCCGGAATCTTCGGGGAAAACCACCCTGACCCTTCACATTATCGCTAACGCCCAGAAGGGGGGTGGCGCTGCAGCCTTTATTGACGCCGAACATGCGCTTGACCCCGACTATGCCAGGAAATTGGGGGTAGATTTAAACAATCTCATGGTTAATCAGCCAGATACCGGGGAGCAGGCACTGGAGATTGCGGAATTGCTGGTGAGGAGCAATGCGGTAGATATCGTCGCGATTGATTCTGTGGCGGCCCTTGTTCCCCGCGCAGAGATTGAAGGGGAAATGGGTGATGCACACGTGGGGTTGCAAGCCAGGTTGATGTCGCAGGCATTGCGCAAGTTGACGGGTTGTATTTCAAAATCTCAGACCTGTGTTATTTTCATTAACCAGATTCGGGAGAAGATCGGCGTTATGTACGGGGGAAACCCGGAGACAACCCCGGGCGGCAGGGCGTTGAAGTTTTACTCCTCCGTGCGTATCGATATCCGGAGAATCGGGAGCATAAAAGACGGTGAAGTGACCATCGGGAATAGGGTTCGTGCCACTATCGCTAAAAATAAGGTCGCGGCACCATTTAAGAAGGCGGAGTTTGATATCCTGTATAATACGGGCATATCACGTGCTGGTGATATTATTGACCTTGGGGTCGAACATCAAATCATTGACAAGTCTGGCACCTGGTTTTCCTATGGTGAAATTCGGTTGGGACAGGGCAGGGAAAATTCCAGGCAGTTTGTCGAAGGAAAGCCCGAATTGATGAAGGAAATAGAACAATCTATCCTGAAAAAGATAAAACCGGAATTGGTTACAGAAAAAGCCCCTGAGAAAGCTTCCGAAAAGACAAAGGCAGAATCGGCCTCAAAAAAGGGTGAAAAATAATTGTTTTATGAAGACAAATGATATCCGCAGTAAATTTCTGAAATTTTTTGAAAAAAAGTCTCACGTAATCTGGCCCAGCGACTCATTGGTTCCGCAGAATGACCCCACCCTTCTCTTTACCGGTGCGGGAATGAATCAGTTTAAAGACATGTTTCTGGGCAAAGGGAATTTAGCCTTTAAAAAGGCAACCACCTGCCAGAAATGCCTCCGTACGGGTGATATTGATAATGTGGGCAAGACGGCCTCCCATCATACATTTTTCGAAATGCTGGGGAATTTTTCCTTCGGGGATTATTTTAAGAAAGAGACGATTGGATGGGCATGGGAATTCCTGGTTCAGGAGTTGAAAATCCCGGAGGGTCGTTTGAGTGTAAGTGTTTATAGAGACGATCACGAGTCATACGAAATCTGGGAAAAACACGTTGGTGTTCCCAGGTCAAAGATTTATCGGTATGGTGAAAAGGACAACTTTTGGCCCGCGGACGCGCCGCTATTGGGTCCTAATGGCCCCTGCGGACCTTGTTCTGAGATATTTTTCGATCAGGGAGAAAAAGTTGGCTGCGGGCGAAAGGAATGTGAGCCTGCTTGTGATTGCGACCGGTTTGTAGAAATATGGAATCTCGTATTCACACAATACAACCGCACAGAAGGAGGCAAGCTGGTACCGTTACCAAATAGAAACGTAGATACGGGGATGGGGCTGGAAAGAATGGCACGTGTCATGCAAGGGGTGCAAACTAACTTTGACATTGATATCTTCAGTCCTATTATTAAATCCCTGGAAGAAATTGCGCAGTTGAAATATAGCGGACAAGGAGAGCATGCCGTACTCATGCGCCGGATTGCAGATCATGTGAAGGCGTGTGTGTTTTGTATTTCTGACGGCGTCTTACCCAGCAACGAAGGGCGTGGATATGTCGAAAGGCGGTTGTTGCGGCGCGCTATACGGGATGGTACACAACTGGGTATAAAAGATTGCTTTTTATACAAACTGGTACCAGTTGTAAGCAATGTGATGCAGGAATATTATCCCGATATTAAGCAGCGCAGAGAGAATATTGCCCGGATTGTGAAAAGTGAAGAGGAGAAATTTCACGAGACCCTGGAACTGGGAACGACCAAACTGAAAGAACTCATGGACACTTTGCAAAGGAACAACCAAAAAATTCTTTCTGGTCAGGAAGCCTTTAAATTGTACGACACGTATGGTTTCCCTTTAGATATGACTGAATCGATTCTCAGTGAGAAAGGATTCACAGTGGATAAGGATGGCTTTGAGAACGAACTCAAAAGGCAGCGGTTGCAGGCAAGGACATCGTCTCAAATGACCGGCCAGGTCTTCGATACAGGCCCTCTGAGTAAAATTAAAGACATTTCGAAAGGTACAGAATTTCTTGGCTATGAGAAGTATGAATGTGAAGGAAGGGTAGTTGCCATTATCCGGGGCGACCAGCTTGTTGGTGTGGCTACGGCGGGAAATGAAGTTACAGTGATATTAGACCGAACACCTTTTTACGGTGAATCGGGTGGACAAATTGGTGATACGGGTGTTTTGGAAGGAGAAGGGAATCATGTCCGTATTGCCGATACGAAAAAGAATAATGATTTTATTTTGCACATAGGAAAGGTGGCAAAGGGGGAGCTGAGGACGGGTAGTTTGGTTCATGCCAGAATTGACGTCCAGCGAAGGAACTCCATTCGGAGGAACCACTCGGCAACGCATATACTCCATTATGTCTTGCGAAAAGTGATCGGCCAGCATGCAGAACAGTCTGGTTCCCTGGTAACCCCTGACCGCTTGCGCTTTGATTTTCATCATTTTTCCGGGTTGACAAAAGAAGAAATAGCGCGGATTGAAGATATGGTTAATGAGAAAATTTTAGAAAATGTACTTGTATCGGTAAAAGAATTACCTATCCAGGAGGCAAGGAATGCTGGTGCTATGGCCCTGTTTGGGGAAAAATATGGAGAACTTGTCAGGATGGCTTCTGTTGGCGATTTCAGCAAAGAGTTGTGTGGTGGAACACATGTTGATTACTCGGGGGAAATCGGATTGTTTCGAATTGTTGGTGAATCCTCCGTTGCGGCAGGAATCAGGCGTATTGAAGCAATGACAGGCATGGCGGCATTACACAGGGGTAGAGAAAAAGAAAGAGTTATCCTGGAAATGTGTAACGTCCTGAATGCCAACGAAGATAAGTTGATTACAAAAACTCAGGAATTATTACACGAATTAAAGAATCTCCAAAAAGAGGCACACAAGGTCAAACAAAAAGAAATACATGGTAAGGTTGATTCTTTTTTCGAAAACGCCAAAGAAGTTTCTGGGGTAAAGATTATTACAAGGAAAATAGAGGATGCGGCTGCAGACGATTTGAGAAAAACGGTAGATGTATTAATGAAATCTGCCAAAGAGATGGCTATCGTATTGGGTACCGCACAAAATGGACGTGTTACGATAGTTGCCGCTGTGAGTCCTCATTTGGTCAGGTGCGGTTTACATGCAGGGAACATCTCGAAGGAGGTGGCAAAGATAGTTGGCGGTGGAGGCGGAGGCAGGCCCGATATGGCTCAGGCAGGAGGGCAATATGTGGAAAAATTAGATGAAGCGCTGAGCTTCGCTGCAGAGTTGTTAAGCAAAAAAATACTCGAAGACGTTGACGCGTAGGTGTGTAAGAGCACAAAAGGTATTGACGGGATAAGTATGAATGCTTATACGCTTCACCTCTAAGTTTTCGCTTGACAATAAAAGTGTCTGTGTATAAAATTTTCGGTTTGAAAGTGATGTGTATATAACATATTATAGAGTATTTAAGGAAGCAAAATGCTATATTCACATCAGAGAGAAGAAGAAGCTTATGCATAGAATACCGAGATGCCAGTCTTGAAAAATGCCTCTGATGTTTTGTATTTTCGGTACGCCTTTTTGTGAAATTTATATGGAATTTTTATAGAGGTGATAAATGCCTAATCCAAAGAGAAGGTTTTCGAATTCAAGAACTCGCAAAAGACGAACGCACGACAAATTAACCCCCCCTGTTATTCCACTTGCTGAAAACATGGGGAAAGGTACAGGTGCGCGCTCAAAGCGTTATATTTGCTCACATTGTAAACAGGTAAATCAACCGCACACGGTTTGTCACAACTGCGGGTATTACCGGGGTAAACAGGTTATTTCTGTTGGAAAGTAGGTCTATGAGAGTTGTGGTTGATGCAATGGGTGGGGATAAAGCTCCACGCGAAGTTGTTATGGGATCTGTCAGGGCGGCGCAGCAATTTCCGGATGACGGGATTTTGCTGGTTGGTGATGAAAAAGTAATAGAACGTGAACTGGCCGCTTGCGGAACAACCCCGAGAAATATTACCATTTATCATGCATCTCAGGTAGTCGGTATGGACGACCCTGCGACGTTTTCCATACGTCAGAAAACTAATTCATCAATCACACGAAGTGTCGAGCTTGTGGCAAGTGGTGAGGCTGTCGCCGTAGTGAGCGCAGGACATACAGGTGCAACGGTCGCTGCATCAACATTGCATTTGCGAACCCTTAAGGGGGTACGTCGTCCAGGTATTGCGGCTCCCATTCCGACCCGGCTCGGTACCTGTCTGGTTATTGACGTAGGAGCAAACATCGCCTGCAAACCGCTACATCTTCTCCAATATGGTGTGATGGCAACAATATACAGCAAATATATCTTCGGTATCAAAAATCCGCGGGTAGGACTTCTGAATATTGGTGAAGAGGATGCTAAGGGAAATGATCTTGCGAAAGAAACGTTTTCTCTTCTCTCCAATTCATCTTTAAATTTTGTGGGAAATGTAGAAGGTCGTGAAATATTTGATAGTAAAGCCGACATTGTTGTTTGCGAAGGTTTTGTGGGAAATGTCCTGTTGAAATTCGGGGAAGGGCTTTCCATGAGCCTTCTATCAACGATTAAAGCAGAAGCAATGAAGAGCTTCTGGACGAAGCTGGGTCTGTTTTTGTGCAAATCAGCCTTTGGTCCACTAAGGGCTAAAATGGACTTTACTGAATACGGCGGTGTTCCTTTGTTAGGTGTTAATGGCGTTTGTATTATATGTCATGGCAGGTCTGATTCCAAGGCTATACAAAATGCCGTAAGAGTTGCATTGCAGTTATCAAAAAACAAAGTCAACGAGCATATTGTTTCCGAACTGGAAAAGGCCAATGTACCTGCGGCAAATGTTACGTAACCAATTGGCCTCCAATTAATCTCCTCTGGGTAATTAAGAATTCACATGCAACAGAATCAAAGGGCATCTATTACAGGTATAGGATCCTATGTGCCGGGTAAGGTGTTGACAAATTATGATTTAGAAAAGATGGTTGATACCAGCGATGACTGGATTATCCAACGAACAGGTATTAGAGAACGCCGTATCGTTGAAAATGGTCAAATAACGTCTGACCTTGCTACCCAGGCATCCCTGCGGGCAATGGAAGATGCCGGAGTTTCCCCCAAAGATTTAGACATGATTATTACATCGACAATTACCCCCGACCATATCTTTCCTTCGACATCGTGTTATATACAGCAGAAAATAGGGGCAAGCAGGGCGAGCGCTTTTGATATATTGGCGGCATGCGCTGGATTTATTTATGCAATGTCTATTGGACAAAGCTTTGTAAATTCAGGGGCAATGGAAACCGTCCTCGTGGTAGGAGCGGAGTGCTTGTCAAAGATTACAGACTATACTGATCGTTCAACGTGCGTGTTGTTTGGAGATGGCGCTGGTGCCGTTATTATACAAAAAAGCAGCACAAAACACGAAATTCTTTCTACGAGCTTAGCTGCAGACGGATCGCAGGCAGACATACTGATCATGCCCGGAGGAGGGGCAAAAAATCCTGCATCTTTAGCATCGGTTCAACAAAGGAACCATTATATTCAATTTAAAGGTAAAGAAGTATTCAAACTGGCAATTAATAATATAACGAACCTGATTATAGAAACGGTAACCAAGAATGGGCTCGGCCTTGAGGATATCGACTTAATTATTCCCCATCAGAGCAATCTGAGAATCATTGAAGCGACTATGGAAAAACTCGGGTTGCCCATGGAAAAGGCGTTTGTAAACATTGATAAATACGGAAACACATCCTCGGCCTCCATTCCCATTGCAATTGATGAGGCCAGAAAGGAAGGCCGCCTCTCCAAAGGCGATATTGTTATGCTGGTGGCTTTTGGGGGAGGGTTAACGTGGGGATCTTCGGTCATTCGGTGGTAGAAAGCATGCGAAAGATAGTATTACTTTTCCCTGGCCAGGGCACTCAATATGTGGGAATGGGTAAGGATTTTTATACACAGTTCAAAGAGGCGCAAGAGATATTCAATCAGGCGAATGAGATTCTGGGTTTCGATATAGCAGAACTTTGTTTCCACGGAAAACAAGAGGAGTTAAACAAGACCTCTGCTTGTCAGCCGGCCATACTGGTGAATAGCCTGGCAATACTGGAAGTCTTGAAAAGAAATTCAGCAATTCAGGGAAACACCTATCTTGCAGCGGCTGGGCTGAGCCTGGGAGAATATACAGCCCATGTGTCCGCTGGTTCTATGGCCTTCAGGGATGCTGTGAGACTGGTGTATAAACGGGGTATGTTTATGCAAGAAGCGTGTAATGCAAATCCTGGTGGAATGGTTTCTATAATTGGACTGGAGGATGAAAAAGTCGAGCAGATATGTGCGGAGGTGAGGCCGTTGGGAGTTATCTGTGCTGCAAATTATAATAGTCCTGGACAGGTTGTTATTTCGGGTGAAAAGCCTTTGTTAGAAAAGGCATCTGTTCTTGCCAGGGAACGAGGTGCAAGGATGGTTGTGCCTTTGAAGGTCGATGGGGCGTTTCACTCGGATTTAATGAGTCCGGCAAGTGATAAACTTGCAAAGGAGCTGGAAGCAACTCCAATCTCGAAGCCAAACGTCCCTGTTGTGGCAAATATCCATGCACAGTATGTAAGGGAGCCTGACGAGATAAAAGCATCTCTGGCGAAACAGTTAAATAGCCCGGTTCGGTGGCATCAGTCGATCTCTATGCTGATACAAAACGGATGTAATCAGTTTTATGAGATTGGTCCTGGGAAAACTTTATCGGGACTTATGAAGAGGATTGACTCTACTCAGGAAATCAAAAACATTGACACCGTAGAGGCCTTTGAAAATATGATAAAATTGAACTAATTTTAGGACAAGGAGGTAAAACCGTGTCAGCAGTTGAAGATAAGGTGAAAGAAATTATTACAAAACAGATGGGTGTAAAAGCCGAACAGATCACAAAAGAGACGTCATTTATCAATGATCTGGGAGCTGATTCTTTGGATACCGTAGAATTGATCATGGAATTTGAAGACGCATTTGATATGAATATCCCTGATGAAGATGCAGAGAAGATACGGACGGTGGGAGATGCTATTAAATACATCGAGGAACACAAATAAATGCAGAAACGACGAAGGGTCGTTATTACCGGTGTTGGAGCAATTACATCCCTGGGGCAGGAAAAAGACCAAATCTGGTCGGCATTGTGCAATGGGAAAAGTGGGATAAAGCCTATCACCTCTTTTGATACCTCTGCTTTTGATGTCCATTTCGGGGGAGAAGTCAGCGATTTTGATCCTGTTCAGTGGTTTGATGTCAAAGAGGCACGGCGGCTCGACCGGTTCTCTCAGTTTGCTATAGTTGCTTCTATCCAGGCTGTGAAAGATGCCGAACTAAATACGGAAAGCTTCGACAAAACAAGGGTGGGAGTTGTAGTTGGTTCAGGTATGGGTGGTTTGATAGAACTTGAATCGCAGCATGAAATTCTTTTAAAAAAGGGACCTTCAAGGATATCCCCTTTTCTGATTCCTAAACTAATGGTCAACGCTGCCTCCGCACAGGTTGCAATACGATTTGGACTCAAGGGCCCCAATTATGCCCTGGTAACAGCATGCACTACGGGCGTTAATGCCATAGGAGAGGCTGTCGGTATCATCCAAAGAGGGGATGCGGATGTTATGCTTGCAGGAAGCTCAGAGGCTGTAATTACCCCTTTGGCCCTTGGTGGTTTTAGCTCCATGAAAGCGCTCTCTACCCGCAATAAGGAACCACAAAAGGCCAGCCGTCCTTTTGATAAAGACCGGGACGGTTTCGTCCTTTCCGAAGGGGCGGGTGTCGTTGTGCTTGAAGAGTTTGAGACAGCAAGAAAACGAGGCGCCAATATCTATGCAGAAGTGCTCGGTTACGGCCTTAATTCAGATGCGTACCATATCGCAGCGCCTGAACCCAACGGCGAGGGAGCAATGCGATGTATGACAAGCGCCCTGAAAGACGCGCAGTGCAATCCCGAAGAGATTGGTTATATCAACGCTCACGCTACGTCAACCCCTATTGGCGACAACATCGAAATGAAGGCCGTAAAGAAGGTTTTTGGGCTCAATGCACCCAAAATCCCCATCAGTTCTACAAAGTCTATGCTGGGGCATCAACTCGGAGCTTCGGGAAGTGTCGAAGTTATCATCTGCGCCTTGGTAATTGAGAAAGGGGTTCTTCCCCCAACGATCAATTATGAGACGCCGGATCCTGAATGCTCCGGATTGGATTTCATCCCCAACGTGGCCAGAGAAAGGAAGGTCAGGAAGACCCTTTCCAATTCATTCGGTTTTGGCGGACACAATGCCAGCGTCATCCTTGGGCAGGTGTAAGTATAAAAAATTAAACTCAAGTATATTGCAACAACAACTGTTTTTCACCATTCTGCAACTCCTTTTTCTGTCTCTCCCCTTTAAATTGAAGATTTACAGAACATGAAATTTACGCTCAATGAAATTCAATCTATTATTGGTGGAAAAGTCGTTGGCAATGGAGATATCTGCATCACGGGTATTGCCAGCGTTGAAGTTGCGAAAGAGGGGGATATAACATTCATTAAGAATGATACGCTAGCTCCACAGGCCCTGGCATCTCAGGCTTCCGCAATAATTTTACATCGTGAAATGCAAACACTTAAAAAACCACAAATCGTCATTGAAAATCCTTATCTTGCTTTCACGAAATTTATGGAAGTCGTGGCAAAAGAACGATATATGCGCCCCACCGGTATTCACCCTACGGCTGTTATCGGTAAGGCTGCTGTCATTGGGAACGGTGTTTCCATTGGCGCACATGTTACCATTGAGGATAACGTAAGGATAGGAAATTCTGTTACGATTTATCCAAACACGTTTATTGGCAAGGAGAGTCGCCTTGGAGATAACACCATCATCTACGCCAATGTCTCCATAAGAGAAAATAGTATCATTGGTAAGCGGGTTATTATCCATTGCAACAGCGTTATCGGAGACGATGGATTCGGCTATCTTCAAATAGAGAAAAGGCACGTTAAGATACCGCAGATTGGAATCGTTGAAATAGGAGATGATGTAGAAATTGGTGCCATGGTAACGGTCTGCCGCGCTGCACTCGATAAAACAATTATTGGAAACGGAGTAAAGATAGACAACCATTCCCATATTGCCCACAACGTTACCATAGGGGACAACTCCATGCTCATTGCATATGCCAAGATTGCAGGAAGCACTAAAATTGGAAAGCATGTCCTGATTGCAGAAGATGTCGGAGTTACCGATCATGCAGCTATAGGTGATAACTGTATTATTGGGGGAGGTTCCAACGTTTACAAGAGCCTGGAGGCCGGTTCTGTTGTGTGGGGTTCACCAGCCAAGCCCATTACTGAAGAAAAACGTATCCAGATATTGATCAAAAAATTACCGGAAATATATAATACAATGAAAAGACTTGCGAAAATATCACAATAATTTTGAGAGATAAACGTATGTGTGGAATTGTAGGATATATTGGACATAACAAGGCTGTCGGGGTGCTATTAGACGGTATCAAAAGACTTGAATACCGTGGGTATGATTCCTCCGGGATTGCATTCATTGAGAACGATATTCTGAAGTGCGAAAAGGCCGTAGGCAAGATCGCCGAACTAGAGAAGAAACTTGATGGGAACAATTTCAATACACATGCAGGGATCGTCCATACACGATGGGCAACGCATGGAGCCCCAACCATGGAGAATGCCCATCCTCATGTTGATTGTCATAATGAGATTGCCGTGGTACATAATGGAATTATCGAAAATTATGATTATTTAAAATCAAGGTTAGAACGGGAAGGACACATCTTCCGGAGTGAGACAGATACGGAAGTCCTTGCACATCTCATCGAGAAATATTTTCAGAATAACCTCGAAATAGCCGTTATGGAGGCACTAAAAGAGGTAGAGGGGACCTATGGCATTGCAGTAATCTCCACGAAAGACCCACAAAAGATTGTAGCGGCGAGGAAGGGATCTCCTCTCGTAATAGGGATTGGGACTCAGGAGTATTTTATTACCTCTGATGTTTCCGCCTCACTGGAGCATACGAGGGACGTGGTGTATCTGGATGATAATGAGGTGGCCATTCTTACCTTGAACCATTACGAAACCAAGACTATGCAAAACATCCCCACCTACAAAAAGGTAGAGGAGGTACTGTGGAATATCGATATGATCGAGAAGGGTGGCTATGAGCATTTTATGCTCAA
The DNA here is from genome assembly GCF_000949635.1 of Candidatus Brocadia sinica JPN1. Taxonomy (NCBI): domain Bacteria; kingdom Pseudomonadati; phylum Planctomycetota; class Candidatus Brocadiia; order Candidatus Brocadiales; family Candidatus Brocadiaceae; genus Candidatus Brocadia; species Candidatus Brocadia sinica. The sequence goes on from NZ_BAFN01000001.1 coordinate 1,060,237, forward strand.
AGAAATCCACGAACAACCCCAGGCGTTGCGAAACGTCATGCGCGGAAGAATTGAAAGTAATAGCAGTTTAATAAAACTGGGTGGATTAATGAGCTCTGAAAAGGAACTCCGGGAGGCGAAACGCATCGTTATCGTTGCTTGTGGTACTTCCTGGCATGCGGGGCTTGTGGGAGAATACATGCTGGAAGAACTGGCGCGTATACCTGTTGAGGTGGAATACGCCTCAGAATTTCGATACCGAAATCCCGTGATTGAAGAAGGCACGGTAGTGATTGCCATAAGCCAGTCCGGTGAAACGGCAGACACCCTGGCGGCAATGCGAGAAGCCAGGCACAAAGGAGCCAAGTTGCTTTCTATCTGTAATGTTGTAGGTAGCACCATAGCCAGGGAGGCTGATTGCGGGATTTATTTGCACATCGGCCCTGAGATAGGAGTTGCATCCACCAAGGCGTTTACCGCACAGATTACTGTTTTATATCTGTTTACTCTTTATATGATGAATCTGAAATATCCCCATACACCAACACATTCTGACATGATTAAGGTCATCCAATCAATACCCGATAAGGTACAGATCATTCTCAACATGGAAGAGAAGATTGTGGAACTTGCAAGGATATATAAAGACAGTGAAAACGCCCTCTATTTGGGGAGAGGATACAACTATCCGGTAGCGCTTGAAGGTGCATTAAAACTCAAGGAAATATCCTATATTCATGCCGAAGGCTATCCAGCGGCCGAGATGAAGCATGGCCCCATTGCCCTCATTAATAAGGATATGCCAGTGGTCTTTATTGCCACAAGAGATAGTGTCTACGGAAAGATCTTAAGTAATATTGCAGAGGTCAGATCCAGGGGTGGGAGGTTGATTGCAATTGCAACTGAGGGAGATGAACAGATCATAGAAAAGGTCGATCATGTCTTTTACATACCCAAGACCTCCGATTGCCTGACACCAATCCTTTCCGTGATACCACTTCAATTAATGGCCTATCATATGGCAGTCATGAGAGGATGCGATGTAGACAAACCCAGGAACCTTGCAAAGAGTGTAACGGTTGAATGAAATCATATTTCAATGATTAGAAATTCAATATAAAAGGGTGGCACGGACAAACTTTGTTTGTCCGTGTTTAATATAAATTGTGCCAAAGCTTAAAAATCGTGTTTTCCCCTAATTGCGTATAATTTGTTTTTAAAAGATGGATTCCTATGGAAATTCATTGGTTAATTATTGCAATGGTAACCGGGGTTTTTGTGGGAACCGCTGTCACCTGGCTGCTCTGCAGGGTACGCATCACAACGCTCAACGAACAATATATCGCAACTCAGCAGGATCTGGCAAATACACGGGCTGATCTTGACCTGAAGAGCGAAACAGTTTCCCAACTTAATCAGGTAATCGTGCGGCTGGAGACTACACTCGAACACGAACGTAAGACGACTTATGAAAAACTGAACATTCTTAACGATGCTACTCTGAAGCTGGGCGATGCCTTTAAGGCACTTTCATCAGAAGCACTGAAAAGTAACAACCAATCCTTCCTGGAGTTGGCAAAAATTACCCTGGAAAAATACCAAACCGAGGCGAAGGGAGACCTTGAACAGAGGCAGAAGGCTGTAGAGCATCTCGTCACACCCATCAAACAGTCCCTGGAAAAAGTAGACACCCAGATCCAGGAATTAGAAAAAGCACGACAGCAGGCATATGGGAGCCTGACCGAGCAGGTCAAGTCCCTCATATACACACAGGAGAAGCTACAGTCTGAAACTGGCAATCTGGTCAAGGCCCTCCGGACACCGACGGTACGAGGCCACTGGGGAGAGATACAGCTTAAGCGGGTGGTCGAGATTGCCGGCATGCTGGAATACTGCGATTTTGACCGGCAGCAAACGGTAACAACAGAAGACGGCCGATTGCGGCCCGATATGCTCGTGAGGCTACCGGGAGGGAAGAATATTGTTGTTGACGCGAAGACGCCTCTCTTGGCGTATCTTGATGCCTTAGAATCCACAAACGACGACCAGCGCTTATCAAAGCTCAGGAGCCATGCGCAACAGATTCGGTCTCACATGACAAAACTGAGCGCAAAATCTTACTGGGAACAGTTTCAACCCACACCGGAATTTGTAGTTCTTTTTCTGCCCGGTGAAATGTTTTTCAGTGCCGCCCTCGAGTTGGATCCCGCACTGATTGAAGAGGGCGCAAAACAGCATGTCATCCTGGCCACACCGACAACCCTGATCGCACTCCTGCGTGCCGTGTACTATGGCTGGCGGCAGGAACAGGTATCAGAGAACACCAGAAAAATTAGTGAACTCGGACAGGAGCTTCACGAACGTATTGCAACGATGGTTGAACATCTCACGAAACTCGGCGGATCCCTTGGAAAGGCTGTGGAAGCGTTTAATGCCGCAGTTGCATCCTTTGAAGGTCGTGTGCTCCCGTCCGTACGAAAGTTCGAGGCACTTGGCGCAGGAAGCAAAAAGGAGATCGAGGAACTTACTCCAATTGACAAAAACCCCAGGGTGCTTATGGAAATCCAAGGTGAACATGACACAAGAATTTGCTAAAAACACCAATTCTCGGACAACCTGGAACGATTTGACCCCGTTCGTTCCCCGGAAAATACGAAAAAAGCTTGACATTGAAAAACGACAAATGATAATCTCTGATCGTCTTCGCCAAAGACGTCAGCACAACGATGATCTACACCCATGTCTTGAGCAAAGGAGGCCACGGCGTCCGAAGCCATTTTACTGGGTTGTGGGCCGGATTATACAGAAAGTTAATCATTCTTAGAATTTGTCGAATCAAAACATCAGAGATTCGTTGGAAGACCTTGTCGGGAAACATTATTCAACAAGAAGACAGGAACTAAGAGACGGGAAAGAAATGTAAAAATAGTAGAAAGGTGCTTATAAAAGGAAAGGAAGGAGCTATGAATACAGCAAAGGACGACGTTAAATCATTACTTAAAAAGCTTCCGGATAAACTGCACGATAGAGGATATTCAGTATCATCTATATGTCATTGAAAAGATCCAGAAGGGCATTGAAAGGGCAGAAGAAGAGGGAACTGTTTCACAAGAAGACGTGGAAAAGCGGTTTAGCAGATGGACTACAAAATAATCTGGTCTCCTGTTTGTTTATCAAATAAAAAAGCAGCAGATTCTTATTGTGGCAGTGATTCATGGAAGGCGATTGTTTGAGACTATAACAGAACGATTTGAAGAATAAGCACATAACTATCGCATACCTCAGACCGTCGCTCTTTGCAGGTTCAAATATCGTAATAAAGGTTGGGTTGAGGAACGAAACCCAACAACCTAATATACCGAGAAAATAATGCAATATCGCAGACCTGCCTGTGCGATGCACGCAGACAGGTCACAAGCGCAAGGTGCAACGGTCTTCTTTACCGTAATAACATACAATAGAAAGAGGATATTATGTCAAAAGGCAAATGTGTCGCTGATAAAAGAGGCCTTCCAGTATATTGTCAGGCAACGCCTCTTTAGAATTCGGGCTTTTGTCTTACTTCCTGATCATATCCATTGTATGTGGACATTACCAGAAAATGGCAATGCTTTCTCAATGCGATGGCGATTGATCAAGAGTTATTTCAGCAGACGATGCAAGAGTGAGTACAAAAAATTTTTTGATGAAAATATGGGACATGAATAATCTCCGTTGTTGGGTTTCGCTTTGCCCAACCCAACCCTAACACAACCGACAGAATAGACCGGTTACAGGCTGGATCGCGTATGTGGGGCATAGACCTCAGAAAGGAGAAGTGATTATGAAGAACCTTGCTACTGTGTTGTGCCTGGTAGTAGCAGTGCTCCTTGGCGCAAGCTTGCCATCGCTTGCGGAACCGCCAGGATTAGAGAAAAAGGCTGACACGCCACCCGACTTCACTCATGGAGAAAAAACAGGATGGAAGGACAACTATCCTCCCGTCTGGGATCATAAAAGCGAAAAAGAAAAAGAGAAATGGAAAAAGGACATTCAAAAAGGCAGGGAAGCAGTCTCAAAAACTCTAGAAGGAAAAGGCTTGAGCAAAGAAGAAATAGCCCAGATTGCCCGTCAAATTTCTAGAGGGTATTTTTCAATCCTGTGGGTTGAAAAATACCCTCTGAGTGATCGTTTGGCAACAAGTTGACAATGCAAGTGCCATGAAAAGCGAAATGACTGAAAAACACGATCGACTCTTCTTCATCCTATTGGGTGACTGGACGTGGTGGGCCTGGACACTGACTGCCATTCTTTTGGCGATTGGTCTGCGTGGGCATCCCGTGACTTTCGTGGCGGCAATGGGGATCACTGGGTTTCAGGTAATTGTGATGCTGATCCGCGAGAAAAGTGTGTCCGCCTTTCCGGTGCAACTCCGTATCGCTTACCTGATGCTCCTGGGAATTTGCTTCGTTCCTCAAATGCGATGGCTTTACTGGCTTCCGACGGTTGGAACCTTTGCGCTGGTGATCTTTGGCTATTGTCTGATGGCTCGAATGCTTTCCCTCCTTCCATGGAACCGCCAGGAGGCCCTTTCGGCGGACCTCCTCCTCCGCACTTTCGTATCACGCCCTGACCTGTCCAGGCTTGCCGGAAATCGACAGACTGCGGGGTGCGCTGGGGGGCTCTGCACTATCGACGTTCAGGTGGGCCGAAGAAAGCACAATGCCAAATCAGGCGCTGCACCGAATAGTGGTCCCGCGACGCCTGTTAACCCTTCGGGAGTCAAGGAATGGCCTCCATCGGTGAACTGATCGTTATACTGGAAATATCTACTTATCTCGAAACCTTCTCATGCATACGTGCGTTATTGATAAAATAACACTGTTTCTTGTAACAGTGTTGTAGACATTCTATGTCTACACAACTAGCCATGAAAAATAATTAACAAAACCACAGGTATGATATAAGTAATACTGGAGTTGTTTATGGGCAAAATAAAGATTGCGATCACATTGGATGAACAATACATTGATCAGTTGGATAGATTCGTTCATGAACATATTTTTCAGAATCGCAGCCAGGCTATTCAGGAAGCTGTAAAGGAAAAGCTTGCGCGAATGAAACGCACCCGTTTGGCAAAAGAATGCGCGAAACTTGACCAGGCCTTTGAAAAGGCAATGGCAGAAGAAGGATAACAAATCACTTGCTATGGACAGACTATTGCCAGCAGCGCCGTTCAGACGTTATATTGAGAAAATTACAAACCTATTTCAATAAAAAACAAAGTACATAATACAATAACGGCTTTCCCATCAACTTCTTTCTGTCAAAAATACTATTATACTATTTTACTGAACCTTTACCGTTACCGATTTCTTGAGGCATCCTGCCTTAAATTTGACCTTTGCATCCTCGCCTTCCACCGGGTAATCGTATTCGCCTGTTACGGTAACTGTTACTTCACTACTTTCCTCTCGATTCAGGGACAGTTTATCAGGAGTCGCCGTCATCTCCCCCCAGGCATTTTCGAATCCCGGAACTGTGAGACGGTCAATTTGACCTTTGTTATTGAGCGCGCGTTATCGGCACCATCCGTACCGGTAACAAGTCCCAAATAATGAAAGCGACGGCAAAAGAAAAACTGGTGCAACGCCAAAAGGCAACCGATGGCTTCGCAGAACCCTGAATCAATCTGCCTGGGCTGCCAGCCATACCAAAAAGACTTATCTCTCTGCCCAGTACCGAAGGCTTGCATCCCGACGTGGGAAGAAACGAGCAATTGTTGCCGTTGGTCACACGATCCTTAAGATAGTTTACCATATGCTGAAACACAGAATCTCATACCATGATTTAGGAAACGATTACTTCGATCGTCTTAATTCTGAAAGTTTGAAGCGACATCTTGTTAAACGCCTCGAAAAGCTTGGACATAAGGTTACTTTAGAGCCATTAAAGGAGGTTGCTTAACAAGAGTTCCATCTTGCTTTCATATGAATAGTTATACAAATATTAATAATTAAATTTTCGAGTCAGGAAGTACGAGAATGATATTCTTACCCCCCTACATCGTATCTCACACCTCATCTTTGCACCTCTGCGGCTATTCTGACAAACTTGGCTCATTTGTGAAGATAAACTGTCAATAATGATTTTCAATTAAGTGCTTCAGACTTGACAACTTATTTTCGTTGTGTTAGTATGCTATCGTATGTTACTGGCTTAAAAAGGGAGAGTTTGTATATCTGTGAACCTGAACAATTTACTCATATCAATTCCAGCGATACTGTATGCATTAACCATTCACGAATATTTCCATGGCTGGACGGCTAATAAGTTTGGCGACCCAACGGCAAGGCTGCAGGGCCGACTGACATTAAACCCACTGGCACACATCGATATCCTTGGGGCGTTATGTTTTGTCTTTGCCCATTTTGGGTGGGGCAAACCCGTCCCGGTAAATCCTTACAATTTTCGAAACCCTCGCCGGGATAATATGATTGTATCCTTTGCGGGACCTGCCTCTAATTTTGTTTCCGCATTTCTCTTCGGCGTAATCTTTCAACTATTGCGGAACACGCCATTCATCCCAATGAATGTATCCGCCATTTTCTATAACCTTTTGATATCGGGGATTATAATTAATCTCTCGCTGGCATTCTTTAATATGATACCTTTATTCCCTTTGGACGGCTCTCACATCCTGGAAGGATTGCTACCCTATCCAATGGCGCAAAAATACAAAGAGATCGAGCGTTACAGCCCGTTTATCCTGTTGGGGCTAATCATTCTGGGAAATTATGCAGGCATCCCGATTTTAGGGATAATACTCGGCCCACCCATACAATATTTTCTCAGGTTATTTACGGGCTTATAATGTATCAGGAAATCAGTTTTTCATCTTTTCTGGCATTGCAAAAGGAATGACAAGCGAATATAAAGTAGATCTGGATATTTATAACGGCCCCCTTGATTTGCTTCTCTATTTGATCCGAAGGGAAGAGGTTAATGTCTACGATATTCCCATTGCACGAATCACAGATCAGTACCTGCAGTATATAGAAGCAATACAAGCCCTGGACATGAACATTGTGGGAGACTTTCTGGTAATGGCGGCTACCCTTATGTATATTAAGTCATACATGCTCCTTCCTCGCACGGAAATAAAAGATGATGAAGAAGAGATAGAAGATCCGAGGTCATCGCTGGTAAAGCAATTACTGGAATATAAACGGTATAAGGAAAGCACCTTTATTTTAGCCGCAAGGGCTGCTGAGTGGGAAAAAAAATGTATGAGAATACACACGGAGTTTCCAACAGAAACAATAGACAAGAAAGATGAAGAATTACCGGTAGTGGATGTAAGCGTGTGGGATCTTTTACAAAGGTTTTCCCAAATCATGAAACAGACATTGTTTGATGTATCCACTAAAGTAATCTACGATGACACGCCGATCCAGGAATACATGAACGAGGTCTTGGAAAGGGTACATCTCAACGACTCTCTGTCTTTTACAAATCTTTTCATGGGAATACACGAAAGGAGACGGGTTATTGGATTTTTCCTGGCGCTATTGGAACTGGTACGTCTCCACAGGATAAAGATAGAGCAACCAGCAAACTATGCAGACATCCAGATATCCTTATATTCTCAAACGATGCCATGTTAAACACAATTTACAATGAATCGTACTTTTAATTTGAAATTATTGGACTGGTTTGTTAGCATTCTGAGTTTATAGTAATTTCCCGTGAACGTTCAACACGGATGTCATATAATGCGGGTCTTTGATCACCAATTGTAATCAACAGGGCTGTCAGACAATCAAAGGCTATCAAATGGTCTGTAAATTCTATGAAATATCCATTTTCTGACAAAGGGTGATTCTCTAATGATTACCAAGGAATTGCTGGACATTCTTGCCTGCCCGCTCTGTAAGGCAGATGTCAGGCTGGAAGGCGAAAGAATTATATGCGCAAAGTGCGGACGACGGTATCCGATAAGAGACGATATTCCAATTATGCTTATTGACGAGGCAGAATTACCGGAGGAACAAAAAAAGATTAATGGATAAAAAGGCGCTTATTGCTATGATTATTTGCGGGATAATTATGTTGTTGTATTATCCCTTTATACTACCCCTGTTCTCTCCAAAAAAGGCCAAGGTTACCGAGGAAACAAAAGAAGAGGCTGTTTTGGGAAAACCACGTGAGATAAAGACTGTCGAAGCCCCCAAGCCTTTGCCAGCACTACCTGCCAAATCTCAAACGGACATTCCAGCCAAGGAAGTCGTTATTGAAAACGCATTTGTGAGAATGATATGGACGAATGAAGGGGCAGCGCTCAAATCCGTTAAGCTGAAACAATTTAAAGATGCCGAGGCAAAAAATATCCTGGATTTATTAAAAGATGTTAACACAGAATATCATCCGCTTGCGATAGAGAGTACCCTTCAAAAAACAAACCTTCAGAGGCAGCGATATACCATCTCCGAACAAAGCGGGAATAAGGTTGTATTTACTACCACACTGGAGGAGGGAATAAACCTTATCAAAGCAATCACTTTACCTCCGGACAAATACCATGTAGACGTGGACATTACCTTAGAAAACAACACGGATACTGAGGTTTCAACATCATACAGTATTATTGCATCTTCTATGATTACCCACGAAGGTGAACCTTCAACTGATATGGCAGCGGTAGCAGGCGTAGATTTGGGAAATAAAAGGACCAAACTCGTACGTATGGCGCCAAAGGAATTGCCTTCCAAGAATGAATCGGTAGGCATTGTCTGGGCCGGGTCAACGAATAAATATTTCTCCACGATCCTGAAACCTGCGCCAAGTGATTTGGTGGCATCTATTCATGCACAGGCATTTGACGCCCAAGGAATGATCTCACAGGAAAAGGCAGAGCATGGCGACTTTATGGTCACTTTACAAACAAACAAGTTTCGTATACTACCACATGAAGCAGTTAAACATGGTTACATCTATTTTGTTGGGCCGAAAAAAGAGCAAGTCCTGGAACAATACGAGACACTAGCTGTCCTTCTCAGCTATGGCTGGCTTACCGTAATAAGCAAAGTGCTTTTGACTTTTTTGAACGCCGTCCATCGTGTAATTCCCAACTATGGTATCTCAATCATAGTATTAACCATCATCATCAAGGCAATTCTTTTCCCGCTCACAAGAAAAAGCCAGGTCTCCATGTTCAGAATGCAACAACTACAACCCATGATAAACCAGCTCAAGGAAAAGTATAAACACGATAAACAAAAGATGGGAAGAGAACAGATGATGTTGTTTAAAAAATACGGAGTCAATCCCATGAGTGGCTGCTTGCCTATGGTATTGCAACTCCCTGTTTTTTTTGCACTCTTCCGCACCTTGCAGCTTTCTTTTGAAATGAGGCAGGCACCCTTCATGTTTTGGATCAGCGACCTTTCAAGACCGGATACCTTGTTGCTGCTTCCCTTCAGCATACCTTTTCTCGGAAATGCCCTCAATATACTGCCGTTAATTATGACAGGCGCTTCCTTTGCCCAGATGAAGGTCACACCCAAAGCACCGGCAGCAGATCCACAGGCACAGGCACAACAAAAGATGATGTCATTTATGCCTATCATGTTTGCATTCATATTATATCACATGCCTTCGGGGCTTACAGTCTACTGGACAACGAGTACTATATTTAGCATTATTGAGGGCATAGTAATCCGGAAAACTATCAAGAAGATAAAATAAACAATCCCTTATTTATGTGCCCCGAAATCCAGGATACGATTGTTGCTGTTTCCACGCCGTCGGGGAGGTCGCTGCACGCAATTATCAAGATCAGCGGCCAAGAAGCCATTCATTGTATCAAAGATTTTTTCGTTTCGGCCTCTCATCTTGATTTAGAGACTGCTCCTTCCTATTCCTCTGTACAGGGACACCTTTATATCCCTGAGGAATATATTAATATTCCTGTCGTTTTATATATCATGAAAAAACCCTATTCGTATACAAAGGAAGACGTGGTGGAAATCCATACCATCGGTTCCCCACCCCTCCTGGATATGCTTTTGAATGCTTTTTTATCAAAGGGAATTCAAACAAAAAGGGGTATCCGGCTTTCACAACCGGGCGAATTTACAAAACGAGCCTTCTTGCATGGTCGGATAGACCTTGCACAGGCCGAGGCTACCATGCGTATCATCCGCGCACAAACAGACCTCGAATTGAAGGCAGCAATTGCGCACCTGACCGGAGACGTTTCACAGGAGATCAGGCGTATACAAGATGATTCGATTTCCCTTTGCTCACATATAGAGGCATCTATTGATTTCTCAGACCAGGATATTGACCTGATATCAGCAACGGAAATCATGAAGCGGTTGGAGGCAATCAAAACAACAATTTCCCACTTTTTAAACCAACCGGAAACTAGCAGAGTTCCTCCGGAAGGGATTGATACCGTTTTGTACGGTAAGCCCAATGTGGGAAAGTCGAGTCTGATCAATGCCCTCTTGGGAAAGAGAAGGGCTATTGTTAGCGAGATACCAGGAACGACACGGGACGTGGTTACCGATATTTTAGAAATAGATGGAATTCGTTTTAAATTGACGGATACGGCGGGAGCAGATGATACAAAAGGCGCTGTTATCTCCAGAGCGATGGAAAAGACGCAATCCATGTTAACAAGGGCACAGGTATTGTTGCTTGTTTTTGATGGCAGCGCCAATTTGGGCGAACAATTCCTGGAAATAAATTTAGACGATTTGACGAATAATGTGATTGTTATAATGAACAAATGTGATCTCCTCCAAGAAATTCCTCATTACGAATTGCCGGAGAAGTTGAAAGAATATCCCATAATACTTACTTCCACACTGACCGGTGTTGGTTTGGAAAGATTGAGAGAGATGCTGGCAGAGACAGTCCTGGAAGGCAGGATAAACACATCAATAGCGCCACCGCTATTGAATATGCGCCAAAGAGAGGCACTCCAGCGGTCCCTTCAATCAATTCAACAAGCCATTGAATCGGCAAGAAATAATGAAAGCTACGAATTCATAGCATTGGACCTGCATACGGCAATAGATACCCTTGGTGAGATTATGGGAAAGGTTACCACAGAAGATATTTTAGATCACATATTTTCTGAATTTTGCATTGGGAAATAAGATGTCCAGGAGACCCTCGTGGGATGAATATTTTTTGCGAATTACCCGGGAGGTAGCACAACGCTCCACCTGCTTGAGAAGACAGGTGGGGGCGCTGCTGGTGATGGATAAACATATCCTGACGACGGGTTATAACGGCGCGCCGAGTGGACTCCAACATTGTTTAGAGATTGGCTGTTTACGGGAACAGCTCAAGGTGCCACCTGGAGAACGACACGAACTCTGCCGTGGCCTCCATGCCGAGATGAATGCCCTGCTCCAGGCGGCGCATTATGGCATAAAAATTTCTGGTGCGACATTATACAGCACCACGTACCCTTGTTCCCTATGTGCCAAGATGCTGGTGAATGCAGGCATCAAACGCATTGTCACCCTCACAGATTATCCCGACGCCCTTGCCAAAGAGATGCTTTCCATGGCAAATATTACCGTGGAATTTGTTAAACTGGACAACAACACAAAGGAATAGCCTTTGGAAAAAAGATTAAAAAGCAAAGTCAAAACCCGATAATGTCTAATTCCAAGAATCCTCTTGACATCATATATATTGTATGTTATATATTCTGACTATATCATATATAGGTATTCCTGATTGGCCATGCAACCTTATAAATATTTCGTCCGAGAGGCACTTCCCAGTAAAATTTTATGCAGTGTTTGTTTTGCAAAGTAGACAATGACAAAGTTATTAATTCCCGCACATCGGTTGACGGTTTGAGCATCAAACGCAGGCGGGAGTGTCTGAGTTGCGGCCGTCGATATACGACGTATGAGCGGATAGAAGAAAGTCCTCTCCGTGTGGTAAAGAAAGACGGGACGCGCGAGGCGTTTGATCGCAGGAAAATATTAAGTGGGTTGTTGAAGGCGTGCGAAAAAAGGCCAGTTTCGACTGATACGTTGGAAAATATTGTAAATGAAATTGAACGGGAAATTTACAACCAATTTGATCGGGAAGTAACCACAAATTTCATAGGGTCACTGGTGATGCAAAAATTGAAGATTCTTGACGCAGTGGCCTATGTTCGATTCGCATCAGTGTATAGAGAATTCAAGGATATCTCCGAATTTATTGATGAACTGAAGCCGTTGATGACGGGTGAAAAGAAGAAAAAAAAGGATGGGAGTAATGACTCCCGCAGTATATCTCTTCAACATTAGACCATAGGGGAAGGGAAATGAACACAGCAACAGCATTGGAGTATGTAGTAAAACGGGATGGAAGATTAGTGCCTTTTAACGAGAAAAAGATCGCAGATGCCATCTTCAAGGCTGCGCAGTCGGTAGGGGGTGAGGATCGCGCCCTGGCAGATGAACTGGCGGTTGTTGTTACCATGTTTCTGGAAAAAAAATATGCCGGGCAGATGCCGGGTATAGAGGACATACAAGATATCGTAGAGAAGGTGCTTATTGAGACAGGACATGCCAAAACGGCAAAGGCTTACATACTCTATCGTGACAAGAGGGCGAGGATTCGGGAATCACTTCGTGTCCGAAAGCACACAAAGAAACGGGCAGACACAACCGATGTCTCCCTTTTGGTCAATACAGAGACAAAAGACGAAACATTTCCCTGGGATAAAAGAAAGATTGCAGATGCCTTGATAAAGGAAGCTGATTTTTCAGAAGAGGTTGCGTCTGAAATCGCCGGCGCTGTAGAACAAAGGGTTTTTTCATCCGGATTAAACCGTATTTCTACAACATTGATCCGTGAACTGGTAGACAACGAACTCTTTGAGGGAGGCTACAATAAGAAGCTCGAAAAACAGGTCGTGATTGGTATGCCTAAGTATGACCTCGAAGAGTTGATCATGTCAAAGAACAAGGAGAACAGCAATATTGCCACGAATAACCCGGAGGCAATTAATCTTGCGATCGCCGAGAACACGTTAAAGCAGTTTGCCCTTCAGGAGGTATTTTCAAAGGATGTTGCAAACGCCCACCTGAGTGGTATGGTACACATCCATGACCTGGGTTATCCGACAAGGGTGTATTGTTCTTCTCACTCCCTTGAATATTTGAAAAAGTATGGATTGTCGCTTCAAAATCTGGATACAGAATCAGCGCCTGCAAAACATGCACGCACCCTGACAGGACATTTAAATACGTTCCTGGCCTCAATGCAGGCCTATTATGCGGGAGCCCTCGGCGTGGGATATGTCAATATCATGTATGCCCCTTATCTGGAAGGGATGAGCTACAAAGAAATGAAGCAAGAGGCGCAACACCTTATCTTCAGTTGTTCCCAGAGTGCTTTTTCCCGCGGGGGGCAGACCTTGTTTCTGGATTTTAACGTCCACACCGGTATTCCACGATATTTAAGAAATATCCCTGCTATCGGGCCCGGTGGAAAACCAACGGGGAAGACCTATGGGGATTATGAGGAGACGGCCCGTCAATTTACCTTAGCCATGCTGGACGTATGGCGTGAAGGGGATTGCTACGGACACGTCTTTGCCTTTCCGAAGTGTGATTTTCATATTAACGAAGATACCCTCAATGATCCTAAACAATACGAAATCCTGGAATATGCTTGTCAGATTGCCAGCGAAAATGGCGTTCCTTATTTCATCTTTGACAGGGATGAAATTACTCTGTCGGCCTGCTGCCGTTTGCGTACCACGATAGACGATAATTATATGATCAAACATCCTGAAAGTATGCGTTTCTGCGGATTTCAGAACATCACGATCAACCTTCCGCAGGCATCATACCGGGCAGGGAGAGGCGATTGGGATGCTCTGTATAAAGAGATTGATAGAGGCATAGAAATTGCGGTAAAGGCACATATCCAGAAAAAGGCGTTTGTAGGAAAATTAATGTCAAGTCCGGAGATGCCCCTCTGGGAGATTGGAAAGAAGGCAAAGGACGGTCGTCCGTATGTAGATCTGGAGACCTCAACATATATTGTGGGTATCTTAGGGTTGAATGAATGCCTGCAATTTATGACCGGAAGGGAATTACATGAAGGTGAGGATATGATTAAGCTGGGGCTGCGGGTCATTTCTCACATGTATATGCGTGTGAAGGAGGCAGGCAAGAAATATAAGTTAAAATTCTCTCTGGAGGAATCCCCGGCAGAAAGCGCCAGCAGACGACTTGCCAAGGTCGATGTAAGAAATTATCCGGAGGCAGCTGAAATGGTCAAGGGAAGCATTGAAAGGGATGAATTCTACTATACCAATAGCGTGCATCTGCGTCCTGATGCCCCGGTAGACATGATTACCAGAATCTTCCTCCAGAGTAAGTTCCATACGATGATTGAATCGGGTGCCATTATCCATGCGTTTGTGGGCGAAGAAAGGCCGTCGGCATCCAGCATCATGAATCTGGTCAAAAAGACCTTTAAAAATACCCAGGCCGCGCAGGTCACCATCTCTCCGGAATTTACTATTTGCAATGACTGCAAGAAGGTTACGCAAAAACTTACCGATATCTGCGGACACTGCGGTTCCAGGAATGTGTACGGTGTTTCACGGATAGTGGGATACTTCAGCCGCATCAATAACTGGAACAAGTCCAAGATCGGTGAACTGGCAGACAGGCACAAGGGCAATTATAGTGTAAGTGATCTTCTGCCTAAGAAGGAGCCCGGTATCTGCGGAGTCGTGTATAACGAAGTGCTAAGGTGAAGCGGAGCGCATCAACAAACGGTTTAAACAGTTTAGGAGGGGTTCGCTTCACTTAACCCAGTCTTTAATTCTACCTTAATTATGATATAGCATGATCGTACCAATCAAGGGATTTATAGAAAATAGTCTTATCGAATGGGAAGGGAAGATTGTCTCTATAATCTTCCTGCCAACATGCAACCTCCGTTGTCCTTATTGCCATGCCCCCCATTTGGTTCTAACCCCGAATGAGTTAGAATCCATTCCTGTCGATGCCGTTATTGGCAAGATACGGCAAAATCTTGGCTGGGTGGATGGTGTTGTAGTCACGGGTGGCGAGCCAACCTCACAGAAACATCTCGGCGTATTCCTTAAGTCATTAAAAGACACCGGAATTCTGGTTCGTCTGGATACAAACGGCACGAATCCTGATGTGCTGAAAGATTTAATTGACAGAGGACTTCTGGATTGTGTGGCTATGGACATCAAGGCGCCTCTTCAGAGGAAGAAGTATGAATTGGTTTCAGGCGTGTCTTGCAACATCGAAGACATTAGAAAGAGCATTTGCATTATCATGGAAAGCGGTATTGAGCATGAATTCCGCACGACCGTTTGCCCGTCACAGTTGGATGGAGACGATATTGAAAATATAGCCAAAACCATCCGAGGCGCCGGGCGATATATACTACAGTCTTTTAGACCGAATCATTGCCTGGATACAGAGATGTTGAACATTGAGCCGTATCCTGCCGAAATACTCAGGGGTTTTGCAACAAGCGCCGGTAAACATGTTGGCTACTGCTGTGTGCGCGGCGAAGCGGGGAAAGTTTTGCAAAGAAATTGGTAAATTCATTATACCGTTTGGTCTCGGTTATAGCCAGGGAAAGGGGGTGATTGTATATGGCGATGAAGAAGTGTGGAAGTTCTGGAAAGACAGTAAAAGGAACTACAAAGAAAGCAACAACAAAGAAGTCAACAAAGAAATAATAACGGGTATGTATCAGCCGAAAAGCATCTTAAAAGACTTTTAAGATAATTTTACGGGCGAAAGGTTTACTTAACTGATATTTTAGTTATAATTGGATTTTGTATGCTGAGTGTAGGTATCGAGGATATTATGATTACTGTATAAAGCGATCCGTATATTTCATGTAAGAGACCAAATGTAGTATGTATAATGAAAAGGGGGTGTTTCGCTCTAACGAAATACCCCCTTTCGTGATTTAGCACGTCGTCGGTAATTTTGAAATTAGAGCCATGAAACTGAAAAAACTAGAATTATTCGGATTCAAATCTTTTGCTGAAAAAACTGAAATTGTCTTTGAGGATGGAATAACCGTCATTGTGGGTCCTAATGGATGCGGAAAGAGTAATGTCATTGATGCCATTAAATGGGTACTTGGCGAACAAAGCGTGAAATCATTACGGGGTAACGAAATGGCTGATGTGATCTTTAACGGAACGGATAAGCGCCCATCATTAGGTTATGCCGAGGTATCCCTGACTGTCCAGAACAATAAAGGACTTCTGCCACTTGAATACACCGAGGTCTGCATAACCCGCCGTTTATATACTTCAGGTGAATCGGAATATCTTATCAATAAACAGGCAAGCAGATTAAAGGACATCCGGGAGCTTTTTCTCGACACGGGTTTTGGTGCAAATGCCTATTCCGTGATTGAACAGGGCAATGTGGAAGCCATGCTTCAGGCGGATTCTCGCGAGAGGCGACTCTTATTTGAAGAGGCCGCCGGGATCAGCAAGTTTAAATCACGCAAGAAGGCGGCATTGAGCAAACTTGAACATGTGGAGCAAAACCTGCTCCGGGTTGGAGACATTGTCGAGGAGTTACAAAAGCAGCTTCGTTCGGTAAAACTCCAGGCATCCAAGGCTCGAAAATATCAAGAATATGTGGAACAACTGAAAAAATTAAAGGTCGGACTTTCGCTCAAAAACTATCGTGATCTGAAAAGGAAAAAGGCAGCTGTTTCAGAACAGGTTAATCAGACCAACGAGCAAAGCAACAAGGCAGTTACCGAAATGAACGAACTTGGTGTACAGATAAATGCAATCGATGGCATGATAGGACAATTAGAGAAACAATTGGCACAGATGCAGACCGAGCGGGTTAACCTGGAGGCGCAAATATCCAAAAATCAGGATAAAGCGAAATATGATCGGGAACGTATTAAAGAATTAGAAACTCTTCGGGAAAAATATACTGAACAACAAAAGGGCATGGAAAATAAGATACAGGAAACGAACAACAAGGTTACAGAGACGAAGGAACTGTTGAATACCGTAGAGCAAGAAATTATAAAGTTTGTAGATATCCAGAAGATAAAAGAGACTGCCCAGAAGCAGATCAATCTCGAGTGCGATCTGTTGTACCAGGGTATTGATGAAAAGAAGTCAGAGGTCATCTCTATCCTTCAACAAGAATCCAGCCTCCAGAACGAGATTGGTAGCCTGACAACAGAGAAAGACACCTTGAAAGGCAGAAAAATCAGGCTTTCGAAGAGACAAGAGGAAATCACTTCTTTCGTTGATGCCCTGATGTCTAAATATCAGGAAACTACAAAGGAAAAGGATGTCCTGGTTGAAGAATCTAACACCCTGGATCAGAAAATATCCACTTCAAAGGGGCGCATACAAGAACTGGTAAATATGATACGGTCTCTCGACGAGCAAATCAATCAGCAAAAGCAATTACAGAGCAGCAAAACCTCCCGGCACGAAGTGCTTATGGACTACGAGATGCGGGCGGAAGGTGTGGAGTCTGGTGCAAAAGCCATCCTGGAGGAATCCAGGAAGGACCCTGCAGCTGTAAAGGGCATGCGGGGCATGATTGCCGACCTGCTAAAAGTCGATCTCCAGTATGCATTGGCCATCGAAACTGCCCTGGGTGAAAGGGTACAGGGTATTGTTACTGATACCACCAATGATGCCGTCCAGGCTATTGCATTCCTGCAAAAGAGCCAAAAGGGACACGCTATCTTTTTCCCGTTGGATAGAACGGACGGCCAATCTTCCATCCCAGAGGAAATCCTGCAAAAGCCAGATGTTGTCGGTATTGCAAGGAAACTCGTCAACAGTACAGAAGAGGTTTGCAAGGTTGTTGATGATTTCCTGAATAATACCCTTGTTGTAAAGGATCTTGCTACTGCACTTGCCATGAGCAACGATAACCGTACTATCCGGTATGTTACGCTCGATGGCGAGTTATTAGAACCAGAAGGGGCGCTCAGTGGTGGTAAGAAGCAGGGGCAGGTAGGGATCATATCACGTAAAAGTGAACTGAAGAAGATTGAAGAAGAACTGGTTCAAATCCGGCAAACCCTCGAGAGTTTGGAACTGAATAAACAATACCACATCGAGGAACTCACTGGGCTTGAAGCGGAAACAGCCCAATTGGCGAAGAGAATAGAGCAGGTAAATATCCTGAAAATTTCCAAAGACAATGAGATTGCGCAGAATGAACAGAAACGGGAAGAACTTACTGCAGAGAAAAAGATCAACGAGAATGAGATGGAAGAGATTGTCGTGGAGGTGGAAAATGCTTCTGAACGCGAGAAGGGTTTGCAGACAGAATTAATGCAGCTCAACCAGCAACGCAAGCAATTAGAACAAGAGGTCGAGGAGTCCTCCATGCTTGTGGAAGAAAAAGAACATTTAAAAAAGAGTGTTCAGGATGAAATAACAGCGGTAAAAATCGGCCTTGCGCAAAGACAGGAAAAGAAAGATGGGCTGAGTAAGGCCTTGAATAAACTCGATGCAGAGTTGCGGGAAACACAGGAACAGATTAAGCATATTGTACACGAGCAGCAAAGCTGCCAGCAGAAAAAGCTGGAAGCAGAAGAAGAGATTAAACACCTGGAACTCCTCGTAAGTGAACTTGCTACCAGGAAGACTGAATTGGAAGAGTCAATGTCGTCTCTCAAAGCCGAGCAGGACGGCTACAATCTTAAAGCGAAAGAATTAAGGGCATATCTTGAAGAAAAACGAACAGAACACAAACATTTCGAACAACAGCTTCAGGAATTAAAACTCAAAGAAAACGAGTACCAAATTCGTTTGTCAAATCTGGAAGAGCGTGTCCGTGAAGAATATCAGCTTGATCTGTCAAACTTGGATGCTACCACCGAAGAAATCAAATTGGAACTAACTACGTCACAGCCTGAATCTACCGATCCCGCTCAGCCCCAGGTTGATTTCTGGGAGGCGGTTTCCAGGGAAATAGAAGAGCTGCAGGAAAAGATCGGAAGGCTGGGAAATGTGAACCTGGAGGCCATCAAAGAACAGGACGAACTGGAGATCCGCGAAACATTCCTGGTAAATCAGAAGGAAGACCTCGAAAAATCCCAGGAGGCCTTGCAGAACCTGATAACAAAGATCAACCACACCAGCCGGGAATTATTTGAAAAGGTCTTTAGTGATATTCGCCAGAATTTTCAGGTAATGTTCCGGAAATTGTTTGGCGGGGGCAAGGCAGATATACTTTTAGAGGAAAATGTGGACATCCTGGAGGCGGGCATTGAGATCATGGCACAGCCACCCAATAAAGAACTCCGTTCAATTACCCTCCTCTCCGGTGGTGAAAAGGTAATGATCGTCGTGGCGTTGCTTTTTGCTGTATTCCAATCTAAACCCAGCCCATTCTGCATCCTGGATGAGGCAGATGCCGCCCTGGATGAAAGCAACATCAATCGATTTACCCATATTCTGAAGGAATTTACCAAAGATACACAATTCCTCGTTATTACCCACAACAAGGTCACCATGAGCGTTGCCGATGTGATGTATGGCATTACCATGCAGGAACCGGGTGTATCCATGAAGGTGGCCGTTAAATTTGAGGAGATCGAAAGGAAGGTTGCTTAAAAACCTTTATCGACTATTTATTTCTATAAATCTGCTTGACAAAAAATTGAATACGTAGTATATTTTCGCATATAATTAAAATTCAGGCGATGGAGTTCGCCAATTGCTATATGATAGCTGATAACTCCTATTGAAGCCAGATACTTCGATAGGAGTTTTTTATTTATAAGAACCCCTGTCGAAGACAAGGTCTCGACAGGGGTTTTTTTATTACACCGTTATACTGCGTAAAATAAATCCCTGTCCTAAAATTCCTAGGAGGGATTTATGGAAAAGATTATCGGTATTAAGGATCTTCAGGATGCGGGTTTGTTGGGCGTTAAATATACGGAGTCAGATTTGTGTGATGCCTTTTTGATGTACTGGATTTCAAATAATAAGTTAAATAAAGACCAGGTTGTTTTGCGTGACGGTGAATTTATGCTTGATATCCGTAGTTATTTTGAGTCGTGTAATTGGATGGTTTAAGCAGAAAAGTGTAAAAATGATACAGGAAGAAAGGCAGACGGTGGACAATAAATTTTCCAGATTTTAAGGATATTACACCCGATGCTTTTGTTTTTATGGAGGTGTTATTCCATGTTAGAAGAATTTATAAGGCATAAAACAGAAATACTGGGCACCATTGAAAATATTGTTGGTTTGATAAAGGATGATACGGGGGCCGTGGACAACAGGCTGCACATGATCAAGGAACAGTTGATATCAAATTGTTTTAATCTGGTGATTTTAGGACAATTTAAAAGGGGTAAGACAACCCTCATTAATAGCCTGATCGGTAAGGAAATACTCCCTTCTTCCGTAGTACCACTGACGTCTGTTGTGACAATCCTGAAGTATAGTGAAGAGGTTAGCTGCGTAGTCTCTATGGAAGACGGCAACGAGAAGAAAATTCGCATAGAGGAACTTCCTGATTATGTAACGGAGAAAGGTAATCCAAAAAATATACGGGGCGTACGATGTGCACGCATCGGGTATCCATCCCCTTTCCTTGAAAAAGGGATACTGCTGGTAGACACGCCGGGAGTGGGTTCCACTTTCCTACACAATACAGAAACGACCTATGAATTTTTAGATCATCTGGATGCGGCATTGTTTCTCATGAGCGCAGACGTCCCCATTTCGCAGGTAGAGAAAGAACTCCTCGACACGATTAAAGATTCTACCCAGAAGATATTCTTTGTTTTGAACAAGATTGATAATCTGACCCCGAAAGAGATTGAAGAAATCGCCGCCTTCAATAAACAGGTATTGGAGGAGATGGGATTTACCGTTCAGGAGATCTGGCCTATCTCTGCCAGAGAAGCACTAAAGGCAAAAACGGCGAACAATGACGTTCAACTTTCCCAGAGTGGCCTTTTGAACCTGGAAGATGCCTTAGGGAGTTTTCTCTCTTTAGAGAAAGGCAAAATCGTCCTCAATACCACCATATCAAAGACAAAGCGGGTCATCTCTCAGAAACTATCTCAGATAGCAATTGAAAGAAAGACCATGGAAGCCTCCGGGGAGGAGTTGGAAAATAAGATTAACACCTTTCATCAGCTTGTAGCGAACCTGAAGCAGGATAGAGAAGATATGAAATATCTGCTCAAAGGAGAATCGGACAAGCTGTGTTTCAGGGTGGAGGAGATGTTAAAGATTTTAGAAGAAAAGGAGACCCCGAGAGTAAAGCAGTGTCTTACGGATTTCTACGAAAAAAATCCCGATCTCAATCCCACAGCCTTAAGGGATGAAATGCAGAAGGTTATCAAGGAAGAGATCGTCAGGGGATTCGATGCATTTAGAAAAGATACCGAGAAGGTGATCTCGAATAATATCCAGGAAACCTTCAGCCGTTTCACAAAACGTTCCAATAATATCATCAACGAGTTTAAGACGGCTGCCGAAATACTCTTTGAGGTATCCATGGAACAATATGAATTTTCCGTTGAACTAGCCAGGGATACTGGTTTTTATTACATGGTCCAGGAATATACCGCCCCCACGGAAGAAGAGGTCAAGTCCATCCTGCGCGCCTTCCTGCCGAAATCCCTGAGCAGAAAAATGGTCTTGAACGAGATGATGGAGCGGGTATCCTCCGATGTGGGTAGGAATTGTGGCAGGACACGTTCTGACCTCACAACAAGGATCTGCAAAACCATCGACCATTACTCCAAACAACTAAAAGATCTTGGGAGCGATCTTATTGCCCAGATAGAACAAGCCATACAAAAGGGACAGGAGAGGCGAAGAGCAGGCAGCGAGTCTGTACGATTTGAACTAGAGTTATTAGCAAGCAAGGCTAAAGCCCTGGAAGGGTACAAAGAAAATCTGGAGAAGGTATGGAACATGATAAATCCGGTGGAGATAAGCCGTGAACAAAAAGCTGTGGCGATGGCCTAGCGCGACAGAATTGCAACTGAAAAGATGCAGGAGGTGCTTGGCAATAATATATTGGGTCTTCGGCGTCTTTTATTCGCGCAACCGGGGCGGTTGCGCTACCCGTTTGAAATTCTAAACGTTTACTTAATATTTAGAGCGATGGAGTTCGCTTAACTGCTACATTGTAGCTGATAACTCCTGTTGAAGTTATTCTTCGATAGGAGTTTTTTTATTGAAATTAAGGGAGAGAGTTTTTTTTTAATCAGGCATTTGACAACTTTTTGTTACGCAACCGAGACGGTTGTACTCCCAGTTTGAAATTCCTTACCTCAACATCAGGATAAAACCCGAAGGGCTGACAGAATATAGCCCAGGGAGACAGCCCTGGGATAAGGATTTCATAATATTTTAGCACTGAAAGGGAGACACATTGTCGTAATTCCACGACATTTCATTAGAGGAGTTTTTATGAAAAAGATAGAGGCAATAATCAGGCCGGAAAATTTGATATTGTCAAGGATGCTTTGTTGGAGTTGGGTTATCCGGGAATGACCGTTACAAAAGTAATTGGACAGGGCAAACAAAAAGGTATCAGCGAAGTATGGCGTGGGAGAAGATTTCGGGTTGACCTCTTATCGAAGATGAAAATCGAAATTACTGTCAGGGACACCGACGTTGAAAGAATCGTAAATACTATCATCAACGAATCCCAGACGGGGAGTATTGGCGATGGAAAGATATTCGTTTTTGATGTAGAAAACGCGTATCATATTCGCACAAAAGAGTCGGGCGAAGCTGCAATCTGAATTATGTAGATGGTAAAAGTAAATTGTCATTCCCACGCAAGTGGGAATCCAGGAAAATCACAAAAGACTGGATTCCTGCTTTCGCAGGAATGATATAGAGTAACATAATATAAACTTTTTTAAGACATTTACAGTAAGTGATATAAGTAAACTGTTATTTAGTTTTGTTATCCAGTTTTAACGAAAAAATATCAGCGATTATAAGGAGGTTATACATGTTAACTGACACATTCTTTGTATGTCCAAATTGTGGCAACTCTAAAAAATTTAAAGTATTTACCAGTAGCTTTCAGGTAATTGAACAATCACAAGAAACAGGGATGCGTATCCATGAAAGTAGCATTTTACCCAACTTAAGGCAGACCGATAACTACATTGAATGCCAGCGATGTTTTCAAAGATATGAATATGATAATGCATCGGTTATTGGTAAAAAATATATTCAAGTGACTAAAGGACTTCAATGTAAAATTCACAACATACTGGATGTATTATGTTGAATAAAGATCAAAAAAGGAGGTAATTTATGTCTGCCGAAGGGAATGAAGGTGCAAACAATCAGGAACCTACTGCACCAGTTATTGAGCTTGATACCTATGAACCGTCTGAAATGGCCGATCAAGTGGGACAGGTGGGTATCTCAAAGACGAATCTTGGTGCTTTGACCATGCTCGGCCTCAGTATCCTCGCAGGTGTCTTTATTGCCCTTGGTGCACAGCTCTCCATATTAGTAACACATACCGCAACCTCAAATTATAGTTTAAATCAACTCATCGGCGGGGTCGCATTTACCCTGGCAATGGTTTTGATCGTAATCACCGGCGCCGAACTCTTTACCGGGAACCCCCTTGTTGCAATGTCTTTTATGGCCCGAAAAATTACCGGCAAGGATTTTGTTAGAAATCTGATTATTGTATTTATTGGTAATTTTATTGGCGCATTAACCCTCGTTTTGTGGATATACAACTCTGAGCAATGGATGATGAACAATTATCTCCTTGGCGCCAAAATCGTCCTTGCCGCCAATAATAAAGTAAACGTCCCGTTTGGTGTCGTCTTTGTGCGGGGAATGATTGGTAATGCCTTGATTTGTCTGGGTGTTTGGTTATGTTATCGTGGTAAAAGTAATATCGACAAAATACTTGGACTACTCTTGCCCACATCTTGCCTTATCGCCTGCAACTTCGAGCATTCTGTTGTCAACATGTGGCTTATCCCTATGGGATTAATCCTGAAGGGCAACCATGCCGTAATGGCCGTCGCTGAAGATGTACACGGTGGTAGGCTCGATATTGCAAACCTCACCTTTTTTAAGGGATTTTTAATTGATAATTTGTGTCCTGTTGTCCTGGGAAACCTTTTCGGCGGTATTCTCTTGATTGCAGCCGCATACTGGTTTGCCTATGTACGCCCTTTAAAGAAATACTAAAGGAAAACGAAAATGGCAGAAAATGATATTCAAAATCCGAATCGGGCGGTGAATATGGATACAGCATATTCACCGGTACAAACAGCTTCCACAATTGAAAACAAGGCCGTTGTAAGGGCGCGATTCCGCGTCTCACAAACATTCGTATTAAGTATTTTAGCAGGTATTTATATTGCTCTGGGCGCCCAGTTTGCCTCGTTTGTCACCAGCGATTCCACCCTTCACTTTGGCGCTACTTGCCTTATTACCGGCATCGTATTTTCTCTCGGTCTTATCCTGGTTGAGGTTGCCGGCGCGGAACTCTTTACAGGCAACAATCTCAATATCATGGGCTATCTGAGCAAAAAGATTACGACACGTGAATTGCTCAGGGTCTGGACTCTTGTGTATATTGGTAATTTTATTGGAAGTATGCTCATGGTTTTCCTGATGAATATGGCGCATCAATGGGAGTATTTTCAATGCATGGCGGGTGCAAAGGCGTTGATAATTGCTTATAAAAAAGTGAATCTTACTTTTAGTGCAGCCCTGACACGGGGCGTGCTGTGTAATGCCCTAGTATGCCTTAACTCCTGGTTGTGCTATAGCAGTAAAAGAGTAGCAGACAAGGTCCTTTCAAATATATTTGTCATCGGCGGTTTCGTTGCCAGCGGGTTTGAGCACTGCGTTGCAAATATGTATTTTATTCCCATGGGTTTGGTGTTACGAAAAAATCCAGACGTCGTTGCTGCCGCTGAAAAAATGGCAGGCAAATCGTTAGACCTTTCTTTACTTACATGGAAGGGATTTTTGGTAAACAACCTCTTCCCCGTTACTATGGGAAATCTTGTAGGAGGGGTTATTCTGATTGGCGTCGTGTTCTGGTTTATTTATCTGCGACCACATATTAGTTATTTATCCCTTGAAGTAAAACCAGATTTTCCTCAAAACAAAAAGTAAACCTCGTAGTTTTAAACCTGTAAATGTATTGGCAATTGTCAAAGGTAACCAAAAAACCTTTCAAGGTATTCCGTTTAAGTCCCCCTTAATAAAGGGGGATTTTCTATGCCATACAATGTATAACCCGCTTAAATAAAATGAAAATTCCTATACAATCAAGGTAAAGTTCTATGACATTCTTCTGTCCGACATGTTGGAAAGAAATAAAGGGGATTGATACGATATGCCCTTTCTGTGGTGCTGACATATCAGAGTATGCGAACAAGGATTTTGAGGAAAAATTGATAAATGCACTCAGGCATCGAGAGCGAGAAACGGTTCAGCGGGCTGTGTACATCCTCGGTAGACGCAAAAGTATTAAAGCCGTACATCCACTTTTAAAGCTCTTTAAGCAAACAGACAACACCCTTTTAAAAATAGGAATTCTCAATGCCCTCAATGAGATAGGGGTACCGGAGGCTAAGGAATTTATATTTAAAGTGATTGATTCAGATACGGGCATAGTAAAAAGAATGGCACGGGAAATAATAGACAGGGAATCTATAAATCATGCTGAATGAATATCAAAAACGAGGTCTTTCAATAACCCTCCGTATTGTGGAAGAGACTATGCAGGATATTGAACACATCTTACATAACGGAATCTATACAGGTATCCTCTACGACATGAAATGTAGTATTTCCCCGGAGGCTAAAGAGGAATTTTTTAAAAGAGCATCTCTTATTAAAGACAGAATAAAGATCATTTCAAGAATATTTGACCTTCAAAAGGAACATAGAGAAGCAATACACGAGATTTTCGGTAAATTACCCCATTGCCTGGAAATTATTGAGGATGCAAAGGCAAAGAAGCTGAAAAGATATGGCGATGTCCAAAATGGACTTGATAAAGCCCACGATCCTCAACTCAATATAATTACGGATTTAATTTTGGAGATACAGCAGCTTTTACGATGAACAAAGCGTTAGTCAGTTTTTTGAGTTATCAAATCTTTATCAAATTCAAGTGTGTAAGATAATATGGTTTTTAAATCTATCTTTTTAGAGGCATTCAGGATTTCTATACCCACTATCTTGTCTTTAGAAGTTGTGTCTATATTAACTCCTTCAGAGATTTCTATAGCCCCTTCCGGTATCTCATCTCCCAACTTTAAATACAAGGCATCTACTTCGTCATCGTAATACACCTTCATCCTTTTCTTCCTTTCTTCAGAGGATAGTTTGTTATTATTGTCATTGTATCCTCTTTAACGGCAACAACAATTTTTAATGGATACTTAAATCCTTCGACATTTTCTATAATCTCACGAGTCCCCTGAGTCAACTCTTTTTCTTCCAGAATTTTTAAGATTTTTGACTCTGGAATTTTATATAGTTTTGCTCTTCTTTTTGCATGCCGAGAGAACTTTATTACCACAAAGCAAACCTACCTTTTTTTTATTTTCTACCTAAAGACAAGTTCTGTTGCTGCTGCCTGAATTGATAGCAAACATGTCTACACCAGAAACAAACAACTGTTGCTGAAGTGCCGTCGGCCAACTGCAACACTTGGTTAGACGACAACAAGTGGAAACCGATAACGTGCTATTAGTCTATGTAATGCCTTACTGAACTCCCCAATGTTTCTTAAATGCTGCTTGAACTTCCCCACGGGTCGCACCCGGTTGGATGTGATTGTAGAAAAAGACGATCAGTTGTTTGTCCAAATTGCTGAACTGTTGGACATCCCCGCCATTGTTCCCTTTTGCGTAAAAGATACTCTCGGGAAAAACCGGCGAGTCGTTCGAAAGCCCTAACGACTGAGTGATTTCCTCCAGAGCGAAATGCTGCAAGGCTTTGCCTTGGAGTTTGTCAGACGCAAGCAGAACGAACGCGCTTTCAATCTCGTGCCTTCCATTCCAAAATGTCCAGAAGTACCCCCAGTTGTCTTGCACGTACTGAAACTTATGTTGTTTCGCAAGACTTGGGAAATCCTGTAAAGGGGCGAAATAGACCTGAATATCGGCTCCCACGTCAGTTGCTTTGAGAAGTTCAATCTTCTTGATAGGGGTTTTGGTGAGAGTTTCATTCAAATGGGTAATTACATCGGTCACCACTTTCTGCTGTTGCTCCGACGCACCAAAGATGGAAAGCCTCGGGGTCTTTACCCATCGAGAACAAATCTTGCCCACCCCACCAAACTCGGGGCCTAAGATGACTTGCTCGACCCAATGTGCGACCCGATCGTTTGGATGAGCAGAAGCAGAGGGAACAGAGCAGAAACCTGCGATAACCGCTAGAAACGATAAAAACTGATAACGTAGAATGGTTATCATGGGATTATCCTTTAGAAAGATTAGCCACTTTACCAACATAAAAAAGACATACTAAAATCCGTCTATTTTACCTCTTATTAGTATAGATAATGCTCTTTCTTGTAACCTAACCCTTTTGCTCATTCAATTTTTTTGCTACTCTTGAGGGGTTCTTTTGCGTAATGCGCTTACAAAAGACTTGCTCTCTTGTATGGATTTGTCAATTTCGACTCGATGGTCATGATAGTAAGCCAAGGCAGCATATACACCGGCTAATGTCAGGTCATACTCTGCTGCAATCTCATCAGCGCTGTGTCCTAACAACTCATGCCAAATCACAATGTTTTGTACGGTAATGCGATGTCCGGCTATTCTCGGCTTACCACCAGCAAAACCGGTAATTATTCAGCGTATTTTTAAGCACTACTGTTAAGAGCGAACAGAATCTGGCAATTCACCGCGAAATAGCATCTTTAATGCCTGTCTCAAATTTACCCCTTGTTTTCGACAAGTTGAGAGGTAGCTGCGAACGCGACAGAAAATCCTGGCCCCGTCCAAAGAACGAAAACAGCCCGATATTTTCTGCTGAACCTTTGTCATCCTGATGTCGTTTTCAGCCAAATTATTCGTGAAGGGGACGTTTTTATTGTCCATGAACATCAGGACATCATCTCATACTTTCATAATCGTTCCAGAAGATTCCTGGCTTTTGTCCTTTTCGCCCGACCTCTTTTCCCCTTACGGTTTGTTTCGTCAGGGGGAGGGCTTTCTGCTTCTGCGTTTTGCAATATCGCACGATACATTTGCCGGTATTTTTCTGACTCACCAACTCCCAACATTCCCCCGGCATCGTTTGTTACACGATTTATCTCTTTGCGCATTACAGAGCGCGTGCGTACAGGGATAGGTGTAATACGCCTTCAAATGGTCGTGACAAAGAATCCCACGAAATTGGGGCAATATTCCTATGCTATCTATTGCCTCTGTCCCTCTCCCTTCGTGAGGATAAAAACATGTCCACTGCCTATTGGATGCACTATGCAACCAATATCTACCCCCGTTCTTGTTAATACTCGTTTCATCCACATGTAACACCTCTGACTTAGTGAGTTCTGCTTTGCTTTTCTCCCCGAAGGTTTCCAAACATTCGTAGGCTTCCTGATTAAAATTGTACAAGGAACCTTCACTCACCGGTATCGACATCTGCTCTTTCTGTTACCTCCCGTGAAATCTTCATATCAAACACCTGGCGCGCTTCGTAACCCACCACCGTATATTCCCCACGCGGCAACTTCCTTCGGTCTACTTTTATCACTTCCACTTTATCAGGGTTCTCAACCCTTTCCAGTGTCACCCCCTCACGACCCTTTTGTCCACCCACCTTCCTCTCACCCTTCGCCTTGCTTTCTCTCTTGCGATTCGGATCACTTGAGGGAGACTTACTGCTGTTGCGACTGTTACGGTTTAAACGACCAACCAGCAGCGTGATCAGTAATACCAATAACTCTACCATGGACCTCATGGCTGGCGACAGCCCTTTCTCTTCAGAAAGAAGCTTCTCTACTTTTTGGAGCGTTACCTCTATGTCTATATTGTCTATCGTCAATGAATCCGCCTCCTGATGATGCAAAAATCAATTCTTATGGATGCAGCAATAATAAATTTAATTGCTTCAGCCATCGGATGTCAAGGAAATGTTCGTACGGCATTCACAAAGCTCGTTATAAACAAGGCAAAGGTTTTTCTCTATTTTTTATTCCTCAGTATTACCTTCTAAATCATACGTCCAGGAATAATCGTGAGTGGCGTCGAAGATCACCTTTTTGAATCCTAGATTTTTAAGGGCGGGGAGAAAGCCTGTGCCATTCACTACCTGATACACGAGAGGACGCGACCAGAACATGTACTCCATTCGTAAAATTGTCGCTTCTTCTCCCTCTAATTCCACATGTACGTACATATCTTTACCCACAAAATACCTCTCAAGTTTCCCCATCACCTCTTCACGCTGCTTTTTCAAATACTTTTGGGTTTGGATCACCGATGCTCTTTCCATTTCTGCCTCTCTCCGCATTACTTCGTCCATTAACCTTTGTGCTTCAGCATATTCCGGGGAATCCTGTTTGATGGCCTCTAGATGTATCCTTGCATCATACACCCTTCCCCAGGAAGTTTTGAACGGGTCTTCATCTGGTTTGTATCCATCCATTAATGCCTTCCTTGCTTCAATAAGGTGATCATAGGGAGTTAATTCTCCTGGCTTAATTTCGTTAACCGATGCAGGTTGTTTGGCGTTTTCTGTATTCCATATAACCATGACAAAAAGGATACTTATACCGATAACAAACAAGCCGATCGTCCACCAATTTTTGTTCCAGGGTTTTGATGGATACATATTTTAGCCTATTAAAATTAGGCTGCTTTGGCAGCGACTTTTCATCTCCCCTCTTTTTAGAGGGGAATCATATAAGATTGAAATTCCTTAACATTACATTATCCCTCCCTTGATGGAAGGGACTAAGGGAGGGTGATTGATCTTTTCCTTTAACCCCCCACCTGGCCTCCCCCATCAAAGGGGGAGGAACTAATTTTTTAAAATTTCTTGTCATTGAATCAGGTCTTCGCCAATTTTTTTCAACCACCAAGACCCCAAGACACAAAGTTTTTCTTTGTATTTTGTGACCCTGTGGCAATTGAAATTCCTAAGTATGCAGATAGCCGACCAAACAACCCTTCTCTTTCTCCCCTTGCGAAGGGGAGAATACAAGAGAGATAAAAACTTTCTAAAAAAAAGTTTTTAAACAGTAATACTATAGTATTCATTGCTTAGTCAATGCCGATCTTCCAGCGAGTTTGCAGAAATGGTAAAAGCAAAAATACTCCCACGCGAAAGGCCCGAATCCCAGAAATCCTGCCACTGGCATCTCAAAGATCTTTACATCCTTCATAAAAGGGGCGGTGTACACCCACTTTGATGCAGCCCAGTAATTCCAGAACTCCCACAGGAAACCGCAGATGTAACCTGCTACGAAGAGGCTCAATATCCGGGAAAGCCTGCCTTCTTCTAAATCCTTTAATAATGATTCCCCTTTGCTACAATATACGATGGGGTCGAATATCATGACATATCCCGTCCAGACCAGCCCAAAGAGATAACGGGCATAGTCTCTGCTGATGAGCAATGGAGCCATGATAAAAAAGAATCCCAGGACAATACTGGTATATATAATCCTGTTTGAAACGCGGAGATTGGCAATCCGAAATCGATCGAAAAATTTCAGGGTTTTGATGAGTTCTGTGGTTTGAAACATCCCCGGCATGATCAGAGCAAAGGCCAGTCCCATTCCAATACAGAGTTCTATCCTGTTTTTCGGCAAACCCTGATATTCCCAGTTTGCAAGATGGAGGTTGTAAAATTCAAATAGGAGCCAGAAGGCAATAGACAGGGGCATCTGAATGTAAAATTCCCGTCTGCGGTTACAGAGGAGTGAATTCCCTTTGAGCCTAAAAATAATCGCATCTAAAAGCATCACGTAGCCCAACCAACATAAAGGGGTTGCCCAGATGCTGATTTTATAAGCAAAGTAATTGTGATGCTGAATGAGCAAGCAGCACTCAACAAAACAGATTAATCCAATACCCAGCCAGCCATGATGCTTAAATGTGAAGGATGTGTTTTTCATGGAATAATGGTTATGAATGGTTGAAAAATCATACCTCGACGGAAATAGTGTTTCAAGATATTTTATATTTTTATTGATAACTATAATAATTATTGTTAACCATTACGACTGAAAACAATTTATCTCCATCAATTTATTTATACAATAAAAAAACCATCGCGATAAAGACAAACCCTGAGTGATCAGGTGGCGCAAAGTAAAGGGTCTTTTAAACAGACCAAGAGCGCAGTTTATAAAAGACCGCTTGTTGGGAAAAAAGATAGCCTTACTGCCGAAGATGTTTCCAGGAAATATCTTTGCAGTAAGGCTTTTTTATTTTGTAAATATCATCGATCAATGGCCTTCTGGGAGTTCTTGAAAGATGCAATAATAACCATTTTGCTACCATTCTACCAATCTAAGGGCATCGAAGAAAAAGTCCAGCCATAAAAGGAGGAAACTATGCAACCACATAGCTTTAAATTTCCAAAGCGTGCACAACGTACTTTCGTAAAATATCTGTTTGCTTTTGCCTTCTTCATTTTTTCTTCTGTCATATTTACCTTGGCCGGATATGCCCATACATGCGGCCCCTCTGTCTTAGAGATGAAAGTTGGAGAGACAACGACCTGGCAGATCACGGCTGATCTTACAGAGGAAGAAACCCTGTATACGCCTTTAAATACAGGTGATCCGAATGTTGCAACGATATCATCAGATACGCCATTCACTGCCCACCACGGTGTATTTACGATTACTACCGTAGTGGCTGGACAGACGAGTTTTGCAATTCAATGGTATTTTATGAGCAGACCGATGCAGGCGATGTTTGGTGAGGTCGTCGTTGCCGTAAAAGAGGCTGAACCAACGCCAGTCGCAATGGTTACACCAACACTCATATTATCGGGACTTATAATCAATGACGACTTCTTTGTTTGTCCTTTCAACAGCACGTCCACACACGGGAAAAAATTTGTTCAAGCAAGGGGTGGCATTTTTATTGACGCAACCTGCACAATATGCCCACCACCTGATACCGCTTCCATGATTGCAAGCGGTGGCTTGAAAAATGACACCCCCGACCCCATAACCCTTCACAATGGTGAATTTGTCTTACAGATAACAGACCTCAAGATCCCCGGACGTGGTTTCGACTGGACATTTACCCGCACCTATAAAAGCCGTGTTACCTTTGATAGCCCGCTGGGTCATAACTGGGATTTTAACTATAACTCCAGGCTCTTGGAAATTACCGAAGAGAATCAGGATGCCATTTCAACGGATACCTTTTCTCCTATCCTGAGTGATTCATTTATAAAAGTGGGAAGCGTTGTGGTTATGGACGGTCACGGCCACTCTGACCTTTACGGGCTGCAATCAGATGTCGCAGACAGCACCCCGCTCGGCGCCTATACCCGTCTGACAAAGAATGGAGATGGTTCCTTTACCTTAAGAGACCGACAGGGGAGCAAAAAGTCTTATGACAGAAATGGATTCCTTGTCCATTTAGAAGACAGGCATGTCAATACCATGACCTTTACAAGGGATGAGGATGGAAAACTTTTAGGGGCTATCGACACATTGGGCAGAAAGATCACTTACAGTTATAACACTAACGGAAGGCTTGTTGAGGTAAAGGACTTCATCAACAGGTCCATTACATTTGAATACGACAGTAACGGCGACCTCGTTTCCGTCACATCTCCATCTGTTACAGGTACACCTAATGGTAATAATTTTCCGGATGGTAAGACCAAGAGATATACCTATTCGTCCGGGTTTGATAATGAGAAGTTGAATCATGGCCTTCTGACCATAACTGCACCCAATGAAGTTGCGGCTGGCGGCTCTCCTCGTCTGATCAATGTTTATGAAACAGATGAAAATTCCTATGCATACGGTCACGTCGTTAAGCAGACGTACGGCGGGATCAATGCAAGTGGAATTGCTGCTGGCGGTGATATAACGTATAAATACGAAGAGATGACTTCAAATCCCCTGGATACAAATGACCCGGTCAACCGTGTGACGGTAACAGACCGCAACGGGAATAAGGCGGTATATGAACATAACAAACTGGGGAATGCCGTATCCACAAAGGAATATACGAAAGGTTTACGTGAGGGTGAGCCGGAATACTTTGAGGCGACCTTTTGAATATAACGAAGACGGCGAAAGGGTTAAATCCGCACTGCCTGAAGGGAATACTGTGGAAAATGCCTATGCAACTGAGAATTTGGGATCAGTAGATTATCGGAAAAGCAGGTTCAAACATGGGAATCTTTTAGAGAATAAACAGTTACCCGATAGCGACCGGGGAGGCGCCCAGCAACAGATAGAGCCAACATACACCTATGACCCGATATACAACCGGGTCAGAACACAAACTGACCCCAGGGGAAACGATTCCAGTCATACACCACCCAATGGAGGTACGAATTCTAAGGAAAGATACACCACCACGTATTTCTATGATTACCAGGAGGGTAATAATCTGAACGACTTGGCAGAGGTTATGGGAATTTCTGGCGCAGAAGTTCAGGAGATGCTGGATGAAGCTGGTGTAAAACTCGGTCTGGTCGATTTGAACGGAGACGGCATTACGGATAATGTTTACGGAGATGTGGTCAAGGTCGTTTATCCCACCGTAACCCCGTTGGGCGATTCTAACCAGGCAAAACTTGAAGGAGATACCTCGCAGGAGATTGTGGAATTGTTTGTTTATAATAAATATGGCAGATGACCTCAAAGACCAATCCTGAAGGGAATATCACCACGTATGACTATTACCCGGAGAATGATCCCGATGGTGATAGAAAGGATAAGATCAAGGATAAAGGTAAAGATTCATTTGGTTATCTGAAGGAGACGATAGTAGATACCGCCTCATCATCAACACGGAATTCTGGCACAAATCCAAAACCGGTAAAGATCAGGTGGGAAACGTAATAAAAGAAATTAATGGCCGTGGCATGGCGACAGAATTTGTGGTAAATGAACTCAATCAGCAGGTAAAAATCATCCATGCCGCCGCCGTGCCAAAGCAAAAAGGAAAAAAGAAACCGTCGTTAAAGGCGTTCCAATATGCAACCAATATTGAGTATGACTATAATGATACCGTTGTAAAGAAAGAGATCGAAAATAAGGATAGTAATAACGGTTCTCTTGCTGGAGAATTTGTGGAACATATCTACGCATATGACATCCTTGACCGCCTGGTCAAGGAAACCCAGGAAGTCAGCGAGGCAGAGACATTGACCACCGAATACCGCTATGATGCAAATGAAAACAGGGTCAAGATTATTTTTCCGGGGGGAAATTATCAGGAGACGATATACGACGAACGAGACCTGGTATATCGCACCACAAATATATGCGGTTGCAGCGGGGGTTCTCCCAATACAACGCACAACTATGACCAGAACGGAAATCTCATTGAGACAATAGACGGTGAAGACAACAATGGAGATGGGAAGAACGATAGTGCCCTGTATGCATATGATGGTTTTAAACAGGGTCATCAAAACCACGGATCCTATAGGAAATGTCACTGAACAGGCATACGACCCTGTCGGTAGCGTTACCAAGGTATCACGGTATGGTCTTATTGGTGGAGAAAGTCCACAGGATAATTCTGGAACAGGGAATGTGCTCCTGAGACAGACGGAATATTTCTTCGATGAAATGAACAGGCAATACCAGAAGGATGATGTGTTATTTATATCCGATGGCGTGAGTACGGTATGCACCCCGGTACTCAAGGACGGCCCATTGGGCACATCCAATGATGGAAGGGTAACGCACGCTATGAATACGACCGTAAGGGGCGTAACACGTTTGCGATTGAAGACGATGGAAATGTATTCGAGTTTCAATTTGACGGCGCTGATAGAAGGATTGTTCAGATTGACCCGGAGGGGAATCGTGTAGACACTACCTACAATGAAAATAGTAACGTAACAAAAGTTGTTGAGACAGAGATTACTCAAGAAGGGAACAGTCCATCACTGACCGAAAGATTTACTACCATAAATGTTTATGATGCCCTGGATCGTTTGGTCAGGACGACGGATAATATCGGCCAGACAATCCGATTTGGGTACGACAGTCGTAATAATCAGATATTTTTCAGCGATGCGCAGGGAAAGGAGGTAAAGGACAAGGAAAAGTTGTTCAAAGGATTGATCAACAAGGACGGTAACACCGTCCATTTTTACTTCGATGGAATTAACCGAAAGATCAAAGAGGAGAGGGATATCAGGAAGGGCGGACAGGGTAGCGGCGCAATAGATACCTCCAATCCTTACAATTCTGATTTGTTTATAGATCGCATTTAATCTACACGCAATTTACTGTATCTTTTATTTTCATTTACCGGCTACATTCACGGACGGCCTGTTACTCATCAACCCCTTTAAACTTAAAATTGATAATAAAGTTTTCATCTTCGTTATTCTTTATCTTGGAACTTGTCTTTTTTGAACCGAGGCCAGATTTTTTTGCCTCAACAGTATACGTTGCATCATCTTCGAGTCCACCAAAGCCCCAAGAAACCTGAACTTTCCGTTTGTCCCTCTCCCTGACCGTCAGTACTGCTCTTTATTGTCACCGTAGCGCCTGCAACAGGTGTTTTTCTCTATCCGATACATATCCATATACTGCCAGTCCCGATGTTGAGGATTTAAGATCAAAAATGGTATCTTCCAGGGCGAATATTTTCTTTTCCTTCGCATATAATGACTCTGACCTTACACCTGTAATAGCCAGTATAATGCCAAGACATAGCTTTGTCCTTTTTTCCCCATTTTTATCGGCCTCCTTTTCCCTATTTTATTTGTAGCGATTTCCGTGAGAGCAGGATTTTCCCAGAGAGAATTCGATAGGATTTATTTTTTCGCCTTACCCTTTCCCTTGGTTACAGGTTTTGAGGATACTTTTGGTTTTCCCTTTGCTACCGGCTTCGACGGTTTTTCTTTTCCCATGAGGATCTGTTCCGCTTCTTCGATATCTGCATCCATAATATATTTTATACCAGTTACTTCAGCTGCTTCACGAGTTAGAGTTACAATATCGTCTCTTGTTAAATATTCCAGGGCAAACTTCCTTGCACCGCACATCAATTGTCGCAGACCCTGGGATAGACGTTGATAATATGAATAAACACCAATTGCCCCCGAAGGTACTTCCCGGCCGTTTGTGCCGAACAGTCTTTTTGCCCTGGATGCCAGAACGAATATTTCTTCCATTGTTTTTCCATAAGGTTCAATCGTTTTATCGATATCGTTCTTCTTGATCTGCTCAGCAATTAATTTTCCCACATGGGCAGCACAGAGCGGAGAGCGTGCCATTCCTACAGCCTTGACATACGGTGCGCCAAGCGCCATAGCTTTAAAGATATCATCCTCAAAGGCAAAGCCTCCGGCAAGGATAATATCCGGAACGTACTGCCCCTTTGATGCCAATTTATGTACATAATTATACGTAAGAGATGCGATATATAAGGTTGGCACCCCCCATTCATTCATCATATGCCAGGGGCTCATGCCCGTGCCACCGCCGGCACCGTCAACTGTCAATACATCTACACCAGCAACAGAACAATAGCGCACCGCTCTTGCAAGATCTGCCGGTCTATAAGCGCCTGTCTTCAGGAAAATATATTTTGCGCCCGCCTTCCGTAATTCTTTCACCCTTTTTACAAATGCCTCTTCATTGACCATTCCGACACGAGAGTGTCTTTCAAATTCTTTAAACGCCTTCCCAAAAAGAGATGCTACGGTATTATCGTACGGATCGGGTAATACAATATAGCCCCGGTCTCTTAACAGCCTTGCCTTTTCCAAACTGTTAATTTTAACCTCTCCCCCAATATCCTTTGCGCCTTGTCCCCATTTCATTTCAACTGCCTGTACACCTAATTTATTTATGCCATACTCCAGTACGCCTAACCGGCTATCTTCAACATTTTCCTGCATTACGATAACACCGTAACCATCCTGCTGCCACGTCTGGAAGGTTTTTACCCGGTATTCAATATCCGGGCAATGAACTATCTTTCCATTCTCCAGCTTTGTATTGACATCCATGCCGCCTACATTTTCACCAATAGTTAAACCGGTGCCAGAAATTGCAGAACCGACAGCTATGCCATCCCAATGTGTTTTTGCGACATTCGTCGAACCCAAACCCGGAATCATGATAGGCAACTTTAATTTAATCCCCTTGTCTTTGCCTAACCGTGTTTCTGCGTTTACGTTCTCAAAAATTGCCTTATCGCTGTTGGCCTCTATTCCCACCGCTCCAACGGCAGTTCCCATAATATTTAAGTGAGAAAAGTCTACGGGATAGTCCTTGTCTGCCCCGGCCGTGATAGTTCCGAAAGGCTGCGGGTATAAATTTTCCGATGCCCTGAAGGCAGACTTCCCGATTTCGCATAAGCCCGGACACTCATCCACGCAAACCGAACACATGCCGCTGGCATGTGTTCTATCGTTAGGTGTTCTGTTTTTTGTACGTGTTGCAGCAGACGCATTTGGTTTTGAAAATGACATTTTCAAACCCCTTTCCATGAATGAAATTTATCAAACTAAACGGTAATTGAATTTGTTTTCATGTGACTTATGAATTAAATTTTCAGTATATACACATTTTTAAATTTACTGTCAATACAATTCTCCAAAGAAGTAAACGTTAACAACGGAAGCATATTGCATGCCAGTATATGGGACTAGATTTCTTTGCCAGGAAATTTTTTTTGATAATGTTGTATCCTGATGAAAATACATTGAGTTGCAATAAAATAACCATAAATTTGTTTGTAAACAAAAAAAGTAAACTATATAATTTAATCCAAAAATAACATGCGTGTTGGCTGAAAATTACCTATGATGCGGCGGTTTATCCCCGCCAACTTGCACACATCCAAATTTATGAAAATAACCGGAAGACAATTTAGCTGCGGCAAATGGGGGATAGAAAACTGTGAAGGTACGGACAAAAACACTCGCGAATGACAGGGATTTTATCAAAGAAAAAATTGAAAAGATAAAAAAAGAAGTGGGAAAGGTTATTATTGGGCAGGATGAAATGATTGAGAGTATCATTGTTGCGCTTCTCTCGGACGGACACATTCTCCTGGAAGGTTATCCGGGGCTTGGAAAAACGGTAACGGTGAAAACCCTTGCCCGGGTATTGGATGCAAAATTCAAACGGGTGCAATTTACTCCGGACCTCATCCCCGGTGACATTACAGGATTTGAAATGTGGGATCCGGAAACAAGGAAAAGCCGGATACAAAAAGGGCCTGTATTTACCAACTTATTACTTGCGGATGAAATTAATCGTGCGCCGGCAAAGGTGCAAAGCGCCCTGCTCGAGGCGATGCAGGAAAAACAGGTGACTATTGGGCGGGAAACCTATCCTTTGGAAAAATTATTCCTTGTGTTGGCAACCCAAAACCCCATTGAGATATCAGGAACGTATCTGTTGCCGGAGGCAGAAATAGACCGATTCATGTTTAAACTAAAGGTGCGCTACCCGGCATACGGGGATGAAAGGGAAATTACAGAAAGGCAGATTCGGGATGAAGAGGTTGAACTAGACGTTGTTTTAGACACGAAAGAAGTGATCTCTTTAAGACACACAATTTCTGAATGGCTGCCTTTGGAAGAAACCTCAGTCATCGTAAAATATATTACGCGCCTGGTCAGGGCAACAAGACCGAATGAAGAGAACGGGGATTTAAGAAATCTCGTGATGTACGGGGCATCACCCAGAGCAACCATTGCGTTAGCGAAAGCAGCCCGCGTTTATGCCTTTATTCTTGGAGATGATATAGTACTGCCGGAACATGTTCATAAAATGGCTTATCCCGTTTTACGGCATAGAATTATTCTCACCCATGAGGCTGAATCACAGGGTATTGATTCTGACGATATCATTGAAAAAATCCTTCATCGGCTCCCTATTTTGGAATAAATAAGATGAAGAGGAGGATAAAGCTTTCATTACAGCGATTGATTGGAAACCTCTTCGAAGGAACGTTTTCCAGTTATGTGAATGCCCTGCATGGACTGGAACTTGATGAACTCCGGCAGTACCAGCCAGGGGATGATTGTAAGTCCATCGACTGGAAGGCAACGGTTAAAACCGGAAAACTCCACGTACGCATGAAATTAGTGGATAAACGAGTCACCATTGTATTTCTTGTTGACAAAAGCCGGTCGGAAAAGTTTGGTTCTTTTCTTACTACAAAAGAAGAGGTTCAATCAGGTATTCTCTCAATCCTTGTTCATGCCGCATCGGAAACTGGCAATGAAATAGGTTTTATTACATTTACCGATAGGGTAGAAAATTACATTCAGCCCAAAGCCGGCGAAAAGGAAGCGCTGATAAATGTTAAAAATATCTTACATGAAACACCCGCGAGTACCCGTACTGATTTAAATAGCGCGTTTACATTTTTACACGAAAAAATTTCTCCCCCGGCCCTGGTATTTATATTATCTGATTTTTTGGCGCCTTACAACTATGAACAATCGCTGAAAATGCTATCTTATCTGCACGAAGTAATTCCAATTGTTATTTCCGACAGAACAGAATCGTCCTTGCCTGATGCAAGGGGATTTCTGGCTGTTCAGGATATAGAGACAGGTACGATAAAATCGGTTGATATTTCAACCGCACTCAGAGAGTCTTTGCCTTACCTGACTTTGTTTCGGAAACTCAATATAGACCATCTTGCGCTGTCTACTGAGGAAAATGAGGAAATGTGGATTAAAAAAATCTCTGAATTTTTCGACAGACGTATCAGGAGAGGGGGGAGAAGGAGACGATGAAGTATTTTTTTATCATCTTATGTATGATCGTCGTGTTTTGGGGAAATAGTATTCTTCATGTCAATGCACAAGAGCAACCCCAAACTCAGGAACTCACAGAAATGGGACAAGAGCCGGTACTGACGGATAAACCGATTGAAATCTGGACATTTATTGACGATTACCGGATAATCACAGGCAAGACGCTGCATCTGACCGTTCAGGTTTTGTGGAAGTTAGGGGTGACCGTTAATCTGGAAGGTGTAGATAAGATCGATCTTTCCCCATTTAAGGTGGAAGGTGTGATACTAGGGGAACGTCAAAT
Organism: Candidatus Brocadia sinica JPN1; assembly: GCF_000949635.1. Taxonomy (NCBI): domain Bacteria; kingdom Pseudomonadati; phylum Planctomycetota; class Candidatus Brocadiia; order Candidatus Brocadiales; family Candidatus Brocadiaceae; genus Candidatus Brocadia; species Candidatus Brocadia sinica. The sequence goes on from NZ_BAFN01000001.1 coordinate 1,100,484, forward strand.
CTTTGATAACGAACATGATTATATGATAATTACCTATGCGCTTTCATTGCCTTCAGATATGAAAGAAGGTATCTACTCTATCCCTACTCTCTCTCTTTCATACAGAAATGAAGTTGATAAGAGCGAAGGCATGGCTGCTTCATCGCCTGTTGCAGTGAAAAAGGTGTCTGTTTCTGCTGAAGGAAAGGTGGATAAGGATGTCATTACCATCGGCGACCGCATCAATTATGCCCTTACAATCCGGCATGAAAAAAATGTAAAGGTATTATGGGAAAACATTGAAAAACTCAATTTTTCCCCCTTTGAAGTCTTAAAAATGAATAGAGAAAATTTTACGGAAGGAAATATCGAAAAGATAGTACTCAATTACACCCTTTCATTGTATGAACTGAGAGGGAAAAAAAAGACCCCAGAAATCCCAGAACTAACGATTTTGTATTATCTGGAATCACGTTCAAAGCCAGAAGCAGGAATGGGCATCATTGAGACGAAAGAGGTGAAGACGGCCGCCATCCCTATTATTATTAACAGTCTCCTGAAGGCAGTAGATGTGCCTTTAGAGGGAATCAAAGGGCCAATGTATTATTCACAGAAATCTCTGTTTTTCCATGGATATTTACCCATGGGTCTGGGTATCGTTCTGTTTTTGTTTTTGGGCGTGACTGCGTTACGTTCTATTGCCGGAAAGGTATCGCCGTCTTCACCAAAACCGGTAAGCGAAACACCCCAAATTGCCCTGGAAAGATTAAAAAATGCTCTGTCGTCTTCCCACTTCTCCGATGATGAGTCATTAAACCGGGAAAATATCTACAATATTAATAAAGCATTACGAACGTATCTTGGTACCCTCATCGGCATTTCAAATGAAACGGCGCAATCCGCCACAACGTCAAGTTTTTTGAACTATGATATCCAGAAACAATTCCCGGAAGAGACATCAATCGTCATCCACTCAGCATTAAAACAACTCGATGGGCTTATTTTTGGCAGACACATTGAGAAAGACGCATTTGACAAGATGCTGCGGGGAATAGAAGGAATTATCGCAGATAAATGACCTTCGCCAGCCCCTTACTCTTTCTGCTCCTCATCCCTTTTGGCTTCTTATATCTCTTTTGGAGGGAAAAGAAGTTTCTTGGGTATTCCAGCCTCTATTATATGAGAGAGCCTGCAGGGTCCAAACGGCTTATTGCCCGTCTCAATAAGCCTGTTTTTTTTGGCGCCGCGTTTTTTGCAATTGTGGCCATTGCACATCCGCAAACAAGGTATTACCAGGAGAAGACTGCCCTGCAGGGACGGGAAATCATCCTTTCTATAGATACTTCTTTTAGTATGACGGGAACGGCTATTGAAACGATAAAAAAGATTGTCGGTGATTTTATTAAAAAACGGTCGAATGACCTCATAGGTATTACGATCTTTGGTACGGATGCCGCCCTCATTGTTGTTCCTACCATGGAAACCCAATTACTGGAGAAATCCCTGGAACGTGTGCAGGCCTCTCAGGTGGGTTATCAAACGGCCATTGGAGAAGGTCTCTTTACCTCCCTCACAGCGCTGTTTGAAAAAGAGATGGGAAAGCAATTTACCATAAAAGACTTGAGAAATAGCATTAATAAAGAGTATCTTGCCGATTATGCCATTTCTTTTGTCAAAGAAATGGAACAAAGGGAGGTGCTGAAAAATAAGCTTATCATCCTCTTTACCGATGGAATATACAACATTGGTATCTCACCCACCAGACCCTTGCGCCTGTTGAAAAGAATGGGAATAAAGGCATATGTCGTGGCGGTCAAGGCTTCGGATGTTACTGGTGTAGATCCGGAAGTTGCGGCCGAACATATTGAGGAATTAAAGGAGGCCGTCGAATCAACCGGGGGAAAATATTACCATGCAGAGAATTTCGAAGAGGTTGCCAAATTCTACAACGAGATCGACAAAATCGAAAGGGACAAGATTACCATAGAAACCGTTCTCAAGAAGAAAGACCTTTATCTCTTCCCCACCCTTGCAAGCCTGGTTCTTCTTTTGATTTCAGTTTTTCTAGAAAATGTCTGGATGCGAGTACCATAACGGGGGAAGCCGCAACCAAAAAGAGTTACTTGGAAGTGAATAACACATACTGTCGTTTGTTTTTTTGACAAATTCGAGATTCAAATATCAAAATCGTTCGACTAAGCGCTTACGACGAAGTCCGAAACAAAGGCTACTATTAAATGAGAGAAATTGGAAACGAGGTTTGGAATATTTGAATTTGTAATTTTGAAATTGTTTCGAATTTTGGATTTCGTGTTTTGAATTTTCCACCTGCTTTGTTTGTAACCTGTCCCATCCCTAATCTCTGTATTTTATATCCGAATGCCCAGCGCCTTCCTGTAATACCCTCCTTTTCAGAAGCATTGACATAGCTTTTACGCCCCGTTCAGGAGATGGATAGACAGGAAACTCCCGTTCTTCAAATAACTGTTTGACCTTCGTGGTAAATGCACCTCCCACCGTGCATATAACAGCAGGCTTTCCCGATCGATTCATGATATCCGTGACGAGATCAACCACCCTCTCAGTCATGCCCTGAGGCGCCATGAGTGGTATGATGATGGCAGCGTCGTATTCGTCACTTTCGATCATGCACGTCTGTAAGGCAGTGTAATAGTCTCTATCGCATGCACTTCCGGTCAGATCAACAGGGTTGTTTACCACATAGAACGCTGAGAATTTACTTTTCAGTTTCTCTTTTAACCGGGGAGAGGGGAGTGGGACTTCCAGCCCGTTTTCAGAACAGTGATCGGCCACAATAACGCCAAAGCCACCGCCATTGGTAACAATGAGGATTCTGTTTCCTTTCGGGGGATTTTGCATGGAAAGGGCCTTAACACCGTCGATAAATTCCTCCAGACCGTTTGCCTCAATAATCCCGGATTTCAGGAATGCTGCTTTGTATATTTCATAGTTTCCCGCAATTGCGCCTGTATGGGATTTGGCGGCTGCAATACCGGCTGCACCCTTTCCAACCTTAAGTGCTACAATAGGCTTTTTCTTTGAGCAGGCTTTGGCTGCTTCAATAAACTTCCTACCATGGTCGACTGACTCCATATAGATAGCAATTACCTTTGTATGGATATCATCACTTAAAAATGGCAAGAGAGTGGATTCCCCCACGTCGATTCTGTTTCCGTAGTTTACCATCCTGGCTATACCTAGTCCCTCCAGTGTCGCCAGGTCCAGCAGGGCCACGGCAAAGGCGCCACTCTGAGAGAGGATTGAGAGCGAACCTTTTTTCGGGTTGCTGACCCTTTCCCATGACAGGAATGAGGTGGTAAAATTGGTATAATTATCCAGAACCCCCAAACAATTAGGACCGAGAATCTTGATGTCATTTCCGATTGCAACCTGTCTGATCTGCTCTTCCATTTCGATACCTTCAGCGCCCATTTCACGGAAACCAGCGCTGATAATTATGGCATGATGAATTCTTTTTTGCGCCTGTTGCTTTACGACATCCAATACCAGCGACGCAGGAATGGCGATTACCGTTAATGCTACTTCATCCGGGATATCCAGTATCGAAGGAAAACATTTTAAGCCAAAAACCATCCCGTATTTGGGATTTACCGGGTATATCTTGCCCTGAAAACCCTTACCGAGGAGGTTTTTCAGGATAATGCCCGGTAAACTGCCTGGTTTTTCAGTAGCGCCAACAATGGCAACCGATAAAGGATTAAAAAAAGTTTCCATCTGTATACTCTGTGAAATCTGCGGTTTCAACTCTTGTTGTCCATTTTATGAATCTGCAGATACAACTAATAACAGGAGCAGGAGGATAAATCAAGGATAAAAAATTATCGAAATCAGTACAATGATACGATAAAATATCGATATATACTGTGCTCTGCCATGAAAAAATATGATTCCTTTTCACATACTTTCCAAGACTTCGTATTTATCCTTCTCTTGCAGGTCGATTATTATACGCTCATTGACCAGTACATCTGAGAACCTCACACTTCCCCCCTTTCGTCTCGTAATTAAGGATTAAAAAATTTCTTGCTTTAGCCATCCGCCGGGTGGTATTTTACATGCCTTAAAGTTCCCTTTTTTAATGAACCACATTGCCCGCAGAATTGTCACCCAAATTCCTTCGATCTCTCGTTAAATCGTGTTTTATTATTCGTAATTACAAAGCAGAACTTTTATGAGAAAGCAGCGGAAATAGCCAATGCATCTCGATGACAAGAAAGCAATCTTCGGATGGAGCATGTATGATTGGGCCAATTCAGCCTTTGCCACAACGATCATGGCTGGATTTTTTCCGATTTTTTTTAAACAATTCTGGAGTGCCGGCGCTGATGCCACCGTAAGTACTGCAAGATTAGGACTTGCAAATTCTATTGCCGGTATTACCGTGGGTCTGTCAGCTCCTGTATTGGGTGCTATTGCTGACAAAGGAACATCAAAAAAGAGGTTTCTTCTTTTTTTCGCTTACATGGGTGCGGTGATGGCTTCTTCGCTATACACGGTTTCAAAGGGTAATTGGCCTATTGCTGTTATGTTGTATGTCCTGGCAACCATTGGGTTCTCCGGAGGTAACATTTTCTATGACGCATTGATCACTGGTGTTGCATCTGAGAAGAAGATAGATTTTGTTTCTGCTTTGGGTTTTTCTCTGGGCTATCTGGGGGGTGGTATACTTTTCACTCTAAATGTATGGATGACCCGCAGTCCTGAAACATTCGGATTTGCAGATGCCGGAGAAACTATAAAATTCTCATTCCTCTCCGTAGGTATCTGGTGGGCAGTCTTTTCGGTTCCGCTATTCCTCTTTGTGAAAGAGCCAAGAAATGAAAAAGCTAATTCGGCTACAGGCATAAGCATGGTGAAGGCGGGTTTTGCTCAATTAAAAGAGACTTTTCATAAGATCCGACATTTAAAAACCATTTTTTTGTTCCTTGTCGCTTACTGGCTCTATATTGATGGTGTGAATACAATTGTACACATGGCAGTGGATTATGGCATTTCCATTGGCTTCGAATCCAGCGACTTAATCGTTGCATTGCTCGTCACCCAGTTCGTTGGTTTTCCAGCCGCCATAGTATTTGGTTACCTTGGGGTTAAGATAGGCGCCAGGCGTGCCATTTTTATCGTCATTGCAGTTTATCTGTTTGTTTCCATCTGGGGCGCCTTTATTCAAAGCAAAAAAGAGTTTTTTATCCTCGCCGTCATCGTTGGTCTGGTCCAAGGAGGTATTCAGGCGTTAAGTCGCTCATATTATGCAAAAATAATCCCTGTCGACAAATCAGCTGAGTACTTTGGCTTCTATAATATGCTCGGCAAATTCTCAGTTGTTATCGGCCCGGTCCTCATTGGGGGAGTAGGTCTACTAGTAAAATCTATGGGTTACAGCAGTAATATTGCATCACGAGCAGGCATCATATCGGTTTCGTTCTTCTTCATAGCAGGCGGAACTCTATTCTATTTCGTACATGAAGAGAAGGGAAGAGACGAGGCTAAATATTTGTCTTAAAAAGCCCCTGCCGGCAAAATTTTCAATAATTCCCAATCTTGTTGAAAACCACCATCTCCTTGTTGCCAATTCACTCATTGCATCTTCGGCACTCTTAAGTGTTTTGGCCGGTACCGCTGCTGGATGTATTATCTTTGATTCTGTGGAATTCAGTGCATCCATGTACTTCAACGGCTTTACCTATCTTTTCTCTGCAGGTGCCATAGGGAACTAACAATGAAAGAAAAAGAACGTGCCAGATCAAAGGTGTGGCCGTTGTATTAACGGATATCAGGGAGGGTATGAAATAATTTTCCACGATGTAAGGTTGATAATACTCATTTTTTTTGGTACGATTTTCTGGTTTGTCGGTATTAGCTTTTATGTAGCAATCTCCGATTTTGCCGGGAAGGTATGGGGTTTTACTTCACTAACTCCTCTGGGATTGATTTTTACCCTGCTCGGCGGCGGTCTTCTTACCGGATCCATTCTGGTCGGCATTCTCGTGGCATGGGGGAGTTTCAAACTGAATACCCTATTGCAACAGGGGACGAAAGATGCATAATTTCCGGACAAATTACACGAAATCCCCCTTTCCTGAAGGGGGGAGAAAGGGGATTAATCATTCAACAGGTGTATGTATTTACCGCAATTTCCATAGGCTCCCTGGTTTTCTGAACAATTGTTTCTTCTTTGCGCTCAAGGCAATAGGTGTTGTTTTGTTAAAGGTATTTTATCATACCGAGGTTGAAAATAGAGGGAGCATACCACTTCAGGGGCCGCTGATTGTGGCGGCAAACCATTTCAGTTACATGGATCCTGTCGTACTTCAAACGATATTTCCAAGGCGTATTTCTTTCATGATGACAGAACTGTATTACGAAGGACGTTGGAAATGGTTGTTTAGAGTATTACATTGTATCTGTGTTAAAGAGAAAGGTTCCAACATAGCCGCACTGAGAGAAGGCGTTGAAGTCTTGAAAAAGAACGATGTTCTGGGCATCTTCCCCGAAGGGGGTGTAAGCAGGGAGGGCCGTCTCCAGGAGGGAAACCCGGGTATCGGTTTTCTCGTTGTCAAGAGCGGCGCACCCGTCATTCCGGCTTTTATCTCCGGCACTTACGAGGCCTTACCAAAGGGCGCGAAGATACCAAAAATTTCCAGAATTAAAGTAACCTTTGGCAGACCCCTGATATTTGATAATATCGAAAATAAGGAAAATAAAAAAGGAATTGTGGAGATTACAAATTCGATTATGGAGCAGATTGAAAAACTATCTTTTTCTGATAAACAAACGAAGTGAATTTCTGGAGTTTTTAGAAAAATTATGCAACAGAATTCTATACTGAGTGATTTGTCTCTCTATAACAAGGAATTTACCCTTGGTAATGGCAATACGGCGTGCCTGCTTATCCATGGTTTTGGCTGTGGACCAATCCAGATGCGGGAGATTGCGGAACGTTTGTGCAAATGGGGTTTTACCGCCAGGGGGATACTTTTACCGGGACATTGTGGGAATACGGGTGGACTCTCATTCAATTCACATCACGATTGGAAAGAAAAAGTGGAGTTTGAGTACCGTCAATTAAAGATGAAATACCGGCAGGTCGTTATTATCGGATTAGTTTTTTGAAAAAATCTCAACAATAACGATGTCTTGCGGTCTAAAGTAGGGCGTATAGCAATATGCTCTTATCACTAGTGTCCGGTTATAAGTTGAGCAAAGACAATTGTTTATAAGGAAAGCATGGTTCGCTTTTATAATCAGAACTTGTAAGTACTTGTAAAATAGGGACTTTCTCAAATAGTGTAATACTCAAAATTTGTAAAATTGTGTAGAGGACTCATGTCTAAATTTAGACGCTTTTTAATAATTGCAACAAGCACGTAAACGGAGATTGCAATCCATATTTGAGTTTTTACCGAGTTTTCAGAAGTACCGTAACATGCTTTTATTCTCAAGTGTTGTTTCATCCACTTGAAAAATAATTCAATCTGCCATCGAGATTTGTAAATAAGAGCAATGGTAATGGCGGGAAGGAAAAAGTTGTTCGTCAGGAAAGTAAGATTTTTTTGATTTTCAGCATCGTAATAGCCCACTCGCCGTAAGTTTTTCGGATAATCTTTTGCTGAGTCAGCATTTGAAAGAACTATGGTTTGATCGCATATCAGACCAAGAGATTTATCAATCGGATGTGACTATATTCTCCAAAATTTGAGATTTGTTTTGGAACGAATAACAAAGAATGCTAAGCACACAGTAAGGTTATACAACCGTGCAAAGTCGAGATACCCACGATCCATTACGTAGAAAGAACCCGGTGCTGGAATAAGATCGTCAAGAACGTTTATATCATGAACCTTACCGTCTGTAATTTTGACAAACGAAGGATGCTGCCGCGCAAATCCATGAGAGTATGCAGTTTTATAGCTCCTTTATACTTTCTAAATTTTGCCCAAGGAAAAAGGGAAAAGGCATAAGTCAATCGTTGTGGAATCCAGGGCATAAACGGTCTGATCAAGGTCTATACAAAATTCATGCATGGGTAAAAAATCGATTACTTGTGAGAAAACAGTTTTTCCTATATTCATGAGCCATTCCTTTCTGTTTGTTATGAAGAATAGAATGGCTATAGTATACTTTGAATTTCAAATCGATTACGACCTTTTTTGCTTGTATCTCTCTTGGATTATAATACTTACAACAAATATTTATTCAAACGTCCGGACAGTAGTGTTTAAAATATACCACAGGTAACATAAAAATAAAATTGATTTCCCTGTTTCTGTTACTTTCGTCTGACGGCGTCTTCTGCCTGCTGCGCTTTTGGTAAAGGCAGGCACGAGCCTAACCATGCTCTATTTTCAACCGCCCTCATCAAATCATATATTCAGTATATTGCCATATCTGTATTCCCTTGTGGGTAATTCGAATTACTCTACCTTCATTGCCTATCTGATGAACACGAATGCCCCGGTTTCTCAGGAGTTGACGTTGACTGTGGGGATATTCTCATCCAGCAAGTTCACGAACGAGCGGTCTCCTGCATGAGTTCTGGCGTGTGTGAAATTAAGGCTTCGTGCCGTCCCAGGCGAATGGCTTCGGCAATCGCTTTTCTCGTCAGTTTACCTACCGCCCATTCTTCAATAATTGTCTCCCAGTCCATGCCGTTAGCGACATGTTCAAATACATCCGCAACCAATATGCGTGAGGATTTTATTTACCGAAAAGAACCGGAAATGAGGTGTTCAATCAATCGATGGCCCTCCTTTATGTGAAGACCTGAGGCGTGGGCGTTTGCCTCACTATAGGGAAGTCCAATACCCTTTTCTATGCCAGCACCATAGGCTGCAAAAGGAACGGATTCCGGGGTATGGGTTCGTTTGACAATGGGGGTATAATGGTCAGGAAGCACCAGGATACGCAGGTCACGGAATTTGCTTTTCGCTTCAAGGACAGGCCCGATTATCTTGCAGTCCACCTGTTCAATGGCTTGCACTTTTTCATGTACGTTACCCTCGTGTCCTGCCTCATCGGGGGCCTCTATGTGGATCAACACCACATCATGGGTTTCCAGCGCCTGGATGGCATAGTGACCCTTGTTGGCATAATTCGTGTCGAGATAGCCGGTTGCACCAGGTACATGTATGATGTCCCATCCAAGGTAGCAGGCAATGCCTTTGATCAAATCTACGGCGGTAATAACGGCACCCGTGAGGTTAAACCGTTCTTTGAACGTGGGCATTTTAGGACGATGTCCCTGTCCCCAAAGCCAGATCATATTTGCGGGGTTTTCTTCCAGGTCTATACGCACCTTGTTTATATCATGATTCGACAGAAACGTCCGGGAGCGCTCCATGAGGTCGGTAAGGATTTCGCTTCCATGACCTTTGGGGAGGTGTTTTTGAATTGATTGGCCCATGATATCATGGGGTGGAAAACATTTTGCGTCCATCTTCTGTGAGCCCCTGTATACCATGATGTGGCGATAGCTCTTGCCAGGATAAAAATGGATGATGTCGTTACTCAAATGATCGTTTAGCAATTTGATAAGAACGGACGCTTCATCAGTCTTAATGTGACCGGCGCAAAAGTCTTCCAGGGTATCTTCACTGGCGGTAATAAAGTTGCACCGAAATGCCCAATCGTCGTCGCCAAGTTTGATGCCAATACTGGCAGCCTCGAGGGGTGCGCGTCCTGAGTAGTATTCCCTGGGATCATACCCTAATAGGGTAAGGTTCGCTACGTCACTGCCTGCGGGAAATCCGCCTGGAATGGTCCGAACAACGCCAAGCTGACCATTTTGTGCAAGAAAATCAAGGTTGGGAGTACGTGCCGTTTCAACGGGAGTTCTGCCGCTGAGTTTGTCTATGGGGTAGTCCGCCATTCCGTCAGGGACAATAATGCAGTATTTCAAGAGACCTCCTATTCTTCTACACGGAGAAATTTTGTATGGTCTTTTATTACATCGAGTTGTTTCATTTCTGTAAGCGCCTTTTGCAGATTGCCTTCTTCTGCAAGATGGGTCATCATTACCAGAGGAACAGTGCCGTTTTCCCTGGCCTTGTGCTGGATTACCGAGGCAATGCTGATCTCATATTTCCCCAAGATGCCGGATATTTTTGCGAGCACTCCGGGTTTATCCACAACGGAAAACCGTAAATAATAACGGGTTTTGAATTGTTGTATATCAGCAATAGGGACATATTCACAATGCCCGGAAAAGGTCTTCATGGCTTTGAACGTGATACCTGCTCTTCCAAGCGCAACATCCACGAGGTCTGCAACCACAGCGCTGGCTGTGGGCATCTGGCCTGCCCCCTTGCCATAGAGCATTGTTTCTCCTACAGCACTTCCGGTAATGCAGATGGCATTAAAGACGCCATTCACCGAGGAAAGTGGATGGTCATGCGGAAGGAGCGTAGGGTGGACGCGGAGTTCAATATTGTTTTCTGTTTTTTTTGCAATTGCCAGGAGTTTTAAGGTATATCCCAGCTCATGAGCATACCATATGTCCGATAAGTCCATGGCGCTAATACCTTCGTGATAGATGTTCTTGTAGTCAAAATCTACACCAAAACCAATCCTTGCTAAAATAGCGAGCTTGTGTGATGAATCTATGCCCTCTACATCCATGGTAGGGTCTTTTTCAGCATAACCCAACCTTTGCGCCTCGGCGAGGGCATCGCTGTATTTTACCTTCTCCCTGGTCATCTTGGTTAAAATGTAGTTGGTTGTGCCATTTACAATGCCAAAAATAGCCTCAATCTTGTTGGCAATAAAACCATCCCGCAGTGCAGCAATAATGGGAATTCCACCCCCTACACTTGCCTCAAATGAGATGCTCTTGCCGTGCCGGCGCGCTTTGCTAAAAAGTTCTGAGCCGTGTAAAGCCAGAAGCATTTTATTTGCAGTGACGACATCCTTCCCTTTTTCAAGGGCTGTGGTAATGATTTCCATGGCAGGGTGTAATCCCCCGATAAGTTCCACAACGACCTGAATATCCGGATTATTGAGGAGTTCCTTTGCATCGGTGGTAAAGAGAATATCCGATGGCAGATTCAATTTGTTTTTCACATCCGGGTTACGATCGGCGATACCTTTTAAGACGGGTACGCAATCGAGTTTTTCAAGGAGGGGTGAGCCTTTTTCCAGAAGGATTTTCGCAACCCCCGCACCAACTGTTCCCATGCCTATGAGTCCCACGTTGAATGTGTTCATAAATTACCTGTTTCCTAATTATAGAGTATTTGCCACAAAGACACGAGGTGATTGAAAATACATTAGGCTGGATTTTAAAAGTTAAAAAATCCAACGACCTTTTTACCCACCCCTGAAATCCCCTCCCGAGAGGGGACTTCTCAAATTCCCCTCTCGGGAGGGGGGGGTTGTTTATTCATTCCTTAACGAAAAAAGATGAAATTCCTTTACGTCAAGTTACAGGTGATACCCACGTTATACCTCAGTACCTTCGGGACCGATGAATAGATAAAGTTAAGGTGCTCATACAAAGAGGATTTACTATAACGGATAAAAATGTTTATTGTCAATAAAATTTGTACGTGATAAAATTGATAAAAAAAGGGATTTGTTATGCAGGCGGTGTTGTTTAATTTTCCTTGTAATGTTTCAAGGGGTCTGATAAATTATTGCTCAAATTTTAGAAATTTCAAACACCCCATAATCCCCCCTGTAAACGGGGGAAGGCTGCCGAAGGCCTGATGTATATAAAAAGGCTACAAGATCTATAAAAATACATGATAAGCTTTAAACAAAGAGATATTATTTCTATCAGGCATTTTAACAAAGAAGAGTTATTGTATATCCTTGATCTGGCAAAGCGAATAGAGCAAATGGAGCATACGGACATACTCAGGGGCAAGGTGCTTGCTTCATTATTCTTCGAACCTTCAACGAGGACAAGGTTGAGCTTTGAATCGGCCATGAATAGGTTGGGTGGAATGGTAATTGGCTTTGCCGAGCCAGGAGTGACTTCGGTGGCAAAGGGCGAATCACTGAGCGATTCCGTAAAGATTATCGAAGGATATTGTGACATCATCGTCTTAAGGCATTATCTCGAAGGTTCGGCACAATTAGCAGCAGATGTCGTAAAAATACCGGTGATTAATGCAGGGGATGGTGCGAACCAGCATCCAACACAAACCTTTTTAGATCTGTATACAATCCAGAAGACAAAGGGAACCCTGGAAGGTCTTACGATTGGTTTTTTGGGAGACCTGAAGTACGGGAGAACGGTACATTCCCTTGCTTACGCCCTTGCGTATTTTGGCGCCGAGATGTACTTTATTTCACCGCCCAGCCTCCGCCTGCCTGGAGATTTTATGGAGGCGCTGAAAGACCGGAAGGTAAAGTGCCACGAAAACGAATCACTCATGGGTATAAGTAAGAGACTCGACGTGATTTATTGCACAAGAATCCAGAAGGAACGTTTTGCAGACCCGGTTGAATTTGAAAAGGTTCGCGGCATATATAGACTGAGTAAGGCAATGCTGGAAGAATTCGGGATTAAGGACGATTTAAAGGTATTACACCCCTTACCTCGTGTGGATGAAATGGATGATAGCCTGGATGCAACCGATTTTGCTGTATATTTTCATCAGGCGCGCAATGGTGTTCCTGTCAGGAAGGCTTTGTTAGCCGCTGTTTTGGGAGCAATTGAATGAAACATCTTGATGTCGCCGCAATAAAAGACGGGTCGGTGATTGACCACATAGACAGCAAAAGCACATTGAAAGTTGCCGAAATTTTAAATATTCAGAACGAAGAGCAGATAGTCCTTGTAGGGATGAATTTAACGAGTAAATTTTTAGGAAAAAAGGGAATTATAAAAATTGAGGGGAAAATTATTGCTCAAAAAGAGGCCAATAAAATCGCTCTTATTGCCCCAAATGCTACAGTAAATATTATCAAAGATTATGAGGTTGTTAAAAAATTCAAGATCGTAGTTCCGGAAATTATCGAAGGTATCGTGAAGTGCTTTAACCCTAATTGTGTAAGTAATTATAACAATATAAAAGCCAGGCAGCACGTAGTAACGAAGAACCCCATAAAATTACAATGTCACTACTGTGAACGTCTCATGAGTGCAAAGGATATTGTATTGATTTGAATTCTTTGATAGAAACAGAAATAGCCCGTCATATTCAATCAACTCGATACTTCTCATTGTGGCTTTTAACCTCTTGAATACAACAGCCTATTCTTCAAACTCCCTTATATCCTTACATCGCACCCTTTTACTCCATAAGATTTTACAGAAATTTATATAATACAATGAACAGCAGCAACTAACAACCCCTATATTTTCCTTCATTTTTTCATTTTACTCTCTGTGGCTTGTTCCTCGCTACTGGCTGTTTTCAAAGAACCATAAGGAGTTGGGGGCGGTTGATACTTCACATATTTTTATAACAGGTGTTCGTAACTTATTTATTTACCTTTATTTACACCTTGGGGAACGTTTAACCCCATTAACACTCCCCCAACTCCATTTTTATTATATCACGAAAGACAATTTTTGCAAACAGGTAAGAGACAAACAGTTTGTAAGTAATTACTAATAAAAAATTTACAATAAAACATTTTCTAAAAAGAAGAGCCGGAGATGGAAAAAAGGAGACCAGCGTTGGGGCGCTAGTAGGGTAAGACCCTAAAACCACCTCCGACTCTATAGTATTATAGCATAGAGTAAAAAAATTTACAAATTTTCAGACAGGGGTAAAAATCACTAAATTTACACTGATTTTACAAAAAATCACTTGCCCCGTGGGTGTTGCTTTTTGTACTATCCTGTTGACAAAGAATTTTAAAAATGAGATCCTCTCCCCATATTTCTCTCGTCGGGGGGATAAAGGAGTGTGTAATTTTACCATAACACACCCCTGACTCCTTTTTGGGGGGAGATTAATTGTAAAGGATTATTGCGTTGCACATCATCACATCAATAAGGGATATTCAAGGGCATATCAAGAAGCTGAAGGAAAACCATGCAACAATCGGTTTTGTTCCTACGATGGGGGCATTGCATGAAGGGCATTTGAGCCTGGTAAGAGAGGCAAAAAGAAAAAACGATACTGTGGTGGTGAGTATCTTTGTAAACGCCTTGCAATTTGGGGAGAACGAAGATTTTTCACACTATCCAAGGACGTTTGAAAATGACTGCAAACTCCTTTCTCAGGAAGGAGTTGATATGGTATTTCATCCGGATGCAGCAAAGATGTATTCGAAGGGGTTTTGTACATCAGTTATACCCGGACACCTTGAAAATGCCCTCTGTGGCAAATCTCGTCCAGGCCATTTCCGGGGAGTTGCGGTAGTTGTGCTAAAACTATTCAACATCGTAAAACCCGATATTGCCTATTTCGGGCAAAAAGACTTTCAACAAACGGTTATCATCAAACGAGTGGTTTCCGATTTAAATGTCGATGTTATAATAAAGATACTTCCTACAATGAGGGATCAGAATGGATTGGCATTGAGTTCGAGAAACGCCTATCTCAGTGAGGTAGAAAAGAAAGATGCCCTTTGTTTATACAAGGCGCTGACAAAGGCACAGTCCATGGTACAGGCGGGTATTCAAAATACAGAAAATATTGTACAGGAAATGGAGAAAATTATTCATACTACCAAATCCGCCACGATTGATTATATTTCCATTGTAAGCCCTGAAACCCTTGAGGAAGTGCCGATGGCACACAGCGGTGACGTTGCAGCCCTGGCTGTCAGGATAGGCAAGACACGGCTCATCGATAATGTAATTCTGCTTTTCAGTTGAAATCACGTAATGATATTTTGGTTTTATAAAACATTCGTTTAAGCATAAAGTAAACATGCCTGTATATCTTCTTTTTCTAAAAATCGTATTTACATTCCCAAAAACATCTTGCGCCTATCTTCATCTAAAACATTGTAAAAATCTTGAATAAAATTGCCTATAGAATTTCTTGTTTTTTGCATGATCTGATCTTCGTATTTAACTCCATTATAGTAGTCAACCCTGATTAAAAATCCTTTATCTGTCCAGATGAGGAAACTGGCCAGTATCTGGCCTAATTTTATAAAGAAGGGCTTGTAGAAATGTTTATTGTCTATTACCAGCCAGTAGATTATTATTCTATCCCTAAAAGGTCAAAAGGCGCATTGTCAGAAGATACCATGCCCGCACCAACAATCACGTGAACTCTTGGATGCATTGCAGATAAAGTTACCAGGGGTATTGCCAAGCCGGAACATACGGGTAGTCACGAGAAAAAAACTTCTTCATCAACGAAAAGACCAAAAAAAATTAAGGCTTTCATGGCCTTTATTTTTTACTTTGGTGTGAACATCCGATACAATGAACTTACTCCAACAGGTATTTTGCAGATGTGCATTTCTTCCAAAAATCACTTGTCTCTCAGGTGTTACTTATTGTACTATCTTAATTACTCTTGCTGTAATATGAAGAATTCAAAGGTCTAATCTCATAGTGATCTTACTTGTTAAGGAAGATGATACGATGTTGAAAGAATTTAACTGCCGTTTTTTTGTCTCGGAGAAGCCCTGCCGGTACAAACTCGATTGCCCCGTTGACGATACGTGTCCCAAATATCAGACGATGGGGAAGCGGATACTCATTATCAAATTGGCTGCCATTGGAGATGTACTGAGAACCACCCCTATCCTCCCTGCCCTAAAGGAAAAATATCCGCAATCCCATATTAGCTGGATTACGGATCAATCGTCTCTGTCTGTCCTTGAGGAAAACCCGTACATCGATCGCCTCCTGACGGCAAATTACGAAAATGCCTTGCGGCTTCAGGTCGAGAAGTTTGATATAGTAATCTGCCTGGATAAGGATACCGTGGCTTCCAGCCTCGCATCCCTTGTGAAGGCAGACCAGAAGCTTGGATTTGCACTCTCCGGAAACGGACTCCTGTATCCCCTGAACAAGGAGGCGGATTATCTGTTCCGGTTAGGGGTATCCGACGAACTTAAGTTCCGGCAAAACCAGAAGACCTATCAGCAGCTTATCTTTGATGCCCTGGGATTGGATGAAAAATACGGGGAATATGTCATTCACCTGCCGCAGAAGTATACCACCTACGGTGAGCAATTGATGAAGCAATGGGGGATTCATAACGGCAGACTGGTTATCGGCCTGAATACGGGGGCGGGGAAAAGATTTGCTACAAAGCGATGGGAAACGGGAAGCTTTGTCGAGCTTGCAGACCGGTTGTCAAAGGACATGAAGGCGCACGTGATGCTCCTGGGCGGACCCGAGGAAGTTGAACGGAATAAAGAAATTGCCTCCAGGACAAAGTCCAAAATAACTGACAGCGGGTGTCACCACAGCTTGAAGGAATTTATGGGATTAATAAGCCAATGTCATCTGATAGTTACGGGAGATACGCTTGCCCTGCATCTTGCCATTGCATTGAAAAAACTGATTGTGACCTTTTTCGGGTCTACGTGCCACCAGGAGATCGACCTCTATGGCCGGGGGAAAAAGCTCGTTGCCGGCGTGGATTGCGCCCCGTGCTATAAAGGAAATTGCGATACGATGATTTGTATGAAAAGCATACACGCCAATGATGTATTTCGTGCGTGCAAAGAAGTACTGGGGGAATTATTGTAATCGTTTACCGCTGTCATCACGCCTTTTTCGTAACACCCTGAAACCATGAAAATATTTCAGATGGCGAAAAAGATTGCTATCCATGAAAGATTTCCATTATATTTTGAATAGCTCTTCCACGAGTTTTTCCCTGGCTATTTGAACAGAAGGGTGGCCTGCTGGGCTATTTCCATGACCCTGGAGGGGAAGATACCCAACTGAAGTGTGCCAACCACCGAGATGACGATGGCTGCAACGATCAAAGGAGAGATGGTGAGGGGAGTGAATTCCCGGGTGGATTCCTTCATGTACATAATTACCGTAATTCTGAGGTAATAGTACACGGAAATGACGCTGTTAATCACGCCAATCACTGCAAGTCCGACATACCCTGATTTTATGGCGGCGCTGAAGATGTAAAATTTTCCCACAAAACCTGCCATGGGCGGAACACCTGCCATGGAAAGCATGAAGAGCGTCATCGCTATGGCCAGAAGCGGGTGCTTAAAGCCCAATCCTGCGTAGTCGTTGATCTGTATGAATTCATCTCCCTTATGGCTCAGCACAATGACAATGGCGAATGCCCCGATATTCATGAAGGTGTATGCCAGGATGTAGAACAATGTGCCCGGCACACCCATATTGTTTGCAGACACCAGGGCAATCAGGAGATAGCCGGCATGGGCGATACTGGAATATGCCAGCATCCGTTTGATATTCGTCTGTGCGATGGCTACGATGTTTCCCATTGTCATGGTCAGTACGGCAAGGATGAAAATAACCTTTTGCCATTCGTAATGGGACGACCCGAACGCGGTCATAAAGATGCGCAAAAAGGCGGCGAAGCCTGCAGCCTTGGGTCCTACAGACATAAAGGCCGTTATCGCCGTAGGCGCCCCTTCGTAGACATCGGGTACCCACGCATGGAAGGGTACAGAAGCGACCTTGAATCCAAGTCCAATGATTATCAACCCCATTCCCATAAGTAACAGGGGGTCAGAGATGCCTCCCTTACCTGCAATAAAACCAGCGATTTGTCTAAGGTTGATCGTGCCTGTCGTACCGTAAATAGCGGAGATACCATAGAGCAAAAAGCCCGTGGCGAATGCACCCAGTAAAAAATATTTCAGAGACGCCTCGTTTGAGATGAGTTTTGACCGTTTAAAACCTGTCAGGATGTAAATACTGATGGACATGACCTCCAGGCCGATGTAAATGTTCAGCAAATCGGCCCCGGATGCCATCAGCATCATGCCTATGGTTGAAAACATGATAAGGGCATAATATTCCCCGTGGTTGATCTCCTCGCGTTTAATGTAACTGTGTGAAATCAGGACCGTAAGCCCTGTACTAAGCAGGAAGATAAAGTTAAAAAACAGGGAATAATTATCTATGGTAAAGGTTTCATGAAAAGAGAAGAGTGTCGTTCCTGTAGGATTTCTGGCAAAGATGGCAGCAGTGACAATACCCATCAATGACAGATAGGCAAGGAGGTTCTTCTCCCCCAATCTCCTTGAAGATAAGACATCCACCAGGAGCACAATCATGGCAAAACCTGCCAGGATCAGGATCGGCAGGATGCTCAGGACATTAAACGTCATTATGGAAACATTTGTCATATCATATTACCTTGCAATACGTTATTTTTCAGCAACTCTCGTCTGAATGTAAAATTATTTGTGATAAATCCGATTCCTTTGGGCTTTATTCATTGGAGTTTGTTTTGGGTTTCGGATTTCGAGCTTCGAATCTATTTTTCACTACCACTCTGTTTTGGCCTCAGGGATTATGTCAATCTTTGGCGCAACATTTTTCGGTAATTGCCCCAGGTTGCTTTGCTTTTGTACCCCGGACACCATATCTGTCTTTTCTCCCGCCTTCTTTAAGAGGTGGTTCACCGAGGCATCCATCTTTCTCAGGAACGAGTTGGGATAGATGCCTATCCAGAAGATTATCATTATGATGGGGATCAGGATAGCAAGTTCCCGTTTGTTCATATCAGGTAATGTCTTATTTTCCTCGTGGGTTATTTCATGAAACATGACCCTTTGAAACATCCAGAGCATGTACACCGCCGCAAGGATAATGCCCGATGTTGCGATGGATGCGTACAGCATGCGTGACTTGAATGTACCCACCAGAATGAGAAATTCCCCGACAAAGCCGTTTAATCCCGGCAATCCTATCGAGGATAGGGTAACGATCATAAAGAAAGTGGCAAAGACCGGTATCCGTTTGGTTAAACCTCCAAAGTCCGCAATCATGCGTGTGTGTCTTCTTTCATACAGCATGCCGACTACCAGGAAGAGTGCCCCGGTGCTGAGACCATGATTAACCATTTGGGTAATACCACCCTCGATGCCCTGGATATTGAAGGCAAAGATGCCCAGCATGACAAATCCCAGGTGGCTCACGCTGGAATAGGCGACGAGTTTTTTCAGATCATCCTGCACCATGGAGACCAGGGCACCATAAATGATACCCACAATTGCCATCCATGAAATTACCGGTATGAATGCATGACTTGCCTCCGGGAACAGCGGGAGGCAGAACCTGACAAATCCGTACGTTCCCATCTTTAAGAGTACCCCCGCCAGGATCACACTTCCGGCTGTGGGCGCTTCCACGTGGGCATCCGGCAGCCACGTGTGAAAGGGAAACATGGGTACTTTAATGGCAAAGGCAAAGGCAAATGCCAGGAATAACCAGAACTGAACGGCAAAAGACAGATCGAGCCGGTAAAATTCCAGGAGATTAAAGGTGTATTCTCCCGTTGCCCGATAATTCAGAAAATACAAGGCAATGATGGCCAGGAGCATGAACACGCTGCCGGCCATGGTATAAAGAAAGAATTTTACGGCTGCGTAAATCCTCCTCGGCCCTCCCCAGACGCCAATGAGGAGATACATGGGAATGAGCATGAGTTCCCAGAACACATAAAACAAAAATACATCCAGGGAAATAAACACGCCAATCATGCCCGTCTCCAGCACCAGCATGGCAACCATGTATTCCCTCACGTTCCTGGCGACATGCCATGAGGCCAGGATGGCAAGAGGTGTGATAAAGGTTGTCAGGAGTATCAGAAAGAGGCTGATCCCATCGATTCCAACATGGTAATGAATTCCAAAGGATGGGATCCACCGCAGTTTTTCGACAAACTGCATCTCATACGTACGCGCGTCAAAGGCAAAGTATAAGGGCAGGGAAATGAAAAATACCACTATGGATACTAACAGGGCTGTCGCCCGAATGAGTTCAGCCCTTCTTGAATCCATCGAAAGGATAAAGAATACCCCGATGATCGGAAGAAAGGCTATAAGTGAAAGAATAGGCATAGATATTCGGTTATTTCAAAATTACCGTCGTTATTAATTTGATATTTAAAAAAATTTCATTCAGTAGGGTGGATTAAGGCACTGTCTTTTACGCCGAATCCACCTTTCCACATTTTTCTAAATGGTGGATTCGCTTCGCTTAATCCACCCTCCCCGCTAATGATCTTAACTTTTTCTATAACAAGATTAAAATCCCTTTACACCCAGTTTCTCATGCGGCTGAGCGCTTACAGCGAAGCCCATGCCACCCAGCCCAGTTCAACCTTACTTTCCCCTGCCCAATACCATAAATACGATAATAAAGATGCAACCAATCACAATATAAAAAGCATAATTGCGTATATATCCCGTTTGTAAGAGACGCAGGACATTGCCAATTCCCCCGACAAGACGGGCAATGCCGTTTACAGAACCGTCGATCATCCCGCTATCCACACGCTTCCATAATTGGACTGAGATTTTTTTTGTAGGGTTTACAAAGAGGGCATCGTACATTTCATCGACATAATATTTATTCAGCAGCAGTTTATAAATTACCCGGAACCGCCCTGCCAGTTTTCCGGGCAGTTCAGTTTTTTTCCTGTACATTTGATACGCAAGGAATATGCCCGCAAGCGCGATAGCTGTGGAAATGACCATCATCAGATAGGGAAGCCATGCGCTGTGGTGCACACCGGCTTCAGCTGCAGAACTTTCAGCGTGGCCATGCTCACCAAACACCGGCGACAAAAAGCCGGTGATGGCGCTTGCACCGGGGATGCCCAGGAATCCGCCAAAAAAGGAAAGTCCCGCAAGTATCATTAACGGCAGTGTCATATTTTTGGGGGATTCATGGAGATGTTCCATGGCATGGTGATCCACACGGGATTCACCGTGAAACGTCATAAATAGCAAACGGAACATATAAAAGGCCGTTAAAAAGGCCGCAAAAGCCCCAATCATCCAGTATATGAAGTTTCCGCGGACAAGCGATTCCAATAAAATTTCGTCTTTGCTGAAGAATCCTGCAAAGGGCGGAATGCCGGCAATGGCAACAGTGCCGATCAAAAATGTCTTGTAGGTAACGGGAATATGATGCCTCAGTCCACCCATCTTTCTCATGTCCTGTTCACCGGACAGAGCATGAATAACGCTGCCAGAACCCAGGAATAACAATGCCTTGAAAAATGCGTGGATCATAAGATGAAAGACGCCTGCCGTAAAAGCACCCACACCGCACGCCAGAAACATATATCCCAGCTGACTGATGGTGGAATACGCCAATACACGCTTGATGTCGTTTTGCACCAGCCCTATGGATGCCGCAAAGAGCGCCGTTCCTGCGCCAATACTTGCCACCACGGTCATGGTGAACGGGGATAACAGATACAGGACGTTGCAGCGTGCGATCATATAGACGCCCGCCGTTACCATCGTTGCCGCATGGATAAGCGCGCTGACAGGCGTTGGGCCTTCCATGGCATCGGGTAACCAGGTATACAGGGGTATCTGGGCAGACTTACCCGTTGCACCCATGAACAGGAGAAGGGTAATGATCGTTACCGTGAAGCTACCCACTTCGAAATTTCCATGAGAAGCGGCACTGAATACCTCCGTAAAATCGATGCTATGGAAAGTCAGGAAGATAAGCATGATGCCCAGGGCAAAGCCGAAATCGCCAACCCGGTTGACCACGAAGGCCTTTTTGGCCGCATTTGAGGCAGACTTTTTTTCAAACCAGAAACCGATAAGCAGATATGAACACAACCCTACCGCTTCCCATCCAATGAACATAAGGAGAAAATTATTGCCCAAAACGAGCAACAGCATAGAGAAGGTAAACAGATTCAGGTAGCAAAAATAGCGGTGGTAACCTTTATCCTCATGCATATAGCCAATCGAATAGATGTGGATAAGGAATCCCACCCCGGTAACGACAAGGATCATGAGTGAAGACAGGGGATCTACCTGCAGACCTGCAGCCGATTTGAATGAGCCTGATTCAATCCAGCTAAAGAGATGTTTTTCAAACAACCTTTCGCCGGGGGGAAGCTGAAGGAGTCCGCAAAAGACAAGTATCGACACAAAGAAGGAAAGGCCAATTGCCCCGCAGGCAATGTAGCCAACGGTTTCCTTGCGCAGCCTTTTACCGATAAGACCGTTGATGGCAGCCCCAATTAAGGGAAATACCAGGATCAGCGCGACAAGATTGAGCATGCAGTTCCTACCATTTCATAATATTTATATCGTCAATGTTTACGGTTTCTTTATTCCTGAACACGGCTACGATGATTGCCAAACCGACAGCGGCCTCGGCTGCGGCAACGGTCATGGTAAAAAA
The DNA here is from genome assembly GCF_000949635.1 of Candidatus Brocadia sinica JPN1. Classification (NCBI taxonomy): domain Bacteria; kingdom Pseudomonadati; phylum Planctomycetota; class Candidatus Brocadiia; order Candidatus Brocadiales; family Candidatus Brocadiaceae; genus Candidatus Brocadia; species Candidatus Brocadia sinica. The sequence continues at coordinate 1,122,757 of NZ_BAFN01000001.1, forward strand.
TACAAATAATTGACCCTGCATGGAATTGAGGTAGTGGGCAAATGCCACAAACGACAGATTGACGGCGTTCAGCATGAGCTCGATACACATAAAGATTATGATCGCGTTCCTCCGTATCATGACACCTACAACACCAAGCGTAAACAGGATTGCGCTCAGTACGAGATAGTGGGTGATGGTAATCATTATAGTTTCCTCTTTGCCAGCATAATAGCTCCGATAGCCGCTACGAACAGGAGAATAGACGTTATCTCGAACGGCAGCAGATAATCAGTGAATAATACATTGCCGATCAGTTTGGTGTTTCCAATGCTATTGATGTAAGCAGTGGTATATTCACCTTGTTTTCCCTGAAGGAGTTTTGACCTGAGAACTATACAAATGACGGTGAACAAGGCTATTCCCATAAGAATAGCAGGTATCCTTTGAAACGGTAATGCGTTCTTTGCCTCTTCCTTAATGTTCAGGTTTAACAGCATGATTACAAAGAGGAAGAGCACCATAATCGCCCCTGCATAGACAATGATCTGAACAGCAGCAATGAATTGCGCCTCAAGCAATATATAGAGCACCGCGATGCTGACCATGGTCTGAATAAGATATAAAGCGCCGAAGACGGGGTTTTTCTCAAAGATAAGATAAACCGCAGTGGTTACAGCAACCGCAGCCATGATATAAAATAAATAGGCTTCCATAGAAATCTCAAGCTCCCATTGCCAAACAATCTGTCATAACCAACCCCTCAATCCCCTCCTGAGAAGGGACTCAGGGGTTGGTTCGCTTAGCCCGCCCTACCGCAAACTCATTCCCTCTTGAATTTTTAGCCGATGATTCCCCCCGGCAAATTCCTCTTTCTCGTGAGGTCTAATAATTTTTCCTTATCAAAGACGTCCTTGTTCTGATAGGTAGCCAATTCAAAGGTATCCCTGAGTATGATGGCTCTTACCGGACAAGCCTCTTCACAATAGCCGCAGTAAATGCAGCGAAAGGCATCCAATTCATACATTTTGGGATACCTCCTGTGCGTTTCATCCTCGCCTCCCTCGACAGTGATGCACTGTGAAGGGCACACCTTTGCGCACAGGCCGCATGCGACACACTTTTCCCTTCCATCCTTTCCTATCTGCAATTCAGGCAGCCCTCGAAACCTTGCAGAGAGTTTTGGCCGTTCGTCAGGATACTGTATTGTGGCGCAGGTGCCCGGACTAAGAAATCGTTTGAGTGTGAGTATCAGACCTTTAATGAGCGGTAAAATCATGCTATCCCTTCAGAACCATGATAAGTCCTGTAATTATGATATTGAGCAGCGAAAGCGGCAACAGAAACTTCCAGCCAAAATGCATTAATTGATCGTATCTGAGCCTTGGGAACGTTGACCGTATCCAGATAAAGAAAAACAAGCAGGCTGACAATTTTACCATGAACCATACCACCGGAGGTAAAAATGGCCCCTGCCATCCGCCCAGGAAAAAGGTTACGGCAATTGCAGATACCGTGATCATGTTGGCATATTCTGCCATGAAGAACATGGCAAATTTCATACTGCTGTATTCCGTATGATATCCCGCCACCAGTTCTGACTCTGCCTCAGGAAGGTCAAACGGGCAGCGATTGACCTCGGCTATGGCGCTTATGGCATAAATAAAAAATCCGACTGGTTGTAAGACAATGTTCCATAATTTCGCCTGGGCATTGACAACATCCACCAGACTTAACGATTCGGTTAACATAACCACTCCGATGAGCGACAGCCCAAGGGTCAATTCGTAACTGATCATCTGAGCTGAAGACCGTATCCCGCCCAATAATGAGTATTTGTTGTTTGATGCCCAGCCAGCCATAACAACGCCGTAAATACCTAAAGAGGACACGGCAAAAACGTAAAGGAACCCGATATTGATATCGGTAATTACCAGATCTACGCTGTATCCGAAGATCTTTACCTTGTCCCCGAAAGGGATGACGGCAAAGGTCATCAGGGCGGGAATCATGGCCATGGCGGGCGCCAGTATAAAAAGCAGTTTACTTGCCTTTTCCGGAATAATATCTTCCTTGAACAGCAGCTTTATGCCGTCGGCAATGGGTTGCAACAACCCGTGAGGTCCAACACGCATCGGCCCCAGCCGCACCTGCATGTGCGCCATGATCTTTCTTTCGAGCCAGATCATGGAGATAACCATAAGCTGGATCGCGCCAAATACCAGAAAGATCTTTATGCAGGCAATAATAAGGTATACAAGCGACTCTGTATTCATTTAGTGAACGTTTGCCTCTTTCTGTTGCATCCTCTGGCCGCAACATTCCAAGATACCGGTCGTTTCAACGATAACATCTATCTCCTGTCCGCATACATTGCATCTGAATTTTACACCATCTTCAGGCTTATGATGTGCAGTTGTCCAGGTGGCCATCATTCCCCTGGCACCTACAAAGCGCATCTCCTGACCGCAGCATACCAGCACTCCGAAGCCTTCTTTGGTAACAACTACTTTTTGTCTGCAGATTTCGCAAAAATATGTTTGCCCTTTTTTCGCCATATATTTACCCTGTTTCCTTGCAAATTTTGACGGGGGTGTACACCCTGTCACGCAGGAGATTTACCGGTACCCACTCATAATCTTCAGAAACAAAAATGGTGCCTTCGGGTGTTTTGCCGGCAACCTTTGCCTGGAGTTTTATCTTATTTTGCATAGATTCAATAACAATCATATCCCCGTCCTGGATATCCATTTTCCGGGCATCTTTTCTGTTTATTTCCACAAAACATTCCGGGGCAACCAGAGTAAGGGACTTTGAATGCCGGGAAAAAGCGCCCTGATGATTCAAACTGGCGCCGGTAAGCAGGATAAAAGGGAAATCCTTTCTCCTTATGATACTGAAAGATTCGGGTTGAATTATTTCAAACTTATATTTTACCGGTCTTTTCTTATCATAAACAAAAGATACCCATTGGAATTCTTTCCTCTTCAAACGGTCATAATTAACACCTGCATACAGGGGGGCTATGCTTCCTATTTCACTCAATATCTCTTTCACGGATGCGTATGAATAGGATTGTCCCATCTTTTTGGCAAGGTCACAAATAATTTGCCAATCTGGTCTGGCGTCTCCCACTGGTGGTATAGCTTTGTTTAGCCGTTGTACGGTCATCCCCATATTGGTGAAGGTTCCTTCCCGTTCGGCATAGGTAACTGCAGGGAGGACGACATCTGCCAATTGCGCGGTTTCCGTCAGGAATGTATCCTGGACAACAAGAAAGCCTACCCTTCTCAACGCCTCCCGGATATCTTTGCCGTAGGGATAATGCATGACGGGATTTTCTCCCATAACGTAGAGCGCTTTTAATTTTCCATTGAGTGCAAGATCAATAACATTCGGGGAGTCTTTCTGGAAAATATCGTCAGCAAGTTTTACGCCCCATAATTTTCCCACCTTTTCCCTGCCGGATGTATCGTGGATATCACCGTATCCCGGAAAGAATCCGGGGACAACCCCCATATCATTTACACCCTGAGAATTGTTATGGGATCTTGAAAACAAAACCGAAATCTTACCAGGACTTGTCTTTTCATCATGAGCGGCGTTGATAAGTACGCAGAGGTTCATCAAGGTTCTTATGGTGATTTCTCCCAGAGGGTCTTCTTCAATGTCTTTACCGCAAATGATACAGCAATTTCCCGGTTTTGTTAATAATGCGGATACACTTCTCAAGGTTTCTTCAGAAATGCCGGTTGATTGAGAAGCATCCCTTACACTGAACTTATCTAATGAGGAACACAGTTCATGAAAATTGTCCGCCGATATCTCTGCCTTCTTTAAGTCAACCAGGTTTTCATCAATAACGATCTTCATCAAGGCGTTCATGAATATGGCCTGGCTTCCCAAGGTATATTGTAAACGGATATCATTTTTGGCCACGCTATTGAATTGAACGTTTCTTATATTGGCAACAATGAGATTGGCGTTGTTCATCCTTATAGCTTTTCGGGCCATGCTTCCGGCTACAGGATGAGCCTCAGTCACGTCTGCACCAAAGAAGAATAAGGTATTTGCATTCTCAATTTCTTTCAATGATGCTGACGCAATCCCGTTCACAACAGATTGATACATCAGCCTGTTCAGATACGGTGATTTTATATTGGACAGGTTGTCAATGTGGTTCGTTCCCAGCACAGACCGGCAGAATTTCTGGAAGAGATAGTTGTCCTCATTGGTGCATTTTTCAGAACCGATGCCTCCTACCGATTTCCCGCCATGTTCCTGTATCACTTGCTGAAATCTTTTTGATACGTAATCAATGGCTTCATTCCACGAGACGGGATAGAATTCACCGTTTTTTCTGATTAAAGGAGTCTTTATGCGTTCAGGAGAATGGATAAATTCATGACCGAATCTGCCTTTAACGCAGAGGTTACCCTCGTTTATTCCCAAACGGTCATGGGATGTGATACGCCTCACACTTTCCGTCTTGGTATTTACCACGACCGTACAGCCAACGGAACAGTATGGACAAATCGTAGGCGTGTTTTTGAATTCCCATGGTCTGCCCCTGAACCCTAAGGTTCTATCCTGCCAGGCTCCGGTTGGACACACTGCGACACAGCCACCGCAGAAACTACACTCCAGCGGTCTGTCAAAGGCGGTGCCAATGACCGTTTTAAAGCCGCGGTTTTGGAAGTCGATGGCGCTGACCCCTTCAATCTCCTTGCAGGCGCTTACACACCGGCCGCACAAAATACACCGGTTCCGGTTTAATTCTAAAACCGGATTATCCCGGATCACCGGGTGATGCATCCTCACGGTCTTGAATCTGCCAGGACCCAGATTCAGTTCGCTGGTAATGTTTTGCAATCCGCATTCACCGGATTTGTCACAGGTAGGACAAGAGAGTTCATGATGGGCCAATAGATATTCCATAACGGACTTTCGGTACCGGATTACTTTCTGCGTATTTACTTTTACAATCATTCCCTCAGATACGGGGTGCGCACAGGCAAACCGGTGTCCGGTTCTTTTCCGTTCAGTGACTTCTACAAAACAAAGCCTGCAACCCCCAAATTGTGAGAGTTTGGGATGGTAGCACAGTCCGGGGACATAAATATCGTTGTCCAGGGCTGCCTGGAATATATTCGTACCTTCAGGGGCAACGATAGGTTTATCATCAATAACAAGGTGTATGATATTCATTTTATTGCCAGAAAATTACATTTTTCATAACAGAGATTGCACTTAATGCATTTTTCTTTATTGATAAAAGCGACCTCCGTAGTACTCCCGCTAATTGCTTTTACCGGGCAGTTGCGAATACATGCCTGGCACTTGGTACACTTTTCCGGGGACACTTCATACTTGTGAAGGGCGACACACGTAGCAGTTGGACAAGTCTTATCGCGGATGTGCGCAATATATTCATCCTTAAAATACCGGATAGTGGATTTTACAGGATTTGGCGCGGATTGTCCGAGACCACAAAGGGACATCACCTTGATCTCATCACTCATTTGTTCCAGCACTTCCAGATCCTTTTCTTCACCCTGCCCCATGGTAATGCGGGTGAGGATATCCAGCATAAGGGTAGTGCCAATCCGGCAGGGCGGACATTTTCCGCATGATTCATTGGCACAAAAGTTCATAAAAAACCGGGCCATCTCCACCATACAGGTAGTGTCGTCAACAACCACAAAACTTCCCGAACCCATCATTGCACCTGCCCCAACAAGCGATTCGTAATCAATTGGTGAATCCAGGAGGGACTCAGGAAGACATCCGCCAGAAGGCCCCCCGATCTGCACTGCCTTGAATTTTTTCTTTTTCGGAATACCGCCGCCCATGTCAAAGACAATTTGTCTGATCGTAGTGCCCATAGGGACTTCAACAAGACCGGCATTTTTTACTTTCCCGGTCAGGGAAAAGATTTTCGTTCCCTTGCTGTGTTCTGTACCAATCCGGGAATACCAATCCGCACCTTTATTGATAATGAACGGTACATTAGCAAAGGTCTCTACATTGTTCAAACACGTCGGTTTGTCCCATAAACCCGCTTCTACAGATTGAGGAGGTCTTGTGCGGGGCATACCCCGTTTCCCTTCAATGGAATTTTGCAGTGCGGTCGATTCACCGCAGACAAAGGCGCCAGCCCCTTCCTTTACATAGATTTCCAGACTGTACCCGCTGTTTAGGATATTTTCACCCAGAAAGCCGCGCCTATTGGCTTCTTCAATGGTGTGTTTTAATCGTTTGACCGCCAGTGGATATTCAGCGCGAACATAGATGTAACCACTCGTAGCATTAATGGCATATCCCGCGATAATCATGCCTTCCAGGACGGCATGCGGATCCCCTTCCAAAAGGCTCCTGTCCATAAAGGCACCCGGGTCTCCTTCGTCGGCATTGCACAGGACAAACTTTTCTTCGGCGGAATACTTGGCACAGGATGCCCACTTTTCACCTGTTGGAAAACCACCACCTCCCCGGCCCCTGAGACCCGATTTGCTTATTTCATCAATCACGGCCTTCGGAGTCATGGTCCTGAGTACTTTTTCGAGCGCCGTATATCCGCCCCGCGCAATATATTCATCGATACTATCGGGGTCAATATATCCGCAATTCCTGAGGATGTGTTTTTTTTGACCCTTATTCATCTCCAGGTCGTCAAAAAAAGGCAACCCTTCATAAGGAATCACTGTTTTGTCGTCCAGGTACATCTGCGACATGACGAGTTTTTTTACCGCCTCTCCCTTTCCCACGTGTTCTTCTAATATTTGTGGCACCATGGTGGTTTTTACATTTCCGTAAGTAACGCGTGTGCGGCCAGGAAAGATTACGTCCATGAGCACTTCGTGCGCACACATGCCGATACAACCAGTAGGCACTATGTCTGCATCGAGTTTTTGTTTTCCCAGCTCTTGTTCAACGCTTTTCAACACATTCCTGGCGCCAGCGCCCAAACCGCAAGAGGCCATGCCAATAATTATTTGCGGTTTTTGTGGATTGAATTTTTGTTGCTGGTGTATCGTTTCGTTACTAACCGTAGTCATTTAGGAAACCCTGACTCTTTTATCTCTTTTATGACCGTTGCAACGGTGTCCGGGGCTAGTTTTCCGTGGATATCTTCATCCACCATCATAACAGGCGCCAGCGAACATGCACCCAGACATGCAACTTCTTCTAACGTGAATACATTATCCTTTGTTGTCATACCCGTGGAAACTTCTAATGTCTGACTCAGTTTTTCTAAGACCTTCTTTGCCCCTTTCACATGGCACGCAGTCCCGCAACACATCTTAATAATATGCTGTCCGCGCGGTTTTAAGTGAAACTGGGCGTAAAAAGTGGCAACTCCCACAATTTCATGCGTGCTAATATGCAATCTTTCTGCAATAAGGTCAACGATGGGTTCGGGCAGATAACCATATTCGGCTTGCACCATTTGCAAAATAGGGATCACTGCTCCTCTTGCGTTTTTATATTTCTCCAGTATCTTTTCTATCTTTGAAAGATCTACAGTTTCACTTCGCGCAGATTGTTCTTTTCTGGTATTCATGGTAAATTATGCTGCCACACGTAAAAGAGTTATAAAGGCAGTTTTGCACTATCATTCGTCATATTCAGATTTTAACGATCAATTTCTCCCAAAACAATATCTAAACTTCCAATGGTAGCGACGACGTCGGGAAGTAATCTGCCCTCTACCATTTTCGGTAATGCCTCCAGATTGACAAAAGAAGGAGGCCGTATTTTCAATCGGTAAGGATTGCTGGAACCATCACTTACAATATAAAAACCCAATTCCCCCTTAGGGGCCTCAATGCTGGAGTAGACCTCTCCTTTCGGTGGATGAATACCGTGCATGATGAGTTTAAAATGGCTGATCATGGATTCCATATTTGTCTCTACGTCCTCTTTTGGAGGCAAGGTAACATTCGGTATTCTTGCTATAAAATCCCCTTTAGGGAGAATATTTAGAGACTGACGAACGATACTATTGCTCTGACGCATCTCTTCTATGCGCACACGATACCGATCGTATACATCTCCTTTTTTCCCCAAAGGAACGGCAAAATGATATGTATCGTAGCCGGAATAAGGTTCTGACTTCCTGATATCCCAATTAACTCCTGATCCCCGTAAACTCGGGCCGCTAAGGCCATAATCAATGGCATCTTCAGCGGAAATAACACCGACACCGACCGTACGCTTTTTCCATATAGGATTGTCCGTCAGGAGCGTTTCATACTCATTGAGCCGCGCGGGAAATTCAGTGACAAATTTGTGGGTTTTTTCCAGGAATCCGCCGGGTAAATCGCGTGACACGCCACCTACCCTGATATAGGAGAGGTGCATCCTCGCCCCTGAAACCATTTCAAAGATATCATAAATTTCTTCGCGTTCCCGGAAGCAGTAAAAGAACACGGTCATAGCGCCAATATCCAGGGCGTGGGTTGCCAGCCACAACAGATGAGAGGCAATCCTGGTAAGTTCACAGAGAAGCACGCGGATATGTTTGGCCCTTTCAGGAACTTCAATATTAAGTAATTTCTCAACTGCAAGGGCATAAGCCAGGTTGTTTGAGAAAGGGGCTACATAATCCAACCGGTCTGTGAGGGGAATACACTGATGATATGTTCTATATTCCGCAAGTTTTTCCACACCCCGATGGAGGAATCCCACGTGCGGCACTGCCTTTACGATCATCTCGCCATCCAGTTCCAGCAAAAGCCTCAGGACACCGTGTGTGCTGGGATGTTGCGGCCCCATATTGATGGTCATCAGGTGGGTCGTAGTTGCTGTAGCGGTTTCTGTCACGCCTCACCCCTTCGATAGGTGTCCCGGAGTGTGGCGGGTTGTCTTCCATCCACAGGATAGTCTTTTCGTAAGGGATGCCCTTCAAAATCTTCCGGCGTGAGAATTTTTCTCAGATCGGGGTGACCGACAAACTTAATACCAAACATGTCATATGTCTCTCTTTCATGCCAATCAGCCGTCTTCCAGATGCCCGTTACCGTTGGTATGCAGGATTCATCTGACGGAACAGACACCTTGATGCGCAGGCGATGATTTTTCTGTATAGAATAGAGATGGTACACCACCTCAAAAACATCATCTGTTTGAACCCGGTCAACACCACAGAGATCCGACAAAAAATTAAAATCAAGCTCCTCATTTTCTTTCAGGAACCTGGCAATATCACCAATACAATCCCTCTCTACTATAAGGGTTAATTCATTACGAAATGTATGAGAACCCAGTATTGCCTCTGGAAAACGTGTTTTTATGAATGCGAGTATAGAGTCATTATCCATGGTTTTTATAAAGCTTCTTTTCCAATCTTTTTCTGTATTTCCATGATAGCGTGGATCAATGCCTCCGGTCTCGGTGGACATCCGGGGAGATATACATCTACAGGCATGACCTGATCCAGTCCCTGAACAACGCTGTAAGTGTTATAGACACCACCGGAGACTGCACAGGCGCCCATAGCGATAACCCACTTGGGCTCCGGCATCTGATCGTAAATTTTTCTTGCCACAGATGCCATTTTATACGTAAGCGTACCGGCAACAATCATCAGGTCTGATTGTCTCGGTGAAAACCGAAAGACCTCTGCGCCGAATCGGGCAAGATCGTGACGGGGTGCAACCGCAGCCATCATTTCTATGGCACAGCAGGCCAATCCAAACGGCATGGGCCAGAGAGAGGACTTGCGTGCCCAATTTACCATGGTGGTTAAGGTTGTGGTAAGAATGTTATCACCCAAGTGGCTTTCTAGTCCCATTCCAACCCTCCCCTTTTCCATAGATAAAGATAGCAGACGAGCAGTATACCGATAAAGATGAGCATTTCAATAAACCCAAAGAGCTTGAGTGACTTAAATGCCACTGCCCACGGGTAAAGAAAAATGACCTCAACGTCAAAGAGAACAAAAAACATGGCGATGAGATAGAATTTTACCGAGAAACGTTCCCGCGCCGAACCTACCGGATCAATACCACACTCATACGGTGAAAGCTTTTCTGCGGTGGGTTTCCGCCTTCCCAAAATCGCCGAAAGCCCTATATTGGTAACAGCAAAGCCTCCAGCTATAATAAATAATATTAGTATAGGTAAATATTGCGTCATAAAAAAGATTATAGAATTATTTTTTTAAAAGTCAAAGAGATTTGCTGTGTCGAATCTTTCACAAGATAATCGGGATAAGCTTAAAAGTATATGCCATGTTCAGTTGAGGTCAGTAAGGTGCTTGAGGACAGCTACTTACTTAACTAAATATTTTGGTAGAGTAGAAAAATGGAGCCTCGAATAAAGAGATTGCCCTCGTTGGAATACCGCGATCCATAAGCCAGGTGCGCCGGAATTTCCCATACTGCTTTTCGATCCGATCCAGAAATTTCTCCAGTGTCGCGGTATCTCTTGTATTCCCGGGATATACTTCGTAGGCCACGGGAAATCCTTCCGGCGTCAACACCAATGCCACTACCACTTGAACGCAATCCGAACGTTTGTCCCGGCTGTACCCAAACCGTTTTTTACCCCCAGATCCCGTCGATGGCGGATCACTTTCAAAATACGTGCTCGTCAAATCATACAGCAGCACATCATACTTCGCGCCAAGCAGCTTGCCCCATTGCCCTTTTAAAAAACCAAACAGATCGTCGCGATGCTCAAGCAGCAAATCCAAACAACGATACGGCTTGTCCTTCTGTGCCAGCGAATCATCTTCCCCCGTCAGTTGTTTTACCTTGTTCTTCTCACCCCAAAGTGCCTCTATCGTCCGAACCCATCCCGCCCGTTGAGTATCATTGAATTCTTCCAAATAGAGAACTTGCCGCTGCACCACTCTTCTTCCGCTGACCCGGCGGTTCTCTACAACGCTCCAATACCGATGGGTTTTTTCCCATCTTTCGTCCGTGATTTTTCTCGGAGAAACATGCAAGCATTTTCGCAGTTTCCCGTGATTGCGTCAATAGGGTGGGTCGGCACTACAAACCGTTTTGAAAATTCACTCCTTTAATATCAAGGGTCTCCCGGTGATACATGCCCAAAAATAACCATTTTTTGGGTGTGAATTGCGAAAGTCGGGTTAAGTCCCCCTAAATAAGAGGGGACTTCGTCGTGAGCGTTCGACCGTGTGCTCACGCCGAGATCTCAGTCGAACGATCCATGGGGTTGTTACCCCTTTTAATGGGGATTTGGTTGCGGCTTCGCCGCGGCTATGTTACAGATAAGATGACCAATGTCTTATGGCGTAAAGGGCGAGTTGGAGCCTGTCGGTAATCCCTGCCTTTTTATAGAGATTGTTCAGGTGTTTTTTACGGCTTGTTCAGTCATATTCAGGCATTTCATAATTACCTTGTTCCGGTAACCCTTGCAGATCATTTTAATCACTTCTCTCTCTTTTTTTTGGTAAGCTCGTGTATTTCCTCTGCGACGTTTTTCACACACGAGAGGATGTCTTTGAGCTTCTTCCGGTTGAACCAGAGTTCGCCTGCAGCAACACTCTTTATTGCCTTTCTTAACTCTGAAGGGCTGGCTTCAGTAGATAAGATACCAATCACCCCTTGTGAGATAAATCCCAGGAGATTTTCATCTTCCAGCCCGGGAAGGCAACCCGTCCACAAGAGCAGAATGCCTATCTTGTGTTTGAAGAGGGTGTCAGGAGACATGGCTGAGAGGGCATGAAAATCGGTAATGAGGATATCCGGGTTTGTCTTTATCACTTCTTTCTGACTGGAGACGTGTTAATAGTGCAATCAATTTCAGGACCATCTTCTTTTATTAATCGTGTGATGCCCTCTCCGAAGAGGTTGTTACAGCAACAGATCGTTATTCTGAATGGCATCGTTTTTACCTCAAACCAGGCATTATCCAAACACAGCTTTAGGGGATCAAATCTTTGAAATGCGACCCTTTCGGTCCTTCCAACTGATTATTTTTCTTTTTCTCATTGAGATTCCCTGGGATTACAAGGCCGCCGTCAATGGTCGTACTTCACGTGCTACCTGTTCGGATAATAAATCTTCAGCAATATCCATATCATACCTGCTTTGCAAGTTCATCCAGTAGCGGGGGCTTTGGCCAAAATAACGCCCTAAACGCAAAGCAAGCTCCGCCGTTACCGGGCGTTTGCCATGTACCACGTGATTGATCCGCATAGCGGGCACACCTAAATCCTGTGCCAGCCGGTATTGTGATATGTTTAATTCATCGAGTAATTCTTTCAGATATACCCCGGGGTGCACGGGTGCAATACGGTGCTTAGCCATACTCAACTCCTTAATGATAATCGACGACTTCTACCTGTTCTGCGTTACCGCTGCGCCACTCAAAACAAATTCGCCACCGATCGTTGATTCTGATACTATACTGTCCCTTACGTTCTCCCTTCAACGCCTCAAGCCGATTGGATGGTGGTAAACGTAAATCTTTAAGATGAACGGCCGCATCAATCGCGTTGAGCTTAACAAAGACGCGCATTTGAATTTCGCGTGGAAACTTTCGTGAATATGCGCGGTTAAACATTTTTTGAGTCTCACCGCAACGGAACGATTTTATCACAGAACAATAATAAACATAATGTTTATTATTGTCAACAAAAATAATGGTTCAGATTTATAATCCAATGTCATTAAGTTAAGCTACCTGCCGGACGAATCCCCCTTAGAAAAGGGGGATAAAGGGGGTTGTTTGGATAAAATAAACCTTAACTTAATGACATTAGGCTGCCGTCTGCACCCATAGCCATTCCAAAAGGACCATTTAGTCTCGCCTCGATGGCCGGGCCGCCATCGCCACTATATCCCGCCTCGCCGTTCCCTGCCACGGTGGTGATAATACCGAATTCCATATTGATAGTGCTGATGCTCACGGTATCTGGAGCACTGTCCACCGTACCGTCATTGACGATCAGGCTCACCACATACGTGCCTACCTCATCCACCGTGAAGGTCGGATTTACTGCATGCGCATCGCTCAGGGTCGCCGTGCTGCCATCAGGTTTCGAGGTGAACGCCCACGTGTAGGTCAGCAGATCGCCGTCCACGTCTGTACTACCGCTGCCGTCCAGGGTCACCGTCTCGTTCACACATGCCGATTGGTTTGCCCCTGCGTTGGCTATCGGTGGTGAGTTTGATAGATCGCCAGAGAACAGGAACCGCCTTCCGTCTTCCGTAAATGCCAGGATCTTACCGGAGGCGTCCGGGAAATACGCCACGGCGACCACTCGAGCATTACTGGCAAACCCATCCATCGGAAGAGGCGACCACGTGGCTCCACAATTACGAGTCACAGAGAAGGTTGTGCCTCCAGTCTGGACAACCCAGGTGCAGGGGTCAGTCGGATGAGCCAATAGATTTCTACCTTCTGGATCATCGAGAGTCACACCGTTGATTAGTACCGCAGAAGAAACGCCCGGCGCATCTCCCGCCGCATAGTAGGGAGGCTGTGCTCCAGAATAGTAGGCGATGGAATAAATGAACCCACCATCTGCGGTATATCGTCCCAAGATTCCTCCCGCCCTCTTTTGAAGCCCTCTGACTGGAATATCAGTCGTGATTCCACCGACTGGTAATCCTTCTGTGGGAACGCCTGGGAAGTTAATCTGAGTTGAGTTACTCCCGTCCAGATTCATACTCATGGGAGGGAGAAAATAATGTTTATTGATGAGCAATCCCGCCACGAAATCGATCGTAATGGTTGCGAAGCTCCATGCGTCGTTACCAGTCTTGGCCACGTTGTTGTGACCCTGGAGGATTGAGAAAGTCACACCAGCGTCTGTGCTCACAGACACATTGCCGTAATCATAGCCTCGTCCAATAAATACTTTGTCCTGATTATCAGGATCGGGAATAACCACATTGATCTCACCACTTTCTCCCGGCTGTCCTGCCATCAGATTTTCAGTCTAGGAAGCACCATTATCATCGGAACGCCACAACCCTCCTTTGGACGCAGGAGACCCCCATGGATGTCCATTCGCAGCAAACCAGATACGATTGGGGTTGGCTGCCGAGCGGGCAACAGCGCGGTCTTTCCAATTATTTCCCCACCCCAGCGTCTCGATTTGATCGAAATTCGCTGAATCATGAACAACCCAAGACACACCTTGGTCGGTAGACGTGGCTGGACGGCATGCAACATTTGTACGGTTAGTTCCTAGTGGACCCACGATTCCAGTCAGCAAATTAAGCTGATCCTTGTCGGCAAATGTGACTGAATAAACGTAACCAGGGTTTCCATTTTTATCGATAATCGGGATTCCGATACCGATTTCAGTCCAACTAGCCCCCGAAGCCACTGTCATCACGCTGCTGAGCACCAGCACTAAAACCAAACTTCCAATCAACGCTTTCATCATTTTGCTTATGCGCTTCATAACACCCTCCTTTTTGCCCATCTTCGGCGATGGTAGATAACAATAATTAAATTGATCCGTATAATGTGCAGATCAACGGTTTCTGATCCATAGAACACGCCTTTGAAACAGCGAATGCTGCTATGATAAAGATTGTATGCTTAACCACTTGCGTCGCCTGGTATTTGTTATCACAGTGTCTTATGCGGATCGGCATAAAAATCTTCCCCGCCTGCCGCAGGCAGGTTAGTCCATTTCAAAGCCCGTCGACAGGGCTGCGAACCCCCGCCGGGCCAAGGTTGTTGACAAGTATTTGAGATAGATACTATGTGTTTTCACGACTACTTCTTTCTTACAATGCCTTGTTAAAAAATAAAAAAGCCTTAATTCACAAATGTTATTCATAAAAAAACCGCTAAATCCGAAGCACGAAATCCGAAATTCGAAGCAATTTCAAAATTACAATTTCAAATGTTTTAAATCTTGTTTCTCACTTCTGACATTTAATATTAGAATTTGTTTCGGATTTCGATATTCGAATTTTGAATTTGTGAAAAAAACAAAAACGTGAGTATTGTAATTCAGCATTGAGTAACTCTTTTTGGTTGCAGCCATGCTACTCCAGGCAATCCAAATCCGTGATTTCGTGTCGTTCATTGGTGTGAGATAATGGCCACATAGTACTATTCCGAGAGGGGGGCGATCAAAAGAACAAAGGTTTACTTTTTAAATATTTTTGGTTTACCAAAAAAGTAAACTTTTGGGATGAATTGCCTCTGGTTAACTCTGACAGGTTCAAATGTGTAATTGAAACCCACTATTTATTGTGCCCACGCTGCAATACCTTTACTCTCTTTTTCCCGCTCTTTCTAATTAGCTTGATTTATAAAACAATTCCCAATAAAATAGCCAAATTAATAGGAGTTTAGATTTTTAAAACAGTAGGTTTATGATGAAGACATTGGTTTTAAAAGTTACTTTAACCGAAGAAGCGGATGGTCGATGGAGCGCTTCAATTCCTGTCCTGCCTGGTTGTTCCAGTTGGGGATATACCAAACAAGAAGCCCTGGAAAATATAAAAGATGCCGCAGAAATATACATGAAGATATGTTAGCCGCCAGTGAGAGCTTGCCAACCCCATCAGATGCCATGGAAGTTATACATGAACCTGCTATCGCAATTTCTCTATGATTCACAAAAAGACTCGGATTAATAATGTAATTCAGTTACATTTCGTTTTTGTTATCTGGAGCGCAGCCGAAGGATCTTATTTGTTGGGTTTCGTGCCTCAACACAACCAACTAATGTAGACTTGCATTGCCATATGGCATATGCTAAACTTTTTTCATTCATTACACCTCGTGTATAAATCACATAATATTGTAAATGAAGTATTTAAGAGGAATATCAAAATGATAAAACTACAAATAGAGTCCGACACAACAGATAATGTTTTGGATATTATCAAGACGGCTATTTCTGCCGAAATTAAAAGACTTGAAATTGGCCTATGTAAAACAAACGAGCAAATAAAAAAATTTGAAACGGAGTATAATGTATCTTCTGAAACATTTCAAAAAGAGTTCACCGCCGAAAATCTAAAAAAAGGAGACCAGGAATACATTGAATGGGCAGGTGAGTTAAAGATTAAAGAAAAGATAATGGCAGATCTAAAAAAGTTAAAAGAAATAGAATATGTTGCTTGCTGAATACTTTGCCCGATATGTAAAAGTCATCGAAGAATATTCCAAAACCAATCGGATGTGCCAGAATTAGACAATATTTTACAAGAAATAATGAAGTATCTTTTATAATTTAAATTAAGTTTTCAGTTGTTACATAACATATAATCCCCCTCCCTGGTTGATGGGAGGGGGATTAATTTTGGTCGGTGACTATAAATTCTCCACCTCAACAATACCACTTGAATACGTGGGCATACAGTCTCCCTTCATAATCCTTCGTCATGGTAAAGAATTGTAATTCTGGCCGTCATCGATACATTCAGACTGGCTACTGTGGGGAACACATACGTTAACGGTTCCGGTACAATTTTCACCAGCACCGTCATCGGCCGTGAAGGTGATCCGGTAGACCCTTCCATTACCGTTTCCTGATCGTTCGGCCCGCAGAAGTACCTTGTCACCCTGGATCACCGCGTCCGGACTTGTATCGCCATCACCAAGTCCATCGACCGGTTCATCCTGAGTCACCCCGGTTATGGTAATGGTCACCTGATTGTTATCCGGGTCAGTTACTCCCGTAATCCCCACCTCTACGAGCTTGTGGTTCGGTGGCCAGAGCAATCCAGGGCTTGCCTGTGCAAGGTCACACGCAGGTAGACCGTTCAAGTCTAATATGGTAATGGTTACTTCAGCATCATTTTCGTTGTTACACAAGCCGTCATTCACAACGAGCCGGAATACCAGTTCTTCTCTCTGACTTACTGACGGGGCTACAAAGGCAGGATCGGGGCTATGGGCATCAGACAGGGTAACAGGTATGCCACTCACTTGCGTCCAGGTGTAGGTGAGCGTATCACCGTCCGGGTCACTGCTTTCTATACCATTTAGCGTTACCTGACTGCCTTCGTCTCTCGTTTGATCATCCCCAGCGTCCGCTGTCGGACAATGATTGATGTTTTCAACAATCACATTCACCGTGTCTGTTCCGTCAGAAAGTCCATCGCTTACCGTTAATTCAAAGGTAAGGGTTTCCCCTGCTTGGCCAACAAGAGGTGCAGTAAATGATGTTTGTGTACCGATTGGATCGGACAGAGTCACCATTGTGCCTGGGGTTTGCACCCAACTGTAGGTAATACTATCGCCGTCAGGGTCGTAACTGTATGAACCATCCAGCGTCACGGGGCTGTCTTCCTGCACTGTTTGATCGGATCCCGCAATGGCGACGGGAGGATGGTTTACGTCCTTAACAGTAATATTCACCGAATCGTCACTGGTTAAGCATCCATCACTGACGGTGAGCTGGAAGGTAAGGGTTTCACCGCCGCGGGGCACATTGGGTGCGGTAAAGGTGGGATGGACGGGGTCACTGAGGTTCAGGGTAACTGATGTGCCTGCTAGCTGTACCCAGGTATACGTCAAGGGATCGTCTCGGGGTCGTTACTGCCCGATCCGTCCAATGCAACCAGAGTCAGTTCATCCACTGTCTGATCGCTACCGGCATTCGCCACCGGCGCTGAATTGCCGATTGCAAACTTTGTAACAAAGGCATCTTGAATTCCTTGTTTACTTCCTTGGTATGCAGAGGTCGTGGGAAAGTCCATAGACTCTGTTATGCCAGCTACATAGGCATTGTCAGAGCCGTCCACCTCCATGCCCCAACCTTCATCTTTAGCACCTCCGCCCAGATATGTGGAATAAATCAGAGCGCTCCCGGTGGAACTAATCTTCGTGACAAAGGCATCAAAGCTTCCTCCTGCATGACTTACCTGGTATGCGGAAACTATAGGAAAGTTCGTGGAGCCAGTAGATCCGGAAACATACGCGTTGCCAGAACTGTCCACCGCTATGCCGTAACCCCATAATCATAAGAACTTCCACCCAGATACGTAGAATAGACAAGGCCGCTGCCCGATGCATCCAGCTTGGTCACAAAAACATCATCGATACCGTTAAAGCTTCCATCATACGGTGAGACTGTGGGAAAGTTCGTGGAATTAGTATACCCCGCCACATAGGCATTGCCAGAGCCATCCACTGCTATGCCCCAGCAATTTTCAGCACCACTTCCACCCAGATACGTGGAATATTCAAGGGCAGGATCTATGATAAGGGGGGGTACCGTTTGTCATAAGAAGCGACCTGGAAACCGTAGATGAATTTACGATTTCGGATTTTAGATTTTGCGGTTGAACCCCTAACTCTGAACTTTCCATCTACCTCGACTCTTTTCCCGTCTATTTCCTGATACACATACGGTCTTTTCTTGATGATCTTGCCGTCTTTGAGACTAACTTCAAGGTCTCCACCTTCGGTTACGCGTAATCCCTCTATCCCATGATATGCAAGCTGTACACGGGATGGACGTGCACCGGGTTTGACGACGATGTCATATTCCATCTGCCGGTTATTCCCATAAAATTTCATATCAATGTTTTTATAAATGGCTTTGTAAACAACCGCCTTGTACGTGAGGATATTGGACTTCCACTTCTTCGGGTCGTTGCCAATGAAATAATTGACCTTGCCCTCCTGCAATCCCTCTGTAATTATTTCAGGATTGTTGTTGGCGCTTAAGGGGATAAGTTTTATGAGTTGAGGAGATGTCAGTGGAGAGTTGCAAGTTGAAACCTCGGGTTTCGGGTTTGAGGATTGCGGATTTGCAAGAGACACGGACAAACCAGTTTGTCCGTGCCACCTTGCCTCTTGCTTGGGATGAAGCCCAGCACTACCACCGTCCCTGACCTCTGACTGCTGACCGCCAACTAATGACAGAGATACACCACGTTTCGTAAAAAATGTCGCATGCCCACTGCCCTTCTCATAAAACTGTACCTTTTCATCCATCTGTCCGTCATTCTGGATGAAATACAACGGCAGCTTGCCATAGGTGGCGTCCATTTGCACGTGGGTTGGCCTGCCTGATTGAACCGGGCCGGCCCAGGCGGCAACAGAAACGAAACACAGAATAAGACAGAACAGATAACTGAGACAAATGCTATGCGTTTTCATGACTACTCCTTTCTTAAACAAGATCTTGTTAAAAAATAAAAAAGCCTTACTGCAAAGATTTTCACATAAAAAATTCCTTGAGGCGCCGGGATTCAATAGAAAAGATTTGGTAACTATTTTATTTTTTGCAAAAAAACATCCGATGAATTTATTATATTACAGCAAGACCGATGTATTTCCTGAATAAAACACACCCCCTACCCCCTCTTTTTAGAGGGGAGAGCAAAAGCCTCCTCTAACGGTAGGACATGCGTCCTCGCTTGTCATTATGATGTCAACCGGGGACGGTTAACCTGCCCTAGGGATTAAAGGGGTGTGTTTGATGCGGATAAATTCTTTACCTGTACCCAGCATGTTGAAACTTGATTTTTCCTGAGATTTTTTCAGAAAAACTATAGTAACCGTAATCAATAAGTATATATGCAAGTGTCATTGCGAGGACGATAGCCCGAAGCAATCTCCACAGTTTGGATTGCTTCGCGGAGTTTATACTGAGCAAAGCAAATGTGCCCGCAATGGCAACTTTCTTTTTACGTTTACTACTGATAGAGAATATTATTGCAGAAGTGGAAAGTCAAAGGAACAAAGGTTTACTTTTGAAAAGATTTTGGTTTACCAAAAAGGTAAACTATTTTTCGTTTGTAAAAGTATTGCCGTGTAAAATCTTCTTTTTCCCATTTTCATGAGGACAAGTTTATGCAAGTTTCTTACAACCCCCTTCATCCCCTTTCCTAAGGGGGATTTACAACCCACGGCATCGAGGCAGAAATGGGGGTAAAGATACGCTTTGACAAGGGAGAATTTGTGTGCACCCACCTTTGCTAACGGGTTTCTTAAGTCCCCCTTAATAAAGGGGGATCCAGGGGGTTGTCATCCTTTTCAATAGTGTTGCAGAGAGTTGTAACTCTTTGGTAAGGGGGATTTGATACGGCTTCGCTGCGGATATGTTACAGGCAAGAGGACCAGTGCCTGATAGCGTAAAGGGCGAGTTGGAGCCTGTCGGTAATCCCTGCTTTTTACAGAGATTGTTATTGTAATGACTTCTCAATTATCTTTCTCTTTAAAAAAGCGGAATCATAATATAATCATCCGCACAAGACCACGGGGATCTTAGCTATGCCAATTTCTCACAATCCATTTTCTGCCTTCCTCTACGAGGAAGAGAACCGGAGTAAAGGCGAACAGGAATCCCCATTGCTTTAATCCTATGGGCGCAAGACCGAATATTTTTTGTAAAAATGGGGTGTAAATAAGGGTTGTAATAATTGCTAATTCTGAAACTATTCCCAATAAAACCAGCTTGTTCTTAAAGAAACCAACCGTAAAGACCGATTCCCTTTCGGTCCTGCATGCAAAGACGTTTCCGATCTGGGTCGCCACGATCCCTGCAAGGGACATGGTTGTAGCGGTAAGATAAATAACCCCTGAATCCGGCATTGCCATCCCTGGCACCCAACCATATTGGAAGTAAATAAAGAAAAATCCTGCCATGCAAGCGGCCGCCTCCATGGGACCCAGAAAACAGTACGCCCTGAGGAGCAAAGGTATATCTAAAAGCCTTTGATTCATCGGCCTTGGAGGTTTATCCATTACCCCGGGTTCCGGGGGTTCGGCTCCGAGCCCAAGGGCCGGGACCATATCAGTTCCGAGGTCAACAGCGAGTATCTGCATCACCGTTAGTGGCAGTGGTATCTTGAATAAGGCAAAGGCTATGAACGGAACTATTTCCGGGATATTGCTGGCAAATATATAGGTCACAAACTTCTTTATATTTGCATAGACCGCCCTGCCTTCTTCTATAGCTGCCATGATGGAAGCAAAATTGTCATCGGTCAGGATCATGGCTGCGGCCTCTTTAGCCACGTCTGAGCCCCGTATCCCCATAGCAACCCCGATGTCAGCCTTTTTAAGGGCCGGGGCATCGTTCACGCCGTCACCTGTAACTGCCACGATCTCATCCATATCTTTAAAGGCCGTAACTACTCGCATTTTGTGTTCAGGAGATACCCGCGCAAATACAACCTCTTCCTCTCTCAATAACTTCCTGAGGACTTCATCATCCATCTCAGAGAGTTCATTACCGGTAACAATCTTTGGATTTACGGTTTTTGTAAGCCGTATCTTTTTGGCTATCGAAAGGGCTGTCAAGCCATAGTCCCCGGTAATCATAACCACCCTTATTCCCGCCCTGTGACACAACTCTATAGCCTTCGGCACCTCCGGCCTTGGCGGGTCCATCATTCCTACCAAACCTAAAAATATAAGGTCCTTTTCCGTATTCTCTATAGTAAATCCTTCTGAAAAATCCAGGGGTCGGTAGGTAATGCCTAAAACCCTCAAACCGTCTTTTGCCATCGAATCATTCTTCGATAAGATCATCTCCCGCAGAGGATCCGTTAAAGATTCCACTTTCCCATTTGTAAGAATATGGGTGCAGAGATCCAGTATTTCCCTGGGCGCCCCCTTCACATAAGCCCGGGGCTTTCCATCAGAAAGATTTATGGACGCCATTCTCTTCCTTACCGCCTCAAATGGAAGCTGACCAAGCCTCGGCAAGGCGTTCCGCCTCTCCTCAATATCCACTCCACCTTTGGCTGCCATAACGAGCAAGGCCGCTTCAGTAGGATCGCCAAGGATACCCCATCTTTCCCTCTCTGTCCCGGGAGGAAGCAAGCCCGCATTATTGCAAAGCACACACGCGTCAAAAAGGGTGTGTCCATGCCGTTTTCCATCATTTCCCGCCTGGAAAGGCTTATCCCTTTGAAATAGAAACTACCTGCAGGTTCGTACCTTGTACCGCTAACATGTATGATCTTTCCGTTAACAAATATCTTCGTTACGCTAATCTCGTTTGTAGTAAGGGTGCCCGTCTTGTCCGTACAGATCACCGTAGTGCAACCGAGGGTCTCTACCGACGAAAGCCTTTTTATAAGGGCATTTCTTCTGGCCATCCTTTGAACCGCCATGGCTAATGATAAGGACACCGTAGGTAACAGCCCCTCCGGGACATTGGCAACAATAATACCGATAGCGAATACAAATGCAGCCGCCACATTGAGCTTTCCTATATAAGTGCCAAGGAAAAAGAAGCCAACACCCATCGTTACGGAAAGAATGGTAACTATCTTTGTGACTTTTTCTAGTTCCTGCTGGAGTGGACTTTTCTCTCCCTTGAGTTCCTGGGTAAGAGAAGCTATCCTGCCGATATGCTGTCGCCCTCTTCCAGGAAAATGATGTCGCCCGGGACAAGCTCCTCAGCAGATATCTCCCTTTCCTTGCCATCCCTTAAAACTGTTGCCTTCCGGGGCAGTAATTTCTTTAGAGCCTCAAGGGCCCGCTCTGCCTTATATTCCTGCCAGAAACTGAAAACGGCATTAATGAGGATTACGGCAAATATGGCCCATCCCAATTCAGGCATATCGGCTACAAAGGCAAGGGCTCCACCGACCCACAGGAGAATGGCAAGGAGATTGTACAAATTTTCCATAAATCTCAGGAAGAGGGGCTTGCCCTTTAGCTCTTTGAGGGCGTTTCGGCCGTATCTCTCGAGCCTCCTTTTTGCCTCATCTTCAGATAGTCCCGAAGGGCTTGTTTCGAGTTCCTTGTATATTTCACCTATTGAGTGCGGAAAGAAGACCTCCTTTCCGCCTTTTTCATGGTGCAGGAGGAGGCTTAAGGCAGCCTGAGGCGTCTTTGCCTTTCGAAGAGAATAATAAAGGGATTTGTCTGTAAAGATTGCTGCCGCCCGCGAAAGGATTTGGAGGTGGAGTGTTGTTTCTTTTACCGGAGTTAAAAAGAGAAAGAATAGATGGACAGGGTGTCCGTCTTTTGCCTTGAAATCGACACCCCGTTGTGAGATGGCAAGCAAGGCAACCGGTTCTTTCAGTCCTTCGATACTTGCATGAGGAAAGGCAACTCCCTGGCCAATGCCCGTTGTATCAATTGTTTCGTGTTCCCAAAGGGTCTTCAGAACCGTGCCGGGGTCGCTGATCCTCCTAGCCTTGAGAAGGATCTCCATCATCTCTTTCAATGCGCTGCTCTTGTCCTTTGCCCTCACGATAAGAATTTGAATGGAGCCCCGTGTGACAAGCATCAATATTAATGCCGCAATCCCCATGAATAAGACCCCGTTCTTCGTCACTAAACGATCACTGAGTACGGCGAACCGCGTTGGAAACCAGCGGTCGAGAGCCATATTTGCTATTACCCTTGGACCATCCAAAAAACCCGCCTGTGCTGCAACTAAAAGTAGCATTGCTTCGGAAACGAGCGTCACAATCACAAACCAGGTCTTCGACCTATCTCCCCAATTTCCTGTGACATGTTCAAAGAGAACTGCATTCAGGGTTTTTCCAGATTGCGGTTCAACCTTGTAAAGAAGATATGAAAACATTAATCCCAACACCATGACGGATAATGAAATTGCCATATAGCGCATGGTGCGTTTAGCAGTCCTCACCCGTGGCTCCCGAAGTATGGGAAGTCCGTTGCTGACAGCCTCTATTCCCGTAAATGTTCCGGCACCCATGCTATATGCACGTAAAATCAGTAAAAACATTCCTGCGAGCCCAATCTTGGAACTTACCGTGTGAACGTCAGACATCGTTGTTTTTACTACTTCTTGAACATTTGTCAAATGCGTGACCGGCACATAGACGATTACAAACGCATGAGTGATGACAAATATCAAGAATATCGGCACCAAAGGGGCAACCGCTTCTTTCACCCCTCGCAGGTTCAATATGGTAAGGATCATAATACCGGCAATAGCAAACTGCTGTTTGTATGCATGCCATTCTACAGGAAGAAAGCTGAAAACGGCGTCAGTGCCACTCGCAATAGAAACTGCGATTGTAAGTACATAGTCTACAATGAGTGCACAGCCAGAAAACATTCCTAAAGTAGGGGATAGCAACTTGCTGGCAACGAGATACCCACCGCCACCTGATGGGAAGAGCTCGACGATCTGCGAGTAACTGGCGCTGATCACAAAAATTGTCAGCACCGAACCCAAAGCCACAAAGACACTCAGATAAGAATGTCCCTGTAATGCCCGAAAGGCTTCCTCGGGACCATAGCAGGAAGAGGAGAGGCCATCTGCTCCTAATCCAACCCATGCAAAAAACGCTATCAGTGATAGCTTATGAAAAATTGTACGATCGTGAGGGCTACGGGCGTCACCTATGATCAGGGTTTTCAACCGTCGGGTTAATGCTGTTTTGAATTCCATGTGTGAGAATCTACCTTTTTCCGATATTCCTGGCCATTTCAAATAACTCTTTCACATTGCCACCTTTTTTTCCTTTCCGTCAGTCTCACGTCGATGGAATAGAGATGAATCCTGCCAGTTACTATCGGCCTGCAAAGGTACGTTTTGGATTGGATGTCTATAGAATCTCCTCTTATAGACACTGTATCCTTAGATATGCCCGAAGCAGAAAAAAGAGGTAAGGGAATTGAAAGGCCGGATGATTGCTTGCGATCCTATTTTACATAAAATCTCTTATGATATGCAATATTTTTTATGGGGATTGCCAACTGATTTCCATTAACTTCTTTAGTGCGCTTTTTGCATTACCAGTGTCGATAGATTGTGCGGCGATTACCAGCCCTTCCTTGAAATCTTCTGCCAATCCTCCTGCAATGATTGCAGCCGCTGCGTTCAAAAGCACCACATCCCTTTTTGGACTGCGAATACCATCCAGTACTTCTCTGATCGCCATGGCGCTTTCGTCGGGCGTATTTACTGTCAGATCCGATAGCTTAGACTTTTTTATGCCAAAGTCTTCCGGATTTAAATAATAACTTTTTATGGTATTCCCGGTGAGCTCACAAACTTTCGTTTTGTCTGTTGTTGTGATTTCATCCAAACCGTCCAATCCATGCACAACAAATGCATGTTGATCCCCAAGCATTTTCAATGCCTCTGTCATAATGAGGGTCATGTGTTCGCTATATACACCAAGGATCCGGTGGGTGGCTCCGGCAGGATTAGCTAAAGGGCCAATGATGTTGAATATGGTACGAATTCCAATTTCTTTTCGGGGACCGGTAGCATATTTCATTGCCTGATGTAATAGAGGAGCGTAGAGGAATCCAATATTGGCCACCTCAATGCATTTTTCTACAACCTTGACATCTGCTTCAATATTAACGCCTAACCGTTTCAGTACATCTGCACTTCCGCATTGGCCGGAGGATGCTTTGTTGCCGTGCTTGGCTACTTTCAGGCCGGCGCCTGCAACGACAAAGGCGGCTGCTGTTGAGATATTGAATGTGTTTTTAGCGTCTCCCCCTGTTCCGCAGGTATCGACTACAGTATTGTCACCAACCTTTATCTTGACAACCTTTTTTCGCATGGCAATGGTGCATCCGGTAATTTCTTCAACAGTTTCACCCTTCATGCGCAAGGCGGTGATAAAAGAGGCAATCTGTGCATCAGTGGCATTCCCTTCCATTATTTGTGTCATTGCAGTCAGACTTTCTTCAGTACTGAGATTTTGTTTATTTACTAACTTGGATATGGCTTCTTTTATAGGCATAGGCGTATTAAATGAGAGTTTTTCCTTGACGTAGAACGTAATATAAATTATAATGATTTTTTGAAATTTTTGACGGATAACAATACCATAGGACATTTTACAGAAAGGATTCGTGATCTATTTATGGCGAAAATACAAATAACATCAGATGAAAATATACGAGAAGCATTGAGGCGATTTAAAAAAATGTGTGATAAAGAAGGTATCATTAATCAATCGAAGCGTATAGCCTATTTCGAAAAACCTTCGGAAAGAAGACGCCGCGAGGAAAGCCGAAGGATTAAAAATATTAAAAGGGCGCAAAAATTGGGCATTTCTGGTCTGACAAGTCCTGTACGTACTCAAAAGAACACGTATTCTAAATATTCATCATTTTAGGTATTGTCTTTCCACGGTAACTTTCGCGCATCGCCCCACAAGAGTTCCAAATCGTAAAAATGGCGCATATCTCTGTCAAAAAGATGCACGACCACATCACCATAGTCCATGAGTATCCATCGGGCCTCCGAGTATCCTTCGATACCTACCCAATGGATACCATAGCTATGTAACTTTAGCTCTATTTCATTAGCAACGCTCTGTAATTGCCGCTTATTGAAGCCGCTGCAAATAACAAAGAAATCCGTAACAAAAGTTAACCCATGCACATCAAATATCAAAATATCTTCAGCTTTCTTGTCGTCGGCAATTCTCGCGCACAGGATTGCAATCTCTTTCGGATTTAACGTTTCTCTTCCCTCCTGAAAGTCTACCGCCGTTGTTGTGTACCGAAATTTTCGCCAAAATCTGCCTCATATTGCACAGATGGCTTGACTTCCGACAGACTGCTTCCGCAATAGTAACAAAATCTCGCGTATCGTGGGTTCACATCGAGACAATTTTCACACCTATGGTATAAAAGCGTACCACACAGGATGCAGAAATTTGCGCCTTTTACATGATTATCATATTGACAATTTGTGTTAGGGCATACCCTGTCATCCTTTTCTGTAATTGTATTGTCGGACATAACTCCTCCCATTTTTAAGGGTATTTTCAAACCATAACCACAGTCCAGCGGGTAGGGGCGAACGGCCGTTCGCCCCTACATTTTGATTGCTTCCTCTGTGGTTTGTCTTTTCCTCTTGTTAGTGAAGGTGCAAAAGGGCACCTATCTTGGGTGAAAATTTAATGATAATTCCAGCAAAGACGACCGATACAATTGACATAAGTTTCAACAGGATATTCAAAGAAGGGCCGGATGTATCTTTGAATGGGTCTCCCACCGTATCACCAACGACAGCCGCCTTATGTGCAGGCGAACCCTTTCCACCTAATACGCCACTTTCAATGTACTTTTTCGCATTATCCCAGGCTCCGCCTGCGTTTGCCATAAAAACTGCCAGCAAGAAACCTACCGTCAAGCTTCCCGCCAAAAGTCCTACCACACCGGGCACGCCCAATACCAAACCGGAAACAATAGGTACCAGCAAGGCCAGGAGAGAAGGGACGAACATCTCACGCTGCGCTCCCTTGGTGCTGATTGCCACACAGGCGGCATAATCTGGTTTTCCCGTTCCTTCCATAATCCCTGCGATTTCTCTGAATTGTCTTCTGACTTCTTCCACCATACTTCCAGCAGCGCGGCCTACCGCCTTCATTGTCATAGCGCTGAAAATAAACGATGACATACCACCAATAAACAAACCGATAAGCACCTTTGGGTTAATTAAAGTAATATCCAGGTAGTCCATGAGATCAGATAATTTTGCATTGGCCAGATTGATAGAAGTACCGGCAATCTGGATAGCGTGTACCCCTGACCTCTCTAACCCTACTTTTATTTGCTCAACGAAAGAAGCTATCAGCGCCATGGCGGTTAATGCAGCGGAACCAATGGCAAAACCCTTTCCTGTCGCTGCAGTTGTATTCCCCAAAGCATCGAGTGCATCTGTTCTTTCCCTGACGTAGGGCTCAAGACCACTCATTTCCGCGTTACCGCCGGCATTATCCGCAATGGGTCCGTAGGCATCCGTTGCCAGTGTTAACCCCAATGTGGAAAGCATACCGACTGCCGCAATGGCAATTCCGTAAAGACCGAGTGAAATATTTGAAAAACCACCTGCAAATGCGTAACTTAACAAGATTGCTGCAGAAATAGTAATGACGGGTATAATCGTAGACATCATGCCCGTGGCAATACCATCAATAATCACCGTTGCGGGACCCGTCTTTGCCTGTCCGGCAATACCCTTTGTCGGTGAATAATTGGAAGATGTATAGTATTCTGTACCCTTACCGATAATAACACCCGCTATCAATCCTGTCACGATTGAACCCCAGATGCCAAAATTTTGAGGCAGCATGAACTTGATAACAACGGCTGAGGTAATCAAGATCAGGATTGAACTAAGGTTGATTCCCTTTCCCAATGCCTTCAGGAGCTCTTTCTGCGATGCCTCTTCCTTTGTTTTAACGGCATAGATACCGATAATGGAAAGTAAGATACCTATCCCTGCCAAAATCATAGGGACCACCATTCCGGCAATACCAAGACCGGCAGTTACACCAAGAGCCGCGCAGGCAAGCATGGAGTTATAATACGATTCATACAAGTCTGCACCCATACCCGCTACGTCACCGACGTTATCACCGACGTTATCAGCAATGGTAGCAGGGTTCCTTGGATCGTCTTCAGGTATGCCTGCCTCTACTTTACCCACTAAATCGGCTCCCACGTCGGCAGCCTTTGTGAATATTCCACCGCCCACCCTTGCAAATAAGGCCTGGGAACTGGCACCAATGCCAAAACACGGCAGCATCATGGCCATATCGAGCAACGAGATATTTGTGAATTTACGGAACACAAAGAACCATATGGAAATGTCCAGCAGCCCCATACCAACCACAATCAGTCCCATGACGGCGCCGCTTCTGAATGCGACTTGCAACCCTTGGTTCAAGGATTTCCTTGCACCTTCTGCCGTCCTTGAACTGGCGCTGGTTGCTGTCTTCATTCCCAGGAAACCAGCAAGACCGGATAAGAAACCACTGGAGAGGAATGCAAAAGGAACTACCTTGGACTGTGCATGCAATCCAAAGGAGATCAAAAGGAGGACAAGAAAGGCGCCGATAAAGAACATACCTACGACCTTGTATTGTTGTTTCAGATAGGCATAGGCGCCTTCCCTAACATGACCTGCTATCGAGATCATTTTCTCGTTACCCTCAGGCGCCCTCATGACTTCTTTGTAGAATTTCCGTGCATATAAAAGGGCAAACAGCGCGCCAATCGGCGCAATCCACCACAGGTTGGGTATTGTATGCGATGTTTCCTCACTTACCTTGCGTGCCGGAGCTTCCAATTCGAACAGAGGTCTTTCTTTTTGAGTGGATTCTCCAAGTTCAAACACGGGCTTTTCCTCAGCGCTCTTTACTGCATTCTGCGCGTGAGCGCTGTGGGAAAATAATCCCGATTTTGATATCCCCAAGATCAGGACCGCTAGCATCAAGAGTATCGTTACAATGCTAACTCGGTTATTTTTAAAAATAGGTCTACACTTACGCAAAAGACTGTTCATCGACTTAAATCAATCTCCTTTCTATTTTCTAACTTTATTTAAGTATCAGCCATCATACCGCCAAAACGGTACCCTGAAACCATAAAAATACAGTAACTCAAGGCTTTAGCCTTATAGACACATTAAGATGTTCAAATCTAAAGGTTTGAGTTACAAATTTTCGTATCAAACATATTCATCTGATTTTACTACCATGTGCTTTTCAATGATAAACTTTGTAAAAATTCCCTTTTCTTTTCCATCATACTGATAAATTCAGTCACCTTGGTCGAGGTATCCTCCGGATGGTTTGTACGATACGCCTCCCATTCATGCATGGCCGATTCTGTATATTGAAGCGCCCTGTCAAAATTTCCTTCTTTTTCAGCACAGAGTGCTGCATGCCATAACGCGTGACAAATGGTTCTTTCTATAGCTAAAGTATTATGCAATTTAGGGTCATTTGCG
Source organism: Candidatus Brocadia sinica JPN1 (assembly GCF_000949635.1). Classification (NCBI taxonomy): domain Bacteria; kingdom Pseudomonadati; phylum Planctomycetota; class Candidatus Brocadiia; order Candidatus Brocadiales; family Candidatus Brocadiaceae; genus Candidatus Brocadia; species Candidatus Brocadia sinica. Next base: position 1,152,350 of record NZ_BAFN01000001.1, read on the forward strand.
AGGGACCTCCGTAACCAGTAAATCGATGCCTCATAATTGTCTTCCCCATCTTCTTTCTTCAAATGCTCCCTGTAATAAGGCGCATATTTAAAAATACGTTGATCAAATAGATGCAGATACATATACCCCAGTTCAAAAAAAAGGTCTCCACTAGTGGGATTTTTTATAGCCCCCTTCTTTGCAAAGCTTAATCCGTTGTGTATCCATTTCCATTTGTTTTGTGGCGCATCCCATTCATGAGCAATATTATAGGCCATATTCCATGCCTGAAAAATCCAAACCGCAGGGAAGTTAGGTTGCAATTTAGCTATGAGATTGTTGATCGTTACTAATTCATAATATTTTTTTTCTTCGTGTCGGGCAATAGCCCTTGCCCAGAGAAAATCTACTGCAATTCCCCGAAAGCTTCCCAATAAAAGTAATGGAATACTTTCCGTTGGGTCATAGTGAATTGCCTTGGTTCTTGATGTATTACGGAAAGAGATAATGCATACGTTGACAAAAAAAATAGCACAAAGCAATACTAATAGAAAAATATACCTCTTCCCGGACATCAGATGTTTAAAAAAACTCTCTCTTTTTAAATATTATGGCGGATATAAAGAGGCAGATGCTTGCATAAATGGCAGTATATCCTAAAGAATATCCAACGGTTTCTAAAGGGATGTTTACGCCTTTCAGGAGAAATTTCAAACTGTCGAATCTTTTAAAATCCGGTAAAATAAAAGAAATCCATTCCAAAGGTTTTTTCATAAGGTAATCCATATATAAGAAAAGGATATTTGGTTTTTTTAACACCGACGGCAGGCCATGGTTATGTACATCCTGGTGTTGCATCAGCAAAGAGAAATCTTTGATGAATCCTAGGATATGCCCGCACAGGAAAACAACCAGGGCAGAAACGATACTCACAGGCGCAGAGAGATAGGTAGAACCCATCACTGCAATAATTACGATTAGCAAAAATTTTAAAAAGGTTATCGCAACGGCCTTTACATAATTAGATACAAAACCTTTTTGTGTGGAGAATACCGTAACATCATCGTGTCTTGCACCGATATAATCGGTCATGTGTACGGGGAAGACGGTGACATTTACGGCGCCATTCTCCTGCAAAATTTCAGGATCCAGCTTTACGGTTAACGGTTTATCTACCTTTGCCGATAAAACCTGAGTTTTACATCGGCCAGAAATAGTATTTTCTGTCCCTACAACTAGCGGTACCGCGTCAATAAACCCCCTGCCACACTCAATCTTCAGTTTTAACTCTATTTCAAAGGTAGATTTATTCTCGGGCTTTTTGCATAAATCAGAAAAACTCCAGGATGCAATTCCGGTTCTCCCCCCCCCAACCCATAGAATTCCCTCACGGGTATGGTGAGGTTTGCCTTTGATGGAGAACTGCGATGCCTTAAACTCTTTTCTCGCCTTTAATATACCTTTATATTCTTCCGGTAATTTTGATGCAATCCGTTGAATGGTTACCATGTTCAACAGGCTCAAAATTATTAATAAGAAGGCGGATAATGAGGCGAAACCAGCGATTTTACCCACAATAATTTTCAGTCTCGATATGGGTTTTGATAAAATGCCATAAATTGTCCTGTCTTCTATTTCGTGCGGTAACGATGTGGCAGAGAGGAAAATCACTCCCAGGATACTCAACAGCATCACTACCTGAAAAAACACTACCAACATCATTTTTATCCTGGCATCAGGCTCATCTGTCGTTGGGACTACAAGTAAAACGGCCATAATGAGGACACAAAGCCCGGTCAGTATGTGTAGTGTTTTTTTCCGGATTGCCTCTCGAAAGGTATGACTGGCAATGGTTAGTATCATCATAAATAAAGAAAAGACCGTTTATGAGCGATGTTGAATGATATTTACAAACAGCTCTTCCAAGGTGGAGGAAGGGTGGTTGATAGATAACACATCACCATTTCTGCTTTTAATAAAAGCTGCGACTGCTTGGATGTCATTGCCTGAAAGATTCTTCACCATAAATTCTACGACGTCTTTTTGAGACAACAATTCTTTCACGCTACCCATTACCTGCACAACACCCTTGTTGAAGATGGCTATCCGGTCGCAAATATCTTGCACATCAGACAACAAGTGCGAGCAGAGGACAACGGTCTTTCCCTGCCTTTTAAATTCCAGAATAAGGTCCTTCATCTCGCGGCTGCCAATGGGATCCAGCCCGCTTGTGGGCTCATCCAGTATCACCAGCTCAGGGTCATTGATAATGGCCTGTGCCAGCCCAATTCTCCGTAACATCCCTTTTGAATATTGGTTTAACGGACGTTTGCGATAGTGTCCCAATCCCACATCGTGGAGCAAAACATCAATCCGTCTTTTTCTTTCTTTTTTGGAAATATCAAAGAGCTTTGCGTAAAAATCCAGAATTTCTTCCGCATTGAGGAATTTATATAAATACGATTCCTCTGGTAAAAAACCTATCTTGCTTTTCGTCTGTAAATCGCTTGAAGGATATCCCAACAACCAGGATTTACCGCTGGTGGGAAAGAGGAGGCCGAGCAATAATTTTACGGTGGTAGTCTTACCTGAGCCATTCGGACCAAGTAATCCAAATATCTCTCCCCGCTCAATAGTCAGATTAAGATTTGTTAAGGCTGAGGTACTTTTGCGTCTCCAGAAATCTTTGTAGACCTTAGTAAGTCCTTCTGTTCTAACTGCGAAACTATCCAAAATATTGTTAATCTTCCCACCTTAATAAAATACGTATATTTATTAAAAGTATGGAATAAATGTTTATCAATTTAATCAAAATTATTGGATAAGTCAAATACTATTTGGGGATTAAAACTTATCGAACAATTAGTATTATAGTATTATAGTATTATAGTATTATAGTATTACAAGGATTCTGCATAGTTGTTCAAAGATACAGGTGCCAACACGGATGAATGCTTCCGATGATACAACATGCCTGTGATAATTAGCCCAATCTCGAAGAACAGAGTTGAGCTTTTCAAACAAGGCTTCATAGGAGCACTCATCTGTTTACGTATAATATATCCACCTTTTCTGAAGAGAGATTGAACACCCTCTTTGGATGGGGTAATATGTAATCTATTACCCTGTTTGCGAAAAGTTTGCCCCATGGACGTAAATCCCTGTTTGATATAAGTGATACAGGTCTTCTCCACAGAGAGTTTGAGATCTCTTTCAGTCAGGAACTTTTCCAGAGCGGGTTTTATCTTCTATTCCAGAATCTTTTTAGATTTTCCGGAATAGTATCCAGCATCCACTCTTTGGCTTTATTGCCTTTCTACAGGTGCCGTCTATACCGGGAGTTTTCTTGCCTTGCTTTGAGGTCACTCTTTTAACAGCACTGATGGGAATACATCAGGTATAACCAAAGATATAACTCCTTGTTATACAATCAATTATGCAACATCAAATCGCAAATAATGGGCGAAAATCGGCAGCCATACTTTTTACGGTCGGCCGGATTTTTCTTGTTAGGTATTTTTGTCTTTTTGATTCTTCCGTGGTATATCAGGGGGATTTTGTTTTCTTCACTCATACCTCTAATGACAACACCTCTGACCACACCGCCTGCTATCGATGAAAATCGCCAGATGCTTCGGGCTGGTATAGAATCTCCTCGATGCTGATTCGGCGTACTCCATACGGAACTGGCCACTCAATAACATCTCCTTTGGCATAACCTAGAATAGCTGTGCCGATAGGCGCCAGAATCGAGATAGCGCCCGCATTGATATTGGCGTCTTTGGGAAAAACCAGAACACAGGTCATTTCCTCGGAAGTGTCGATGTCGCGAAGAACGACCTTCGAGTTCATCGTTACCACGTCCGGCGGCACGTCTTTGGGTAACACAATTTCTGCGCGTGACAGTTCTTTTCCCAAAGCCTCTATATCCCTCCTGTCATGGCCGCCGAACTCTTCAACCACCACGATGAGTTCCTCAAGTCGTGTTTTGTCAAATTCGGTAATGTATATCTTTCTTTCCGTCATGGTCCCCTCCCGTACTTATTACCAACTCTATATTAGGCTTCCCAATTATCATAATTATACGTCATTTGCTAAATTTACTTTCATATTATACAGTAATATAGCTAAAATCGATAACACATTATTCTATATATTAGGATAAGCTTTATGAGGAATTTTAAAATTTCTACGCGGGAAAAATATCTCGTAGACTTGCATTCTCCGTTTTAACTTACTATAATGTCTTTCGATTTTCCTGGCGACTCAGTTCTGGAGTAAATACTTTGATTTAATGTGAGGTAACGGTGTGAGATGAATGCAAACAATATCCTTTATGAAACAGCACTCAAGCAATTTGATACCGTAGCAGATATGCTGAATATAGAAGATGGCATAAGGGGGCGTATGAGGAATCCAAAACGCTCCCTTATCGTTTCCGTGCCCGTTAAAATGGATAATGGTAAAACAAAGGTATTCAAAGGCTATCGGGTACAACATGATATTACGCTGGGCCCCTCCAAAGGTGGGATTCGGTACCATCCTAACGTCGACCTTGAAGAAGTTTCAGCCCTTGCCATGTTGATGACGTGGAAGTGCGCCCTCATGCACATGCCCTATGGGGGTGCCAAAGGCGGCGTTCAATGTAATCCGGAAGAAATGTCAGAAAACGAGCTGGAACGTATGACCCGGCGTTATACTACGGAAATCGTTCAGATTATAGGACCGGACAAGGATATTCCCGCCCCTGATCTTTATACCAACGCACAGACCATGGCCTGGATGATGGATACGTATAGCATGCAGCAAGGCAACACGATTCCCGGTGTCGTTACCGGTAAACCCTTATTGTTAGGCGGTTCGCTGGGAAGGGCGGAAGGAACAGGACGCGGGGTTGCCTATATGGTTATGGAGGCGGCACGGGTTTTATATAAAGAACTCCGCGGTTTGCGTGTGGCCATTCAGGGTATGGGAAATGTTGGTTCCGTGGCTGCACGCCTCCTGTACGATCAGGGCTGCAACATTGTAGCCGTAAGTGATGTTAGCGGTGGCGCATACAATCCGAAGGGTATTCTTGTTCCCTATCTTTTACATCATATTAAAGAGCATAGACATGTTACTGGTCTCAGGGAAGCAGATTCCATTACAAATGAAGAGCTTTTTGAACTGGATTGCGATGTCATTGTCCCTGCTGCCATAGAGGGACAGATTACCGAAAAAAATGCGGATAAGGTCAGGGCCAAAATTGTCGTTGAAGGCGCCAATGGTCCGACAACACCCGAGGCCGATAAGGTATTACAGGCAAAAAAAGTGTTTTTAGTGCCCGATATCCTTGCCAATGCAGGTGGTGTGACGGTTTCGTATTTTGAATGGGTGCAGGACATTCAGTATTATTTCTGGAGTGAAGAAGACATTCAGAAGAAATTAAAGGATGTCATGGTTGGTACATTCAACCGGGTGCTGGCACTTTCTAACAAGCAGGGTGTGGATATGAGAACCGCCGCATTAATGCTGGGCATAGGACGTGTGGCAGAAGCCAAGAAGATGCGTGGATTATACCCTTAATGAACAGCACTATACGGCTTCAATATTTGTGATGTACAAGAACTTTAGTTTGTTTAATTGTTCTTATTCTAACCCTCATCCACAATAAGTCTAATCACGATTATTTACGCTGATCTCAAATTGACATGGTACATTGGCTCTTCGTTCCTTTTGTGCCACCTTCCCTATTTCTCTATTAATAAATCATCTCCATAAAATTTAATACCGGTAAAAACCATCTATAATCTATTAAACCCTTATTTTTGTCTCTATCTTAATCTTGATTTAGTATTGTATTCAAATATCTTTTTTTGTATATTCTGCATCGAACTTTAGAGATTAATAAGAGAATAATAAAACATTGCCTTTAAGAGCCATTATATGAGCGCGAATCAACCTATCCATGAAGGGCAAGTTTTAACCAGTGCGCTGTTTAGCGAACCAATGCGCGTGGAAACTGTAAAGGCCAGCGGCACCGATAGCTGGATTATCGGATTAGTAGGAATACAATCGGAACAATTTCGTAGAGTTACTCTCAATTGCCAGGATATTAAAACCCTTACCATCCTTGACTCAAAATTCAGTTACAAAGGCGATGGGGCTCTTTTGCGTCTCGGTCTTCAGGCGTACTCTCTTGGAATTGCATACGAATTCGATCCCTATTTCGGACTTTCAATATCCCGCGTTGATCCCCTTCCCCATCAGCTTGAAGCAGTCTACGATTACTTACTGAAACTTGCCCGTGTGAGATTCCTGCTGGCAGATGATGCAGGGGCCGGCAAAACAATCATGGCTGGCCTTCTTATTAAAGAACTCAAGCTTAGAGGCCTTATAGAACGTATCCTCATTGTATGCCCGGCTAACCTTACATTTCAGTGGCAGCGTGAACTTAAAGAAAAATTTGATGAAAAATTTTTGGCCCTGAAAGGACAAGACATTCGTGAACAATTCGGCGTAAATCAATGGCTGGAACAAAAGACAGTATTAACGTCCCTTGACCTTGCCAAACGCACTGAAATTCTGCCCGGCCTCCAGCAGGTACACTGGGATCTGGTCATCATAGATGAATCTCATCGCATGTCGTGGACACCACCTGCCCGCAAAACTGCACGGTACGCCCTGGGTGAACTCCTGAGAGACCAATCTGACCATATCATGCTTCTTACTGCCACTCCCCATAAAGGAGACCCGGTCAATTTCAGCCTTTTTCTCCAACTCTTGGATAAAGATGCGTATGCCGACGTGAAATCCATACGCGAGGCAATGACTCGCCGACGCGCACCCTTTTATCTCCGCCGCACGAAAGAGGCAATGGTGTATTTCCCTGAACGCAGGTCAGATGGCACATGGGCAGCCAAAAAGATTTTTACCCGACGTATCCCTCACACCGTGGACTTTCAGATAGATGGGCAGGAATTTGAGCTTTACCGTGATATCACCAGGTTTGTGAAACAGCAGAGTACACAAGCAGCTGCGCAGGGTGACGACCCACGGGCCAGGGCTATAGGCTTTCTTATGTCACTTTACCAGCGCCGTCTTGCCTCAAGTACCTACGCAATCCGGCATTCCCTTGAGAATCGCACCAGAAGACTGAAAGAAGGGTTAAAACGAGCACAGGAACTAACCCGTATGTCACCACCAGAACTCCCTTCACCGGAAGAGCTTGAAGAAATGGAAGAAGGGGAACGTGAACGGCTCGAAGAAATACTGGAAGCTATCACGCTTGCAGGCAATGCCGAACAGATCCATAAGGAAATCGAAGAGCTTCATAGCCTTGCTTTAAAGGCAAAGGCAGTAGAAGATGCGGAAGCAGAGGCAAAGCTTTTCCGCCTTAAAGAGCTTCTCCACAAAGAGGGTTTTTTCGATCACCCTGAAAAGAGGCTCCTTATTTTCACGGAATTCAAAGATACGCTTGATTATCTCATGGCGCGCTTCAAGACGTGGGGCTTCCGGGTTGGTTGTATCCATGGTAGCATGAGGTCTGGCTCGCGGGATGAGCCGGGAACCCGTCTTTATGCAGAACAACAATTTAAGGAAGGGAATATCCAGATCCTTGTTGCAACTGAGGCGGCAGGAGAAGGCATCAACCTGCAATGCTGCAATGTCTTGTTCAACTACGATATCCCGTGGAACCCGAATCGCCTTGAACAACGCATGGGACGAATCCACCGTTACGGGCAGCAAGAGAATTGTCTTATCTTTAATTTTGTTGCTACGAATACCATCGAGGGACGAGTATTACAACGGTTACTCGAAAAACTGCAGGAAATCCGTGATGCCCTTGACGATGACGCCGTTTTCAATGTCGTTGGGGAAATCCTTCCTGCTGCCCATATAGAAAAGGTACTCCGGGATTATTATGCAGGCCGTCTGGGTGATGAAGACCTGGAAGACCGTCTCCTGAAAAATGTTGATGAGGCACAGTTTCGTGCTATTTGTCAGAACGCTCTCGAAGGACTTGCATCCAAGAAACTCAACTTAGAAATGCTTATCGAACGTCGCGCCAGGGCGCAGGAATGTCGTGTCGTCCCGGAAACGATTGCACGCTTCCTGCGTGAGGCATCTGAATACGTACCGCTTCATTTGAAATTTGTCCCAACTATTCCTCACGCCTTCGAACCTGGGAAAACACCTGCTGTGTTGAGAAGATACGAAACACATTCCAACTGGAAACTGCCATACCTTGCAAACAAGTATCCGCTCAGTTCAACAGACCGCGAAACTGCTGAAAATAACAAGCTCGAATGGGTAACGCCAGGCCACCCATTATTTGAAGCCGTAAGACGTCATATTTGCTTTCTTGCCCAGGATAGCTTCGCAAAAGGCGCATGCTTCTATTCGCTCAAACATGATACACCGTCGCGTCTGGACTTCTACCGCGCCCGCATTGTGGACGGTCTTGGCCAGGTAATACATGAGCGGTTATTTGTTATAGAGATGAAAGAAAATGGCGACCTCCATCTTCAGGAACCTAGCTTGCTTGGGAATCTTATTCCTGCAGATGCCCCGGAAGGCCTGCCTGCTGTTGCATCTGTTCCGGAGTCATTGGCATGGCTCAACGAACATGCGCTTATGCCGTTTCTTGAAGAAACCCGTTCAGGGCGTATTGCTGAGGTCGAACGTATCGCTGCACACATTGAACTATCACTTACCGAATTACTTCAGAAGGCAGATGAAGAAATTGGTAAAGCCGCATCAGATATGGAGCAAAAGGTACACGGCGCAGAAGGGCGTCTTGCACAGGCAGAAGCGCGTCATGCAGAAATCCTCAATCGTCGCGAAAACCGTAGGCAGGAGCTTGAGCGCCAAAAATCGCTTTCCTTGCAGGCAGTAGAAAGGATAACGAGCGTTCTTATCCTTCCTCACCCTGAAAGAGAAGCCCCGGAAGTCCGGCGTTTGAGACCCGACTTTGAAGTAGAGGCTGCTGCCATGCAGGTTGTCCTTGAGTATGAAAAGTCTCAAAATCGTCAGGTATTTGATGTCCATGAAAAGAATCTCGGTTATGACATTACCAGTCTTGACCTGAATTCCGGTGAACTAAGACTCATAGAGGTTAAAGGCATTGGCAGTTCTACAGGACAAATCCTGCTTACGCCCAACGAGCGCCGTGTTGCCGAAGATCGCAGGGACTGTTACTGGCTCTATGTAGTTACCGATTGTAACACAAAGCCACAACTACAGGAACCAATCAAGGACCCCGCACGGTTTGAATGGCGAGAAGTAACCAAGGTTGCGCACTATTATCTTTCTGTTGATGCACTAAAGCAACCGATGCAGGTAAGGGAAGAATCGCATCCGTTTGGAGAGAAAAAAGGATAATACCTTTAAAAGAGGATAGTAATAAATGTGTGATAAGATAATTTGACAAGATATGCAATTGTATGAACGACCAAACGCTAAAATAGGTAATACCAAATTAAAAGGGTAGCAAATTGAATAATACCAGAATTCATAAAATTAGCTACTCTTCAGGAAATTATGTGGACATCAAGGCTTATTATAATTACATTAACTGTATGGAAAAAACCCGCCTGCCAATAGGTAGAATGCTCAAGCAGACAATTTATTGCCTGTTTATTGGTGTTTTAAAAATTTTTTATTGACTGTTAAATGCAATTTAATTACAAGATTAAAAAACTATTTCTAAAATCCGATTGAATTAAGGTAATTAAATGGGAGAAATACTTAAAAATCCACCACTCGTTGAAGCAGTATGTGAGTTTCAGTTTGACCCAGAATCAAAATGGGATTGGACGATTCCTGGCCTCTTATTTGAAAAAATAGGTGGAGAGTTTTCCGAACGGGCAGAGGTGCATCGTTTAGGAGTAACAGTTCAGCAGTTAAGCAGAAAAATTACACAGCCATCTGTCATTGAATCGGGACCTGAAAGGATTCAGCTAAAGCGTTCAGATAGTAGCGCCATGGTCCAGGTTGGCCCAAGGCAACTAATTATTAACCATTTACGACCTTATAAGAATTGGGACACATTCTGTGAGTTAATACTTCGGATTTATTCAACATATTTAAGCGTAATCCAAAGTGGACGAATATCACGACTCGGCCTACGATACGTCAACCAAATAGAGCTCACAGAATTTAGTTCTGATTGGAAAAACATAATTTCCATATGGCCATCATTTCCGAATAAACTTAAACGGGATGTTGCTACTTTTTTTCAAAGATATGAATTAAAACACAATAAGCCGGAAGGAGTACTTATCCATCAGACTGGTCTCATTCAGTCCGATGATAAATCCATGGTTGTGTTAGATCTTGATTTTATCTCAACTGCGGTTTCTGAATTAGTCGAAAAAGATCAAGTTGCAGAATGGCTTAATCAGGCACACGATCGAATTGAAGAGTCTTTTATTGACTCATTGACGCCGGATGCTTATACATGGCTCAAGGAAGGGAAAAAATGAATATGGGTACTTATTCTATCAAAAATTATCCTGAAGTTATAAAAGGTGAACACTTAGATGATGATGTACAGAAATGTAACATCAAATTACGGAGTATACCTCCGCATAGAACCTGTACCAGCGTTTTATCAACGGTGGCGATTAGTCTAATGCTTACGGCTCAGACCCCAAGCACCTATGTTATCGACCCATTCCCGGAATTTAATGTCATAGAAGAGTGGCAGTTATTACGTCAGCGTCCTGCAAAGACTCCTCTTGGTGAGCGACTTATGCGCATACGGGAACGTATAATTAAATCTGGAGTACCGCTTTTGGATTGGGATGGCATTGAGCATGAAGTAGTTGAACGCCGCGGTGAAAAAGCATGACAGAAAATAAAATCTTAACGTATGTTGATGCAAATATATTGATAGCAGCAGCACGTGGAAGAGATGATATTCATCAGCGTGCAATGAAAATACTTGATGATCCCAATCGGGAATTTACGGCAAGTGAATTTCTCCGACTTGAAGTGCTACCCAAACCATTATTCAATAAATTAAACGACGAAGCGGAATTCTACGAGGCATTTTTTGAAACTATAGAAAAATGGGCTAGTAATTTTCAAGACATCGTTAAAGATGCTTACAAATATGCGGTTCGTCACGGTCTCAGTGCGCTAGACGCTTTGCACGTTGCCTCAGCGTTAACCGTTGGCGCTGACGAGTTTGTTACAGGAGAAAAACCTACAAAACCTATCAATAGTGTATCCGCATTAAAGATCCATTCTATCCATAGCGAATAAACATCGTGATCCCCAAAGAATGCAAACGGTTGGCGGAGGTGGATTTCCCGATTGCTGTTGTTTCAAAACATTCGGCAAGAGAAAAGTCTATTCGTCACGGGCATCCGTCAACGCTCCACCTATGGTGGGCAAGGCGTCCATTGGCGGCGTGCCGGGCGATGCTCTTAGGACTCTTGCTTCCTGACCCATGTGATAAACTTTGTCCAGAAGACTTCAAGGAAAAGGCACGAAACTTACTGCCGGCGGTACAGGGACAGGTTGGCGCAAAAGATGAAGACCTGCGGCGTGCGCTCCTCCAGTTTATCGGCGATTTTGCCAATTGGGACCTTTCAACAAACAGAAAATATCTGGAAATCAGCAGAGGTTTGGTAAAGGCAGCACATCCGGAAGAGACACCGCTGGTGGTTGATCCCTTTGCAGGCGGTGGTTCAATCCCGCTTGAGGCACTGAGGCTTGGTTGTGAAACCTTTGCCAGCGACCTGAATCCTGTGGCTTGCCTGATTCTCAAGGTGATGCTTGAGGACATACCACGACACGGTCCTGAGCTTGCAGAGGAACTTCGTTGGGTAGGTGCAAAGATTAAGCAGGAAGCGGAAAAGGAACTTGCCGAATTTTATCCTGCGGATTCTGATGGAGCAAAACCAATTGCCTATCTCTGGGCAAGGACGGTAAGGTGTGAGACGCCCGGTTGTGGTGCTGAAATTCCCTTGGTACGTTCCTTTTGGTTATCAAGGAAACAAGGACGAAAATACGCTTTACGATATAATTTAAAGCGATCAATTGAAAAACCTCCTTATCTCATATTCGAAATATTTGAACCAAAAGATGACTCAGAAGTACCTATGGGAACAATTTCTAATGCCAGAGCACTTTGTGTGGCATGTAAAAGCGTTCTCTCTCCAGAACGAGTAAGATATCAATTGTCAAATCAAAAGGGAGGCGCAGAATGTTTTTTTGATAATAGCGGAAAAAGATTAAATGGTTCAACACCTCTTGTAGTAATAACAACTTCTGGAGAGAAAGCAGGCAAGAAATATAGAGTTCCACGCGATGAAGATATACAGGCATTTGCTCGTATTCAAGATAGAATAGAGAAAAAAGAGGCGGTACTAATGGGGAAAGGAATTATTTCTCCAATTCCAAATGAACCAATCAGCGAGATACGACCGTCGCCAAATGCAAGAGGATTAACGGCTGTTACAAGATACGGTATAAAACGATTTGGTGATTTATTTACACAAAGGCAAAAACTATCGCTTTTAACCTTCGTAGACAAAATTACTTCTATTGACTTATCAGAAAGTAAATTTCCCAATGTTTTAAAAGAACTTTTAGCAATGGCCTTTGGAAAATTAATAATGCATCATAATACCCAGTGCAGGTGGAATCCTCACGGTGAAAGCGCGCCTGGTGCATTTGGAAGACAAGCACTGCCGATGATTTGGGATTTTATTGAGTTGATACCATTAGGTGAAAGTATGGGAAGCTTTTACTCTACTGTTGAGTTGATATCTGAAACAAGTGAAAAGATTGGTACATGGCAAAAGACAATTGGTACAGTTGAGCAATCAGATGCCGTTAAACATCCTTTGTCTGATTCAAGTGCTTCATTATGGTTTACGGACCCACCATATTATGATGCTATACCTTATGCTGACTTATCTGACTTCTTTTATGTATGGCTTAAAAGAATTTTACCAAATCACAAAATAACAAAGGGAGATAATAATGATTCCGGCAATCCTCTAACACCAAAAATTCCAGAATGTGTGTGGAATCAGGCTCATATTGTCAATGGTAAGGTTAAATCTCAAAAGTTTTTCGAAGAAACTGTTACAAAAGCCTTCATAGAAGGAAGAAGAATTCTGAAGAATGATGGTATCGCTTCAATTGTTTTTGCACATAAATCTACAGAAGGCTGGGAAGCCTTACTTAATGGTATCATAAATGCGAGCTTTGTTATACTTGCTTCTTGGCCTATAACAACTGAAGCAAAAGGTAGATTAAATGCACAAGATGCTGCTGCTTTATCTGCAAGCATCCACCTCGTCTGCCGCCCCCGTCCCGAAGATGCCCCTGTGGGAGATTGGGGAGATGTTCTACAGGAACTGCCCAAACGTGTCGGCGACTGGATGGAAAGGCTGCAATCTGAAGGGATTCGCGGGGCAGACTTGGTCTTTGCCTGTATTGGACCAGCGCTTGAAATCTATAGCAAATTTTCAAAGGTGGTAGACGCACAGGAACGTGAGATTCCCCTCGGTGGAGACCCGGAGGATCAGGAACCCCACAAACGGGGTTTTCTCGCATACGTCTGGGAGGCGGTGGGTCGCGCTGCGCTTGAGCAAGTTCTTGGAACCGCTGAGGCGAAGGCCAGAAATGGTGCATCAGGCTCGTTGGAAGAAGATGCCCGTTTAACTGCCCTATTTCTCTGGACACTGCAAAGCACAAATGGAGAGAAAAACGCCCCCTCACCCCAACCCTCTCCCACAAGGGGAGAAGGAGAGATGTCCCTAGAAGGTGAAATTGAAGTCGAAGCTGAAGACGAAGAGGCTGAAGCGCCAAAAGGGAAAACGAGGGGTTTCAGCCTTGTCTTTGATGTCGCCCGACGCTTTGCACAGCCACTCGGTATCCACCTGGCGGAATGGGAAGGTCGCATCATAGAGACGAGCAAAGGCGTCGTCAGACTCCTATCCGTATCAGAACGTGCAGGACAACTCTTTGGCAAAGCTGGTACACAGGCATTTTCTGAACATGTTGAAGAACATCCGAAAGGTCCTGTACAGTTAAAATTATTTCCTGTAGAAGAGGAACGAACATTGCCTGAAATCAAAGGCCGCAGCAAACGACATAAAAAAAGCGGCGCTCATGTTTCTGATGATTCACTCAAGACACAGCATGATGCAACAACGCTTGACAGGGTGCACGCCGCTATGTTGTTACAGGCAGACGGCAGGACAAATGCCCTTCGAGCGTTACTTAAGGCAGAGCAGGAGAAAAGTCCTGATTTTTTAAGACTTGCAAATGCCCTTTCAGCATTGTATCCTAAAAACAGCGAGGAGAAACGACTTATTGACGCCATGCTTTTAGCTGTGCCAAAATAGCGGGTCTTATACTAAAATTAAATTTAAAATTCAGGAATTTCAAACTGGTAGCCGCAGACTTTAGTCTGCGCAATTCTCTGATTGTGGGTAAGTTCACGCAGGCTAAAAGCCTGCGGCTACCCAAAATGTTGCTGCCAAGGCAACCTAATTTAAAGGAGGTTATATCTGTAATGATGTTTGACAGAATTACATTTGACCCTAAAATAATGGGTGGCAGGGCTTGCATCCGGGGAATGCGGATTCCTGTTTCTGTGATTGTGGGTCAAATAGCCCATGGTGCAACTGTAGAAGAAATCTTTGCTGATTATCCTGACCTTGAGGCAGAGGATATCCGTCAGGCGCTCGAATATGCAGCGTGGCTTACCCAGGAAGAAGTTTTTACAGCATAATAGAGATGAAATTCCTTATCAGACGTATGAAATAAGATTAATAAGGGCTGTCCATGGAACCATGGTATAAAGTAGTAACACCGCGCAAGGAAGTCAGGGAAGGCCGATCATTCAATCCTGATGAGTTCGCCATTGCCCTCGAACAAGTTGTTGCAGGCACGGCACCTGAAGATTATTGTAATCCCGAGCAGTTTTTCAAACGCACCTGTTTTACCAGGGCACTCAGGGAAAATGCAGGAATGGCGCTCAGGCGGCTGGCGGGAAAGACTGAGAATACAGCGCCTGCCCTTACCCTCATCACACAATTTGGTGGTGGCAAGACACACACACTAACGGCGCTCTATCACCTAGCAAGAAATGGAGAAAAGGCGGCACGGTACACAGGCGCCTCTGAACTCCAGAAAGAAGCGGGTCTTTCTATAATTCCTGAAGCAAAGGTGGCAATATTTGTTGGAAACGCATGGGACCCTCAGGAAGGGCGTGAAACCCCGTGGATTGACATTGCCCGGCAGCTTGCTGGAGACAAAGGTGTAATCGAACTCGGACCAGCAGCCAGAACCACTCCTCCGGGGACTGAGGCGCTTCTTCGACTCTTTAAGGTGTCAAATGGCCCGGTACTTATCCTGATGGACGAGGTATTGAACTTCTTTAACCGCCACCGGAACTTAGCAGATCATTGTTATGCATTCTTTGATAATCTCTGCAGGGCAATGATAGGAACCACCCATGGGGCTGTGTTGATCAGCCTTCCCCGAAGCCGGGTAGAGATGACGGATTGGGACCTTCAGTGGCAGGACAGGATTACTAAGGTCGTCCGGCGTGTTGCCAAAGACCTTATTGTGAATGATGAAGCGGAGATTAGCGAGGTAGTGCGCCGGAGGCTATTCGAAGACCTTGGGGGCGAACGGACTTTTAAGAACACCGCCAGGGTTTATGCTGATTGGTGCTATGAACGAAGGGCACAGCTTCCTTCTGAATGGACGGCAGTGGACACCGCCTCTACGGAGTCAAAAGCGCGGGAATTCCTGCGAAGCCGATTTGAGGTATGCTACCCGTTTCATCCTGCAACGCTTTCCGTCTTCCAGAGAAAATGGCAGGCGCTTACTCAATATCAGCAGACGCGTGGGACGCTGGCAATGCTGGCTCAGTGGATTTCGTGGGCGTATCGTGAAGGCTATCAACGGGCGCGGCGTGAGCCCCTTATCACGCTTGGCTCAGCGCCGTTAGAGGTGCCGGAATTTCGTAGCATCATTCTCGGACAACTTGGTGAGACAAAGCTTATTGCTGCTATTGATTCAGATATTTCTGGTGAACAGTCACATGCCCGGGCGCTTGATGCAGATACAAAAGGACCGCTTCGCAATATTCATAGAAGAACTGCAACTGCTATCCTCTTTGAATCTTCAGGTGGACAGAAGGACAAGATGGCCCATCTTCCTGAGTTGCGATTTGCACTTGGAGAACCAGAGATCGATACCACGTCAATAGACAATGCGGCGCTAGCCCTTGAATCCAGGGCTTTCTTCATCAGAAAAGTAGGTACGGACGGCTTTCAAATACGGCATCAACCTACCCTGAGAAAGGCAGTAAACGACAGGCGGGCATCCCTTGATTACGAAACAGAAATTAAGCCAACGATGCGAAGTATTGTCCAGAAGGAGTTTGAACGCGGCGCAAGCATTCCTCTGGTATTTTTCCCTGAGGACAGTGTTGCTATTCAGGATTCCCCACGGTTGACGTTTGTGATAATGGAACCTGAATGTGAGTGGAGAGGAAATGGCACACTTCGCCAGCAAATTGCCGAATGGACCAGGCAGCGTGGCAAAACACCAAGGCTTTATCCCGGCTCCCTCATCTGGTGTATAAAAAAACCCGGGAGAGAACTGCGCGAGAAGGTGGAACTCTGGCTTGCATGGAAACGCGTTTCGAGAGAAATCGCAGAGGGGACTTTAGGAGGTGACTTTGACCGTACAGACCGTGCCGAAATTCAATCCAGGGTTGCAGATGCCGATGAATCAGTGAAGGACGAGGTGTGGGGTGGATACCGATTCGTGGTACTTGCTGATAACAAAGAACCTGACGGGCTGAGTAAACCTATTGACCTGGGCGCAGGGCATTCCAGCGGTAGTGAGACCCTTTGCGGAAGGGTGATAAGCGCTTTAAAAGCCGGAGCGCTCTTGAACGAATCAATAGGGGCCGGATATATTGACCGTAACTGGCCTCCGGCACTGAAAGATTGCGGCGCCTGGTCTCTCACAAGCCTCAGGCAAAGTTTTCTGAACGGGTCTCTGACAAGACTGCTTGACCCGGATGCGATATTAAGAGGCAAGCTAGTTGAGTTCGTAGGAAAGGGTGATTTTGGCCTGGCATCAGGACAAAAACCCGATGGCACATACGAGCGTGCCTGGTATATGGAACTCATTTCTCCCGAAGAGGTGGCATTTGAATCCGGCGTATTTCTTCTGAAAAAAGACAGGGTCAAGGCTCTTAAAGCAGGGATAGAAGTTCAGCCATCGCCAGAATTGCCACTTAAATCCTTTTCACAGCCAGAACCGAAGCCAATACCAGACTATGAACCGGGTGTTGAAACTATTATCAAAAAGCAGACCTGTACCATCCGTTTAGCAGGTACAATTCCTCCAGAGGTCTGGAATCGTCTCGGAACGAAAATATTACCAAAACTCAGGTCCGGAATAGAACTACAAATCGGGGTAGATTTCAGGGTTACTCTAAAGTCAGATATGGCTCAAAGCATAAAATCTGAACTCCGTCAAATTCTCGATGATCTAAGCTTGACTGGTAAAGTGGTAATTGAGGAACGGACATCATAAAGTATGTGATATCTAAATGATCGAAGTGCCACCGAAAAATCAATCCCTCTAAAGAAGTTTATCCACATCGTAAAACAAGAATTAAATCCCCTTGAACACCATAAAATTACTGGTAAAATCAATGACTATTTAAAAACAAAAAATACAGAAAAAGTGCTAATAATGGCGTATAATTCTATTCCTGATAGACAACACGAAGAAATTGCTGTTAAAAAAAGTCTTGACCTTTCCATCAAAGACGGTGTGGCATTTGCTGCAACTGCCGGATTTGGAGACAATTATATAAACCCTTTTGCCGTAGCCCTCGGTGCAAGTAATTTCCAGATTGGTTTGTTAAGTTCCATACCGCAGTTCCTTCCCGCGCTTATACAACTGAAGGTTGCCGATGTGACCGAGCGGCTTGGGAGTCGCAAGAAGATTATCGTACGTTCAGTCTTTTTCCAGGCCTTTATGTTGCTCCCCATTGCATTCATCCCATATCTGCCTGAATTTGTTCAGGTCGGTGCGCTTATTGGTTTTTGCACAGTGTATATGCTCTTTGCCTCTCTTGCTGGTCCGGCATGGGGTTCTCTTATGGCAGACCTTGTACCCGTGAGAAGAAGAGGGGCTTTTTTCAGTAAGCGTTCAAGGCTTATTGGTATCGTTACTTTAGCCACCACATTTTTGGCGGGCTATATCCTGCATCTATCCAAGACCCAGTTGCTTATTGGTTTTACCGTCATTTTCTTCCTCGCCATGATTTCACGATACATCTCATGTTATTTTTTAAGCAGGATGTATGAACCACCTCTGGAAGTAAAGCGCGAGCACTACTTCTCGTTTGGGGCATTTTTGCGAAGGCTCAATATCGGAAATTTTGGGAAATATGTGATCTTCCAGAGTGCTTTTAACTTTGCAGTATTCATTGCCTCGCCATTTTTCCCGGTATTTATGCTCCGCGATCTGGGGTTTTCATACCTTACCTATACCATTGTTGTAACAACCGTTCCTCTCGCTACGATCTTATCAATAAGTTACTGGGGGCGGTACTCAGATGTCCTTGGGAATCGCCGGGTTATGGGGATATGCAGTATCGTCGTATCCGTTTTACCGGCCCTCTGGCTCGTTTCTCATCAGGTATACTTCCTGATAGGAATTCAGGTACTGGCTGGCTTTTTCTGGGGAGGGTTTAATTTATGTTCTTCCAATTTTATCTATGAATCTGCAATCCCTGAAAAGCGGACCCGCTGCATTTCCTACTTTAACACCATCAATGGTCTTGCCATTTGCCTGGGAAATCTGCTTGGTGGTTTTCTGGCCACCCACATACCGCCTGTTTTTGGATATCGGTTGCTTACCCTTTTCGCCATTTCATCATGCCTGAGAATTATTTTATCCACTACCCTGCTAAGCCGGGTAAAGGAGATCAGAAAAGTTGTTAGCAATTCCATGTAGCATTGCGTGTTTAGCTTATGTTTGCATTTTTTTATTTTTGACGGTATCCTTATCTTGATTTTTATTGCGACGAGAAAAATATGGTTAATGACTGATTAAAGAATTACCAAATCTACCATTGAATAAGCCACCCACGCCTGGTTTGATGAACCGGGATATTCTGTACCTTTTCTCAAATACTCCATTGCTTATTAAATCACTACTTATTTTTATCCTCACCTATTTCATCATTTCTGCCCAGAAGATGAAATGGCACAAACTGGATAGGCCTTCTGGGGCCTTGTTCGGTGCCGTACTAATGGTGCTATCCGGCGTATTAACACTGGACGAGGCGTACCGGGCAGTAGATTTTAATACCATTTTGTTGTTACTTGGCATGATGATCCTCATTGGCTATCTCAAGATAGCGAATTGTTTCAGATATCTCTCGTATTTGCTGATTACCCATGCCAGAAATTCCTTTCTTTTGTTATGTTTTGTATCCTTTTCCAGTGGTATCTTATCGGCGCTATTTGTCAATGATACCATCTGCCTGATGTTTACTCCTCTTTTGATACTTGCCTTAAACCAGACAAAACTCAATCCAGTCCCGTACCTCATAGCCCTGGCAACGTCATCCAATATCGGAAGCGTAGTTACCTTAACCGGAAATCCTCAAAATATGCTTATTGGCGTTTTTTCAAAGATATCCTATCTGGATTTCACCCTGCATCTTATACCTATCGGGATAGTAAGCCTTATGGCCAATGTACTCATCATTTATGGAGTATTTAGAAAGGATATTAACTTTAAAAAATTGGAGCCGATTGTACTGGTAAAACCAGAACTTGATGGAAAGCTTACCACGAAATCTCTTGTTGTACTCTTCTGCATTTTTTTGGGATTCGTATTTACGGGAAATCTTCCATTATCGGCAATAACCGGTGGACTTGCATTGATTATCATATCAGGGACAAAACCGCAATATGTGCTGGAAAAGGTCGATTGGACGCTTTTATTGTTTTTCAGCGGATTATTTATTGTGGTAGGTGGTATCAATAAGGCCGGTTTTTTAACCCTGGCACATAATGCCGTTGAACCCTATCTGGGAAAGACCGAATCCAGCCAGGTTGTTCATTTCAGCATCTTTTCCGTGATTGCCTCCAACCTTGTCTCTAATGTGCCTTTTGTCTTGTTATCGGCTGCCTGGATTGAGAAATTTATTGATCCAAAGACCATGTGGTATGTGCTGGCCATGAGCAGCACGTTTGCCGGAAATCTTACTGTTATGGGTTCTGTGGCTAATATGATTGTCTTAGAACTTTCGAAGGAATACGTTCACGTGGGATTCTGGGATTTTTTTAAGGTGGGGTTTACAACGACCGTAGTTTCTACCATTATTGGGATCATTCTTTTGATTCATTAATGCAGATTTTTGTTTTTGGTTAAAGTAAATCTCCATAGCAGGGCTATTTCGCAACCCCCTGAGTCCCCTTTTTCTCAGGGGGAGATTTTTATGCACTACACCACTAAAACCCGCATGAAGAAAATGCAAATTCTTGAACTATTGGGTTAAACGCCCTTATCTTGCTTCTTCATAAATTCATCGATTTTTTTCCTGATCCTTTTGGCTTCTTCCTTCCCTAAAACGAGTTCAGCAAAATCCGTGGCAATCCCTGCTGCCTGGTCCGAAGAAATACCCTTGATCCTTGAAATCTTCCAGACACCATCTTCTACCACCAAGGTGCACTCCCCGAATCTTTCTTTCATAGGTAATCCACCGCTATTCAGGAGGAATTTTATATCTTCAGGATGCTGGTTAACCCTCAGGGTTTCCTCCATATCGGGAATCCTTGAGCGGATTTTTACAAGAGCGGTGTTACCGCCGACTGATGTACTTATAATCTCCTGTCGTGCCGCATTGTGCGCGAGGTCAATAACTTCGATGAGCCTTGTCGGTGTGATCTTTTTTACATACTGTATGAGTTTCAGCCAATTGATAATCGTAGTATCAACTTTTGAGATGAAGGAATATGCCTTATTGTAGTCGTTGGTGCGTACTGCATTGAGGTACTTTTCTACTACTACCCGCGGAGAGTCCTGGGCATAGCTAACTCTACAAAAGGCAATTATGGCAACAAAAAGAACGGAAATCAATTTTCTCATATTTTTCCCTCCTCATGAAAATACCGTACAAATTACTCAACTTGTTTTAATTTTATCATCATCAACCAATTTTGCAATGTTTCAGTTCAATAGGGAACGATTGAATCAGCGAAGACAAACTTGTTTGACCGTATTTCATGTAAAAATGCATCTGTTTGCAAACCGAAAGGATTTGTAAACCCTTTTCCCTGATCATTTTCTTGTTATTCAACTATGGATTTTTCTATTTTACCCAAAGATAAAGGATGTGTTATAATGTTTATAGAAATATAGGTTGCGGATATGTAAGAAAAAAGTGAGCCGGAGAAACAAAGTGACATAAACGACCGATACAACAATTTTTTAATCAATCACAAAAGGAGGGGAAAAATGCGTCGATATTCATGCAAGACGATGGTGAATAATGGAGCTTTCGTTGTGGTAATGGCGTTTCTCACTTTGATACTCACTCCATCAAAAGGCGCCATGGCGGAAAAAGGTGACCATGGTGTGGAAAATGTTAATAAGCTGAAGTATGCTGATCCCGTCAAAGATATTCATCTCTACCTTTGCGCATTTCATATCGCCAAGAACAATCCGAAATTGGAGATAGAGGCACACCATTATTGTTCGATGCGGAATCTCAATATTAAGGGTGGCGACATCCATCAGTGTGTCATCTATGACTCCAAGGAAGTGCCCGCCAAGCTCCTTGGTATTGAGTACATTATCAGCAATGAGACTTATCAAACACTCCCGGAAGGTGAAAAGAAGTTTTGGCATCCACATGCGTATGAGATAGTATCCGGACAGCTCATCGTGCCCGATTTAGCTGACATGGGTGACAAGGCTCTTGAAGGTTTTTTAACGAGTTGGGGGAAGACATTCCATACATGGCCTGATCCAACCACTGAGATCCCAATGGGCGAGCCGCTCCTCATGTGGTCTGCAGGGGCCGATGGACAGATCAGCAAAGAGATGATAGACAAACGCGACAAGCAGTTTGGCATCTCTGCTGACGCTCTCCGTGAACGAAGGAAGATCTATGGCTACCAGGTCCCGAACGTAGATGTGCCGAAGTCAATTGATGAGATTGGCCGGCAATGGACGAGTAAGGGGCCGGATAAGCCGGAGAAATTAAAATAAAGAACCACGTTGGCATAAATAAACTGGAAATACCTCTTTAAACCAATACCGAAGAAGGAAGACTCCGCGAAGCCTCTGCCATATCTGAAGATATTACACGGTACCTTAAGGCGGTAATTGTAGATAGTTTTGAAACTCCTGTGGGTTCACTTTATCAATATGAAACTCATAGCTGAGATCTTTGATAAAATTCTTTACCTGACAGTCTGAATTGTAGGAAGCGAAGATTTCATCCTTGGTTTCGTTATCAATCGGCATTGGTAACGATCGCCTCATACAGGGGTGGCAGCTCGAAGAGCGGTTTTTGGCATTTGTCCATCACTCTGACAGGGGTACATTTCCGTATTACGATAAATCCCCGTTCCCTACCCCATACAAATGTCTTTCAAACCCCTTTTTTAGAGATTTTTAAGAGATATCAAAATTTCTCCGGCATCGATACATCTGCAGATGGGGCATTTTTCTTTTGAAACAAGAGACCCGCGCTCTTTCAGCAGCGTAAATGCTTCCTTAAAAGAGCGAGATGTTATCTGCCAATTACCTCCATATTCTTTTAGATTCCCGCAAGCACAATATATTACTGGCTCAAACATGAGCGTTCACCTCTAAATGTATGTATGAAGTTATAAAGTTATCTTTGTAATAATACACCCTAAAAATGAAAAGTCAAAAGTCAAAAATTTCGATTCTTTCACGATTATATTCAATGATGGGAGAAGCAGATGGAATCGGTGCGGATAGCAGATTCAGAGGAAAGCGCAATCTCATTCGTTGCAATATTGAAACACGACACAATAGCTGCGAGAACGAATGAAACAAATTACCCACCCTTTGCCATCTCTAAAAACACAAGGCAAATAGGCTACCCGTAAGATCCAAAGCTAAGGACTCAAATTGTGCCGTCGATTGGTTACGATGACCGGTATGCCATTTCATAGACTGATTTTGAATGCGGACCGAGAAACACGCGCGCATACATCCGGATGAGGGAAAGTCCGTCAATGACATAGCTCAGCGAAACCATGATAGCTAATACGACCTGGTCTTCACGAATGTGGATAAAGATCAGGTCTTCTCCCACAAAGGTCGGTGAAATTGGGAAACCTGATGCCCCCAAACATGCCAGCAGAAAAACAAAGGCAAATTTTGGATGGCGGTACGAATGACCGTGAAACTGATCCATGTCAATGCTGCCTTCGTGAGAACGCAGCCACCAGAGAATGATAAACCCTACGATTCCAGCAATGACAATACCGCTTAAATAAAGGCGGTCCTCGTTGAAATAGAAGCGTTCATTGACGGAAATCGCCAGCGCAATCCAAAAGTGATGCATGATCACCAGCAGCCAGCTCATGCGCGCCAGTTTTCTTTCGGCGAATGATTTCAATACCATCATCAGGGCAATGGAACAAAACAGGTAAGGAAGAGATTTTTCGAAGGGTTCCCAAAGCAGTTCCCGGTAGTAAACAAGGGCTACACCTGCAAAATAAGCCGGGATACCGTAATAGACAACACGGTTTAAGGTAAGGAAATCCAGCCATTTCCCCAACCACTTTAATGGGTTCCACATATAGCGGTACATCAGGTTGTCAAGATTCCATTCTTTCAAGCAGAGCATGTAAATGGTGTATGCAGTCTTTCTGGAAAAGGAATCTTCAAAGGTGTGCTCGCGGGGTTTAAAGTTGTAAAACTGTTCCCGTATCAGATAACTCACCACCGAAGGAGAAACCAGGAGCTGGTACGCCCGCAGGAAGGCATTTCCGGCAAAGTGAACCAGGGCAACTTCCTCAAAACCGGCTGCTACTTCAATAAACATGATCCCGATTTGTGCGGCAGACGCATAAGCGATCTGGGTTTTTATTGTTGACTGTACCCGCGCAATACCCGTGGCAATGATACTGGTCGTTAACCCGATCACACCGATAACAATCCGAACGGCTAACTGATGCTCCCAAAAGGGAAATGTACGTAATAGCACAAAAACCCCTATGTGAACGGAAAGACTACCGTAAAAAATGGCACTGGATGGAGTGGGCCCTTCCATGGCGCGTGGCAACCACGAGGTAACCGGAAGTTGCGCCGACTTTGCTACTGCTGACATTAATATCGTCAAGGAGATAAACAGGCCCATGAGGGTGTTTGCTTGAAGATGTGCGCTTACCAATTCATGATTAAGCAACTGCAAAAAGGAGACATTTCCGTGCCACAGGTGATGGCTCAGCCACATGGCCAGTATTAGCCCCACGTCGCCGAGCCGGTAAACGGAAACTACTTTTACGGCATTTTTTGCAGGCAGATAGCGGTCACGGTAGAAGGCGATCAGCAGGAAGGAAGAGATACCAAGCATTTCCCACCCGATAAAAAGTGTTTCCAGATTACCGGAAAAAATGGTGATGTTATACCCCAGGTAAAATAAAAGAATCGTACTGAAAAACCTTTTATAACCTTCTTCGCGATGCAGGTAGTAGCGGCTGTAAGCAGCTACCTGGAAGAGGATGATATCGCCTACGATCAGATAGGTAGCTGTGACGTTGTCAAAATAAAAACTAAGAAAAAATGAATATTTGGAAGTCTGGTAGAGCACCCATCCAGGCAGGTTCAGGTAATGATGATGTTGCAAAAGCCAATATATAATAAATCCGGCAGCCGTCAGCAAATGCAAACCCACGGTGACAAAAGCTACCCAGGAAATGACCTTTTCGTTTTTCTTCGGAATTGACCAGCTTATCAAAAATCCTAGTATCGGGATGAGAATAAAATACGGAAGAAACATTGCCATGTCTCCCGTTTTATACATTGTCGCTAGATAAAACGATAAACTCTCATTCGGTATTTGAGATGATTGCATAGCTCCCTTCTCCGCGGAAAACATTCCGGACGAGATTCATGGTAGAAAATTCCCAATCGGTTACCTTGATACCCATTTGGTAAAGACCACAATTGCGTTCTGCACTGCCTTTTGTCCAATTGCTGGTTGTAACATACTATTGCTCTATTGCTTTGGCAGAAATACGTATAACTATTTCAATACGTAGACTGGTAAATTATCAATATTCTCTTCTATCAGCGGCGTTATGTCCGAAACCGTCTCGATTGTTTGCCTGAGTGGCTTATACGGAAAGAAAGCCCCATCCTTAAAACGGAAAAGTTCCTGCGTTTCAGGATTGATTGCAACGAGATGTACCCACTCATTGACAAACCATTCATAGGTTGCCGGTACCGTTTGGATTGTTTTCAGCACCACGTGGGGAAAATGCTCCACGATGACCAGGAGCCGGACGGGGTCATGCACTTCAATCATCTGGCTGGGAAGCCCCGGCCGCAAATCCCCGTCAGCGCCATTGGCGACGGCAAATAGTCCCATGACATTGTGGGGAAGTTTTGTCCCTGCTCCCAATTTCTGGTTATCAACCCGCGAGAAAAAATATTCAAGGTTAATGCCGCCGCACACGGGGGCAACGGCATTTAAAATATTGAGCAGATATTTTCCCTCCGGATCGACCCGGTAATCAAATGAGTTAAAAAATGCCCGCCTGTCCAAAAACAGGTGCGAGGTCAGTGACCTTCTGCCCACAACGCACAGGGCGTTCGTGGCATGGTTTAGCTCCGGGCGCGGTTCAAACAGAGATACCGAACGCCGGAGAATTTTTTTATGAATGGTTTTTGGTTTTTGTCTGGTATTAATGGAAACAAACCTTCTCGATCGTTCCTTGGCATTAAGGTCCAGTGCCTTTTCAAAGGTTTTCAGGTTGATTTGATGTCTTTTCTGGTTGCCAAGCGATAGAATGCCTTCATCAAAAAAGATAATTTCATCTCGGGTGGTATCATGCAGACCGCCCACAAACTGGGTCTCAGGCGGAATGGCAATTCCCCGCGTGCTCAGAATCTTTCTCACCCCGGAATGATTAAGGATATGGCACATAACGCGTGAGTTGGCAGAGCCGGCCTTTCCGGAACAAGCACCGCAATCATATGCTGCAAAGTGGGGATTGTTCACACTGCTCGCTCCATGTCCTAAGATATACACAATCGGGGAAAAATCTTTCACCAGTCCAATCATTTTCAGAAGCCCTTCAGCGCGGTTTGCCATCTCCTCAATGGTGTACCCTATTTGCAGGCCATTTT
The DNA here is from genome assembly GCF_000949635.1 of Candidatus Brocadia sinica JPN1. NCBI lineage: Bacteria > Pseudomonadati > Planctomycetota > Candidatus Brocadiia > Candidatus Brocadiales > Candidatus Brocadiaceae > Candidatus Brocadia > Candidatus Brocadia sinica. Next base: position 1,178,729 of record NZ_BAFN01000001.1, read on the forward strand.
CCGTATCACCCGGATGGATATTTTCGATGGTGAGCTTTGAAAACTTGTCCATATGGCGGAAGGAATATGACGCAGCAGGTCCCATGGTTGGCCTGAAAATGTTGAAAAATAAACGAACTGCCGACCAGAACCCGATCGTATGGGCGATCAATGCTCCGCCAAAAAAAGAGTGGGCATGTTTAGAGAAATGCACATCCTTTTTCCGTTCGCTTTTGCTCTCGACCTGCTTGATTAAATGTTTGGGCGTCACAGGCCAGGGGCACAGCTTCGTATAAAACTTTCCTCCTTCGGGCTGGTAGAAAAACTCCGCACTAAAGAATCCGGGCGCACCGAAGGTTTCACTGTCGGGATCCAATTCTTCAACGTAACGACGGAACGAACATTCCCGGTCGTCAATGCAAAAAACCGCCTGGAAACTGGCGTAATGTATCTTCTTTACTTCTTGTTTTTTTGCAATGAGACCTGCGAGAACTTCATCATAATAGCTCCATTCAAACGCCTCCTGCCAAATCTGTCTCATTGCATGCAGCTCCCGTTCCGGAATCTCTGCGAATAGGTCAACAGGTTTTTCCGTAAGACTTTTGCAGAGCGGCTGCCAGTTTTTGCCAAAACGAAAATCGAGCGCATCTATTTCCAGCAGGAGTTCAAATATAATCAGTTCCTGGAGGGTAATTTTCTTTCGGTCCAGTAGGGTTTGTGGTATGTCCTCCACCAGGGAAGCCATCCCTGACCAGCCCTGGTGGGCAAACTGCTGGTCAAACAAGTATTGCTTATAGAGAGATTTATTTCCAATCAAGATGTCCAGCAACGCTTCGATTTTACAGTCGCTTTTCAGTAAAAGCCTTCTTGGCCAGTCTGTTCTGAAAAAGCTGGTGAAACTGAGTCGTTCCATTTCTCTGATTGAGGTGAGAAAGCCCTCATTCCGGACGGGAAAACTCCATATGGAAATGCCCTGGTCCAGATAACTGCAAAGGACACGGAAGAGCAGTGGATGCACCAGCGAATCCAGATCAATCTTATAATGCCTTTTCCAGTTGGCGCGCAAGGAACCTATCCGGGGTGACGGGAGTTCGCCGTATTGCTTGAAAATCGCATTCTCCTTCCATTCTTGCATAAGGGCAGGACTCTTTCGCTCGACAATAACTTTTTCAAGTATATCTTCCCGGATGCGGCCCGATTTGTAAAGGGAGCGGAATTCATCAATGGAGAAACTCACGCTATAACCAAAGATTTCTGAGGCGCGGCTGAGGCCGTTGTGAAATTTCAGATTCTGAAATGCATGTAACGTGTTGTGATGGATAAAGTCTTTTAAAGGATTCTGGACGGGTAAATAGTGCTTCAGCTCATGGATCACTGCGTGTTCATCGAAAGAAGAATCATGTGTTTTCGTCATGCTGGCAGGCAATTTTTTCGGTTTATAAGAAGATGAATAATGGCTAATTGAGACAGAAATACGTTTTTCAAGGTATCTATTCTAAAAAGGGCATTCCAATGAAAAATCGGGAAACGCATAGGGTAAAGAGAATCATAGTGTATTATTCTGATACCGTTCACCACAATTAAATTTCCTACTATAGCAAAAAAAGAAATAATTACAAGTTTTTTATGGGAATTGCAGGGTAAAGGTAACTGAGTGCAAGTGAAACTGTGCGATTAAACACAAAACGAATGAAATCTCCGCCTTTCTGACCCTCATTGGTCTGTATAAAGGCTATAAATCTTAATCTTCGACTACCTCGATTTTCTTTATGCCGGATAAACAGATCTAAATACATCAGAAGATTTTCAATTGAGTGAATCCGATTAATAGCCCGAATGGGGTATTGCCAAGCAATTTATCAAAAATAAAATATTTACTCAGAATAAACTTGCTTTTTAGAGAACAATCCCTATAATATTTCGCTTTTTTTAAATAGCACTTGCATTTCAAGATATTTTCTGTATCATATTTACCTGAGTTTACTGCGTAAAGTAGTTCATTGATAGTTAATCTGGGTGGGTTTTTCATTGAGACATTTCATTCCTCGTAGACACAGGTTATGCGATTTTTGGCTGCCATTACTGCCATACCATCATTTAGAAACGTCTAAATGAATTTATCATAAATGAGTAAATCTATCTCTATTGTTCCCCTTTACCAAATTCTGCGGGGAATTGTTTATCCTTAATTTTTTATTTTTTACTTATGGTGTTTTTCTCTTTCATCAGCGGAAACGATGTCTGACAAGATTAATCACGCAATCGAACACGCAAAGCACCTGATGCCTGATCAAGGCCCGCTTCCATTCTTTGTTCATCACAACACCATTCACCACTTTGAGGCATACGACTTTTTTGAAGGCGTCAAGCAGGCGGGGCGTGCGTATGGCGCCAAGGCCTTTATGTCCGAAGAGGAGTTTCACCTCGCGTTTGAACGGGGGCGCATCACCGCAAATGCCCTTCTCAAGAATATCCGGGAATATATTGAACGTCATCAGCTTGCGATTCAGCCTGAAATGCTGTTTGACCTCATGACGGAGAAGCCTCATACCCGTCCCACGCCGGACGTCCGGATCGTGCAGTTTGTAAAGAATACGGCTTATCAGCGGCCCGGCTATTACCGGGAGGCAATTCGAACTGCCCACAATATAGATATTGACGAATTGATGGGACCTATTTTCTTCAAGTTTATGGCATCCTATTTTGACTTTGGTCTTGCCTACTGGCCCATGCCGCACCGGGAGAAGGGGCTATGGCATTGCTTTTGTGACATTTACTCGAAGGGTGGTTTCTTAAGCACGAAATTTCTCAAAACCTTAAAACAAATCATCGCTTTGGTGAAGCAGTATCAATGCAGTGATGCCACGTCTTTTCTGATTAAAGTGCTGGCTATTCCCGATGAACATCTTGATGATTATATATTCCGTACCCTCTACCGGTACAAGGGATGGGCAGGCACCATAAAAGCGCTGGAAACCACGGTGGAGTGGGTCCCAAAGCATGATGTAAAAGCTGTGTTCGAGGAGGCCGTTTCCATCATTCTCGCGCTGGAGTTAGCCGCCATAGAATCCATACGTGAGATATCAACTTTTAAAATACCCGTCTATGAGCCGGAACCGTTGTATGACCCGTATTTTGTTGCTGCTATCGTGAATGCACTGGGTATTTACACGAGCGCTCCGTTTCCCAAAGAGGTTGCCCAGATCACCGATGAAAATCGCCAGGAGATTTGGCAGCGCGCCTATGAGGATACCTTTTACAACCAGTTCCTTTCCGCATACCGGCAGTGCGCCATTATCGAGAAACCACAGTACAGGCCCAGGAACTATCAGGTCCTCTGCTGCATCGACGACCGTGAAGAATCTTTCCGTCGCCATCTGGAGCAGATAGATCAGGGAGCAGAAACCCTTGGTGCGGCGGGTCATTTTGGCCTTGATATGAGATTTAAGGCGGCGCCGGAGAAGCACTACCGCAAGATGTGTCCTCATCCTTTGGTTAAGCCATCCGTGCAAATTTACGAAAAGGCGGTAAAGCCTGAAGATGCAATGCCCAAAAAACTCCAGTTCTACGGCAGAGTGCAGTGGGCGATTACGCAGGCGTCCAAGACCCTTTTCGGGAGTTTTGTTCACACGATTTTCAGCGGCCTGGTTAATCTCCTTCCCTATATAATGGATATCCTTTTTCCCCAGTACAGCTCCAGGCTGCGACGGTATCTGGCCGCCCAAGAACCCAAAACTCAGTTGATCTACAAAAAGGAAACCGGTGAAAACAAAAACGGGTGGAGCCTGGAAGACCGCATTGTCCGCGCTACGGCTATCCTCAAGGGCGCCGGATTTTCAGATAACTTTTCACCCTATGTATTTGTTCTGGGACATGGATCGAGTAGTCTTAATAACCCTCACGAGGCTGCTCATGATTGTGGGGCATGCGCCGGGGGACGCGGCGCGCCTAACGGACGTCTTTTTGCGACTATCTGCAACGAGCCGGAAGTGCGTGCCGGGCTGGCAAAAAATGGTGTAAACATCCCGGATTCAACAAGGTTCATCGGTGGATATCACAACACCTGCAGCGATGATGTTATCCTGTTCGATCTTCCCAACCCTATTGAGCCGCGCCTGAAAAAGTATATAAATGCCATTCGACGTGCGGCTGCGCTGGATGCAAAGGAGCGGTGCAGGCGCTTTGATGAAGTAAAAACGGAATTGTCAGAAGAGGCATTCGCCGATTATGCCCACGGACGGGCGATGGATTTTACCCAGCCGAGACCCGAGTACGGGCACTGCACCAATGCCATTGCTATCGTAGGTCCGCGGTATCTGACGAGAAACCTTTTCCTGGACAGGCGCTCCTTTTTGATTTCCTATAATTATACGGTTGATCCTGCCGGAAAATCCCTGAGAAACATCCTCGGAGCGGTTGGGCCGGTATGCTCGGGAATTAACCTTGAGTACTATTTTAGCTTCATTGATAACGAACATTACGGCTGCGGCACCAAATTGCCCCATAACATTACCTCACTGTTAGGGGTAATGAACGGACATCTCAGCGACCTGCAGCTGGGGCTGCCCTGGCAGATGGTTGAGGTACATGAGCCTGTCAGACTGATCCTGCTCGTTTGCTGTAAGGTGGAGATGATGGAAACCATCCTTGGAGAGACATTCGGATATACTGCCCAACCCGGACACTTTCAGTGTCTCGTAAAACACAACTGGATTACCCTTGCCGTTCACGATCAGGATCAGGAAAAGATATTCTTGTGGAAGGGCGGAAAAGAAGGCAGGTTCGAAGAGTTTGAAGAAACGGCGGATGTGCCTGTATACCAGGGTGACGATCCGCGGTTTTTCCTTGAACAGGAGCATCTCTTGTTTGGACACATTACTACCTAGGAGCGCCGTGTGGAAGAAACATCTCTGGTTCCCTATCTCATTTATTATTTCATACTGTCCCCGATTGCCAAGATATTTTTTGTAAATATCCACTATTTTACCAGCCAGCAGAAACGCAACGAATATTTAATTCGCAAGCTGGTCAAATGGGGAAACGTCACTGACTATATCCATGTCGCAGTTGCCCTGTATTTCCTTGGATTTCGTGAGGTTACGGTGCGGATCGAATCTTTCGGCTTCCTTGGCTGGCCATTCATTGTGCATTGGAACACCATCACGTTTGTCTTTCTGTCCTTTGCGACGATCATTATTGGAGTCATAGGCCACTTTTCCCTCTTTTACCTGCACCGCGATGCGTATTATCATAAATTCTTTTCCCTCTATTTCATCTTCCATCTGGCCATAAAACTTATCGTTCTCAGTTCAGACACCGTCTTTTTCTTTATGGGTTGGGAATTGCTGGGCTTTTCCTCAGTGCTTCTTATTGCTTTCTATGAACATCGTACCAATCCACTTAAAAATGCTATGCGGGTGCTGTTTATTTACGAGGCTGGCGATATCTTCCTGTTCGCTCTCATAGCGCTCCTTACCTTTTTACACACCGATGACATGGCCCGCCTCGCGGTGCTTCAGGAACGCAGCTACGCATGGGCAATGGTCTTGTTGATTATCGCATGCTTCTTTAAGTCCGGTATTTTTCCCTGGACATGGCTCCCGCGGGCGATGGAGGGCCCCACACCGTCTAGCGCTGCTTTCTACGGTTCATTGTCAACGCATATTCCCATCTTCCTTCTCTTGCGCTTCTGGCCCAGCGAGTGGTCTCTTCCCGCGTATTGGCCTGAAGTATGGACGATCTCGCATCCGGCAAATGCCATTGCCGCTGCTGTTGGCATTTGCGCATTTTCGGCCTTTATTACGACCCACATGAGCAGGCAGCATGCCGACGCAAAGAATACCATTGCATATGCCACCATGACACAGTTAGCCATTATCTACATCGAAATATTCTTTGGATTACGGACACTGGCGCTGGTTCACGTAGTGTCACATGGCATCTATCGCACCTTTGAATTCCTGCGCACCCCGTCATTGTTACATTTTTATCATACTATGGAGACACGGCTACCCCAAATGACCAACACCGGGAAACACTTCATCAGGCTGCTTCCCGAGTGGTTACGAACCTGGCTCTATGCGCTCTCGTTCAAAGAGTTCGGTTTTTTCCTGCGGACATTCGACTTTATTGACGGGTTTCTTGGTTTAAAATTCCTCCGCTTCGACGGGAAAACGGCGAGACGTTTTGCCGGTATCATTGCTGTGACATGGGTAGCCTTTAGTATCGTAATGTTTATTCTCGATAGAAACTTATTTAATCTGGAATCTGCTGCTTATGCCAGTGGAGATGCCGTTACGGCCTTCATTATCAATTGGAAATATGTTAACGCAAAAGATGAGATACTGTTTGCGTTGGCGGTTGGTTTCAACGTGCTAACGTTCTGCAATATTAGAAAAGTGGGGATGTTCTTTGTAACCCTTACATGCTCAGCGACCACGGTTGGAATAGAACACACCCTGCTCCTGTTGAGGCATCTGGACGCATCAAACCTGCTTTACGGAATTGCAATGACGGCCTTAGCTGTTGCCTTTGCGGGGCTTGCCTTCTACTCGGTATACCGTTTTACAACTGGCAGTGAGGGTTCTGCAAGCTACACCGCAAGGCTTTCCCGTTCGCCCCTTGCGAATTTATTGCTGTTTATAGCCGGTCTTTCCATTGTAGGCGTGCCTGGACTAGGCATCGTCCTGGCATGGGAATACCTTCTTCACTATACGTCACTGGTTGCGCCGTTTATGGTGATAAAGGGATTTTTTATCGTTAAATTAGACACTCTGCTGGTCTTCCTCTTTTACTTCAGCAACTTCCTTGGCTTCCCCGAACACAAGGTACAGGTGTTGCATCATTACAAACTCGATACCCTGCACTTGCGCTGGGCACAGAAACACACATAGCATGCCTCATTTTTAACTTACATGGGGATCCGGCGAGAGAACCGGTGGACTTCATGTAAACATTGGGATTTCATGTGGAAAAGTGGAGAATATCCGAATTCCTGCTTTCGCAGGAATGAGAGCCGAGTTTTTTCGTTACCATCCATTGGCATTACATCATTTTCCTGTCAATGCTGCAAACAAGGCATCGGTGTTCTCCAAAGGGTTGACCAAAGAGAAACGTTTCACTGATAGAGTCGTTACACGACGCACATCTTTCAACATTTTGCAAAACAGGATTTTTCCCGTAATATCCCAGGGCCTCTATCTGCGTACGAACGATTTCCTTTTTCCTCCCGAATCCGTAGCAAGTCATTAAAAATTCCTGGATATGAAAACGTTTTGATACTACCATGAAAATTGAAAATTCGGCATCCGGCTCTTTCATTTGCTGGGTTTTGTAAATCCTCGCATACAGGACAACGGCATTCTTTTTATATCTTGTATCTACCTTGAATATCGTCTGACCTTCCCTTTTTAACAACGTATGCTTTACATAATTTGCGTGAAGGTATTCTCCCAGTTTTTGCTGTAGAAAAGATGCTGTAAATTCTTTCGTGAAACATATCTTATAAAGGATATAGTGCACATCCGGCATATCACCAGGATCTAAAACAAATTCCTTGATCCTGAATCCACGACAATATGTCTGTATTCCAGTGAGCTTTTGGGAAAGAGTCCCATTATTCAGCAGGTCTTTTGTTCTGTCGTTTGATAAAAAAGCCAGGTGATAAACATTGATACCATGAGTAAAATCAACCGCGGCCTTTTCTTCTCCAAAATCTCTTAAATGTGTAAACAATGATTGATAATAGGATACAACTTCGGGCATGGCAAGCATAAGGGCACGTGCAATGGCCACTCCTATAAATCGTTTTTGAACTAAACGCAGGGTGGGCTCGACCTCCACAACAGCTCTTAATATGAGCAAGTTTTGTTTGCTTTTTGCAATTTTGTAAAGTTCTTCCAAAAGAAAGGGTTGAGAAATCGTATGGTGTGTGATCTTTTTTCTCTGGGCAGCCGTTGGGCAAGCCCCGCATCCCAGGCATTGTGCTTCGACCTGTGGACGACCCAGGCAGTACTCACGCTCGGTAAAATGGATTGAACGCTCATATTCTTCCCACAAAAATTTCTTGGAAATGCCCAAATCGATATCATCCCAGGGGAAAATTGTGTCTTTCCCCTTTGCACGAAAGTAATTTTCTTCGGATAATCCCAATTCCATCAGATAATTCCGCCAATTCCTGAGTATCTGTTTGGGTATGGTATTATAGTAGACAAAACTATCCGTAAGGGATGAGCGGATAAGGGCGGACGTTAGCCTTCTATCGCCCATTGCCAGCAGTTGCGTCAGCCATATCTCTTCATGTGATGCGCTTTCCCGGAATTCCATGCCATTCAATTTACAGATACGCTCGATTTCCCTTCGCATCTGCTTTTTCTCTTCAATAGCCGTTAAACACTCATGGAATTGCAGAGGTGTATACGGTGGATAATAGAGGGGCGTCAGGCTAAAGATAATGCGTACGTTGCTATCCAACATACTTTTCAAATCCCCAATATGCTTTACAAATCTCCCAAATTCCCCAAAATCTTCCGCTTGTTCCAATCCTGTGCTAATTAAAAATATCTTCAGTTCTCTGATGCCCCTCTCAAACAAGAACTCGCAGGCCTTATAGATCTGTTCTTCCGTAAGATTCTTGTGCAGGTAACGTCGTAGACGCTCGCTGATACCTTCCATTCCACAGCTAACCGTTGTCTTTCCGATTATCTGTTGTACCCCGACAAGGAACCGGTCGGTGGACAGCAAATCAAACCGCTGGCTCTTGAGGCTGACGCTGGCCATTTCCCTATAAAATGATAGGATCATGGGATACAGTTCCGCATGGGTGTTGAAGTTAAAACTCAGGAGATTGACGGTATCAAGTCCTTGCTGTGCTTTTGCTGCCTTCATCGATTCCAAAAGCTTCGATAATGACCGTTCCCGGTACGGTTTTCTCTCCCAGCTTTCAGCGCAGAAGGCACAAAAGCATGGGCATCCGTTACTGATTTGCAAACTTCCGATACCGAGGCTTTCTGTCTCGTACCACAGGGGACCTGATTCCAGCGTTCTCGCCTGATCAAGATCATAGACGGTCGCACTTTTTACCGGATATGAAACATAAGGTTCTTTCGGTTTAACTTCTACTAAAACACTTTCCTCTGAAAAGAGATTCTTTACTGCCTCTTTGCGGGGTGGATATGGGAATATGTTTTGATTTACCCCCCCTACGTTCCCCCCTTGCGAAGGGGGGGATAGAGTGGGGGTATTTTCATCTCCCAGATCGGAATCAAGGGAGGACTTTTTTGTGAATCTTTGGTCAACGTGGGTTTCTTTTTGTTCGCTACATATTTTTTCTGGTATCGTTTGTATCTCTGGTGGATTCTGCACAACCACTTTATACCGATGCTCGTATTTATCCGGTTCGTAGAATCCATCAACCTTTCCATGACATGTATTGAGAATTTCAGTTTTACGGAGTCCCTGCGCCTTCCCTTTTTTCACAATTTCCAGAAATTGTTTTATGGAATATTCTCCTTCACCAATAAACACGGCATCTACAAGACCATGATTATTTTCAAATCCCTGCTCTTTAATAGGTCCGTGCAGTACTGAAGTGACTGCCGAACTGGCGCCCCCCAGCACAATAAGCGGGATGTCCTGACATATCATGCGTTCGTTTTTAAAGAGAGGGATGCCCGAAAAATGAAGAAGTTTCGGGAGGTTCAGCAATTCCAGTACAAAGGAGTTGCTAATACCAAGGACATCGAACGAACAGGGAGGTTCTTTCGTGGTGGTACCTACCCAAAGGGGAATTTTCGAGGCAGTCATCACCTCCAGATCTTTAGGGGGCGGGAGGAATGCAAAATCCGTGAAAACGCCTTCAACCTCTTGTGCAATCTGGGCTATCAGTGGGTGAGAGATAGAAATGGATACATCACGATATGTTGACAGCCTGCAAATCAGAAATCGTAGCCCTGCCTCATGAAACAAGGCAGGGTCCATGGTATTGGGTTCTCCCCCCCTTAACCATAATCCAGCCAGTGAAAGTAAGTGATAATTATTTTCATACCATTGCCTGATCTCCTGTGAAGATTTCAGGCAATCATAAGGTTTGATATTAATCATATTTATTTTTTAGAAATGCATGAGCGAAACGTGCTATCGCCTGTGCATTGTAATTGCAGTATACTTTGAAGAATATTATAATATATAAATAGGAACTTTTATTTATTATACATAAAATTTCCAAATTAACCACAGCGCTGCGAAGCCACAACCAAAAAGATTTTAACCACGAAGAACACGAAGTTCACGAAAAAAACCTGAAAAGGTAGATTTTATAAATTCTGTATTGCAGTGAACACGTAGTGTAACAAGAAAAAATTGTAAGGGCGAACGGTCTTTCACCCTAACAGTGCGCGCTGTGGCCTGAAGTAGCTGGAGTTCTGATTTAAGTCCGGGAGGTCTGAATATGACATCAATTACTGATAAAAAAAGGTATACCTATAAAGATTATCTCAATATGCCAGACGATAAGAGATATGAATTGATAGGAGGTGAACTAATACTGATGGCACCATCGCCGATTCCTTATCATCAATGGATATCAAAAAATATAGAGTATGAAATAGAACGCTTTGTGAGAGAAAAGAAGCTCGGCAGGGTGTTTGATGCCCCGTGTGATGTCTATCTTGATGAGGAAAATGTCGTCCAGCCCGACATCCTTTTCATTTCTCAAGAAAGAACCCATATTATTGGCAAAAACAATATTCAGGGTGCCCCTGACCTTGTGATTGAAATACTTTCAGAATCTACCGCATATAACGATTTAATGAAAAAAAAGAGACTCTATGCAAAATTTGGAGTTAAAGAATACTGGATTGTTGACCCTGAAGGAAAAACGATAGAAATATATTGTCTGAAAGAAGGGGTACTTGTACCTGTAAAAAGCTTTTCTGAAAACAATGAGCTGGAGTCATCGCTGCTTCCAGGGTTAAAGATAAGACTTTCTCCGGTTTTTGCTTTTCTATAAAAAGCAAAAACTTTATAGTACTGATTTTTCAGTAGCCAGATATGCTGCGTACTCTAAACAGGCAATTATATCTTTCTTCTGAATGCGGGGAAGCTGTTTCACGATTGTGGCGCAATCTTTCCCTGCAGCAATGTGACTTAATATTATACGTATAGGGATGCGGGTTCCCTTGATACAGGGTTCACCACCACAAACCTGAGGATCGGACGTAATGCGTTCAGTCATTATTTTTCCCAAATTGTGTTTTTTATAATGTGATAATAATTCATTTACTTTTGGATATTTTGAGCATGTATCACTATTAAATCGATTGTTATAAACAAAATTACGGAATTCCTCTTTTTGTTTAGGCGACAAAGAATTATATAACCTAAATCCTGCAACAAGGCTAAGCCTTGTTGCAGGATTTAGGAAGAATATAATTTGAGAGGTACTTAATACCGCATTTAGCTGCCAATCGGACCGTTTTAATATATTTATCCTTTAGACTAAACCTATCAAAAGCAATTCTTAAAGGTTTTAATGGTATGAACTCCGTATATCACTTAGATCTTGATAGCGAAAAGATACAAGGCGCAAAAATTGCATTACTGCCCGGCGACCCTTTCAGGTCACAGGTTATTGCGGAGACAATTTCCGGGATTTACGGAACGTACAACAGAAAATTAGCATGGAAAAGGGAGTTTTGTACATATCTTGCTGAGATAAAAGGCAAACGGCTTCTTATTACTTCAACGGGTATTGGTGGTCCCTCTGCATCCATAGCAATTGATGAGCTGGCACAACTGGGAATTGACACATTCATTCGGGTGGGAACAACGGGCGCCATTCAAGAGCATATCAATATTGGAGATGTTATTATCACCTCTGGTTCTGTGCGTCTTGACGGGGCATCAACTCATTATGCGCCCATTGAATATCCCGCAGTTGCCCATTATGAGATTCTCAATGCCCTTGTTGAAGGTGCAAAAAAAGCAACAGTGCGATATCATGTGGGTGTAACAGCGTCTTCAGATACATTTTATCCCGGTGAGGAGCGATACGATTCATTCTCAAAATATGTACTCAGAAGATTTCAGGGAGCAACGAAAGAATGGCAGAGACTGCATGTGTTAAATTATGAGATGGAATCATCAACTATCTTAACTCTTACGGCTTCCTTGGGTCTCAGAGGGGGGTGTATAACAGGTGTGGTGAACGAGGGTGGCACAGGGAAGATAACAAAAGAGTCGCTTAAGGCTGGGGAGGAAAACGTGATAAAGGTTGCCATAGCCGCTGTAGAGTGCTTGATATAGTATTTCGAGTTACTCTTTTTGATTGCGGCATAGCACATAGTGAATTATAATAGAGCCAATTGCTATCCCTTCCCAAAGCGCTTAGAGTATGTTGCCTGATAAAGGTCTCCAATTCGCTTCGTCATTTTTTCTGCAGTAAAGTTATCAGATATCGTGGTTTTCATAGAAGCTGAAAGGTAGTTTCTTAGTCCGGTATCTTCGATCAGTCTCATCATTGCAGCCGCAAGGGCATTCGGGTCTTTTGCCGGCACCAAGAGCGCATTTTTTTCGTTAACCAAAATGTCTGCTATGCCATCAATGTTCGTGGCAATCACGGGTTTTCCGGCTGCACCTGCCTCCAGGATTGAGATGGGTTGTCCCTCCCATAAAGATGACAAAACAAAGACATCTATGGCAGGCAAAAGCTCATGAACATCCGTTCTTGCACCGAAAAAGTGAACCGAGCCATGAATATCCAATTCCTGCGCTAGTTTTTCCAACTCGCATTTAAGTTCACCTTCTCCGATAATCCATAGCCGGGCGTGAGGTTGCCTGCTCTTTACTGCCTGAAATGCCTCAAGAAGATAACGTTGTCCCTTTTGCATATGAAGACGTCCCACGTTTCCAAACACTATGGCGGATCCGTCAAGTCCGTATTGAGTTCTCAATGCTTTTCTTTCCTTGAGATTCTGGAATCTTTTTATCTCAATTCCATTGTGAATTATGACGCCTTTCTTTTTGCTTACGATTCCTGCCTCTAACCCTTTCCGGTAATCGGATGGGCAAACGCAAATGACCTTGTCGGTCAGGCAGAGAAGAAGTCGGTCTATCACCCGCAAATGGCGGGGGAATGCATGGTTTTTACTCAGGTAATGCATGCCGTGATAACTATGGATACGCCCAATGGGTCTGCCCGCAACAAAGGCACCTATTCGTCCCCAAAAACCAGCCGTACCGCCGTGGGTATGGAGGATATCAAAATTTGACCGGCGAAACATTTGTGCAACTTCACGAAGGGTTTTCAAACTAATATGATTATCCATGGAGACGGAAATGGTATCGATGTCCAGCTTGCCGGCTTCATCTACCAGAAAACCTTGACCTTTACATGCTATACCGACTTCAAATTTCCCACGGTCAAGATACTTTGCAAGCATCAACACGTGAACTTGACCGCCACCAATGCTTGCATCATCAATCATTTCCAAAACACGGATTTTCTTTACAGACATTGCAGCTTTCCCGTTGCGCGGAGATACAATCGGAGTATTTCAGACTGTAACCATCCCAGGTGCTTGTGATAGTAGTAGATCTGGCTGGTGCGATAGAATTCGTTGATTTTTTGCTTATCAACAGTACCGGAGCTTCCCGCGAGCAAGTGGACAATAGATGTCAATGGGTAGTACATAATTTGCCATCCGGATAAGCTGATCCGTTTGCAGAGATCTTTATCTTCGAAGTACATGAATATCTTTTCATCGAAGCCGTTGACCTGCACAAAGGCCTTTTGACGAACCATGAAGCATGCGCCGGTTAACCAACCAACGGCCTTTGTTTTGTTAAATCGCCGCTCCAATAAAGGGCACATAACTGTGTGCCATCTGCGAGCGAGGGAATATATAATTTTGTCAAAAAATTCTCCCAAAAGGTTGGGGAGCCGGCCAGCGGAAAGCTGGAAGTATCTATCCTCAAAAAGGATCTTGGGACCCACTGCCCCAACCTCCGGATATGTATCAAGAAAACCTGCTAGTACTTTGATTGAATTCTCAAAAAGAATCGTATCTGTATTGAGAAACAAAAGATATGTACCTTTTGCCAGGCTCGCGCCAAGGTTGTTTCCCCGGCTGAAGCCAAGATTTCCTGAACTTTCGATAAGTTGAGCGGTGGGAAACTCCGAACGGACAACCTGCCTGCTGTTATCAGAAGATGCATTATCAACAACAATAATCTCGAAGGAAATTTCCTTTGTTTGTTCGTAAATCGATTTCAAACACTGCCGGAGAAGCACAGCGGAATTGTAATTTACCAGAATAACGGATACCTTCATACTTCTTTATTATAGCAATTATTTGTTTGTTCACAGTTTGACGCATGATGAATAACAACGAATAATATTCCAATGATATGCCAGAGAAACAGCGCATCGGGTTTCTTCCAGAAGCTATCGGTAAAACCGTGCAAAAAGATGGAAATGAGACTTGCCGCGATACCCATCAAAAGCGCCTTTTCATATTCTGATCTTGAAAGCCGCCATGATCTTATCGCTGTATAAAATACCATTGCAAACAGCCACAGGAATGTCAGCAAACCAAGGATACCTGATTCTACCAGGAGATGAAGAAAGACATTATGCGGATGGGATAATCTTTCAATATTCTTTATTCTGGCCTTTCTTTTGACCTTTGTTTCCTGGGATTGGCCAACCGTTTCGTTTTTTTGCTGTTTTTCCGTATTTCTTATTTTTTCTGCGTACTGTTGATATACGTCTCGAAAATTCCTTTTGCCTGGCCCTATGCCTAACACAGGATGATCTTTAACTATGGCGATTGATGCCTTCCAGCATAACAACCGTTCGCCCAGGATTTCTTCGGATGTGAAAAATTTATTAACCTGTGCAACGGTTTTTACCTGCGTGATAAACCTGGAGGGTAAGATGAAGATACATAAGGTACACATGCCAATCAATAGAAATATCAGGTACCTCTTTTGAGCGGCAAAACAGATAAAAAACGTTGTAACTAAAATAGCCACCCAGCTTGTCCTGTTCATGGTTAAGATTAAAGAAAAGCTGCATAGGAAAATGAGAACGGTTACACACAGGCGGCTTACTCTCTTTTTGTAATAGAAAAATAAGCAGACAGCAATAGGCAATACTAACGATATATATTTTGCAATCCGGGAATGATATTCAAAGGTGGCCACAAGTCTTTCGTCACGGATAGCTATTCCCGTGTAATATCCATACAATCCGTATGTGCACACGAGGCCACAGGTAATGAGCATGGCTGTTACGATGCGTTTTATCTGCTCCTGACTTTGAATGGTATTCACCATGCAAAAAAAGATAATAAAGTATGTGAGATAATCATGGAATATCGTTCCAAGGCTGTATTGGATACGAACCGAATGAAATGAGGCCGCCAACGAACACAAAAGGAATGAAAAGATAGGCACTGTGAGCTCTGTTTTCATGAAAAGCACCTTCTTTTCGGACAGCATCTTCGCCGTCCAGCACCCGATAACAGTCAAAAGGCACAATAATTTCAGGATATCTGCACTGAATGGAAAAAAAGAGATGACAAAAAAATAAGCAATAAAAGTATACTCTGCAATGAGGCTTGTATAGGATGTAATATGCTTATTATCCATGATGAATTCTTAAATTAGTTTTTCTTATCTCTTTTTTTACCAGGTTTTAAACCCATCCAATCAGGGCATAAGAAAAGATGCCACAGAAAAAGCTTCGTGTATATTGATAGCCGATAGCGCAATTTTTCATTTTGAAAGAATACGAACACATTGCCAATGATATTTGTGGCTAAATTCAGAGTAATTTTTGCCAGATAGAATGTCCGAAGCATGATATACGAAAAGGCGGACCTGTTTTTCCTGAAAAAAGTATACAGCGAACGGCAATACTCTACCTGTGATTGCCATGGCGCCCTCTTCTTGCTCTGTCCTCCCAGATGAATGACCCTGGCATCCGGTACATGATACACCTTCCAACCTCCCTTTTGCATGCGATAGCACCAATCGGTTTCCTCGAGAAAAAAGAAGTAATCTTCATTCAATTTCCCAACATCCTCTATTGCCTTGTTCCTTATCATCATACATGCTCCAATAACTGATTCCACCTCTACAGGTTGTGTTGCCTGCATCTTTTTACTGGGATATCTCTTAGGAAAGAGCCACCGCAATACACTTTTATTGAAAAGTTCTGTTGCCAGGGTAGGATGATTATCATAGCTATGCTGCCTTGTGCCATCAGGTTTTTGCAGTTGTGCGCCAACGATTCCAGTGTCTTTATGCTGTTCCATGAATGAATACATTGCCTGTATGGCGCCTTTCTGTAAGAGAGTGTCAGTGTTGAGCAATACACTATAGGTATATCTGGCGACATTTTTCTCCAATGCCTGGTTCACAGCGGCAGCAAATCCCCTGTTCTCCCGGTTTTCTATGACGAAAATCTGCGGAAATTGGTTATGCAAGGCTTTTACACTGTCATCCCCGGAACCATTATCGACTACAGATATTCGGTAACTCAGACCGGTAACCGTTGTATAAATTGAGTCTATGCAATGTATTAATAGATCCCTGGTATTCCAGTTTACAATGATAAAATTCAGGGCAATCATAGAAAAAAGTGAAAAATGGAAATTAAGCTTTACAGCCGCAGGATAACCTGATCATCGAAACAGCAACATTGAAATGCAAACATTTTTCATTTTAACCACATTTGGTGAATCAGAAAAGTGAGATGTTACATAACTCTTCATCAGCAACTTTCAGGACATCTTCAACCAGGATTCCTTCAGAATTGTAAATGATTTGCGCAATATCCGGCGGGGGACCCCAGCGGTTAAAATTACGCTTGAGAAATAGTGCAATGGTACGCACACCCAATGCACAGGAAAGGTGCATCGGGCCACTATCACAAGTAATGAAGAGATTGCAATGTGAAACCATAGATGCAAACGTTCTCAATGAAGGTTCAAGGATGAGGGGGACATCCTTACCCAATGATTGTCCAAAAAACCCCATCAATTTTTTTTCATCAGGCCCAAAAAAAACGATAACGTGTATTCCCTGAGCACGAAGGGTTGTAATCAGTTTCAGGAAATTCTCCGCAGGCCATTTTTTCCCTTTCGATTTCCTGCCACCAACAAAAACCCCAACAACAGGAACCTGATTCACTCCAATCAATGCCGTTACTTTCCTCTTCCCTTCATCCCTTTCTTCGGAAGACAATATCAGTTGTGGAAATACCTGTTGTGTTTCCATTCTCATGGCATGGAAAAATACCGGCAGGACTTTATACTTGTTGTTTTCCGCCGGCCTCGGAATGGAAATGTTAAACCAACGGTCCCATTTCCCCTGAGATCCGGCGCGAAAGCGCGCCCCGGAAAATCCCACGATAAATGAACTCGTCATTGACTGTGAACAACTCACATCAACTGCCAGATCATACTTCATGGATCTGATTTTACTCACGAGAGAGAAATAAGCCCATAAAATACCCGGGAAACGGCGGGTTATGCTATAGTGGTGATCAATAGGCAGATGTTTATAAAGTAATCCTGATGCAGGAGACCCAACAAAATCAATAGTGGCATGGGGGAAATTTTTCCGGAATATATTTATGGCCGGTATTGCAAGGATGGCATTTCCTATGCGAAAGTTGGCACGCGCCAGCAAGATCTTTTTTATTTGTTCTTTTGGAAGATTGATTTGCTCCTTCTTTACCTCGCGCGGGAACAGGTTTGTCGTCCTCATAATCAGATGGCGGATTTTCTTATTCAAAAAATATGGGAGTGGATGCTTCAGCAGACCTTCCCTACTCTCTTTCTTTGTTTTAACCATATATTTCTAACTATTTATCGTGAATAACAAAGTAACTTGATTATATAGAAATTTTTATTTATGCGATTTTTATGGCGATAAGAGCATAAAAATCCCCCCAAGAAAAGGGTGACAGCGGGGGTTGTATATAGCACTCATTCGGGAAAAATCACAACCCCCCTGTTTCCCCCTAGTTTGGTAAGGGAGATTAACGTGATCGTTTGTTTTTTCAGTTTCCATTTTACACTTCTGACTCGTTCGGGTTGGGTGATTACCATAACCGGAAATAGTATCTTAGCGTTCTAAAATGTAATGGATCATATTTCAAAGACAGACGGAAACTTTCATTTGCCAGGCGTTTATTCCCTATCCGTAAATAATATCGACCGGCCTTTGCATAATGCAAAGCCAGCCGCTTTTTATAAAGTCTTTCACTGATTCCGCACATCGTATCTTTGAATGCAGTGTAGGTTTTATCTATGACCTGTTTTTGATATTTTAAGACATTATCCCTATTTTTGCTCAAAGAACGTGGATTATGTCTATATTTAACCAGCGGTTTATCGATCCCTGAGATTTTAAAATAAAATGCAATGCGTAGCCACATATCCCAATCCTGGCAATTAAAAAGTTGTTCATCGAAAAAACCGGTTGTCTCAAATACCTCTTTTCGTACTACCGCAGATGAGCATATGATAAAATTCTGTTCGGAAAATAACTGGATAAAAATATTACCGGATGGCAATCGTCTCTTCTGATACCCATCAAGCGCATATCCTTTTTCATCGATATTTATGTGTTTTGAATATACCATACTGACCTCCGGGTGTTTGTCAAAATGTTCCATGTCTGCCTGTAATTTTTCCGGCAACCATAGATCATCTGCATCAAGAAAGGCTACATACTTGCCTTGAGCTGATTGAATGCCGACATTTCTTGCCGTAGGGAGCCCTCTGTTTTGTTCCAGATGTATGTACTTGATCTTTTGCATGAACGGAATCAATACTTCTTTTGTATTATCTGTAGAACCATCATCAACTACAATAATCTCGTACAGATCATACGTTTGCAATAAAACAGACCCCAGAGAGTCCGGCAAGAACTGCGCACAGTTATATGTGGGCAATATTACACTAACGAGAGAACGATTGTCATTCATGGTTATACATTCAGAAGCGCTGATTTTCGGTTACAGTTCTTTTATGATGCTGATAAATTTCGGTATATTTGCTTTCAGGGAATAAGAAAATTCCACCGTTTTCTTTCCTTCCAGTCCGATACGTTCCCGAAGGGCCTTATCCTTTATGAGAAGACTCACCTTTTCGATCCATTCTTGTGTGGAGGCAGCAAATAAGCCGTTCATCCCTTCCTGTATAATCTCATTATGCACCCCTACAGGAGAACATACAACAGGAATTCCCACAGAGAGATATTGGAGTAATTTGGTCGCGCATTTACCTTTTGTCCATTCATGATCAGGCAAAGGCGCCAGACCAATATCAATGTCCTGTAAATCCGCATTTTCATCCTTGAGTGCCCACCTTTTTTTTATAACCGACATCCGTTTGCACTCGAAAAAATCGTTACAAATAATCTTTAGTTCTACAGATTTGTATTGGCTTGCTACATGATCAAAGGCAGGGGTTAACTCCTTTAAGAACGGGAGAGAAGACTTGCTTCCTATCCAGCCAATGGTAATCTTTTCTTTGCTTCTGCGATAATCTTTTGTCGTATATTTCCTTGTGTCAATTGCAGTTGGTAAGATAGCTATATTTTTGTTATAGGGTATAGCTTTTGATTTCAGGTACTGATTTCCGGCTATAATCTGGTCACTGCACCGTACCATCCTGGCAAATGTCCTTTGCCTTTTAAAAGACCGTCCACCGCCATCTACCGGGCTTTTAAACATAATGGCATCATCGAAATCGTATATGATCCTGATGCGCTTCCTTCTCAGATACCAGAGTTGCCAGTGCCACAGCCGTTTCTTCTGGATAAATATGGTATGATAGTCTTTGAGTTCTGAAAACAGTTTCATCCATTGAAAGAAGGAATTCGGAAATAATGCAACGTGCATCACTATCTGTGCTTCTTGAAGAGAAGGGAGGTATTGCAATACCCTGTATCTACTTGCAGGGTGGTCCCATCCTTGTATAAGAAAATAGACCTTTTTCATTTTTGATTATTATTTATTTGCGAAATCTGCACAATCTGTGTTTTTGGATTCCATACATGTTTCCGCCGTATGCTTAATCGAACAATTGCCCGTACTATTTCTTTGTCATCTTTCGTAAGATTATTTATGCCTGCATACACCCGATAAAATCGTAATCTATCGGTATACGTAATACAATGGGGAATAGATGCATTTAATTGGGATAAATTTTTCACCGTTTTTTTGATGGTTATTTTTTTTTGAAAAGATACCCGATCCAGATCCAGATAAAAAAAATCCCAGCTATCTGGTAGTTCCATAATCATGATATTATTCGCCTTTAAATCACAGTGATATATGCCTGTGTCGTGGAGTTGCTGAAAAGACCTTGCTAAGCAGGAAATAAACCTTCGTTTCTTCCCGGATGCAGCATTCTTACAGGGGTCATGAAACTTTTCACTCACATATTTGTTACACGGAAGACAAGCAGAAATATCTTCCATAAGAATAAAACTTTTTTTGAGTATACCCGCTCTTTTTTCCTCAAATAGTGCAATGGGTTTGGGAGTCCGAAAGTTTGCCGCCATTAAACCATGAGCAGCAACCCATGCCCTTCGTGCAGGAGAACTCCAGAAGGAATACAAGCATCTCTTCACTGCAATTGGATATCGGTATTCTTTGATGCACACGCTTTTAATGCCTTCGTGAGATACAGGAATAAGCGTGATGCCTGTTTTTGCGGATGATTTTACAATAGTACCGAGCCGTTCCTTGAAAGAAAGCATATGTTTCTTGATCAAAGAAGCCAGTGTGCTAACTTCCCATTCATTTCGCATGTTTACTGTATAACTGGCATGGGTAGTAACCTTGAATACATTATTCGTTTTTAAACATTTTTTTGTTCTACTGTGCCAGAGTCTGTACTTAATCTTGTAAATTTCTTTCAAGACAGCCCTGCGAAAAATTTCCCTGTCTTTGGAAACCAACAACTGACTTGCATAATTATCTATCAGCCTTGTTATTTCTTCATTGGTACATGTCTCTGTGACAGAATATAATAACCTCGATAGTTCTCGAATCCGTAACGATAATGGAGGTCTCTTTTTAAATGCTACTCGTCCGAGGTCTAGCAAGTAAAATAACGTGGTATTATCCCGATCTACCAATATATTTTCAGCATGGAGTTCTCCATGAAAAATACCGTGATCATGTACCGTTTTAACGTAAGAAATAAGATTGTTCAGGAATGTATTTTTCTTTGACAAATGTACGGGTGATTGTTGGATAGCAAGTAATAATTCCTTTGCCGTCGTGCTGTTTGGTACTGCCTTTGAGATGATATAACAATCCTTCAGCATCCCGAAGCGTCTCTTCTCTCCCACCGCGACAGGTTCTGCTGCCAGCAACTGATTTCGGAGCAGTTGATGACTGTAGTTCCATTCCCTCCGTGCCTTTGATAAAGAAAATAATGATTTCACGCCTTCCAGCCAATTTCTGGCCGTGTATTGCTTTAGGTAAAAGGACCCTTGATTATGCGTGTATCGTAATACTTTTTTACAATATCCATTACGGACAATCTCACACTGTTTATCTTCATGAATAGCCTGAAACATTTCTCTTAATACATCCGGTGATACCTCTTTTGCCGACCATCGAATGCCATCGCTGATAAAAGTATTTACAACCATCTATTCTCTTGGATTGGTATCCAGCACCTTACGATAAATCCGGAGCGTTTTTTCGATATTTGCTTCAAAGGAATACCTTTCTGCCTTTTGTCTTGCAGCTAGGCCGATTTGTTCCCTTTTTTCCTTTTCCAGAAGTACGTTAATATAATTTGCTATGTCCTTTGCATCGATGGGGTGGCTAATAACGAAACCATCTTGCCTGTGGGTAATAATCTCTGATACGCCACTGGTATTGCTGGCAATAACCGGAAGTCCTGATGCCATTGCCTCAAGACAGGCAGTACCAAAGGCATCATACTCGCTGGGAAAAACAAAAATATCTCCCCCCCCGTATATCTCTTCAATTTGTTTGGATACCCCCGCAAAGACCACCTTGTCGAGAACGTCTTTTTCATCTGCGAGCCGTTGATATTCCCGAACGTTTCCTTTCCCCACAACAAGCAATTTTACTTTTTGAGATTTATTAACCAGGGGCAATGATTCGATGACATATTTCAGTCCTTTTCTCTTGAAACCGGAACCAACAAATAACAGGAGAACTTCATCTGGTGCAATTCCGTATTTAGCCCTTACTGCATCTCTGTATCTTATTCTGTTTTGGGGCGTAAATATACTGATATCTACCCCATTATAAATAACCTCTATGTCGCCTGGAGATAATTGATAATGGTGTATAATTTCTTCCCTGCATTGTTCGGAGATACAGGTAATCTGCTTATAGTGTTTCCTTTTAAAAATAGCTCTTTCTAAAAACAGAAGGCTAAAGTGTCTTGGATTCAGGCATAGGAGAATCTTGCCAAACAGAGATTGCATCAAGGGGTAGGTATGCATC
Source organism: Candidatus Brocadia sinica JPN1 (assembly GCF_000949635.1). NCBI lineage: Bacteria > Pseudomonadati > Planctomycetota > Candidatus Brocadiia > Candidatus Brocadiales > Candidatus Brocadiaceae > Candidatus Brocadia > Candidatus Brocadia sinica. The sequence continues at coordinate 1,201,224 of NZ_BAFN01000001.1, forward strand.
ATATAGTCCCAGTGGCATCCCCCACCAACCCGGTAAATATCCTGAAACAAAGTCTGGGTAAATCCGTGAACAAGATCAAATTTTACCTGTGTTTTTTTAATAATCTTAGGGGCATTTACTGCAAATGTCCAGTATTTTAATGGTGACCAGAAGGTAATAGCTGGAACAGGATGGCAAATTAATTCCCTATACCGGCCTTTACCAAATCGATGTGCAAATATATGAACTTCATGACCGCGACTGAGGAGTTGTTTGGATAAATGAAATACATAACTCTCCACACCACCTTTTTCCCTGATAAACTGATACACCACCAATGCAATTTTCATCGTAAATGCTGTGAGTATTCCGGAATATAATTTTTACAAAATTTGCTTATAATACCATAAAAATCCGAAAGTTAAATTAGCAAAAATTAAATAATGTGATATAATAAAAATGGAGAGGAAAGAAGATGTGGGAGGTATGAGGTTAAACATCTCAGGATACAAAAGGGTTCAATAATGTATCTAAAAGTAACCACCTTCAATCCTCTCCAGCAAGTTCTTTGAAAAGTATCAGTAGCGTTTAAAACAGACACGTGCAACAAAAAAAGAAAAGTTCAATAAAGGGCGTCGAGGTCTTTAAAGCGCTACTGTTAACTATAGAGCTTCCTTAACCCGATGGAAAAACAGAAAGGGGTATACGTAATGAGGAAGTCAGACAGGTAGCCTGATACATCAAGAATGATGTATCAGGCTATTTTTATTTATGATTGTCAAATTTTTGGTTATTCTATTCGGGAGAATAAAAGTATCGGGAGGATGAGCAATTTGCGTTATGCATAAATATCGGTTACAATTAAAACTACATATCTGTCAGGGCGCATCCAAAAAGATTTAGGGTTGTTTTGTTGACCCTTTACAATACCTAAGCACTTTGCGGATGCGTCTTTTTTGTTTCTGCATTAATGATCTACCGTAAAAGCATTGATCAAACTTGTGTTTTTACAGCGCAATGCTCTAAAATGGCAATTACCGATTGTGGCAAACCGTACAATGAATACCCATAGGTTTTGGATGCGGCGGTTCGCCGGACCTGCCCGGCGGATGGCAACCTAATTGGGTACAATTTCCAGCAAAGGGCGGGTGGGGGGAATCTATCGCCGAAGGATGCGCTGGATTGGGATGACATGCCGTACAATTGACCATTGACACGGGGAAATGGCAATTGAGACAATGGCGGTTCCTCGTATTTACACCGCCCCACGAAGCATTATGGCTTAAAGGAGTTGTGTTCTCATGACATCGAATACAAAAATCCTCCTGATGGCATACACTGCATTTCTTCCTGTCCCATGATGCCACAAAACCATGGGTCTTTCTGCGCCATGCATTGTTATGACTTTTCGGTTTTTGGTCCTGATGGCAATTTACACACCAGTAATTGTCATTGTGGCATCGCTTACAATAGTCTTGATTGTAATAGAACTCGCTACCGTGTTTTTGTATCCAGTGTGGGTCATCATGTTTGACCCATCGGTCTTCGTGATACAGTGGCATACGATTCTTTTTGATATGCTTGTGGCAAACATCGCATGCAATCTTGTCTTCCCCCTGTTCTTTGTGACATGGAATGCAGGCGCCAAACATATCCGGGATAAGATCCGGGGTAATTGCATCACTCTGTTCGATACCCGCATGACATTGATTGCACTCTACTTTGTTTTCGAGGTGTACCTTATGGGTAAATTTTAAATCCCGGTATTTTTTCGGGATATTGTGCTTAACCTTTATTTCCATGCCCGGCTTTGTATGGCACAACAGACAGGATTGAGGATTAGCGGTATCAAAATTTTTCATATGGCAGCTAAGACATTTTGCCATCTTGGGCCATTTTGGTTCGAGGTCATCTTTATAGGCATGACAAATATTACAATCCTTTAAACCCCTCTCCATATGCCTGGCATGGCTGTAATGGATTTCAGACTCTTTACAGCCTCCCAGCATCGTAAGAGTAACAAAAGTTACGATGGAAATTAGATAATAGAATTTTCTCATCCTAAATACCGGTAATTTAGGCATTCAAGCCTGACAAAGTTTGAAATTAGGCCCTAGGCTACTTCCCAACTGTAGAGCGAAGAGCCTCTTCGCTCTACAAATGCAGCTTTGAAATTCTAAACGTCAAGACTAAGATACTATGTACATCTTCAGAAATTCGTACTATAAGTAATCAATAGCTGATGAAAGGTATCTGGCTTTGTGTCGCTTATTTCAGACGACCAACGCATACTTATATCAGAATGTTTCGATAATAAATACTTCAGCCTCAGATAATACGTACGCACATCGATCTTTTGCTCAATATCCCTTGTGTACTCACTATCCAGGATAGTCTGCAGATCATTGCTTCCAACAAAATTATATTTATACAGTGAATAGCTCGTGCCAACACCCACATCAAATTTTCCAATTTTTTTATCATAGTCAACACCAAGGTCTACCGTATGATCAATACCCTTTACGTTCCAATATTCTACCGTAAAGGATGCTTTGGATTCCTGTAAAAGGACATTATTCACGTTGAATGATAAAAAGGTTCTGTTATAGTCACGATTGAAGGTATCTTCGTCATCTTTGTCTATCACACTCCTGTAATCAACACCGCTGGATATGCCAAATTTTTCACCCAAACCCTTATACCCTGTCACGCTGATGAGTTCGAAAGACTCTAAAGTTCCCAGGAGTTGAAAAAAAGGAGAAATGTTGTTGCTTTGTTCGCCTAATGAGTGAATGAATCGGTAATATGATACCTGGATGTTTGCATCCCAGTCAATCTTATCCCAGGACAATTTGACCAGGAAATCCTTCGGTAGCGTATTCAGGAGGGTATATCTTCCATAAAAATTAAAGTCTTCATAAATTTTTTGCCACAGGTTAAGTCCCACCTCATCATCAACAAAATCATCGTCTATAATACGAATGTAGTCAAGAGTTGTACGGGTATCCACAAACGGCCGGAAAGCCACCCCGCTTCCTGTCACGGTATCAAAATAGGTGCTGGAGTATTGTGAAACCCTGAGACCACCGAAGACGTAGCTTTCAACAGGCCCAATTTGTTGTTCGTACTTTGCTCCATCAAAGAGAATGTTTTCGAGAGAGTATAAATACTGACGTCCGAGGCGTAGATTTGACTTATCAATGACAGGGTTCTTGATATCTGCATATAAATAGTAAAGACGCCCGTTGTATTGGTGGTCGTAACTGTCAAGGATGTCTCTGAATGCCCCTGATTTTGACTCTCTTCCGTCGAGGTCTGCCGTAAACCTCCCTGAACCTGATATTGTTACCTTGTCACGGAAAAAAGGTCTTGTGGTAAAGCGCAGATAATCATACGTGTCGTGGTCTTCTTCCCCCCCTTCCGCCCAACGGCCTTCATATTGAGCCCGAAAATTTCCGGATATAAAGTCTTTGTACGTAAAACCACTTTCGCTTACGCCTGTTATTATATCGGTGGTATTCCCGGTTTGAGCAAAAAGAATAGTTGAAAACGTGAGGACACTCACAAAGGAAATTACGACTATTCTTGATATAGAGAAACACAGGCGCATTACAATGGTATGTATTAGTTATGGCCAAAATCGGAGGTCTTTACAGAAGACACCGCATTCATTTCCTTTGTAGTTGTATAGATGAAATCGCCGGTGGGGTTATCGTTACCGTTTGCATCGTTTCCAGCGGCATAAAATGTTATTGGATCGGTTGCGTCAGCGGGGGCCTTCCACTTGACCCTCCATTTCGCCTTTTTATTACCGGCAGCGGTATGTTCTATATATTTGCCCTTATCTGCCGCATCAAGCCCCCGAAAATCATTTGGACGAATTACTTGCGTTTTGCTATTTATTCTCTTGAACTTTCCAACCCTGTTATTATTGGCATCCAGCGCCGTCATCTCAAACCCGTGCAATTCCCCGCTTGACCCCGTAAATGAAATCTCTATTTTGACGAACTTGCCCGGAATGTACGTGTCAGGCCCCATAATTGAAAATACAGCCTCTCCTGAATTGAGTTCAAAGGAATTATGACAGCCTATGTCATTACAGGTGCCTATGTCGTTTGGCGCACCTGTCCGGTAAGCTGGGGGTCCCCCAGACCAGGCATAGAGGGTATGTACGCACAAGCTGTAAAAAACAATGCTCAACACAAGACCTGATATAGATTTTTTGATCATTCTCATCAGCGCGCCTCCTTTTTTCGTTAAAGCTACACAAAGCAGGTGTTTTTTTCAATAAAATTATTTTGGGGTGCTTTTTATGAAACGGTGTAGTAGTAATCATTCGTGGGTTATGATATAATATGGCATATTTCATGAATAAAATACAACGCATGGGTAGGCAAAAGGAAAAAATGAAAGCGGGCAAGTTCGTAATTTATCCTGTAACCGATGTCAACATTTACCTGGATGGAGGGGCGGTCTTTGGAATTGTGCCCCGCGTCTTGTGGGAGAAGGTCTATCCGCCTGATGACAGAAACAGGATACAACTATCTCTCCACTGTCCCCTGGTCGTGACAGGGAGATATAACATCCTGATTGATTCGGGAGTTGGAACAAAGCATAACGAGAAATTTTGCCGAATTTATGGTATTGATAAAAAATCAAACCTGCTGGAATCCTTACATCGTTTTGGTTATCAGCCCAAAGATATCGACCTGATTATCAATACCCACCTCCACTTTGACCATGCCGGTGGAAATACCACTGTGAATGAGAAAGGCAAGATTGTTCCGGCATTCCCAAATGCAAGGTATTTTGTCCAGAAAGGAGAGATGGAGGCGGCAACGAATTCAAATGAAAGGACAAGGGCAAGTTACCTGACTGAAGACTTTTTGCCTATAGATGACCAGAAGCGTCTCTCCATCGTAAACGAAGAAATTATAGAACTGGATAAAGGCGTCTCCCTCATAAAAATTGGGGGTCACACCCAACATCATCAATGTGTAAAAATCGAATCTGAGGGACACGTGGCCTTTTTCCTGGGCGACCTGGTTCCCACCGTTGCCCATCTTCATTATCCTTATATCTCCGGATATGACTTATTCCCTTTGGAAACCCTGGAAAACAAAAAGAAGGTATTAAAACAGGCATACGAAGAACACTGGCTCCTGATCTTTCAACACGACCCTAAAGTGCGCATGGGTTACCTTAAGAAGGTAGATGGGCGGTTTGAGGTTGAGGAAGTAAAAATATACCTATAGTAATGGGGGAGCAAGAGCATATTAATCTCTTAAAAGAGAAAGGCTTACCTGTTCAACCAAAAATACAAATCCAAAAATTGTTATTCAAAATGAAGAAACAAGCGCCATCTCTGTATAAAGTCCTTTCCATTGCCGGTTCTGATTCCGGCGGTGGGGCTGGAATACAGGCGGACATTAAGACGATTACGTCCATTGGTGGCTATGCAACAACGGTCATTACTGCTCTGACCGCACAGAATTCCCTGGGTGTCCATTCCATCTTTGAGGTACCGGCATCCTTTGTCGGTCAACAAATAGATGCCGTAATGACGGATATTGGTACTGATGCCGTTAAAACGGGGATGCTGCTGTGCAGGGATATCGTAGATGTGGTAAGTCTGAAAATCAAGGAGTATAACATCAAACGTATTGTTGTCGACCCGGTCATGCTCTCCAAAAATGAAAAGAGCTTGTTATCCACTGATGCGGTTAATGCCCTCACCTCCCAATTATTTCCTCTTTCTATTGTCGTCACACCAAATATCCCGGAAGCAGAATATATCAGTGGTTTACAGATAAAAAATGTATCCCATGCAGAAGAAGCCGCTAAATGTATCTATCAATTAGGTGCTTCGCATGTACTCATAAAAGGCGGACATGCCGGGAAATTATGGGATACGAACAAAAAAAATAAGGTTATCGATATTTTCTATGATGGAAAATCCTTTGAGTATATTGAAGGTGAATACATACCGACAAAAAACACCCATGGCACAGGTTGCACCTATGCCTCAGCGATAGCTACCTATTTGGCAAGGGGAAATGGGCTAAGAGAGGCCATTATTCAGGCAAAGAGATTTGTTACCACCTCTATTCGGAAGTCCTTTAATCCTGGGAAGGGATACGGCACTTTGGATCAGTTCGGGGCGGTACAATTCCCTTGAATTACTTAGGCTTTATTGATATACTTTTGGTAATAGTATTCTGGAAATCAATCTTTTTAAAAATTCCCTGGGGCTATTCCTGCTATGTGTCTATGCGATAAATTATTTTAATTGCGGCTTCTCGCAATAAATATTTGTTTTATAGTGAGGATGTACTAATATGCAACAAATTGCTTCTTTAGAATCAAGCGTATTGGTATTAAACAAATTTTTCATGGCCCTTCATGTAATTTCGGCAAAGAGGGCATTTGTTTTATTATGCAAGGAAGCCGCAGAGGTCGTTTCTGTAGATGACGGAAAATTCAACTCCTATAATTTTGAAAGTTGGAAAGACGTTTCTCTCTATAAGGCTAAATTAGGTTTACCCGATGAAGACACCAGTTGGATCAGGACTGTCTCTTTTGAAATCGAAGTGCCAAAAATTATCCGTCTTTTATTCTATGACAAGCACCCGCAATCCAACGTAAAATTCAATAGACGGAACATCTTTGCCCGTGATGAAAACAGGTGCCAATACTGCGGTCAGCGGTTTCCGACATCGGAACTTAGCTTAGACCATATTGTACCGAAGGCGTATAATGGGAAAACTACCTGGACAAATATCGTATGCGCCTGTACGGAATGTAATAAATTGAAAGGTGGAAGAACCCCTGAAGAGGCGAGAATGAAGTTAATACGTAAACCAGTCAAGCCAAAGCATAGTCCCATCTTAAGCCTTAAACTTCGTTCAGATAGATATCGCTCATGGAAGCAATTTTTAGACGAGGCATATTGGTCTGTTCCGTTGAAATAAAATCTGCTCCAGACAGGTTCAGGTATTTGAGAAATTTTCCTTTTCCAGTATTTACCCATAACTATTTTTAGGGAATATTATTTAAAAGTCTTGAAAGAGGAGCCTTCTGATATATGCTCCCAGGCGGTTCTGAAGGCACTTTATCCCCTCTCCAAAATATACGGGTTTGTGGTTAAAACTCGTATTTTTTTTTATGAGAAAGGCATTCTGAAAAGCGTTCGTCTTCCCGTTCCTGTAATCAGCGTGGGAAATATCACGATGGGGGGAACCGGCAAGACACCGGTAGTGGAATATATAGCAAAATATTTACAAGAGAAGGGAAAAAGGGTTGCTATCCTCAGCAGGGGTTACGCAGCTACCATAAAACAGGAAAACAGTTCTTTGGCTGAAAATGTTTGCAATGATGAGTATCTCTTGTTTCAGGAAAATATCCCGAATATTCCTCATCTGTTAAATAAAAACAGGGTGAAAAGTGGATTAGAGGCGATCAGGCGCTTTCAGGCTGAATATTTATTACTGGATGATGGATTCCAGCACATCCACCTGGCAAAGGATTTGAATATTGTAACTATTGATGCACTAAATCCATTTGGGCATGAGCATATAGTCCCGCGGGGGATGTTGCGTGAACCTTTAGAAGAACTAAGACGGGCCGACATGATTATGCTAACCCGCGTAAACCAATGCAGCCACGATGAAATTCAATCAATCATTGATCGGTTGCGTGAGGTTGCAAGACATGTTCCGGTAGTAGAAACAGTTCATAAACCTATTTGTTTAGAATCATTAGCGGACGCGGCGAGGTTGGATATTCACTGTTTGCATGGAAAAAAGGTCTTTGCATTTTGCGCCATAGGCAACCCTGTATCATTCAGGAAAAGCATTGAAAGCTTAGGGGGAGAATTGCTCGGTTTTCGGGTATTTCCAGACCATCATGTGTATACCTCATCTGAATTGAGAGGACTAAATACAGAGGCGCTGCGTATCAGGCCGGATGCAATTATTATTACTCAAAAAGACAAGGTAAAAATAAAAAATGTTCGTAATCTATGGGATTTCCCATTGTGGACATTAAAGATGGGAGTTCGTATTGTAAAAGGATATGAAATTTTTGAAAATAAGATCAATGCCATTCTACATTGAAAGGAGAAATATAATGGCTCATAAAATCACGGATGATTGTATAAATTGTGGCGCATGTGAGAGCGAATGCCCTGTCAATGCCATATCCGAGTCCGGGGATAAGAGGGTGATTAGCGCAGACACCTGTACTGATTGTGGCAATTGCGTGGCCGTATGTCCAGTCGAAGCAATTCTTGCCCCATAGAGATATTCCTGTAAGGAAGAAATTGGAATGGTGAGACAACGTGAAGATAGGACTAATTTTTTCGAGCCATTAGACCTTAGCAAAATCAAGACATACTCAATAAAGGAACGAAAAAATCTCTCAAATATCAAACTATTCGCCAGGCCTGTCTTACCCACTGATGGAATACATGCCTTTTTCGAATCCCTGCCAGAGATCCTGGCTTCTGCCAATTTGCGGAAGGTAATTGATGCAATAGTCCTGGCGTATCAGAACAAACATCCCGTAGTAATGGCCATTGGTGCACATGTCATAAAGTGCGGGTTGTCGCCATTAATCATAGATCTCATGAACCGGCGCATAATAACCGCCCTTGCCATGAATGGCGCCGCAGCTATTCATGATTATGAAGTTGCGCTCATCGGGGCGACCTCTGAGGATGTGGCACTCAGTCTAAAAGACGGCAGTTTTGGTATGGCAAAGGAGACTGCAGAGGCATTTCAAGCTGCCTCTGCTCAAGGAATAAAAGAGGGCAGGGGTCTCGGACGGGCACTGGGAGATAAAGTAATTGAAGAAAAAAATCCGTATAATGACCTAAGTCTGATGGCCTGGGGTGCAAAACTGAATATACCAACCACGGTCCATGTTGCTTTGGGCACCGACACAATACACATGCACCCGAACATTTCAGGAAGGGATTTGGGAGAAGCCAGTCATATCGATTTTAAAATTCTTTCCTCTGTGGTTTCAAAACTCGAGGAAGGGGTTTGGCTCAATGTGGGCTCTGCCGTCATTATGCCAGAGGTTTTTCTTAAAGCACTTTGTATTGCAAGGAATGTTGGTCACAAGGTTGAGAATTTTGTAACGGTAAATATGGACATGATTCAGCACTACAGACCACAGACCAATGTCTTAAAAAGGCCAACCCAGCGCGGATATGCGATTACAGGCCATCACGAAATTATGCTACCTTTACTGAGGATGGGGATTCTTTCAAAACTTGGTACAGGAGATGAATAAAGCCAAAACTATTTTCAAAATATACCAAAAGATGTTCGCTGCTTTGGGTCCACAGCAATGGTGGCCGGGAGAAACACCTTTTGAGATAATCATTGGCGCCATATTAACACAGAATACCAACTGGTCTAACGTTGAAAAGGCCATCAGAAACCTCAGGACAGCCGGAAAGCTTTCTCCGGAAGGCATTCATGAATTGAGTGTAACAGAACTGGCACAGCTTATTCGCCCTTCCGGCTTTTTTAACGTCAAAGCAAGGCGTGTTAAAACATTTATCAACTGGCTATTTTCAAGATACGGAGGCAATCTCTCCGGGATGTTCAACCAGGATCTGCAAATACTCCGAGATGAACTGCTTTCCGTAAAAGGCATTGGGCCAGAAACAGCAGATTCTATTTTGTTATATGCAGGAAATTTACCTACATTTGTTGTGGATGCTTATACACACAGGATTTTTTCAAGGCATGGTTTTGTTTCTGAAGAAAGCACCTATGACGAGATGAAGTCTTTCTTTGAAGAAAACCTCCCCAAAGATGTAAAATTATATAATGAATACCATGCCTTATTGGTAAATATCGGCAAAATGTTTTGTAGACCAAAAAAAAGCCTGTGAACAATGCCCCTTAAAAGATTTCTTGTAATTTTGGTTCAAGCAGGATACTGTAAAAATACCTGATGTATGGAAAATAGAGTCAGAGAGGGCACGATAAAATATTTTCAATCTTCTCCTTTTTCCCCGTTTCTCCTTAATCTTTTTATATTTTTGGAGCGAATAAATACAATGATATGTAACGAGGTGTTAATAAAAGGCGGGCATGTCGTCGACCCGTCAACCGGGCTTGATGGTTGTGCAGACATCCTTATCAAGGATGGCAAGATTAAAACAATTTCAAACGATATTAAAACGAATAACAATACAAAGGTTATTGATGCTACTTCTCACTATGTAATTCCGGGTTTAATCGATTGCCATGTTCATCTTCGCGAACCCGGCCTGGAATACAAAGAAACCATAGAAACAGGTTCACGGGCTGCAGCAATGGGTGGTTATACAACCCTGATATGCGAACCGAACACCATTCCCCCCATTGATTCATTAGAAATGGTGGAATCCTTCATGGAAAGAGTTTGTCAGAAAAGCATAGTGAACATCTATACAAAGGCATGCATCACAAAGGGATTATTGGGAGAGGAATTAACAGATATTGATAAGCTGGCAACGGACAAGCGGGTACGCGCACTCTCGGATGATGGAAATCCGGTATTTTACGAAACCTTAATGAAAAAGGCGTGTGAGCTAGCTGCAAGAAACAAACTTATCATAAGTCCTCATTGTGAAGATTCTCAAGTCTCTTTAGATAAGGCCAAAAAAGATACCCATGTAGCACACTTTCCCGGCAAACCATTTTGTCATGAAACGGACTTTGTCCTCCGGGAGATCAAATATACTGAACAGGCCAGGGGATGGCTCCATGTCTCGCATGTTAGCCTGAAAAGTACCCTGGAGGTTATTCAACAAGCGAAAGAAAGACACATTGCAAATATCTCCTGTGAAGTTACACCTCATCATTTACTGTTGGATGAAACCTTCAGAGATTCAAGTGGAAATGTACCGAAAACCAACCCCCCTTTACGTTCCCGGGAAGACAGAGAGGCACTCCAGAAAAGTTTATCAAATGGTCTCGTTGATGTCATTGCTACAGATCACGCTCCACATACCCATGATGATATAAAAAAGGGGGCTTCGGGTTTTGTTGGACTTGAGAATGCACTTGGCGTCATTCTTACAAAATTAGTCCATCCTGGCATCCTGTCATTGAAAGAGATTGTCCAAAAAATGTCCACCAATCCCGCACGGATATTTAATGTAACCGGAGGCCGTCTCGCTGTGGGCATGCCGGCAGATATTGCTATTATTGATTTGACAAAAGAATGGACAGTTGAAGTCGAAAAATTTGAGTCAAAGGCCAGAAACTGTCCCTTTAATGGTTGGAAATTAAAGGGACAGGTCGTAACCACTATTGTTGGTGGAAAGGTAATCGTTGAAAATTGCCAAATGGTATGTTAATCATCATCGATGGCTATAACTTTATATTTACAGTACCAGCTCTCGAAAAGCACGTTGGAGTAAACCAAATTGAACACGTACGGGACTATATAATATCCCTGTTTGTAAAATATAAAGAAAAAAACATTACGATGTCATTGTGGTGTTTGATGGTAATTATACTCAGGCCGCTTTACCAAAAAAACAAACCTGTTCTGGTATCACCGTAATTTATTCAAAATCAGGTATAAATGCGGACACAGAAATCAAAAACATCACAAACCTTTGTCAAAACCCAGGAGATGTTTCCATTGTAACCTATGACAACGATATAAAACGGCACGTCAGAAAATGCGGTTGTCATATTATTGAACCAAAGGCAATGTACAAAGAAATCCTGGAGATTCTGAATAAAGATAAAAAAAATACCTCTGATGAGCCAGAGAGTAAACGGGAAGGCCCTTCGGAAGACGATGCAAAATACTGGAAAGACATTTTCAAAAATCTTCCCAACGAAGAGGTAAAACCTTCCGTAATAAAAACAGAACTACCAAGGACGAAGGCAAAAAAGAAACTGCCGCATACTGTGGATGACCCGATCTACAAATACCTGGGACCCGCTGCCGATGAGACACAATACTGGCTCCGTATCTTTCAAGAAACTGAAAAGAATGAACATCAAGATTAGAGTACCTTGGATTTTTAAATGTCTGTTAACACTTGCATATGCCTATCTTATCTTTGCCGCATCTTCGGAGGACACCTCTTCTATCAACCTTCCACCTTACACAGATAAGCTTATTCATTTTATGTTGTTTGGTTTCTTATGCCTCATGATCTGCTGGTCGCTTTCTTCCGTCACAGTAGGAAGCAAGTGGATATATAAGATTATTCTCGCAATTAGCATCACTTCCCTCTACGGAGCGTCGGATGAGTTCCACCAATTTTTCACACCGAACCGTTCAGTAGATATCCTTGACTGGTTAGCAGATACGGCTGGTGCAGCGACTGCCGGTTTCTTATGGCATATAGTAACTTCCAAACGACAAATAAAGAAGAAATTCCTTGCAATGGAAAAAACTCCTATTACTGATGTAGGGGGAAATTAAATCCCCAAATTCTGCAACCGACTTAAAAAATATGAATCAGAAATATAGTCAAAGAAATGTATTTTTCGGTCTTTATTCCGCTCCAACAAACTCATTTTTAAAAAGTTCTGACTGTAGTCAAATTGTAGTCAACCACAGCGTAATTCTACGGAATTAATCGGAATTGACAGGAAAACTTGAAATCTATAACACGTTACAATACAATTAGTTGCGGTCATAACAAACACAGTACCAGCCAGTTATGAAAAATACAAAAAACACTATGTTCTTGAATATTGATGAAAATGTTGTAGAATTCACCGTAAGTTCTTTATAACATTGGAATTTACAGTATTCTAGAGGGATATTCTTCCATGAGAACGGTAATTACCGGTGGCGCTGGGTTTATTGGTTCGCATCTGTGTGATTATTTAATTGAGAAGGGACATCAGGTTATCTGTATCGACAGCTTGCTGACGGGCAAGGTGGAGAATATAGTCCACTTGATGGGAAATAGCCAATTCCGTTTTATAAAACACAATGTAAGCGATTACATTTATGTAGATGGACAGGTGGATAATGTGCTGCATTTTGCTTCACCAGCCAGTCCCTTTGACTACCTGGAATTCCCTATACAAACCTTAAAGGTTGGTTCCCTGGGTACCTTAAACAGCCTGGGGTTGGCCAAGACAAAGAAGGCAAAATTCCTGTTGGCATCTACCTCGGAAGTGTATGGAGACCCGCAAATCCATCCTCAACGGGAAGATTATTGGGGTCATGTGAACCCTGTTGGCCCGAGGGGGGTCTATGACGAGGCAAAACGATTTGCGGAAGCAATGACTATGGCATATCATCGATACCATCACATGGATACCAGAATCGTGAGAATATTCAATACCTACGGACCCCGGATGCGGGTAAAAGACGGCCGTGCGCTCCCGAATTTTATATGCCAGGCGCTCAGGGGTGAGGATATTACGGTGTTCGGGAACGGTTTGCAGACGAGGAGCTTCTGCTACGTCTCCGATCTTGTCGAAGGTATCTATCGGTTACTTCTTTCAAATGAGTATGATCCTGTAAATATTGGTAATCCTGAGGAGATAACCATTCACCAGTTGGCAAAGGAGATACTTGCCCTAACCGGAAGCAAAAGCAGGATTATATTCAAAACCCTTCCGGTTGATGACCCCAAGATTCGGCAGCCCGACATTTCCAGGGCAAAGAAGGTTTTAGGCTGGGAACCAAAGATTGTTCGTGAAGAAGGTCTGCGTAAGACGCTTCGATATTTTAAAGATACGTTATCTTCTTTTGAAAAAAATCGATGAAAAAAGTGATTGGCATTTTCGGTAGCCCGCGTCCCCATGGTAACTCAGACATATTGCTCGATCAAGCCATGAAGGGATCTATGGCATGTAATACCGAAGTCCAGAAGATCATTGTTCGTGATTTACAGATTGCCCCATGTAATTCTTGCGGCGGCTGTTTTGAAAAAGGTGTGTGTGTTATCAATGATGATATGCAAAAAATTTATTCCCAGCTCGTGGATGCTGACGCTATTATTGTTGCCACTCCCATTTACTTTATGAGTGTAAGTGCTCAACTGAAGGCGCTTATCGACCGTTGCCAGGCCTTTTGGGCCCGGAAATATATTTTAAACTTACCCATCAGGGAAGATGGAAGATTTGCAAGGGGTTTTTTTATCGCAACTGCGGCGCGCGATGCCAAAGAAGGGTTGTTCATCGGTGCTATAAAAACAATAAAGTCTTTTTTCCATGTATTAGACACGAAATATGCGGGAGACATATTGTGTGCCGGATTGGAAGAGAAAGGCTCCGTAAATAAGAGGCAGGAGCTATTACAACAGGCATTTGATGCAGGCAGACAGTTGTTGAAACTGTAAGGAGCAGCATGTATGAAAAAAGGACAGATTATCGAAAGGGGTGAAGAACGTCAACGCCGTTGTCCGGGTGAGTCGTATACCATTAGCGATTCCGTATGTAAGGGCAGACAGAGGGTGAATTACCCGAAATGCAATGTATGTCTGGAGAAGGTCGAACCAGCGATTTTTAACCAGTCACATGCTGAGTCTAAACTTTCTATGAATATCTTTAAAAGTTACGATATCCGTGGGAAATATCCATCAGAGATTAATGATCAGACGGCACACAAGATCGGAACGGCCCTCTGCCAGTTTTTTAAGGAAGAAAATCCGGACGTGAAAAACATTGTTGTAGGCAGGGATATGAGGCCATCTTCGAAACCACTTGCCAATGCCTTGATCGATGGCTTATGCACAGCGGGGCTGAATGTTGTTAATGTGGGCGTCGTTTCAACGGAGATGACCTATTTCGCTGTGGGACATTACAAGTACGACGGAAGTGTCATGGTTACCGCCTCTCATAATCCCGCCGGGTATAACGGATTAAAAATATGCAGGAAACAGGCCATTCCACTCAGTTACGAGACGGGGATAGAGCGGATTGCAAAACTGACAAAGCAGTATCATCCCTTACGCGGGGAGCAACTTGGCAAGGTCATTCAGGGCGATATCTTTGGAGATTATAAGAAGCATGTCTTAAAATTTGCCAGCAACCTCAGACACCTCCGTATAGTAATCGATGCGGGAAATGGGATGGCAGGCAAAACGGTTCCCGTTGTTTGTGGAGGGCTTCCCATCGAAATTATTCCATTGTATTTTGAACTGGACGGAAATTTCCCCAATCACGAAGCCAATCCATTAAAGCCTGAAAATCTTGTTGATTTGCAAAAGAAGGTGCGCGAGACACGGGCCCATCTGGGGGTTGCATTCGACGGAGATGCCGACCGGTGTGTCTTTATCGATGAGATGGGACGGACAGTTGGATGCGATATCATTACGGCGTTGATTGCAAGGCAATTTCTTGAACGGGAAAAAGGGGCAACGATTTTGTATGACCTCCGATCGAGTTGGGTCGTTCCCGAAGAGATAAAGGCTGCAGGTGGTGTCCCTTATCGTGAGCGGGTTGGTCATGCCTATATGAAGGCTACACTGCGGGAAAAGAAGGCAGTTTTTGGAGGTGAACTCTCGGGGCATTACTATTTCAGGGATAATTACTACTCGGATTCTGGGATGATCGCTTTTCTCATGGTTTTGGACATCTTGAGTTCAAAACGCATTCCATTTTCAAACATCGTGGCGCCACTGAAGAGGTACTATTCTACCGGTGAAATAAATTTTGAGGTAGACGATAAGGATGCGAAGATTGCGGAAATTACCAATAAATTTTCCAACGGAAAGGTAGACCATCTGGACGGAATTACCGTAGAATACCATGACTGGTGGTTTAACGTGAGAAAATCCAATACCGAACCCCTGCTCCGTTTAAATCTGGAGGGAAGAACACATGAAATTATGGAGAAGGGGAAAAGGCTGTTAATCAACATTATTCAAGGGAAATCCTTCTAGAATGATTATTTATGTTTCCTTTTATCAACACAATGTATAAATATACGCGAATTGGCTTACTTACCGGCATGGTATCTTCGCTTGTTTTCACAGCCAACATAAGGCATGCCCTTTGGGCTAATGTGTCAACAGGCGGAGAAGTCCTCGATATCAAATTCAGTAATGGCCAATTATCGGTAAAGATAAAAAATTCTCCTTTGGAAAAGGTCTTAAAAGAAATCATGTCACAGAGTGGCGCCAGAATATGGCTCAACGATTCAATTGACGGGATTGTTACCGTAGAATTCCAAAACATACCTATCGGAGAAGGGGTGCGCCGGATCCTGAAAGATAAGAATTATGCCTTTGCCTATGCCCTCCACGAGGTGAAAGAAGGGAAACTTTCTATTGTTCGTGCTAGTAAGTCCAAAGAAATTTTTACAAAAGTAAAGAACGAGCCTCCGAAAAAAGCCACTCCCAAGCCAGGGATGCCAGTTGCCAAAAAAGAAAAACCAAAAAAGGAAAAACCCTCCTTTGAATCCTTAGTAAAAGATGCCCTGGAAAATGAAGATCCTGGGAAGAGAGAAGATGCAATTACCGCTCTGGGGGAAAGCAAAGATCCAAGGGCAATAGAAATTATCTCAAAGGCGCTGACGAATGACCCCACCGAAGACGTGCGATTAAGCGCTATTGATGCCTTACTGGATATGGGCGACAAAAGCATTGTCGACCCCCTTTCTATAGCACTCAAAGATCGGGACCCATGGGTGCGTGAAAGTGCCGTAGAAGCATTAGGAGAAGTGGGTGGAGAGGCTGCTATCGAATTTATAAAGAGCGCCCTCAATGATGAAGACGGTTCTGTGCGGGAGCTGGCGCAGGAAACATTAGAAGAACTTAATACCGGAAAATAAAAGTTTTTTACTTTTGTGTTGACATTTTCTCAAAAAACGTTTTAAATAACAAACGTTTAAAAAAATAAACGTTTATTCTTGTAAACACAATCTCTCACATCACCCAATTGAGAGACCCCGTTCCTCCCGTAGCGAACGAAACTGCGGGAGGAATATCTAGAAAGTCGCAAATCGAATATTTGCTTACTGACTTCCCATTCATACGCAAGCTCTTCATGGAAAATAAGTTGTTTCAAAAAGAAAGCGTGTTGATTCATTCCCTCTACGTACTAAGATTCGTGGAATTTACTCAGGATTACAGAGGAACTCAAGGGATTTGCGCCTGATTTTGAGTAATTAACGCTTTATGTCTAACCAGGAAGAAATCACCCAATATAACATCCTCCAATCAATTGAAAATGGAGAGCAGATCTCCCAGCGCCAGCTTTCTTTGCAGTTGGGCATTAATGTAGCTTCCATAAATTTTGCTTTAAAAAAACTCACGAAGAGGGGTTTGGTGAAAATGCTGGGTGTAAACCCCAGAAGGATCCGGTACATTCTGACTCCCAAAGGGATTGCTGAAAAAACACAGCTTGCCTATAAATTTTTTGACAGGAATTTTCATTTCTATAAGGCTGTGAGAAAAAATGTTGAAAATAAGATTGATAGCATCTCCTTTCAGGATAAAGACTCCGTTGCCATTTATGGTGTCACAGACCTCATGGAGATGGCCTACCTCGTTATCCAGGATAAAGAAATAGACCTTGTTGCGATTGTTGATAATGAAAAAAAAATCAGGATATTTGGCTATCAGGTGGTAGGAATCGAAGAAATACACAAGCACTCCCCCCGATTCCTCTTAATAACGAAAGAATTGGACGTTCATTTAGCAAAACTCATACCTGACTCTGTAGAAATTGTCGATATCAGAATTTAGCAAAAATTTAAAAAATTGAGAATAAAAAGTATGTTTTATAGTTTCAGTGTCTCCGTGCTGCGGTGGTCTATTATTTCCAGGAATCTCAGGTTCTTTATCTTTGTCATCTGTACAATCTGTGGTTTCAATTTTTTCTCCTTCAGCATTTTCGCCATGGGTGAGGTTTCAAAATTCACCTTCGCCCAATTGGAATATTCCGGAGGAAACTGGAATCCCAGACCCAATGCAGGAAAACGCCTGATGTGGGAGCTTATCAAACGAACCAGCGCTGAGGCACGTATCGACACCGTAATCCTTCATGCAGACGATATCAATATCTTTGAATACCCCTTTCTGTACATGTCAGGTGATCAGGAATTCCCACCGCTCAGTGAGAAAGAGATTAGCAATTTAAAGTTATACCTGGAATTTGGGGGAACGCTTTTAATTGACGACTGCATCGGAAAGAGCGATTTTGGGTTTGATATATCTGTCCGGCGGGAGATTAAACGGCTATTTCCCCATAAATCCCTGGAAAAGCTGCCTGCTGATCATACCATTTTCAAATCTTTTTATTTGCTGAATCAGGCTTATGGCAGAATTATGGAAAAAACTTACTTGGAAGGCATAACGATAGAAAACCGAGCGGCTATCATCTATTCCCAGAACGACCTTGGTGGCGCTTGGGCAAAAGATCCGCTGGGAAGCTGGGAATATGAAGTAATTCCTGGCGGTGAGACGCAAAGGGCTATGGCTTTCCGTCTTGGTATCAATATTATCATGTACGCCCTGACAGGTAACTATAAACAAGATCAGGTACATCTGCCTTTTATCTTAAAAAGGCAGATGTAATATCCAAAACGGGCAAGCCAGAACCAAACAGGCCTAATACATGACAAAATTACCGTTCACATCGCAAAATATCAAATTTCAACTCTTCAAAATTCCAAGCATCTTACCTATTACAGTCGTGCGCATTTTTTCCTGAAGTTCAGATTATTAAACAGTTACCTTTTGCCTTGTTTTTTTTGGAGATCCGGATTCAATTCCTATTTCTTCGTCGGTAAGGTAACAGGCAGGATCATGTTCCCACATATCACCATAGTATGCCTCTGCCCTGGCCCTGAAATTTCCACTGCAGATATTAAGCCATCTGCATTTAGCGCAACGCCCTTTGATATATGGGTTTTTGTTCTTCAGTTTAGCCATTAACTCATTGGAAGTGTCCTCCCATATCACGCTAAACTTCCTTTTCCTGACATTTCCGAAGGAGTATTGCCTCCAGAATTGATCAGCGTGTACCTCTCCATCCCAGCTAATACAGGCAAGTCCCTTACCGGAGCTATTCCCTTCATTCATCTGGAGGAGCTCATAGACCTCTTTTGCCCTTTTGGGGTTTTCTTTTAATAGTCGTAAATACACGTACGGACCGTCGGCATGATTATCTACGGTGAGCACCTCTATTTTTCTGCCTTTGTCATGCGCCTCTTTGGTCTTATTGATAATAAGATCGACAACCTCACGGGTTTCTTTGTGAGAAAGGTCTTCCTCGATCAGATTGGATCCTCTCCCTGAATAGACCAGGTGATAGAAACAGACCCTTGGAATATTTTCTTTTTCAATCAATTGAAATATACCAGGGATATCATGTGCGTTCCTCTTATTAATCGTAAAACGTAAACCCACTTTAATGCCCACCGACATGCAATTTCGAATACCTTCCAATGCAGCGTCAAATGCGCCTGGAATACCACGGAAACGGTCATTCGTCTCTTTAAGACCGTCCAGACTGATCCCCACGTAGGAGAGCCCGAATTTTTTCAATTCATTTGCCTTTTCTCTGGTAATTAAAGTGCCATTCGTACTAATGACCGCCCGCAAACCCTTCTCTTTGGCATAGCCAATTAACTCAAGGAGGTCTGCCCGCATAAGGGGTTCTCCTCCAGAAAACAGAATCACAGGAGCCCCATAATCTGCAAGGTCATCTAACATTGCCTTTGCCTCATCCGTAGTCAATTCATTGGGATATTCAATATCCTTTGATTGAGAATAGCAATGAATGCATTTCAAGTTGCAGCGTTGCCCGACGTTCCATACTACAACAGGTTTTTTATCATGAGAAAATTGTAACAGATGGGATGGCAGTTTCCTGGATTCTCTCCCATAACGTAATGCATCTGACGGTTCTACGGTGCCACAGTATAATTTTGATATACCAATCATGTTACTCCATCTCCTGCACAGGGTATATGTGCCAAAGTAACACATGGTTACTCACCACATGTACGATTATAATGAACGGTGTAAATGCGTTAGCATAGTGCCACAGATAAAATTATGTTAATAATTATAACTGAAAATGATTATTAAGTAAAAAAGATTTTGTGACTCCAAAAACTCATTGCCCTATTGCATAGAGTTTCCAATCTACACAACCAACATAGAGCGTATTTTTGGGATCAATCGCAGGGGAAGAAAGTAATGGGTCACCAATTGTTGCAATCCACTTGAGAGTACCGTCACTATTCATGGCATATAACTTACCATCCCATGAGCCGACATAAATAACGCCATTCGCATCGATAACAGGTGTGGCCGTAATAGAATTTCCGGTTTTGAATTCCCACTTCACAGTACCATCTCTTTTTACAGCAAATAAGCTACCAGCCTGGGTACCAATATAGGCTACTCCATCAGCGTCTACAGATGGAGAAGAATGTGTTCGGCTGCCTAAGTCAAACCCCCACTTTAGCGTCCCATCTAAATTTACAGCATATAATTTCCCATTCATATCCGCGACATAAACAACATCATCAGTTATAGCAGGCGTAGAATCTATTTTACCTTCGGTTTCAAGACTCCACTTCAAAGTTCCATCCTGGTTTATGGCATGCAAATGTTTATCCCAGGAACCGATATAAATGGTATTATCGCGACCTACGGCAGGAGAAGAAATCATAATAGGCGCCCCGGTTTTATAGCTCCACAAGAGTTTTCCGTTTGCGCCTAAGGCATAGAGTTTCCCGTCATAGGAACCGACATACACCGTGCCTTTATCGTCAACAGCAGGAGACGAATGTATCGCCCCGGCAGCCTGGAACTTCCATTTCATCTTTCCATCAGGATTGATCACATAGAGCCTTCCGCTAACTGTACCAAAACAAACAACACCATCCAGGCCAATTGCCGGAGAACCAAATATCTCATCACCGCTCTTAAATGCCCATAACACCTTTCCCTTTGGAGTCATGGATAACAAACTGCCATCAGTGCTTCCTGCGTAAACAACTCCATCGGCATCCACCACAGGGGACGACCATATTTCACCAGAGCTGGAAATACTCCATTTTACATTGTTATTGGAAGGCCCTGCAAAAGGCACACAACCAGTCCTCTGCAAATTATATTTATACATGGGAAACGTGTCAGCTGTGCCCTGAGCATGAATAGAAGAAATCCGTGACGTGCTATAGAGCAAAAGAATATTCATCACCACAATGAGGGTTACAATACACGGGAAAACTCTTTTCATTTTCATTAATTTGCTCCTTCCAAAGCGTTAAAGATCTGGAATAACCAGTTCTTGCCCAATTTTCAAAGATTTTTGGTCCTTCAGGGTCTTTCTGTTGGCGTCAAATATTTTATTCCACTTTGAGCCGTCGCTGTAATACTTTGTGGCTAACGTATACAGCGAATCACCCTGCTGAATTATGTGTTTCCTAACGGTTGGTTTTGCATCTTCCACTTCGATTACCTGGGAAAGAGTCGGCGTAGTTATCTCTGTCTTTATTTCTGCCTTTGTTTTTTGTATCGCGGTCTTTTCTGCGGGTATAACAAGTTCTGTTCCAATCCTAAGGCTGTTGCGATCCTGAATTTTATCCTGATTTGCATTGAAAATCAGCAACCACTTGGACTCATCCCCATAGTATTTTCTTGCTATTTTACGAAGGCTGTCACTATATTGCACCTTATGCATCTTGAATTTAGAGATAGTCTTTCCATCGCCAGCGGGAACGTCTTTCCAATCTTCCTGATCTGAGACTGCTTCTGCTTTTGTATCATTTGCGGCTACATTTACGGGTTCTTTTTCCTTTGCCTTCTTCCATTCCCCCTCGACGATATTGTCTTCTTTTTCCGCCGTTTGCTCATCGATTTTCATTGTATTCGTAACGACGGATGCCTTTTGTTCTGTCCTTTCATCCGTACCTTGCAAGGAGGTCGTAGTCTCCTGAAGAGATTCCCGGGATGCGCTTTGTAGTTCTGGTGATAATTCGCTTATGTCCAATGCGCCAATTTGTGCTTCTTCCTCTGCTTCTGGAATAGGAATAGACGGTTCTTTCACACTCGTTCTTGTGCTCAGAAAGACGCCAATAATTGCCAGAATAATCACTCCTAAAGTTACGCCAACTTGCACATCTCTTTTCATCGTTTTTTATTCCTTTCGAAGGTTTTAAAGGAACGAAGAACCCAATAGAACACTTCCGATATTTTCGTGTTTTTATGAATCAATATTTATATGTATTTCCGCAAAAAATCCTACTCATACCCAATAGTTATTTACATAATGGGAATTGAACGATTGTTATCCTTCAAGTGTTTTTTATTTTGTCTCCTTTCCCTGAGTTGGATAATTTTGTCTTGGCGATACTTGACTTGTGGCAGAAAGGCCTTTCCAGTTAAGCAACATTGGACATGCAATGAATAAGGTAGAATAGGTACCCACAATAATTCCTACTAGCATAACAAATGCAAATCCATGAACCTCAGCCCCACCCAGGAAAAATAAGGCACACAATACTCCAATAGTCGTGACGCCTGTCAAGAGGGTACGGCTCAGGGTCTGGTTAATGCTATCGTTAACCAGCTGCGGAGTCAATATCTTGCCCCGTCCTCCCATATTTTCCCTAATCCTGTCAAATACCACAATCGTATCATTCAGAGAATAACCCACTACGGTAAGAAATGCTGCTACCATGGCGCTGTCAATCTTCATATTCCCAAATAAGTAGTCAGCAACAGCCACGGCACCAAGGGTAATCAGAATATCGTGAATAACGGCAATAATTGCAGCGGACCCAAATTTAAAGTCACCAAAGCGAAACCACACATAAAATATTGTTGCAATGCAGGAAAAGATTACCGCCAGGATAGCACGACCCTTCATTTCACCTGCGACAGTAGCGCCGATACTCACAATCCTTTTTAGTGGCTGAGGTATTTCAAATGCACTTTTTATAGTCTTTTCCACGGTTTCTGCGTTTTGGGAGCCAAGAACAATCTTGACAGTTTGATATTCACGTCCTTCTTCCAAACCTTGTTCAAGAATATTGGGGTATCCTGCCGCGGTCAGCACCTCTTCAATAACCTCTTTTTTCAAGGGTTTTGATAACATCATACGAAATTGTGCCTGATTTGTCTTCATTATTTGAGGTGTTTCAACGCCTGCTGTATCTCCAGAGCCCTCTTTCATCAACTCAAAGGAAACATCAACCTTTTCTTTATACCAGTTATCTTTAAATGTACGAATGATATCTTCCTTAATCTTTTCCTGAACTTTTCCTGCGCTCAGGGGCTCCATACGAATTACAAATAGTGGTGCCGGGGCATTTGTTGAATAAACATTTTTTATGGCACCTTTTACAGACTTAATCCCACGAATCATCGTCACAAAATTTTCTTTACCGATACCCTCTTTCAATTCTATCCGAATCGCTTCATTTCCGATAATACCAACGCTCGGACGGGAGATCGTTTCCTTCAAAGTCTGCTTTATTTCCTGCAAACTCGTTCTTGTACCTTCAATTTTAAGCTTACTTGTAAGTCCCATGGGGGTTTCTTTTGACTGCCCCGTTACAGAAACATTACTAAACCCCTGCTTATTCAGTTCAAAATTGAGAATAGCAGGATCTATGGGCTCACTTGCTTCCACATCCATGAAAGGCTTAGGCGTCTGCATACCTGCGTCCTGAGCCTGTAATGTTTCAGTAATTTCACCCAAGGTTATTTTAACCTCGTGGAAAACCAGGTTGTCTTTTAGTCCATCCACAACAGAGCCAACCAGTTGCGGGCGTTTTTTAGCGTCTTCCAAACCTGAAATATTCACAATATATTCTCTGGCTTGCTGATTAGCAGGTGTTATCGATACCACATCATCTTCACTATAACCTGCATCTTTCAAGCTTTTTTGAATGGCCACTTCATCCACTGGTTTTTGTAATTCAAGATTAAAAACCAAAGGTTCAATAAAATCAATCCTTCCAAACAGGCCTGCCTTATCCAGAACACTTTTTACATCCTCTGTAATTTTCTGTTTTACCTTTTCCTCGTGAAGCTCTTTTATCCTGATGCCAAATTCATTTGCTGTCGATGCGAACTGAGTCAGATTTTCCTCAGACCAGATACTTTGTACCTCAGCCTCTTCATAGCCCGTCTCTGCCAATGCAGCCCTTATAAATCCAGGTGGTGTTGGATTGTTGAGGTGTAAATGCACAAGAGTGCCACCGGTGAAATCAATATCATATTTCTTATTCCCGCGAAGAACAAATATGGTAAGTCCCGTGATAATACATGCACCAGAAACAGCTACCAGAATAAAACGATAATTCAGAAATCTTATGTGAGGAATCCCAATCAGCTTGAACATGGAAAAATTCCTGATCCAGCTTAAATCCATGAACAAATCATAGATAACCCTTGTCACGAAAATGGCAGTAAACAGGTTGATAATCAAACCCAGGATTAACGTCCATGCAAATCCTTTTACAGGACCGGTACCTACAGCGGCGAGTATTACCCCGGTAATCAAGGTGGTAATATTAGAGTCGAAGATAGCAGAAAATGCCTTTTCATATCCTGCCTTAACGGCTGCCCGGATAGGTTTCCCTTTGGCTTTTTCCTCGCGGATCCTTTCAAAAATAAGCACATTGGCATCGATTCCCATACCAATCATGAGCACCAAACCTGCAATACCCGGAAGTGTCATAGTAGCGTCAAGCAGCGCCATTGCAGCAACTATGAGGAAGATATTTAATGCGTTTGCACAGTTGGCAACCCAACCTATTCCCATGTAATAAATGCCGATGAAGAGAATGGCAAAAATGCCACCTATTGCTCCTGCAATCAAGCCTCTGTTAATGGAATCCCTCCCCAAACTTGGTCCAACCATTGTTTCCATTTCAAGTTCAAGGTCAGCAGGTAAGCTTCCTGCCCGCATTATAGCAATAAGTTCATTCACTTCATCCTGCGTGAAATTCCCTTCAATAATCCCCGCCCCGGGGATGCGGTCGCGTATAACAGGAGCCGAATACAGAATACCATCCAAGATAATCGCCAGGGGTTTGCCAATATTACGTTCTGTAATCTGCCCGAACTTGGACTTACCGATAGCGTCAAATTCAAACCCCACAACCGGTTCAATCCCTTTGCGGTCAGCATATATCCTGGATAAATGTTCTCCGGAAATTGCTATTTTATTTTGAACAAGGAACCACTTACCAGCCTCACCCTCTTCACCCTTTTTCTTTCTTAACCAGTGTTTATAAAAACCGGGGACTTGTTTTCCCTCCATGGCCTCCGCATATTCCGGACCGTCACTGCTGGCTGCCAGCCTGAACTCAAGCTTGCCAAGCCGCGTAATTCGGTTCTTCAGTCCTTCTATTTCCATCCTTGTTGCCCCAGGGACCTGGATAAGTATCCGATGGCTACCCTGCTCTTGTATTCGGTACTCTATGACCCCCTGAGGGTCTATCCTCTTCTTTAGCACCTCGATAATTTCTTTTGTAATGCCCGGACGATCTTCCTTTTCATCCACCCTTACCTTATAGAGTAATTCGGAGCCACCTTTGAGATCTAATCCAAGTTTAATTTTACCCTTTGACACATATTCAACAACCTTGCTCCGGATATTCTTGCCGTCTTTGTCTGTTTCCTCGCCGACAATCGTTTCCCGGATAACGGGATTTGTTATGAAAAACTGTGTCCATGATTTTTCCAATGTAGTCCGTTCTACGATCTTGCCATCAATCTCTTTGACACGCTCTCTCTTCAAAACCTTTTCTGCCGGTGGATACAAAACCATGGTGCCAATAGCAATGACTACCGCAACGAGAGGTATCCTCCACCTTAAGTTTTTAATCATTTCTTTCTCCTCAACAGGCTCCCTTTCCGCTGTTTATTATAAACCGCCGATTCATGAAATATTATACCCTTATTTTGCTTCTTTGCTTCCCTTTATCTCCTCTTTAGACTCTTCAGTATCTTCTACATCGTGAGCAACCTCTAATACCGTGACAATCGCACTCCTATCGACCTTGATCTTTACATCTTTGGCATCATCTACACGGAGGATAATTTCATTCTCTCTGACAGATGTAATAACCCCATGGACTCCACCAGCCGTTACAACCCGATCGTTCTTTTTGATTCTGGACAACAGCGCCTTACGCTCTCTTTCTTTTTTCTTCTGCGGTCTCAGTATCAAGAAATACATCACGACAAACATGAGTATAAATGGAAGCAACATCGACAGCATGCCACCTGGTGATGATTGTTTTCCTGCCGCTTGTAATAAAAAAAGCATCATATTCCTCCTAACCGTGGTTAAAGATTTTCACCCGAAAGTACGATTTCTCAATCTGAGTTGTATCGCTAGCGCTGGTCACTCAGACTGTTTTAATAAAAATTCTGCTTTAAAATCCTTAAATCCGCCTTTCATAATGGATTCTCTTATCTGCTGCATCAGGTTTTGAAAATAAAATATGTTGTGTAATGAAATCAAGGTTAAGCCCAAGATTTCGTTTGCCAGAAAGAGATGCCGCAAATATGCCCTTGTAAAATTCCGGCATGTATAACAGCCACACGTCTTGTCCAGAGACTCTTTGTCTTCTTTATATTGGCTATTCAGGATCTTTATTTTACCGGCGCTTGTAAAGGCACACCCATTTCTTCCATTGCGTGTGGGAACAACGCAATCAAACATATCAATCCCGCGTTCTACAGCATTTATGATATCAATGGGAAACCCAACACCCATCAGATACCGGGGTCTCTCCTGCGGTAAATAATCTACGGTATAGTCAAGTACCTCGTTCATCAGGAATGCACCTTCACCAACACTGAGACCCCCAATTGAGTATCCCTCGAAATTCATTTCTACAAGTTTTCTGGCACATTCAATACGCAATTCCCTGAAGACACTTCCTTGAACAATACCAAAGAGCGTTTGTTGTTTATTTTTGTGTGCATTCAGACAGCGTTCCGCCCATTCAACTGTCCTTTTTACCGCCACACCCGCTTTGTCCTGTTCACAGGGGTACGGCACGCATTCGTCAAACGGCATAATAACATCCGCCCCGATATCATTTTGTATTTGCATCATCCTTTCGGGGGTAAGGAACATCCTTGTTCCATCAATAGGGGATTGAAATTCCACTCCGTTGTCTGAAACCTTTGTCAAACCAGTAAGTGAAAAAACCTGGTATCCACCACTATCAGTAATAATCGCACCATCCCATCCTATAAATTTATGGAGTCCGCCTGATTGTCTAATAATTTTCTCCCCCGGCCTGAGGCAGAGATGATATGCATTACACAAAATAATCTTTGTATTCGTCTCCTTGAGTTGCTGCGGCGTTAAAGTCTTGATCGTTCCTTGCGTGCCAACCGGCATAAAAACTGGTGTAGAAATACTGTGATTCGCCAACCGAAGTTCACCACACCGAGCTTTAGTTTGCTTATCAACTGCCAGGGTCCTAAAAATCAAAAACACCTCCGCAGAGAGGCATTAATATACCCGAACCAATTCTATCTTTGGATAGTAATGTTTTAAAATGGCAGTCCACTGAAAACCTTTTTGGGCCATGGCTTGAGCACCGTACTGGCAAAGTCCCACGCCATGTCCCCACCCTTTACCAGAAAAGGTAATATTCTTTCCATTGCTTCTAGAATGAAATGCCGTGCTAAACAAATAATTTGGACCAACCAATAACCGAAAATCATTAGCATTCAATTCTTTACTTCCATTAGCGGAAGTAATTGAAACTTTCGACCCATGATCGCCAGCCCCGGGATTTATTGCCGTTACGGTACTGATATTCGAGACGAAGATATTAGCTTCTCGTAATTTTGTCTCTATTGCTGCTTTACTAATGTCTGTACTCCAGTTGGAATGTTTAGAGTTATTACAATAATTACATGACACTCCACTGAGGGGTGGTATACTATCTCTCCCAAATACATGGTTGATATCTTCCGTATGTCCCCCGCAGGTACTGTGGAAATAGGCAGGGAAAATATTCCAGTTGTATACCATGACAACACCTTTAGTTTCTTGTACAATTCTATTGAGTCGTGCTGTTTCTCCGGCCACGCCTTTATAAGCAAGCTCCAGCATATCCAGGTGATATACCTCATCCCGCCTTACCTTTTTTTTATACATCGCATAGGTCCTTGCCGTTACCGCCTGAGCACGCAAAGCGTCTTCGTCCCAGCTCGGCGGCATTTCACTGCCAAGTACACCACCAATAAAACTTTCAAGGTCTATTTCTTCGATTACCGAAAATTTGTTATTAAATTGCTGCATTATCCTGATTTCACCGCGATATCGTATGTTATTTAACTCAATTTCTCCATCTCGCTGACTGGTGATCCTTAGTTCGCTGTTTTTATAACGCTTATTTCCTATATTGATACCGCCGTTATTTACCGATATTATACACTTCTGGAGTCCTTGCCCCTGATCTATAATATTCGTCAGGCTGCCGGTAATCTGGTAACATCCACTGATGGCTAATTGTGCCTCCTGCTTGTCATTCACCAGGAGGACACGCACAACAGGCGTTTTATCCAGAAGGGGACCGTAATCAAGAACCTCATTTTGAACCACAGGGACTCCCCTCTGGCATGAAAGGGGTAATCCTGCGGAAATAGTCGGTAATATCGCAGCAATCATTAAGAATAATACCCTACCCATATCGTCTTGTATTCACAGTTACTCTCAAAATATCTATCCAAAACAATCGCATCTTTGCAACACATCTTTCGTATTTAAAACTTTACGAGTACTTTCCTTGTCCTTGCTATGCGGGTTGTTACCTTTATACAATTCCCGGGTGGTGTCTTTATACCTTTCATATTCACTGAATATGCATCCACAATAGCCTTGCCGGTAAATCATTTTTTTCCTGGCGATATCATGGCTACATTCAGACAAATGACGGTAATCACGATAGATAAAATCAATCCCGTATTCTTTTGATAAATTTTCCGAAAACATCTTTAACTGCTCGTGATTCTGATAGACGCTAAACAACATTGTGGATGTAAAGGCGTCAAATCCGTTTTCCCGCGCATAGGCAGCCGTAAATTCTAGTCTCATAGTGTAACAATCGGCGCATCGGTCATCTCCCTCATAATTAACTTTCTTCAGATATTCCCTCAAGCCATAATCCTCACAATAAATTACGGAAATGGGATCGCTTTCCTGGAATACGCGCAGCGCTTTCAGCCTTCGCCTGAACTCAAGCAATGGATGTATATTTGGATTGTAAAAGAGCCCGGTTACTTTAAAACCTTCTTTTCTCAGTTCATTGAGTGGCGCACATAAACAACATGCACAACAAATATGAAGCAATAGATTCATAAAACGACCCCTCAAAATAGTTTTTTTTGGAGTCCGGCTTCAGTGCGGTACCGATATCCTAAATGTTCATAAGCCTGCTTCGTGACAACTCTTCCCCGGGGTGTTTTATCAAGGTACCCCCTTTGAATCAAAAACGATTCATACACCTCTTCAATGGTATCCTCCTCTTCGCTTACCGAAACCGCAATGGTCTTCAAACCGACAGGACCTCCGCCATACCGAATGACGGTTTCCAGTATTTTCCGATCCATGTCTCCCAAACCATTCTCATCCACCCCCAACATCCCTAATCCCATATTGGCCACCTCTTCGTTAATAACGTCGTTTCCACGCACCTGGGCAACATCCCGAATCCGTCTTAAAAATCTATTGGCTATTCTTGGGGTACCCCTGGATCTTTTTGCAATAATTTCAGCCCCCTTCTCTTCTATGTGAATGGAAAGAATGCGGGCAGAATTACACACGATCTTGTAAAGGTCATCCCAGGGATAAAACTCCAGCTTCTCAAGTACGCCAAAACGCGAACGAAGGGGTGCTGTAAGCAACCCTTCCCGGGTGGTTGACCCAACAAGTGTAAACTTTGGCAATTTAATTTTCACCGACCGCGCCTTGGGTCCCTGATCAATAATGATATCAATGAAAAAATCTTCCATCGCCGAATACAGATATTCCTCTACCGTGGTATTTAATCTGTGAATTTCATCAATAAAAAGGATATCCCCATATTGCAAATTCGTAAGGATACCTGCAAGGTCTGCCGGTTTATCTAAGATGGGACCAGAAGTCGTTTTAATCGTTGTGTTAATTTCGTTGGCGATAATTTGTGACAACGTTGTTTTCCCTACACCGGGAGGTCCGGAAAACAAGATATGATCTAATGGTTCTCCTCTTTTCTTTGCAGCTTCGATGTAAATGAGCAGATTTTCTTTTATGCGATTTTGTCCAATAAAATCACTGAATCGTTTTGGCCTCAGCGTAAGATCGAGATTTTTATCATCGACAATTGCCGTAGAAGATAAGATATCTTCATTTACCATGTTTCAATCCTGCAATTGGTTTAAAATCGCACACGAGGATAAATCAGGCTTTATACTTCAGCGCTTCCCTTACAAGCATTTCAACATTATCAACGGTTCTCAATTTTTTTATTGCCTCGCTTACTGCATTTTCAGCTACTGATCGTCCGTAACCCAAAGAAACAAGCGCCATAACAGCATCCGATACAAGCGCCTTTTGCCGGACATCTCTGTTGCCGGGCGGGGACGTTGTAATTTCCTTTATAATTCCCTTTAACTCCAGGATAATCCTCTCAGCTGTCTTCTTTCCCACCCCTTTGATCTTTTCCAGTGCCTTTGCATCTTCATGGGCAACTGCATACTTGACGTCCTCAACGGTAGTGCCAGAGAGTATCATGATTGCTGTATTGGGTCCTATGCCATTCACGGAGAGTAGCAATTGAAACAAATCTCTTTCTTCAGCTGTTGCAAACCCAAATACCTTTATCTGGTCTTCCCTTATAAATAACTGGGTGAGAATTGTAATCTCTCCATGGTTAGGTATCTTCTCGAAGGTAGATAGCGGAATGTGTAATAGATAACCGATGCCTGCTACTTCCAGGATAAGTCTGGTGGGAGATTTACCAACCACCTGTCCTCTGATGTAATCTAGCATGTACACATCATCCCCAGATCATTGTACTTGTGGCATCAGGACATTGTCCAAATAGACTATTCGGTAGCGTTCCTTTCCATCTCTGCCTCAGAATTATCACCGGTTCTAAGGCTAAGGCCAAACTTGGAGAGATTCTCCTTAATCTCATCTAGATAATTTTCTTTGACGCCTTTTTGGCTCAACTCTACGTCGGTCATTTTTAGAAGATCCTCAACTCTTTCAATGCCTGCCTTGCTAAGGACATTTCTACAACGAGCAGAAAGATTAAGTTCCGAAATATCCTCAATTGCATCACCCTCTTCTTCCATTGTCATTTTTGCGCTAAACAACTCTGATTCCGTATCACTTTCTAACGCCTGGCCTAAACGCAATCCCTTTTGCGCTAAAATAGCCTTTATCTCATTTAGTGAAGTTTCGCCAAAATTTTTAAATGAAAGCAATTCGGCCTCTGTAATCTTTGTAAGATCCTTTAAAGTACGGATATTCATTTTTTCTAAGCAATTTTTACTTCTTACAGAGAGCTCAAAATCCGAAATTGGGATATTCAACACTTCGCTTTCCTTCCCCTGTTTTTTTGAAATCTCCTCATCGTAATACATTGAAATCGAGGCTTTTGCATCTTTTAAAAACAACAATGCTCGTGCATTGGTTGGCTCAGCATCCAAAACCATCTCAAAACAATATGCCGCTTCATCATAGTTGCCTCTATCTTCATGTAATATTCCCAGGTTGATAAACGCATTCTTATGGTTAGGGCTTAAATTGATACATCTCTCGTAGTATTCAAGAGCCTTTTCATCTTCTCCATTCATGTCGTAATTAAAAGCCATACGGAAAAGGGCCTTTGCATAATTCGGGTCAATTTGAAGCGCCTGCTCATAATGCTTGAATGCTTCCTGATACTCGCCCAGTTCATCCAGACAACACCCCCATTGGCAATGCAATTCGGCGCTATTGCCATGCGCTTGTAAAAAACCCTTGATAATTTTCAAAGCATCTTCAATATCACCGGACATTCTTTTGGTTTCGGCAATATCCATATGAATATCAAACTCTTCCATATCCGTTTTTTTCGCACGTTCAAAACACTCCAGGGCTTGGTTATAATCACCCAACTCTTGATAACACTTTCCTAAATAATACGCCCCTGTCTTCCTTGACTTCACCTCTTTCAGAAGCTCCGATGCCTCTTTTACCTTTCCGACTATCCATTCGCATATTCCCAATATGAGTATTAAATCCTTCACTTTGACACTATCGTGCTCCTTTTTTATATCAAGCTTTAACGATTCAATCTTTGCATCCAGTTTTTCCCTATTTTCTTTGGAACTGTACACTTGATCCTTTATGTATGTAACAGCTTCCCTGGATATCGTTTCTCCTTCAAGCAGTTTATCAAAATCAATATCTGCAATGGCTTTGATCATTCTATTATTCAGCCTCCATCACTTCTTAAAATATAGATATCTCTTTTCCCCAAAATATCAATTTTGGGTAACTTTTGAAAGGTGGAGTGTAACAAACACGCATCGGAAATTCAAATAAATTTTATTACATAACCTTATGATAATTCTATCATTTTTCCTTGCTTTCGTAATTGTTCTTTGATAATATTATGCCATGTGGTTTGGTCGTATTGTACAGTTTTATAGTAATTCGGTCGCATAGCAAGGCTACGAGGGCTAGAACCTGTAGCCTTTTTTATTTTATTACATTCACTGAGAAGCGAGAGGGGGTGATTTTTAGAATGGCAACTGGAACAGTAAAGTGGTTTAACGACAAAAAGGGATTTGGCTTTATTTCCCAAGATAATGGTCAGGATGTTTTTGTACATCAAACTGCAATCCAATGTGAGGGTTTTCGGACACTTGCAGAAGGAGACAAGGTAGAGTTTGAAGTTATAAAAGACCAGAAGGGTTACAAAGCTACAAAAGTCGTCAAATTATAAATTTATTAAAACAAGAGCACTCTTATATTTATAGCAAAATCGATGTTAGTTAACTGGTGTATAAAAATATGGAGTTGACACTTAATTATAATTGCGACATTAAAAACCCCAATATCTGAGAAGATATTGGGGTTTTTTGTTTCAGTAATCACTTATACATCATGAATCATTGCCTATTCAAATCATATCACGATACACATGCAGAATTCTTCATGCAACTCACGTGTGCAATAAGACCTTTACTTCATAATTTATGATATGACATATTCTAATAGGTTTTCTTGCTTACTGTATGTAAAATCTTTTCGTATTTCTTATACACTTTCTTTTCGTGCCTTACGGCATCTTTCACAATCCTATGAAAAAAAGCCTTTACGAAGGGATCTGTCTCCTGCTCTGCCAGCTTTAAATATTTTTCTTGCACTTGCCGCTCATCTTTTGCAACCATATCGAGCGCCTGATATAAATCCATTATCATACCTTCCTTTCTACGTTTTTAGAGGTAAGATACATTTAGCAGAACTCATATTTACCAAATAGAACAATAAATATCAATGATTCTTTTAACAAACATCAATGAATTTTTTTATTGACAATTAACAGTAGAAGAATTTGAATGTGTAAGCGTTGCGTTTTAGAGAAAGCTTGCTTATGCCATTTCCTGAAAGGAGATTAAGCCGTGAAAAATTTGACAAGAGGAGCTGTCCTTTTTTTGGTAACTTTTTGTTATGGTATTGTGATGGGGGGAGAAAGCCCTACCTTAGCAAATGAAGATCAAAAAACTGCCATTTCCGAGATACAAAAAACCTCCTCAGGAGATGTGATTATTAAATGGGACGAAAGGAGGGGTGTTGTTAAATATATTTCGGGGCAGCTTTCTAAACCTTCTGAGAGTCCTATAGAAGAATCATCAATAGATTTCATTAAACACTACAAGGCGTTATTTGGCGTGAAAGATCCTGAAAAAGAGATAGAATTGGACAGTGCCAATACGACACCAAAGGGTTATTTCATCAATTTAAAACAGAAAAAGGACGGATTGGACGTTATAGGTGGAAAGATCACGCTAAGGATAGATAATGGTATAATAACCACCGTAGCTAACTACTTCGAACCCAATGTCCTTGTTAAAACGACACCCGCTCTTTCCAAGGAAGAAGCAGTGGCTATCGCCAGACGTGAGGCAAACCTCACGAAAGTGGCTACTGATGTTGCGCTGGTTATTTTTCATTGGGAAGGAAAATTCAGACTTACTTACAAAACAGATTTCCAGTTTAATCCCAATCCAGAACCTTCAAGGTATCGAGTATATGTTGATGCAAATGACGGCACTGTCGTCCTTGTTGAAAACAGAGTCATGCACGCCGGTTCTGCTGTTGGATCAGGTATTGGTGTGGATGGAAAGTTAAAGAGTTTTGACACCTACGAGAAAAATGACATCTTCTATCTCGGCAACGCCCCTCTCCCCAACACAACCTCTACAACGATAAAAACTTATACGGCTAATAACATCAAATCTCTCCCGGGAAAAATACTGAAGGACGCAAACAATTCCTGGGAAGACCCGGCAGGAGTGGACGCCCATTTTTACGGAAACTTTGTCTTTGATTTTTATAAAAACAACTTCAGTAGCTTCTCCTGGTTTGCTGGAAGTGGCTTTGATACATCTCATGGCCTCTTATCAACCGTACATTATGGCACGGCATATGACAATGCCTTCTGGAATGGAACACAAATGGTATATGGCGATGGCGGCACAACATTTTTTCCCCTTTCAGGGGCGCTGGATGTAGTTGCCCATGAGATTACTCATGGTGTTACGGAGGCCATAAATAACCTCATATACAGTCAAGAATCCGGAGCGCTGAATGAGTCGTGGTCTGATGTCATGGGAATATTTGCATCTATCGACTACGGCGATGACCTCCCTTACTGGCTTGCAGAGGATATTATGAAGATCGCTAAAACCCCGGGAAAAGAAGCCTACTATGCGCTAAGAAGAATGGATGATCCCCCGTTTAGAACCGATAGTTACCCAGAAAACGACTACGATCCGAAAAATCCATTAAACAGCTGGGGTCAGCCGGAGCATACTTCTGAACAGTATCATGCAGCGAGCAGACCCTGGACAGACTATGGAGGTGTACATATAAACTCTGGCATCCCCAATAAGGCCGCTTATCTGATTATTACAAATACAAGCATCGGCGCCGAAAAGGCAAAACAAATCTATTACCATGCCATGTTCTACCTCTCGCCTAATTCTCAATTTGTAGATGCCAGGGATGCGGTAGAACAAGCTACTATAGATCTTTATGGCAAAGGACTGGAACTTGCTGGAGTACAGACGGCTTTTACAGCAGTTGGAATTAAATAAAGTTTTATATTTAATTACCAGGCACGTACAGAATATTCCTATAATAACATCTCATTGAGTAAACTTTTGCATAAGGCCTCCTAAAAAGGGTTCCAAAAATTTCTTTGAAAACTTATTTAAAATTTCATCCAACAATGCCGATATATATATTTGAAAAAGACAACGCCGTATCTTCGCTTGTGAAATAGCGTATCTCTTGTCCGGGAAAAAGCATTGAGAAAGGAGGTAAGGTGCCATTCTTATCTGAGCGGGAAAAGATGTAAGCAGGGTACAGTAACTCTATTAAATCATTTTTGAAAAGGAGTAAGGAATATGAAGAAGTTCTTAGGTATTTTCTTTGCAATATTTGTTACAATGGCTTTGGTAAGTTCGGCTTATGCAGGACCTGCTGACGATACGGCGCCTCAAGTTGGCGACGACACAACATTCTTTGGTAAATCAGAAGGACTAACCCTTCCAAACTTATGTGATAATTTTGGATATGTGTGGAGCCTCCAGGTAGCTGGCCCTGGCAAATTGGTAGGAAAGGTTGATACCGGAACCTGCGGTGTCTGGGACGTAGCAGGTACCTTTGATGCCGTGAACATACAACTTGTAGCAACGAACAATACTGGCAACTCGTGTTGTAAACAATTCACCTATACAGGTACCCATACAGGCAAAAGCGGCAGGAGCGCTTCCGGCACCTGGAACAATACCTGCGGTGGTAAAGGCAGCTGGTCAATGGCTGTTTGCAAATAAAAAAGTTCAAATACAAGAAATATGCTAATAGTCAATAAGAACAAAGGCATATAATGCCCAATTTTTCATTTAGTCACTGATTAGGATGTAACAAGGCGCATTTCTCATGAAAAGGGAATGCGCCTTTTTGTTTGGAACTGGGTATTCTGCCATTCGGCCGCGCTCAACCTTTTGAGACCTAGCGGTAGTGCCGACCCAACTCAGAGGCATATGTGGTTCCAATATTCTCTGCATTGCAAGTCAGCCAATCACTCAAGCGCATGCGCCCCGTTGGAGTTTTTTCTGAAATCAGGAGATTTGACATCAATCCATAAACTTCCTCTCGAGTTAACACCACATCATTGACGACATAGCCAACCAGCCTTGAAAAGAAAAGCGCCAATTCCGGCCAGAGATGAACAATCTTTGCTTTACTATGGATTTTGCTGGCGATAAGTTTAACCATTTCATTAAACGGGTAAATCTCAGGACCAACCGCATCGATAATCATATTCTCCTCGTGCTGGCCAGCCTTTACCGCTATTTCGGCCACGTCTTCCACAAAGACCGGCTGTAGTTTGTAATCACCGGAGCCCAGGATGACAAATATCGGAAGCCGCCTGAGGAGCCAGGCAATATTATTGATAAGGATATCCTCATGCCCAAAGAGCACAGTTGGCCTAATGATGGCGTAGGACAGCCTTGACTGGCTTATGGCCTTTTCCAAAATTCCCTTTCCTCTGAAATAAGGAAAAGGCGATGTTTCAGAGGCGTTCGTGATGCTGATATGCACAATCCTGCGGATACCTGCCTCTTCAGCCGCTTTCGTAAGGATCTTCGTATTCTCAACTGCCTTATCAAATGTAACTTGTCCGTAAGAAAAGCGTACCCAGTAGGTATTGTAAAGGATTGTTGCTCCTTGCAAACTCCTGATCAGGTCTTCCGGCTTGTCGAAATTAAATGGAGCAATACTCACCCGGTCGCCAAA
Organism: Candidatus Brocadia sinica JPN1; assembly: GCF_000949635.1. Taxonomy (NCBI): domain Bacteria; kingdom Pseudomonadati; phylum Planctomycetota; class Candidatus Brocadiia; order Candidatus Brocadiales; family Candidatus Brocadiaceae; genus Candidatus Brocadia; species Candidatus Brocadia sinica. The sequence goes on from NZ_BAFN01000001.1 coordinate 1,238,204, forward strand.
GGGGTTCGGACGGTTGGGATGCCCGGTGAGCGTTTTGACTTTCTTTCCCATGTCCAGGAGTTTTTGGGCTATATATTTGCCCGTATAGCCAAATGCACCTGTTACAATATTTAATTCATCAAATGTTTCCATAGAAAAGTAAATCGGAGACCGCACTCTACCAACGCAACTTCACCTGTCGGTTTTATCCGAACAGAGAATGGCAATGCTACCCCAATTTTTCAAAGGGATACGTCGATACTTAAAAATTATACCCCACGCTCCCTATCATTGTGATATCATCTTTCTGGTTACCCTCCAGCGGTGTATTATCGTATTGGTTGAGGATTTCAAAGCTTAATGCTATAGATTTTGTCAGGTTGTGCCTGACTCCTACACCTGAATCTAAACGCCAATCTTCTTGATTTTCAACACTTTGTACATATTCTTGTTTAGCATATAATTTTGTATCCTGCAGGAAGATCCAATCCAAATAATTGCCAAACCTTAGACCCCAATAATCATCAGTGATCCCACCATGGAATCTTTCATAGGTATATGCAGGACCAGTTTCTGTTTTATATTTCAGCCTTTCTTTGATGGGTGGTAGTTGACTCTGTATTTCCGTCTTTAATATTCATACCGGCATCAGTATTTCCCTTCCATGTCTTTCGGGGAGGGGAAACTTTCTTTTCCTCTGATTGGGCAAGTTTTTCTCCGTTCGTATTCGAAGATTGCTGCAGACTACTTTTTGCTTCGGCTTCCTGTGTACTTGATTGAGATTCTTCTTTATGGGTACTCTGCGCATCGACGGAACTTGTCTGCGCTTGTTCCGATTCTTTTGTAGCAACCGTGATTGTTTCAGTTCCCGTCTCAGAAGAAGCTAATGTATCCGTAGTATTAATATCGATATCTTTTAATGTTTAGGGACTTTACCCCATCTATCAACAGACAACTTTCCGGACGCATTATTACACATTACACGATGATTTCAATCTGCGGGAGGGGCACCCTGAGGCTCAAGCAATTTTTCTCCCAAATGCCCCTATTGTAAATTGCTTCCGGAGGTACCATGCAAAAGAGTCCAGCAAACTTCATCCGTTCCAGAGTTGGCAATACTATATCCACATGACCTTCATGTCAAGATTAAAAGGTCTCCGTAAATTGCGTTTTATCCGGTAGAAAAACCTATCTTACTGGGTCTCTTGTTGATTGCATTTAGTATCAAAAGGATATGTCCTTAAGGCAAAGGGGAGAAAGATAAGGGCATTTATTCTTCAAATGCTTCGGGGAACGCATTTTTCTCTTCTGTTCAGAAGCCTGTCAATAATCAGCGTAACGAGCAATACTTCAATTAGAATAAATGCTCTATCTCCTGATCAGAACGAATCAGAAGAGTTTTTATTGTTTTAAGATGGGTGGGAGTAATATACTATTGATTGAAAACTTATCATAAATCAACCAAAGGCAGACCAAACAAAGTAGTAACAAGCAGTCCTTACAGTAGAACTGTCTTTAAATGAGAACTATCCATGAATAAAAAGTTTTTCATATCTTTTATTGTACTCTTGGTAAGTCACATAACCTTTTTATCACCACAAAACGCAGGTCTTCAATCCACAGAGAGCGCTTCAACATCTGTTTCAAATGCCTCAATATACAACGTCGATACTATCGGCACCACCTATAAAGAGGTGTTTGGACAATTTGGTGACAATGCTGAACGACTCTACCAACAATATGGCACGTTTGCTCTTGAATTTTTGGAAGAGTATAAAATTGAAGGGCTTGCACTTCTGGAAAAATACGGCAGGGAAATGGCCGACTTGTTCCCACTCTTGGATCACAGAGACATCTTTCATCTCTATAACAATCCTCATAATATCATAAATAATCTCCACATATTCTCACCCAAAGCCCTTGCTGACTTTTATAAATCCGTTGGAGACGAAGGGCTAAAATATATCGCCAGCAACCCGGAAAACTTTTTTCTTATCCGTGAAAATAAAGAGAAGGGGTTCGACTTAATCAAACTTGCCAATGAAAAGGGCGATATTGTCTTCCCCCTGGCACAAAAACATGGAATCGTTTTTGCAAAACTTTACGACGAAGACGTATTAAACATCGTCATGAAGTTTCAGGAGGATGGCCTCCTGGCCTTGAAGGAATATGGGGAAAAGGCAAAGACCTTATTCAATCTTTTCATTGATGACGATACCTTTTATCAGGTAATTAAAACGTACGGACACAAACAGACCATTCCCATCATTTACCTTTTTTATAATAATAAAGATTTTAACAGCCAATTATACAACTACTTGAAGACAGCAAGCGCCTACGAATGGATAACAACCTGGTGGTATAACACAGGCACATCTACGGCAAATAGACAAGGAGATGTAACCGTACAACGTGAAAATGCCAGGAGGGCTATTAGTCTTATTTTTGAGTTGGGAAACGATTTCATGGATAGATTTGAAATCCTCGACATCAATAATGTCAAGGAAGAAGCTATAACCACCATTACGAACAAATTAAGGAATTTCTTTATTTCCGATGTCGAGAAGGTCAGCCGGAAAAGAATTCGACAGGAAGACATTACCTTACAGGACAAGTTATTTGCAGGACTGGATATCCTGGGACTTGTCCCAGTTGGCAGCGGGATATCCAGGGGAGCAAAACTTGCAGTAAAGGGGGCACGTTTTACAAAGACCACAAAAGGGTTTAGTGGTCTTGTCCATTTAACCGATGATCTTGTAGCGGCCTATGGCGATGATGTCATTCAGTTTGTAGCAAAATACGGAGACGATGGAATTAAGACGTTGAAGGCAACGAACGGCAAAATCCTTAACCTCTCACAGCAATATGGAGATGATGTGGTTCGATACGTTTCTCAATATGGTAGTACTGCGGGGGATGTAATTGAAAGATATGGTGACGATATTTTAACCCTGGCACATAAATATGGAGATGATGTTATCAAATACACTACAATCTATGGCGAAGATGGCTTCAGGGTTATCCAGAAGCATGGCAAAGATATTGTGCTTTTAGGCTCAATTTATGGCGACAATGTTATCAAATTATCCGCCCTCTACGGAGACGAAGTTATTTCGTATGTATCCAAATATGGTACAAACGGTGTAAAAGTCATTGAAAAATATGGTAACAATGTAATTCAAATGGCAAAAAGTCACGGAGACGATGTCATTAAGTATGTTAGTATGTACGGTGATGACGGTCTTAAGCTTGCCGGCAAAGGGAAGGCTGGCCTTCTGGTAATGCGCTTTCTGTCGCCCAGGGTATTTGCAAAATGTGTGAAGTTTATCAAATATGGCCTGGTTGCATCCATCTTGCTCATTTTTCTTACCCACCCCATTGCATTCCTATCCGGACTAATCAGCTTTCTTGCATGGCTATTTTGTACCAGCCCCGTACTTATAATTATCATTTTATGTTTTATAGCGGTTTTTTTCCTTATAAAGTTTTTGAAGAATTTCAAGGTTTTTTTCAGACCATTCTCGCTCATTTTACGGGTATTGAAAAGATTTGTATAATTACATGAGAAGCCGTTTTTCACAATAAAGAGAATAAGCCACGGTATAAAACCCTCACAAAAAACTTTACGAGAAATATTTTTTAAATTTTGTATTGACATTTTAGCCAAAAATGTTTTGAATAATAAACGTTTAGAAAATTAAACGTTTGCCAATATAAACAGAAATCTCTCATATCTCCCAACGAGAGACCCCGGTTCTTCCCGCAGGTTAAAACCTGCGGGAAGAATTTAATGTGCTGCACAACCGCAATCCAATTACTTCCATTATCACCCACCTTACACTGGGAAAAAACTTGTAAATAAAATGCATGTATAGGGTATACTATGGAAAGGCAGACAGAAATAACCTTAATGGGTTACCGTTTACAATCATTTTCATCTTAGAAAAACACACATGACACGGGTGACTTTTGATGAAAGATATGGAACCAAACCAGAAAGACTATGCGATGGACTGACCTATTGGTGTCAATAATACCCGTAACCCGTAATATGACTATCTCAGACAAAATAAACCACCTCAGATATCTGTTTCAACATCTTTTGGGGAAAAAAGGAGTCACCAACCTGAAAGGCCGTCTTGCGAGAAGTGCTTCTGGCTCATTTGGGCTCAGAATAGCCTCTACAGGCCTATCATTTATCATTGGCTTATTACTCGCCCGATTATTAGGTACCGCAGGTTATGGCGCCTATACCTATGCCATAACCTGGGTGGGATTTCTTGCAGTTCCTGGGGCGTTGGGACTGGATAAACTGCTTGTTCGGGAAGTTGCCATATACGAAACCACATCTGAATGGCATTTCATGAGGGGTCTCCTCCGGTGGGCAAATCAGACGGTATTGATCGTTTCGCTAGGGCTGGCATTATTAGCCGCTTTCATCGGCAGTATCTTTGCCGGTCGCCAGGATTCTTTGGTTTTAATCTCCCTCTGGATAGCCATGGTCTCGCTCCCCCTGGTTACACTTACCAGGCTAAGACAGGCCGTACTGAAGGGGCTCAACAGGGTAATAGCCGGACAAGTACCAGAAATGCTCATCCAGCCAATACTCTTTCTCTGTTTTCTTGGCATTACCTATCTGCTTCTCGGGAAAGCTTTGACTGCGCCACGAACGTTGGGAATAAACATTGCAGCTACAGGAATTGCCTTTATTGTCGGAACGCGGGTATTACTCAAAACGCTTCCACCATCCATCAAAGAAACTGGTCCTTCCTATAAAATTCGGGAATGGATGCGAAGCGCTTTACCCCTGATGCTCATCACCGGTATGCAGATAATAAATGCCAAAACAGACATCATTATGCTTGGAGCAATGAAGGGCACAAAAGAGGCAGGTATCTATTCGGTTGCTAATCGTGGGGCAGAATTTATTACCTTTATCCTGCTTGCTGTCAATACAGCACTGGCACCCACTGTGGCAAGTCTCTATGCAGCAGGAGACATGAAAAAATTACAGGATGTTGTCACAAAGAGCACCCGGGTAATTCTATTATTTTCGCTACCTATCGGTCTTGCCCTTATATTATGCGGCCATTGGTTCCTGCTCCTTTTCGGAGAAGCCTTCACCCAGGGCAGAATGTCCCTTGCAATCTTATCGGCCGGTCAGCTTGTTAACGCATCAATGGGCTCTGTCGGCCCCCTGCTCGTTATGACCGGGCATGAGCGGAATGTTGCTATTGGTGTGGGAATCAGTGCAGCATTGAACATCATTCTGAATGCGCTATTAATACCCGGATGGAGTATTGCGGGAGCGGCAATTGCTACCGCAAGCAGCATGATTACCTGGAATATTTTGCTGGCAACATGGGTATACAAAACGATTGGAATCCATTCCACCGCATTGGGAGAATTTGTTCCCTGGAGAAAAGGATGACGAAACCCGAGTTCTTTATCGCAGGTGCGCCAAAGTGCGGCACTACTGCAATGCAGGAATATTTGAGGCAACATCCGGGTATATTCATGCCGGATATGAAGGAGATAAATCATTTTGCCGATGATTTATTGAAACAAGATGACCCTTTTCTCAAGAGAGAACGGTACCTTTCGTTATTTGAAGGAGCAGGTGAAAACCAACTTGCAGGTGAAGCTTCGGTTTACTATTTATTTTCAAAAAATGCAGCACGAAACATCAAGTCCTTCTGTCCCGGTGCAAAAATTATTATCATGTTGAGGAATCCTGTGGACGTTCTCTATTCGCGGCATGCGCAGCTCGTTTATAATGGTGCCGAGGATATTTTGGATTTTGAAGCATCTCTGGCAGCGGAAGAGAAAAGGAGAAACGGCGAACTGATTCCCCGGAATATCCGGATAGAGAAAAAACTCCTCCACCGCGAAGTGGTGAAATTTACAGAACAGGTAAGAAGATATTTTGACACCTTTGGGAGAAATCACGTTCACGTAATCATCTATGATGATTTTAAAAGGGATACCGCAATGGTATACCGTGAGACGCTCAGGTTTCTTCATGTCGATACCGGTTTTCGGCCCGATTTCAAAGTTATTAATCCGAACAAACGTGTCCGCAACAGAACCCTTCAGCGCTTCTTAAAAACCCCTCCTTCGTTGGTGCGTACAATCGGCAAATCGCTTCTACCTCAATCGTTCCGCAACGTGCTGCTGAACAGGCTCAGAAAATTAAACACCCACTATGTTTCCCGGCAGCCTATGTCCCCGGAATTACGGAGGCGTTTGCAGGAAGAATTTGCTTCAGAAGTAAAGGGTTTAAGCGAGCTTTTGGGACGGGATTTAAATCATTGGAGTACAGACAAAAGCATAGATGCGCAGGAGACACCAGAAAACTGAAATACTTCCTGACGCAGCAAAACAGCAACCAAAATTCTTACCATGGAGTAATGGAGTGGTGTATTATCGATAACTATATGAATAACAAATCAAACTGGCTGGGGCCGGTTGCCATTGGCGGCGTTGGGGGGAGTGGTACAAGGGTTATTGCCGAAATTCTCATACAACTCGGTTTTTACCTGGGAAAAGATATGAACCCCGCCCGTGATAATTTATGGTTTACACTACTATTCAAGAGGCCTGATTGGTTTTTTAAAAAAGTAACCAGGAAAGAATCGCACATTATGAAAGGCCTCAGCATCTTTGAAAAGGCAATGACTGCTCATGGAAAACCCCACTCTGAAGAATTGAGTTTTATCATGCGTGCGGTTGTTGAAATGATGTTTAAAGGGCATGATTATTCAGGATCGGGTCGCGGTTTATGGCCAATAAGGAGGGCAGTAACCATGCTCCACTCAAAAAAAATTAACCGTTTAAAATACCTGGGTTGGGGCTGGAAAGAACCGAATACCCATATTTATCTTGAGTATTTAAACAACCATTTTCACCGTTTGAAATACATACATCTTATGCGACATGGAATCGATATGGCATATAGCCGTAATCAATCCCAATTATACAACTGGGGAAGGATGTTTGGAATTGCAGTGAATGATTCATCGATTCCTCTTCCCAGGCTATCGCTTCAGTACTGGAATGAGGCGAATAGAAAAGCGATAACCCTTGGCCGAAAACACCTAAAGGAAAGGTTCCTGGTTATTAATTTCGACAAGCTGTGCACGGATCCACGACATGAAATAGAATTGTTAATACATTTTCTGGGATTAGATACCAGATGTGTAAATATGGATGAATTGGAAAGACTCCCCAGATTACCGGAATCTGCTGGCCGCTATAGAAAGTATGATTTATCCATTTTTGGCAAAGAGGAAATTGAAGCTGTAAGGGAATTAGGGTTTATTGTCGATATTTAGATATTTATACGGGCAGGATGAAATAAACAATCAATATGAGAATACCAGATTTCTTCATTGTCGGCGCGCCGAAAAGTGGGACAACCGCTATGTGCGCGTATCTCAGGCAACATCCGGAGATTTTCATGCCGGGAAAAAAGGAGTCTCACTTTTTTGGTACCGATCTTAATTCACCGAGATTCATCAGAGACAGAGAAATATATCTTTCTTTATTTTCCTGGGCAAAAGATGAAAAGAGGGTCGGAGAATCCTCGGTTTGGTATCTTTATTCAAAAAAGGCTGCTTCTGAAATTAAGGAATTTTCACCTTCCGCAAGCATTATTATTATGTTGAGAAATCCCGTGGACATGCTCTATTCTCAGCATAGCCAATTTCTTTATAATGGTAATGAAGATATCGCATGTTTCGAAGAGGCCATTAACGCCGAGGATGATAGAAAACGCGGCTTACGCATACCGCCTGGCGTCCATTTTATCGAAAGTCTTTTTTACCGGGAAACAGTAAAATATACTGAACAGGTTCGGAGATATTACGATGTTTTTGGAAGAGAAAATGTGCATGTCATTATTTATGATGACTTTAAAATGGATACAGTCAACGTTTACCGGGAAAATCTGCGCTTTTTAGGTGTAAGAGGGGATTTTCAGCCGGAGTTTAGAACTATCAATCCGAATAAGCGTGTACGCAGCAATATATTACGAAACCTTTTACAAAATCCACCGCAAATCGTCAGGGTGCTTGGTAAATTTTTTATGACTCACACGCTGCACCAGAGGTTTGTTAAAAAACTGACGTCTTTCAATATGAAATACGAGACTCGTCCACCTATGGGTACGGAGCTAAGGAAGAGACTACAAGCTGAGTTTGCATTAGAGATAGAACAATTAAGCGAACTTTTAAGACGTGACTTGACTCATTGGTGTAAAACATAAATTTACGGAAAAAATATTTTGATGATACTTTTCAAAAAATTAGCGTATGGCTGATACTATTGAGTATCATAACCCACTCGGCAAATCAGACTATTTGTCAATTCAGCATCTGGAACGGTATAAGTTCTCCGTTTCTCGTCTTAAACCAGGCCAGCGGTTATTGGATATTGCTTGTGGTGCCGGTTACGGAACTGCCCTGCTTTTAAAACATGGTTGTAAAGCTGTAGGTGCCGATTATGATGAACAGGCGGTCGCTGATGCTCAAACCAGATACAAGTATGGAAATTTTGTAAGGGCTGATGTCTTAGACATTCCATTTAAAGACGAATCTTTTGACGTCGTGGTAAGTTTTGAAACCATAGAACACGTCCATGATGGCAACAGTTTTCTTTCCGAGGTATATCGGGTATTAAAGCCCGGCGGCACCTTCCTCTGCTCTACTCCAAACCTTCGGTACACAGCCCATCCACCGTACCATGTCAAGGAATACTGCCCCGAAGAATTTTACGGACTTGTAGAGCAGCGATTTTCTCAGGTGGAACGTTATGGTCAGTATTTCAAACCTTTAGACAGAGCATCCGACTTATATCATCGGCATTTCCATGCCTTTTTCGTTTCTCTCCTTGAGAAGACGAATATCAAAAAAACGTCAAAATGCATACTCCGTCCTGCTGTCAGGAAAGGCATAGAAAATCCTGCATGTCAATCTCCTGGAGATTTGATGATCGGGCAGGCTTTTCAAGAAAATGGTAATTCATACTATCGGGTACGCCCATTCATCAATACGAAACGACTCAGGATAATGGTCGTTGCGGCGAAAAAGGGGACAGATTGAAACTTGCTATTCTAACCTACCATCACGAACCTTTCAGTCACCGTATTTATCGCGAAAACATCGAGCGTGAGCTGGTTTTGCTCGGAATAGAGGTATTCCCTTTTACGGACGATAACCCTATTCCAAAAGAATGCGATCTTGTGTGGGAACCGGGGATTGCTGGCAGCCGTTCACCTCACCCAAGTTTAAAAAATACTCAACGACCTGTTGTAGTAACTGTGCATGGAGTCGGCCCTTTTACCATGTCATGGTATGAAATCTATCCAAACCTTTTACAAGCTTTACGTGGGAAAATACAGGAACACAGAACATTGAGTGCCTGGCAGTGGTTTTGGAAAAAGATTTCTGCAGTAATTACCGTTTCTGAGTTTGCGGCACAGGAGATATCCAGTGTTTTCAGCATTCCACGGCACATGATTTACCCTGTTTATCATGGCATTGACCATACTATTTTTTACGCAGATGGTAAAAAATCAGACATTGAATATCCTTACCTGTTGCATGTATCACAGTACAAACCGAAAAAGAATACAGATCGCATTCTGGCAGCTTATGCAAATTTGCCAGAAGATAAGAGGCCTGCCTTCGTAGCAATCCTGCCAGGCTATAAAGAGAAAAAAATTGCCATAAAAGGCGTCAAACTCATTGCTGAGGAATGTTCTTCAGCAGAACTGGCAACATGGTACCGGAGTGGGATGGGATTTGTGTTTCCGTCGTTGCACGAAACGTTCGGCATGCCTATTCTGGAGGCTATGGCATGCGGGTGCCCGGTAATTACCTCTAATATCAGCGCCTGCCCTGAGGTAACCGGGGATGCTGCCTTATTCGTAAATCCGCGTTCTGTGGCTAGTATTACCAGCGCCATGAAACATTTGATAGAAGACAAATCACTGCGTCAATCGTTCCGCCAGAAGGGTCTGGTTCGGTCTCAGCAATTTACCTGGCGGAAAAGTGCGGAAAAGCATCTGGAAATTTTTGAAAAAGTATTGGCAGAAAATCGAGAACCCAAGATCAGAAACGAGATAAACTAGGCCTTCGGACTTGTAGTTAATTACCTCCCTCATGCACACTTCTGCTTTGATATAGCTACTAACACCGGTATCCATGAAATCTGGATGGTTAGTATCTAATACATAATCTGTTTCTTTTATAGGTTCACTAGTTAATGATTTATTTTTGCTTGTGCCCAAAAAAGTGATTATGACTTCCTGGGATTCATTAATATCAACTTTCTCAATGATTTTTTTAATATCAAATACCCTCTCCAAAAGATTTCTCTTGCTGCTAAGTACTCATCACTTCGGCTGGTATTTTGAAATTGTCCCGAGCTTTTCAAGGAATGCCTCTGCCACACTCCGTGACTTTATTAGTACAGATGCCTCATGATTTTTCTTTAGTGCGCTATACGTCCAGTTCGTACTGCCTACAATGGTAATATAGTTGTCTACGATCAATATCTTATTGTGGGTAACGCGGTCGTTACTGTCGTAGTATACAGGGACGTCATTTTTTTTGAGCAATTCATACGCATCGTCGCTTTTTCTTTCTGTTTTTTTTCGCTTTTTCCCTGTTTCCCAAAACATGATATTTTGATCAAAGATAACAGTTACATTTACTCCACGTTTATGTGCGGTAATAAGGTCATTAACCAGATTATATTCCCAACCCCGATTATATTTCGGATTAATATCGGCTATGTACATGACGCACATGATGGATTTCTTTGCAGTGGTCAATGTCTGGTGTACCTGTGGGTAATAGTCTTCATCCACGAGCGGTATGACATCGTCAGCAGGCAGACCGAAAGAAGAAGGGTTGTAAAAGATACAGGAAACGAAAATGACCGTAATGGAAAGTTTATTTATTGTGCGTTTCAGGTATTTCATAAATATTCTATTTGAATTTCAATGTATCATTTATTTTTAATTTTTGTATTTATTGTAAAGTTCCCATCACAAGCAAAGGGGTAACCTCTTCTATCTGTACCGAAACAATTGAATTTTTGACCGTGTCTGGGCCGTCAAATAAGACCTTGATGTACCGTTCAGAGTATCCACATAATTTATTCGTTTTGGAATCCCTTTCTGCTTCTACGAGCACTTCTGCATGAGTGCCTAAAAATTGTTTTTTGTAGGAAAAGGCTAAAGTCTTTGCCGTAGCGTCTAACAGTGCTTTTCTTCGCTTAATAATTTGAGGTGGGCAATGGTCAGTCATCTTCGCCGCTGGAGTGCCTTCCCGTGCGCTGAAAGGGAATATATGCATACGGCTAAAACCAGCATTCTTACAAAGACCGATGGTATTTTCAAAATGTACATCTTTTTCTCCAGGAAAACCCACTATAACATCCGTAGTAACTGATGGTGAATCAATCTTTGAACGAATGCTACCAAGTATCTCTAAATAGTGCGATGAGGTGTATTTCCTGTTCATCCTCTTAAGAATAAAATCATCTCCACTTTGTAATGGAATATGGAAGTGAGGACATATCTTTTTTGTATGCACAACAAGGTCGATTAAGTCGTGCGTTATTTCATTCGCTTCAATCGAGCTTAGCCGGATTCTTTCTAGTCCTGATAAATTACTGAGTATCTGAATAATATCCAATAAACGGTAGTTTTCCTGCTCGTCCTTGCCATAAGCCCCCAGATGGATACCGGTCAGTATAATCTCTTTGTAACCATTATCAATTAAACGTCTTGCTTCTTCAAAAATATCCTGTGGCCTCCGGCTCTTGATACCTCCCCGAACGTAAGGGATGATGCAATAGGAACAATACAAGTCACATCCGTCTTCGATCTTGAGGAATGCCCTTGTATGACCTGCAAAATGGCTTATCTTAAGATTATAAATGGGGTCTTCAGTCGGTTCGGAAAGAGATTTTCCACCTGAAAATCTATTTTCACCCTCCCCCTTACCCACCCCATGAAGGGCGGGGAGAATTGTTATTCCCCTTGTTTTTCTTCCCCCAAGCGGGAGGGGGCTAAGGGGAGGGGGATTTTTATGGTCATTTGAACTTTCTGAAGGCACGGATGTTTCTTGCGTAGGGGCACGGTGCACCGTGCCCCTGCTTACGATTTCTGCCAGGTATGCCTCTTCCGCCTTGGTAATCACATAGTCTACCCCTTCTATGTTTTTTATGGCTTCTGAATCTGCCTCGGCATAACAACCAGTAACGACAACTGTCGCACTCGGGTTTTTCCGTCTAACCCATTTAATATATTGTCGTGATTTTTCATCACTGGCTGAGGTGACCGTGCAGGTGTTGATTACGTAAAGGTCTGCAGCCTGTTCAGGGACGATTTCTACAAATCCCTTTGAGGTAAGGGATTCCCGGAGTGCCTGGGTCTCATACTGATTAACCTTGCATCCAAGTGTAATAAAGGCGCATGTCTTCATGTTTTTGACAGGATTTACAGGATAATATAGATAGATTTAACAGTGAGGAACTTCAAAGTTGCCAAAGACCTAATCTAATTTGGCTTGACAAAAATAGCTGTCAGTGTACACTACGGTTGACAGATATGTCCCGAAGAATTCCTTAGCGAAAAACGGGCAATAATTTGCGCGAATATTGTATCCCTTTTCTGTTACTTCGTGCCCATTCGTGGCTAAAAAGTTATGTGTGATTTTATCAGACCATACCTCCTTTTTGAAGAGAAATTCAGATGATTGTTGGCATACCGAAAGAAACGAAACCGGACGAATATCGGGTGGCTCTTATTCCTGCTGGCGTGGAGGAGATGCTGAGACACGGGCATACCGTACTTATAGAAAAGGGCGCTGGTTTGGGAAGTGGCATCTCTGACCAGGAATATAAGAAGGCAGGCGCTAAACTCATTGATGAACCAAAAGAAATTTATGATCAGTCACAACTCGTAATGAAGGTTAAAGAACCCCTGCCGGAGGAATACCCTTTCCTGAGGGAAGATCAGATCCTCTTTACGTTTTTTCACTTTGCCGCCTCAAAAGAATTAACGGACGCTGTAACAAAGACAAAAATAGTTGCCATTGCCTACGAAACGATCCGGGATGAACATGGCCAACACCCGATCCTGACACCCATGAGTGAGGTTGCCGGACGAATGTCTATTCAGGAGGGAGCAAAATATCTTGAGAAACCCATGCTTGGACGTGGAATACTTTTGGGTGGAGTACCCGGAGTAGCTCCGGCTGAAGTAGTCATCATAGGCGGTGGTATTGTAGGCACTAATGCCGCAAAGGTGGCCGCTGGGCTTGGGGCACGAGTTACTATCCTCGATATCAGTGTAAATCGACTAAGATACTTGGATGACATCATGCCAAAGAACGTTGTTACACTCATGTCCAATACCCAGAATATCCGGGAAAAAGTAACATCTGCGGACTTACTCATTGGCGCAGTGCTGGTTGAAGGAGCCCGGGCGCCGCGAGTTGTTACAAAGGAAATGGTTCAAACAATGAAATCCGGTGCAGTGATCATTGATGTAGCCATTGACCAGGGGGGATGTGTGGAAACCAGCAAACCAACAACCCATAGTAATCCTATTTACAAGGAATATGATGTTATTCATTACTGTGTGACTAATATTCCCGGTGCCGTGGCATGCACATCAACCCATGCACTAACCAACGTGACGCTGCCATATGCCCTGGAAATTGCTGATAAGGGATACGGACGTGCAGCACGAGAAAACCAGGCCATACTGAGAGGTGTCAACATGGTAAAGGGAAGGCTTACAAACAAGGCAGTTGCAAGCGCTTTTGATATGACATATAGTACATTTGAATAGTTTGAAAAATTTTAGTTGCGCATATTAGTTGAATTGCGTTGTATTTTAACATGGATTTTATAAAATAGGATGGATTTTAAAAAGCAATTCATTCATTGTATTAACAAAAGAAAGGAAAAATAACATGAGTGAAAAAGAAATACTGGTCGTTGTGTCTAAACTCAAGAACTACATACGTTCTACCTCTGGCATGAATACGGCGAGCAATGTTGCGGAAATATTGTCTGATACCATTCGCCGTTTGTGTGATCAGGCAATCGAGAAAGCAAAAACAGATGGCCGCAAAACAGTAATGGAGAGAGACTTTACTTCGGAAGTTTGAAATATTTGTTGGTGCAATCTGTTGTTTTTAGTGTATCTTGGCCGGTTGAAGTGATGCTCTGCCACAAAAGATTCATGTATGGTATTCTGCATTAATGGTAACGTATTCATGAGACAAGTCACACGTCCAGATAGTGTCCTTGAAATCCCCCAGCCCAAGTTCCAGGCGAATTTTGATATCTCTACCTTTCATGGAGGTACTAAGGACATTGAGGTCGCACTGTGTTGGCATCCCTTTGGCAAAGATCAGGATGTCGTTGATGTAGAGATTGGTCTTTGATTCATCCAGTTCCACACCTGCATAACCGGCGGCAGAGACGATGCGTCCCCAGTTGGGGTCTTCTCCGTTCATTGCCGTCTTTACCAGTGGAGAATCTGCAATGGATCTGGCTATCTTTGTTGCATCACTGCGTGACCATGCACCAACCACATCAATCTGAATAAATTTTGTAGCACCCTCACCATCCATCACAATGGCCTTTGCCAGATAGCTGGTTACATAATCCAGTCCTTGTTGAAAGATTCGTAAATCGTTATTTTTCGAGGGGATGTTTACCCCGGATGCACCGTTTGCGATAATAGCGATGGTGTCGTTGGTGCTCATGTGGCCGTCAATGGTGATGCGGTTAAAGGAGGATTCTGCTGAATTTCTGAGGCATTCGTTGAGCAGTGAGGCAGGCATGGAGACGTCTGTCGTAAGAAAACACAGCATGGTTGCGAGGTTTGGTGCAATCATCCCCGCTCCCTTCGTAATACCGCCAATCGTTACATCTTTGTTGTTTATCTTTAACCTGACGGCAATGTCTTTTTGTTTTGTATCCGTCGTCATGATGGCCCGTGCCATGGTATTGCCATGCTCCGGGGTGTTTCCCAAAGTCGCTGCAGCGGTCTTAATACCCGTAAAAATCTTATCCATGGGAAGCGGCCTGCCAATAATCCCGGTAGAGGCGACCAGTATCTCATCCTCGGGAGTTTTCAGGCATTTTGCCGCAATCTGCCCCATCGCTTCGGCATCTTTGTAACCCTGCTCTCCTGTGCACGCATTCGCGTTGCCGCTGTTGATGACGAAGGCACGCACGCGACCCTTTTGAATGATTTTTCTGCTAAGCTTTACCGGTGCGGCATAAATCTGGTTTGTGGTAAACAAGGCGGCGCCAGTTGCAGGAAATTCTGAAAAGATAATTCCCAGATCAAAACTGTCTTTTGCTGTTTTGATTCCACAATAGGTAGCGCCTGCCTTAAAACCCGTGGGGGCAACAATACATCCTGTCGTTATTACTTCCATGCTACCAGATATCCTTTCCTGCATTGCAGACCAAACAGCTGCATGCTGATGAAATCAAAAAGCAACAGAGATTTGTCATATTGAAGGTATGAGGAAGGCAAATAACAAACGGTTTGAATTGTTTGAGTTGTTTACACGGCTTCTTTCGGTTAGATAAAAACATGGTTATAAAATAAATACAGCCGCTGCAACTACGGTAGTCCACAGGCCATTTTTGTCCCCCCGCGCTGCTTGTGTGATGTTTCTGGTTTTTACGATTTTACCACTCATCCGATACGTTTCTTTCCGTTCATCATAGTTTTTTGCAGGGTCGAATTCGATACCCAGAGTAGTGGCCAGCATGGTGGCGGCAAGGTCTTCTGCATAATCGCCCGATTTTTCTTCGGTTTCACCATAGGCATGGTGTTCGCTGAGATATCCATAATGTTCGTGCTCTCCCGGAACTGCCATACCGACAGAGGCGGAGATCATCCGATTAGGCTCATTGGTAGAATTCTCGCTCATTACGCAAAAAATCACCTGTCCACCCTTTAGCATTGCAGTACCTTGTTCCTTGGTAACAATCTTGCAATTCGGCGGGAAGATACTTGACACCCTCACTAAGTTGCATTTTTCAATGCCAGCTTTTCGCAGGGCGAGTTCAAAGGACTGTAACTTGTCTTTGTGTTTTCCAACACCTTTGGTAAAGAATACCAACCTCGGTATCATCATATTGATTGGCTCCCTCATATAGTTTAAAAACAGAAAACGGGATAAGTAAATTTAAGTTGCTTAGTGAAACAAATTTCTCAATGAAATTCAATAGAATTTTGAAAAATCGAGGTATATTTTTTCATTCATTTATTCACCGTGTAGAATACCGGGATGTGACGAAATTCTTAGCGCTTAATTATCTTTATTTTTGATTTTTTCATCGCTTCGTGGTATCGTGTTCTTACAATTTTCTGGAGAGCACAAGAAATACGGTATTCTGTAAAATTTTTTGCATCACGTGTTGCTTCCAGGCCTGATTGTTTCTGTACATAACATAGTTGCGTGCTATTTTAGGTTCTTCACGATACGAAGGACCGCACGCTGATTAAATACGAGGTATACCATGAACCTTGAAAAGATTCCTACCGGTTTTCGTCCACCCTGGGACGTTAACGTCATTATCGAAATTCCGCTCGGGAGCGAGCCAGTGAAGTATGAGGTCGATCCGGATTCGGGGGCTATCTTCGTGGACCGCTTCTTGCATACTGCGATGTTCTATCCGTGTAATTATGGTTTTATTCCTCATACCTTAGCAGATGATGGCGATCCTGTTGATGTTCTGGTAATTGCACCTGTTCGGGTAATACCTGGATCAGTAATCCGGTGCCGGCCAATTGGCATGTTAGTCATGCGTGACGAAGAAGGCAGGGATGAAAAGGTACTTGCCGTTCCCGTTGACAAACTTCATCCCTTCTACAAAGATGTATCTTCATACAAACAGCTTCCGGCAATTTTGCTCGACCAGATTGTCCACTTCTTCAAACATTACAAGGATCTTGAACCGGGGAAATGGGTAGAGCTAGAAAACTGGCATGATGCGGATGAAGCCGCGAGCTATCTCAGTACGACGATTGAGAGAGCAGCTTCTCAGAAAACATAGCGTGGTGTAACCGCAACCAAAAAGAACTGCTTTGGTGACGAATAGAAAATATCGCCATTTTTAAGAAAATTCAAAATGCAAATATCGAAAAATGAATTACATCTGTTTGTATCTGGGACCGCCACCACCCTCTGGCACAGTCCATCTGATATTATCAAACGGACACTTCCTTTGGCAGGTCTTGCAGTGGATACAATTCGAAGGATTTGCCGGAAGGGTATCATTCCCAATCTGCTCATAGACACCTCCGGGACAAAACGTTATGCATGCCCGGTCAAAAAAGCGATCGCACGTATTGATACAAAAATTTTGGTCTAAAATACTGAGATGCGCGGGTTGGTCTTCCCTGTGCTTCGTACCAGCTAGTGCGACAAACGTCGCCTTGTCAAATTTGCCTGGAATATCATATTTGAACCTGGCTGAGGTCATGGCCTTAAAGTCTCTTTCCATGCCAAACCTGGGTAAGAACTTGCCAATAATCGAAAATGGGAAACCGAACGTTGAACCAAATTTTGCGATTATTGCACGAAAATTTCTGGCTGACTTCATCTCAGTCATTACTGAATTTTGTTCTAACAGGTGAGTGTAGACTTCAGCAGCCTTGTTAGAATCGTTGAGACACTGAATTGATGCCTTGCCAGCAAGTAATCCGGATTCAATGGCGTTGTGGAGTCCCTTGATCTTATGCATATTCACGAATCCAGCGCTGTCGCCAACTACCATCACATTCTTGTAACCGATGGTATTTATCGTATTGCTATTGGCGCTTAATTGTACGTAACGGGGCAATGCATAATAACCCCCTTCGGGGATCATTTTTACACCGGCTTCAATTATTTCGCTGCCTTCAATGAACTGACGGATAAACGCATGACGTTTAAAATCTTCCAGGGCCTTTTGCGGATTAAAGTTACAATACTTCCAGTCCGCTCCCGCAATAATGCCAACGGCAATCTGGTTATCACCATAGCTGTACGCAAATCCACCACCAAAGATATCGGGGCCAAATAGGGGAAACCACAACGGATAACCCAGAGTATGAACCACCCGGTTATTGCCGAACGATTCATAGCGCTCTTTACTCACGCGGATGATTTCTTTCACGCCAACCGAAAATACCTGATTGATCTGGCGTTTTAGACCAGCCTTTACAACCAGATCTTCAGTAACAAGACCATCCGCTCCTTCTGCAAGGATGATAATATCCGCGGTAATCGTCTCTCCTTTACGGTAATTGGGTTGTGGATGCCCCTTTTTGTCAAGACCCTGATCAACAAGTTTTACTCCAGTAACCTCTTTCTTGGTTTGATCATATAATATTTCCTTCACACCAAAGCCTGTATAAACTTCAATACCCAGTGAGATGGCAATTTTCCCAAGGAATCTTGTCAACTTGCTTATGGAAACAATATGATCACCACTGTTGTCCATTTCACCAAATGATAATCCCAATTTCTTGCCAAACTTGATGAGCAGCGAGATGTTGACGACAAATTTTTTCCCCAGGAGGAAGCACACGTCATCATCTTTCACCTCCCTTTCCATGATATGACCAGCCCCCTCCATGCTAAGCCAATCATGGCTGGCTTCGTCAAGCAAGCGCTTTAGTGCGGCCGTTTCCAGAACAGCGCCAGACAGATTGTGATCACCAAGCGACTCTCCCTTTTCCAAAATCACGACATCTGCATCCTTATGAACACTTTTAGCGGCAATCGCAGCAGCCAGGCCACCAGGTCCGGCGCCAACAACCAGGATTGAAACGTGTGTATAATCTTTTTCTTGTATCATCTTAAGGCCTCAATGATTTTGGGTACGATCTCCTCTGCATTCCCGATGATATAGTAATCTGAGTGCTTGAATATGGGTGCCTGTGGATCGGAATTGACGGCCACAATTATGCCGGCATTTTCAATACCGATTAAGTGCTGAATGGCACCTGAAATTCCAAGAGCAATGTACAGCTTGGGACTAACAGCGGTTCCCGTTTGCCCGACCTGATGGATACGGTCAATAAATCCATGCTCTACGGCTGCCCGGGACGCCCCACGCTCGACCTGACAATGAAGTTTTTCCTGCAGCGCTATGGACAAATCACTCACAAGCTTATTATAAGTATCTCTATTCCTCAGGCCCTTGCCACCCGACACAATTACATCCGCGGTAGTAAGTTTTGCACTTCCACCACTCAATTCTGTACTGACAATATCAAAATCAATATCCGATTCCGAAAGGGCAGCCCTGTGCTCTATAATATTCCCCTTTCTCGAAGGTTCCGGTTTCATTCTTTTCATGACCCCCGGCCTGGCTGTTGCCATTTGTATTTGTGAATTTATGGTGCATATGGTAGCCATGACGTTACCGCCCAATGCCGGACGGGTCTGCATCAATATTGCAATAGCGCCTCGCCTTGTATTATCTCTGATGTCTAATCCAGTACAATCTGCTGTCAATCCGCAACCGAGGCGATAAGCAACCATGGGCGCCAGGACTCTTCCCTGAGGAGTAGCGCCAAATAAGACAATCTGTGGATTGTGTTTTTCTATCACCTCGGCAATAACTTTTCTATACGGCACAGGCCTGAATTCCTTCAGGAGTTCATCTTCAATTACATGAACATCATCAGCGCCAGCGGCAACGAGTCCATCCGACATATGCCTGCATGTATGTCCCGCAATCACAGCGCCAACCTTTACCTGTAAAGATTTTGCCAGGCTATTGGCCTTACCAAGGAGTTCTGATGTAACATCAATCGTCTTTTCACCATCATGTTCCGCAATTACCCAAACATCGCCCGCGTAAGCCGGTTGCGTAATCTTGTATCCTTCAAACATTTCCAGGATCATCCGTTTGGGCGTTTTTTCGCCAAGAAGCTCTTGAATCTTATCGACCAGCGACTCATGAAGCTGATGTACATCGATTACTCCCAGCTTGGAAAGCGCTTGTGCAACTTTTTTAAATAATGTCATTTCCTTATCAGTAAATTCATAATCGCGGTTAAATGGGTCGCCCGCTCTTTTTGACGGAAGTACATAATCTGTCCCTTCTGTTTCAAAAGCACTATGGAAACCGCCTTTTTTATAATCCATCATTAATTCAGTAACAAATTCATCAATAGTAAAAATCTGTTTATTTTTCCTGGCGCTCTTTGGCGGCGGAAAGACCCTTATCACACGTGTCTTTGAGCCATTGGCGCCGAATAAAGTGGGTTTTATATCCTCGGCAGACCAATTAGTAACGGTAAATTTGTTGGCCCATCGCGACCTCTGAAATGATGCAAACAACGGATATTCATAATTGGCAATCGTTATCACGTAAGGGAATGTTTTAGGGATTACCCACTGATTACCACCAGCAACGATTTTCTTAATCCGGAACTTATCGTCAATGAATTCTACATCCGTGGCATATGCAATACAGGGTATCTGCAATTCCTCAGCTACCTGTGGTGGAACCTGTGCGGTATCGCCATCAACCGATTGCATTCCTGCTATCACTGCATAATCATCATTGCCGCTAAACATGTCCCTCACGATCCGTCGTATTGCATAGGCCAATGGATTAGCCGTCGCAGGGGTATCCGCCCCTCCTAGCGCCTTATCGGTAAGAAGCACCGCAGAGTCGGCACACCTGGTCAATGAATATATCAAGATATCTTTTGCCATGGGCGGACCCATGGTGAGACAAACAATCTTTCCTGGTGAAATCTGTCTCATCTTGCTGGCAAACGCCAGTGCATCTGTATCAAGTTTGTTGATAACGCTGGGCAAAACGCCACGTTTAAGGGTGCCGGTTTCAGGATCTAAGGCATTGCCGGTAATTTGGGTTACGTCGGGAACCTGTTTGACGAGAACAATATAATTACTCATAACGTACAAAAAAATAGATTCTTCTTAAGAGATATACATACATACTTATTTACTGTAAAATTCTTATTAAGGATAACAAATTATTTGAAAAGGAGTCAAGTTTTAGGTGAAAAGATAATGAATTAGAAAAGACCCTATGGGCTGCGGCTGATAAGCTCCGCAACAATATGGACGCAGCCGAGTATAAGCATGTTGTGCTTGATTTGATTTTTTGAAATACATTTCCGATGCCTTTCATGATCTCTATGAAAAATTGAAGGCCGGAGAAGGTGAATTTGAAGGCGCTGATCCGGAAGATAAAGACGAGTACCTTGCCCATAATATCTTCTTTGTCCCTGAGAAAGCGCGCTGGCAGTATCTCCAGGATAAGGCAAAAAAACCGGAGATAGGAAAGCTCGTTGATGACGCAATGGATTCCATAGAAAGGCTTAACAGTACTTTAAAAGGGATTTTGCCAAAAATCTACGCAGACCCCGAATTGAATAAACAACGGCTGGGAGAACTTATTGATCTTATCGGCACTATTGGATTCAACCAAAGTGGGCATAAGGCAAAGGATTTACTTGGCAGGGTGTATGAATATTTTCTCGGCCAGTTTGCCGATGCCGAAGGGAAAAAAGGGGGTCAATTTTACACACCCGCCTGCATCGTAAAACTCCTTGTGGAAATGCTTGAACCGTATAAAGGCCGTGTCTATGACGGGTGCTGCGGTTCCGGCGGGATGTTTGTTCAGAGTGAAAAATTTATTGAGGAACATGGCGGGCGTATCGGCGATATATCCATATTCGGGCAAGAGTCAAACCCAACAACACTACGCCTTGCCAAGATGAATCTCGCCATTCGCGGTATTGATGCAAAGATTGAGTCCGGAGACACGTTTCTCCATGACAAACATCCTGATTATTTGAAGGCAGATTTTATCCTCGCCAATCCTCCCTTTAATGTGAGCGACTGGAGCGGTGAGCAGCTTCGAGATGATAAAAGGTGGAAATATGGCGTGCCGCCGGCGGGCAATGCCAATTATGCCTGGCTTCAACACTTTGTGCATAAATTAAGCCCCAACGGCACTGCCGGAATAGTTTTGGCGAACGGAAGTATGAACTCAAACTCCGGCGGTGAAGGAGAAATCCGTCAAAACATGATTGAGGCTGGTCTTATTGACTGCATGGTCGCCCTGCCTGCCCAGCTTTTTTATAATACCATGATTCCCGCATGCCTGTGGTTTTTGGCGCGCAATAAGGCGAATGGAAAATTTCGCAATCGCTCAAATGAAATTCTCTTTATTGATGCCCGGACGATATGTAGGTACTGAGACAGAAGAAGTTGACGGCGTGCCGTTTAAAGAGAAGATGAACGCGTTGACTTCAAAATTGGCAGAACAATTTGCAAAAGGTGCCGAATTGGAAAGAGAGATAAAAAAGAATCTCAAAGGGATAGGGTATGAAATTTAATCTTAGTGGCATCTGTTTTATAGTAAGAGCAGCGCAATTATCCAACAACCTGTTGGACAACTTACAGAACAGCGTGTTTCGTAATTACCAGCACGCAAAATTAGCCAACAGCTTGTTGGACAAATTAAGTAAAAGGTCACTTTACGTTTTATCATAGATATTTACATTTCATCTGGTGTACAATTTAATTAATACTCATTAGTACATAAAAGCATTAAAGGTAAAAGGAGTGTTAAGAAATGACAAAAACTATCCAGGCAGTATTTGAACATGGTGTATTAAGACCATTAGAACCAATTGAGGGAATAAGGGAAAATACAGAGGTTGAAATAACTATTGCTTTTAAGCAAAAGGAGGTGTCTCCTATCCTAAGATTTGCTGGGATATTAAGTGAAGAAGAGGCAAACAGGATGCTAAAAGTAGTGGAAGAGGAATTTGAAAGGGTAAATCCGGATGAATGGAAGGATTAGCCTTGATACAAATATTGTAATACGGTTATTTAAAAATGATCCTGAAATTACTAGGACGCTTGCTGTCGTATCAACCCTTTGTCTTCCGGTGCCTGTAATAGCCGAAATCCTCTTTACTACCAGAAACTCGTCCCGCCAAAAAGAAAACCTGAAAATCTACAATGAATTTATTGATGTCTGCGATGTGTTAAATATTACACGGAAAACAGCTAATCACTATAGTTCCATAAGACTAGAATTAAAGCAGAAAGGCCGTCCTATTCCTGAAAATGATTTATGGATTGCATCAATCTGTAGAGAACACAATTTACCTCTTCTTACAGGAGATGCACATTTTGATAATATAAACGATTTAAGGGTAATTAAATTATAGCGAAATGACGATGAGTGATTTGACTTTTTACAGCAATTTTTTGCAACGGCTTGTTGCAAAAACTACGGACAGTACTCAAAAGAAGAAATGAATTTTGACAATACGGTGCGTATTTGAAGGGGTTTGAGTATGGGTTGTGAAGGTTGGAAAAAATATATATTTTCTGAGTTTGTTCAAATAAATCCCTCTGTAAGGCTTGAGAGCACAAGAGAATATTCGTTTGTGGAAATGAGAGATTTGAATGAAAGAAGCAAATTTGTTTATCCTTCAACAAAACGGAAATTGTCTGGTGGTGCTAAATTTCAAAATGGCGATACTTTGTTTGCAAGAATTACCCCTTGCCTAGAGAATGGAAAAATATGTCAAGTAAAAGGACTAGAAAGTGGTGTTGGATTTGGTTCTACTGAGTTTTTAGTTTTCCGTAGTAAAGAAGGTGTCTCTGATAGTGATTTTGTTTTTTATCTATCACGATATACAGAAGTAAGGCGGTTTGCAGAACAAAATATGCTTGGTACCTCTGGAAGACAGAGAGTTACTTGGGATACTTTTGACAACTTAGAGCTTGAACTTCCACCTCTTCCTACCCAACGCCGCATTGCTTCTATCCTTTCCGCGCTTGACAACAAAATCGAACTCAACCTTCAGACGAATCAGACGTTGGAGGCAATTGCCCAGGCGATATACAAGGAGTGGTTTGTGGATTTCCGCTTCCCCCATTCCCCTCTTGAGGGGTACCCGAAGGGTGGGGTGGATTCCTCTCTTCATCCATACATGAATGGCGAGGTAAATTCCTTGCAGACAACGCCAACCTCTCTCGCACCATGGCAAAAAAACTCACTTTTCCCGTTCTGGACTTTGCCAAAAAAACCGCACATTGCAAGAGCGGGCAAAAGAACTGAGAAAACAAGGAATTTTATCAGAAGTTGTATTTTGGAAAACTTTTAAAGACAAAAAAAAGCTTGGTTGGGATATCGATAGACAAGTTATTATTGGCAATTTTATTGTAGATTTTTTCATTCCGGAACTTGGACTTGTATTTGAGATTGACGGCTCAAGCCATAACGATAAACAGGAATATGACCAGGAACGCGATGCCTTTTTATCTTCATTACAATTAAAAGTTGTCAGGATTTCTGGCAAAGATGTGCTTGGGAATATTGGAGGCGTTTGGAGTTTTGTGACAAGGTCGATCAAAGAGAGAGTTGAAGAGTTGAGTCCACCCCGCCCTTCGGGCACCCCTCAAGAGGGGAATAAATGCGAAATGCAGGACAGTGAACTTGGCCCTATTCCGAAGGGGTGGAGAGTTGTTACATTTGAAGACGAGTTGGAAGCAGAAAGAGGGTTGAGTTATAAGGGCAGGGGATTGGCAACAAGTGATGCGGTGCCAATGCATAACTTGAATTCGGTTTACGAAGGTGGTGGCTACAAATTCGAGGGCATTAAGTATTACTCGGGTGAATACAAGGAAAAGCACATTGTTCAACCAGGGGATTTGATTATTGCAAATACAGAGCAAGGGCATAAATACTTGTTGATAGGATATCCCGCAATCGTTCCTTATGTGTTTGGAGACGTTGGGATTTATAGCCATCATATTTATCGGTTAAGACCAAAACCACATTCTTATTTAACATCGGACTTTTTGTATCAATTACTCTTGCGACTGGAAATTAGAAAGCAAGTTGTTGGCTTTGCAAACGGCACAACTGTAAATATGCTTAAGATTGAAGGATTGCAAAAGCCAAAATTCGTCTTGCCACCAAGATATCTGGTCTCGAAATTTTCTGATTTAGCTGCAAGTATTCGATTAAGGCAAGAAGAAAACATCAAACAATCCACCACCCTTTCCGCCGTCCGTGATGCGTTATTACCAAAATTGATGAGTGGCGAGATAGGAGTATGAGTAATGAAATAAAATACGAACAGAAAAAACCTTTGACCATCTGCAGACTCGTTTTGAATTAGTGAAAGAGGAACTTATACGATTGGCGGCGCCATGAATTCCAAAAATAGAAATAATGAAATTGTTCTTTATACCTCTGAAAAGGGCAATGTCTGTGTTGAAGTCCTTTTTCAGAATGAAAACTTTTGGTTAACCCAAAAGGCTATGGCAGAACTTTTCGGCGTTGAAATTCCTGCTATAAGCAAGCACCTTGCCAACATTTATGAAAGTAACGAGCTTTCTCAGGAAGCAACTCTTTCCATTTTGGAAACAGTTCGGGATGAAGGCTCCCGCAAGGTCAGACGTAAACTGGAATATTACAATCTTGATGCCATTATTGCGGTGGGTTACAGAGTTAATAGTTATCAGGCAACTCAGTTCCGTATCTGGGCAACCAAAACTCTCAAAGAATTTATAATTAAAGGTTTTGTCCTTGACGACGAAAGGCTCAAACAAGGCAACGTTTTGGGAAAGATTATTTCGATGAACTCCTGGAACGTATTCGCGAAATCCGGGCAAGTGAACGCCGATTCTATCAGAAAATTACAGATATTTACGCCCTTTCAGTTGATTACGATAAAAATTCTCCGATTACTAAAGATTTTTTTGCAACGGTTCAGAATAAACTGCATTGGGCGATAACAGGCAAAACCGCGGCGGAGATTATTTATACAAATGCGGATGCGACAAAATTGTATATGGAATTAACCCACTGGAAGCAATCTCCTGAAGGAAAGATACTCAAATCAGATGTTAGCATTGCCAAGAATTATTTAAGCGAACAACATATTAAGGAACTCAACCGGATTGTTTCTGCCTACTTAGATTTGGCGGAGAACCGGGCGCAGCGGCAGATAGTAATGAAGATGACGGACTGGATTCAGTTTTTACATAATTTTCTGGAATTATCCAATTATCCGATCCTGGAAGATAAAGGCAAAATTAGTATGTTAGAAGCTAAGTTGAAAGCAGAACAAGAGTACGAAGTTTACCGAAAAATTCAGGATAAAAATTACATCTCTGATTTTGATCGGGAAATAAAAAAGATTGAAGGGAAAAATGAGTAATTCATTTTACGAGTCAGTCATCATGCCGCTCTAGCGGCGCCCTGAAACCATGAAAATGTGTCTAGTTGAATAACCGTTTTTGTTGTATTATACTCCTTTTTTATTTTGCAGCGGAATAAAGTCGATTTTTCAGTGGAGCGTAGAGCCCGAGAGTGAGTCTGACTTGGACATTGCGTGGAACCAGAAACTGTAGCCAGACGTGACAGGAATTCTTTGGTAAAGCAAAGAGCACGCGAACCAGAATCAAAACGAAAGCAATGTCTTCCGTTGTGCGTAACAAAAGAAAGGAGGTTGTGATGGATATCATTAATAAATGTTGTTGTGGGCTGGATGTCCACAAGGAAAAGGTGGTAGCGTGCCTGAGAAAGATCGGCAGTGATGGCAAGTGCCACACAGAGAAACGGACGTATTTGACCGTAACGAAGGAGTTGCTTGCGTTGTCCGACTGGATGGCCAGTGAGGGGGTAACCCATGTGGCGATGGAGTCCACCGGGGTATATTGGAAACCTATCTGGAATATCTTGGAAGGGGGATTTACTGTATTGCTGGTGAATGCAAGACACATCAAGCAGGTTCCTGGACGGAAAACAGACATGAAGGACTGCGAATGGATTGCGCAATTGCTTCAACACGGACTCTTGAATCCGAGTTTTGTGTCTTCCACGCCTATCCGGGAATTGCGTGATTTGACACGGCATCGGGCCAAAGTAATTGGAGAACGGGCTGCCGTAGCGAATCGGATCCAAAAGACGCTGGAAGATGCCAATATTAAATTGGCATCGGTTGCGACTGACGTTATGGGGGTATCTGGCCGCACGATGTTGAAAGCGATAATATCCGGCCAGGAAGACCCGAAGGTATTGGCCAATCTTGCTCAGAGACGTTTGCGGGAAAAGATACCCCAACTGAAGCTTGCCCTCGAAGGGCGGGTGACCGGGCATCACCGGTTTATGTTGGAAACGTTGCTTGACCAGTGGGAATACCTTGAATCTCTGGTCAAACGATTGGATGATAGAATAGAGGAAGTCATGCGCCCTTTTGAGGAATCGGTGGAGTTGTTGAAGGGCATCCCCGGTGTTGAACAACGTACCGCCGAGAATCTTATAGCCGAAATTGGCAACAATATGGCTCAGTTCCCTTCCGCTGAGCATTTGGCATCGTGGGCAGGGATGTGTCCTGGCAACAATGAAAGCGCTGGCAAAAGGAAAAGTGGCGCTACGCCAAAAGGCAACCGATGGCTTCGCAGAACCCTGAATCAATCCACCTGGGCTGCCAGCCATACCAAAAACACTTATCTCTCCGCCCAGTACCGAAGGCTTGCATCCCGACGCGGGAAGAAACGAGCAATTGTTGCCGTTGGTCATACAATCCTTACTATAGTTTATCATATGCTGAAACACAGAGTATCATACCATGAGTTAGGAAACAATTACTTCGACCATCTCAATTCTGAAAACTTGAAACGTTACCTTGTTAAACGTCTTGAAAAACTAGGACATAAAGTTACTTTAGAGCCTTTAAAAGAAGTCGCCTAATAATAGTCCCATCTTGTATCAACATTTATGGTTATGTAAATGTTTTATCAATAAATTTTCGAACCAGTGAAAGTTCATTGGTATGGGAATAACGAATTCTTAGAGCCGCTGTAACCTTGCGAAAGTTTAGATTCCGGGGACACCATACTCACGTGATTTCGCTGATAAAATGTGTCCCTTACCCATTTGATAAACGTATCGCTCCCCAGTATACTTCCTCCGACAACCTTCTCTTTTAAATCAATACCTGTCGACAAATCATTACAGGTATTCTCCCAATACAATCTTCTTCCTTCTGAAGCCCATCGACAAAGACCTCGATAAGGCAGGCGGGCAAATATCCGGGCTGCAACGGATGTTCATTCTCTAGCATCTTCAGCGATCTTCCGTCCCTTTCCATGTTTTGCTCTTTCCTCGTAATTGCCACAGTGTATAAAATCAATTTCTCTTTTTAAAAAATCGATCTTATAGATCTTTACCCTTACAACTTCTCCGATGCGATACATCTTCCTTCGGCGAGCGCCAACAAGGGCCATGGTTTTTTTGTCTACCTGATAGATATCATCTGACAGGGTGCGGATGTGGACGAGTCCCTCCAGCAGGTACCTATTTAATTGGACAAAGAAACCGAACTCCTGGACACCGGTAATGACACCATCGAAGATTTTTCCAACCTCATGTTCAAGGTGCCGAAGTAGTTTTAGTTTGGTAATTTCACGTTCTACCTCATCTGCTCTGCGTTCAGTCATAGAGCAATGTCCTGCCCAATCGAGTAAACAATTCATCCATGTATCATGCACTGAAGGAGACGACAACTCGCCTGAAAAATATTGGTCTAAAATCCTATGGACAAGCAGGTCTGGATAGCGGCGGATGGGGGAGGTAAAGTGTGTATAGTGATCCAGCGCAAGCGCAAAGTGCCTTCCTTCACCCGCTGAATAAACCGCCTGTTTCATTGATTTCAGGAGTACGAGATTTACGGTGTATGCCTCAGGCCTTCCGCGCAACTTGTCGAGTAACGACTGCAGGTGCCTGCTTTTGAAAGGGTCTATCCTGGTGTGTTCCAGTCCACGGATAAACTCCGCAAATTCCCGCATATCATCTTCTTCTGGTTCCGGATGGATACGACACAATAGCGGCATCTTTTTTTCATACATGAACGTTGCCACCATTTCATTTGCCAAAAGCATAAATTCTTCTATTAATTTATGTGAGATATCCCTTTCGATCTTTTCGACGTCTTTAACGTAACCGTGTTCGTCTAATTTTAAGGAAATTTCAGGGAGATCCAGTTCCAGAGCGCCCCGATCCAGCCGGTTTTTAAAAAGCACTCCGGCAAGGTACGCCATGTTGCGTAGCATGCTTACCGCTTCGTCAGATATGTCTATATCTGTTTCATTATTGAGGATGGCAGTAGCCTGATTATACGTCAGACGCCTGGTAACATGAATAACAGAATGTCTAATCTCCGCTTTGACAAGATACCCTTTGCGATCAAGGGTCATAAAAACACTCTTGGTGAGCCGGTCTTCTCCTTCTTTCAGGCTGCAGATATTGTTTGACAAAAATTCTGGCAACATAGGAATGACTTCACCGGGCAAATAGACACTAGTACCCCGAAAACGAGCCTCTTTGTCAACCGCCGTGTCAGGTTTTACGTAGTATGAAACATCTGCTACGTGTACCCCTAGACGCCAATCTCCATTCCCATCCTTTTCAAGGGACACTGCGTCGTCAAAATCTTTGGCATCTTCCGGGTCGATAGTAATAATGAGCTTGTTACGCAAGTCGAACCTGTCATGGATTTCTTTTTCTGAAACAGCATGAGGTACATGCTTCATCTCTTTCATCACCCTTTGGCCAAAGACGTGAGGAAGTTTGAATTGATAAATAATGGAACGGCGATCAACCCTGGGGTCTCCTTCCTTCCCCAAAACTTCTGTAACCTCTCCCTCCGGGTTGAGATGCCTTGATGGCCATACGGTGATTCGAGCGACCACTTTGTCACCGGGTTGTGCGCCCATTGAAACTTCTTCTGCAACGTAGATGTCCCTGAATAATCTGGGGTCGTCGGGGGCAACAAAGCGCAGCCGTTTTGTTTTTTCGAAGGTGCCCACCACGAGTTCATTTACGCGTTTTATCACGTTAACGATTTGTCCTGATGCGCTTCGCCTCTTTTCTTTCCATTTTCCGGGGATCTGGACTTTTGTGGGAAGTCGGACAACCACGAGGTCTCCGTGCATGGCGGAACCCATGTCTTCTTCGCTGACATAAATGTCTTCCCCGCTGCCTTCTTTGACCGGGACAACGAAGCCAAATCCCCGCGGATTGCATTCCAGGGCGCCCACCAACAAGTGCACCTTTTCCGGATCAGCATACTGTTTTTGCTTGATCTTTACAATCTCACCGGAAAACTCCAACTCCTGCAAAAGGTTACAGAACTGCCGGTATTCTGCATCACTGATCTCAAAATGCTCTGCCAGTTCAGCGGCCGTCATGGGGCTGTATTTTTTGCTGTGAATGAATCTGAGGATATCGACAGGGTTGATCATGGTAATTTTAGATTTACGATTTATGAATTACGATTTATAATTTGTTTTTGAAGTCTTTACTGCGGCAGTAAAGATAGCTACGAATTCGTTTGCTTCTTTAATTAACCCTTCTAATAATTTTTTATCCATAAGTTCTAAGTCTACGATAAATTCAAGCCAAAAAAGAGACTCGTCTGATTCTTCTTCCACAATTTTCAGTTTATTAATAAAATCTGCTTTTGATTTAGCTCTTCATACTGCTCTGTAATTAGCAGCAATAGAGGTAGATGCTTTTATAAATTGATTCGCAACTACTTCAATTCCTCTTGACCTAGGCAGCTTTTCGACTATTTTAAAAACCCTGATCGCGAAGTTTTTTGTTCTGTTTTGTAATTGAACTTTATCCATGCTCTTTTAATTAACGATCATAAATCGTAATTCATAAATCGTAAATCTAAAATATTCTGCTATTTTTTATACAGCCTCCGTTCAAACATCTTAACGTATTCAGTCCACGAGCTGGTTGTGTCTTTATGCTCGGTTATTGCCTTTGTTGCAGCATGCACCTTTGCATCCAGATTGTCCAGGTGGTGCAGGGCAATAGCCTCGGGTGTGCCTGGCTTTACCGGAGAACCCCATTCATATTCCCCGTGATGGCTTAATATGAGGTGGAAAAGGACATTGAGCAGTTCCGGGGGAAACCCATCTATTTTTTGGACCTTTTCATAGACCATAAGGACACCCGAGATGAGGTGCCCGGTAAGTTGTCCCTCATCGGTATATTGGAAACTACGTTCATAGGACAATTCCCGTGTTTTTCCGATATCATGTAAGATGACACCCGTAAGTAACAAATCTCTTTTTATTGTTGGATACTGATTTGAAAAGCTGATTGCCAACTTGGCAACGGAAAGGATATGCTCCAATAATCCCCCTAAAAAGGCATGGTGGTATTGTGTAGCAGCCGGTGCGGTGGAAAACATCTTACAAAAGGATTCATCTGCAAAAAATGCATACAGGAGTTTTGAAAGATAGGGGTCTTGAACCGTTTTGATAATCTGTTTGAGTTCATTCATCATCACAGAAATATCTTTTTCCGTGCTCGGTATGAATTCTGCCATCTGCACTTGTGCTTCTGCGATAGGGAAAATTTCGTTAATGCGGATTTGCAGGGTGTTGTTGAAGGTCTCGACGACACCTTTTATCTTTATGAACGCATCTTTATTGAAGCTGTCGCAAAGTTGGGGTGCCGCATCCCATTTCCGTGCTTCAATAGAGCCGGATTTGTCGGCCAGTTGCAGGTTGAGATACGGCTTTTTTTCCCTTGTTTCCTTGACTTCTTTTTTCAAGACAAGAAATACGTCTTCCACAACCTCACCGGTTTTTAAGCTGGATATATATTTTCTGGACATTTGTACGGATTTTACGCAAGTAATGAATCAATGTCAAGGAGTATAAGTGGTTATCCTGCATTTTTTTATTGCAATACGATGTTCAACTGATTAATATTTGGTGGAATATTTGCAATCTTTTTAAAGATACTGTTTGCTGATTCATAGCTCAGCACTGCCGCAACCAAAAGCCTCCCTCTCTTTCCCACTTTGCAAAGGGACAGAAAAAGGGTAAAAAAACTTTCCCCATAAGGGTAATACGGTAAATGCATGGGTGATTTACTAGAAAAAATTAAAACAAAGAAGGCGAAAATAGGTGTCATTGGACTCGGTTACGTAGGACTCCCCCTTGCGCTTGAATTTGTGCGAAGCGGATATTGCGTAACAGGGATCGATAAAAACAAAGAGCGTGTCGAGTCCCTTAACAAAGGCGCTTCATATGTAATCGATGTAAAAAGTGAAGATATCGCACAATTTATCGAAAAAGGTCTTTTGTGTGTAACTGACGATGTCAGTGTCTTATCAACCCTTGATGCTATGAGTATCTGTGTTCCGACACCGCTGACAAAGACAAAAGACCCCGACATGTCGTATATCATCAATGTGGGCCAGGAAGTGAAGAATTACATGCATAAGGAACAGCTCTTCATCTTGGAAAGCACCACATATCCGGGTACGACGGAGGAACTGGTATTACCGATGTTAGAGGAAGGGGGTCTAAAGGTCGGTAAAGACTTCTATCTTGCCTTTTCTCCGGAGCGTATCGATCCCGGTAACAAGCGGTATTCAGTAAAAAACATTCCCAAGGTAATCGGGGGTGTAACCCAGCAATGTACGGAATTGGCGAGTTGTTTATATGGCCATATTATTGAGACGATCATACCCGTTTCGTCTCCGAAGGTGGCAGAGATGGTAAAACTCCTTGAAAATACCTTCCGGAATGTCAATATTGCATTAGTCAACGAAATTGCCATCATGTCGGAAAGACTGAGTATCGATGTATGGGAAGTTATCGACGCTGCAAAGACAAAACCCTTTGGTTTTATGTCATTTTACCCGGGTCCCGGTCTGGGGGGACATTGTATCCCCATCGATCCACTCTATCTTTCCTGGGTTGCTAAAAAGAACGGTTTTGAATTGCGATTCATTGCACTTGCAGACCAGATAAACAGCTCTATGCCTGAATTTGTTGTGGAAAAGATTACGGATGCATTAAACGATGTAGAAAAAAGCGTAAAGGGCTCCAATATCCATATCCTGGGTGTTGCGTATAAGAAGGACGTGGATGATCTTCGGGAATCACCTGCCCTTGAAATTATGAATATCTTACGGTCAAAGGGCGCCAGGATAACATATACCGACCCTTATATTCCCGAGATTAATTACCAGAAACTCAGTATCAAGTCAAAACCCCTTTCTAAAGAGGTCTTGTCTAAGGTCGATTGTTCTGTGATCGTGACAGACCACAGCAACTTTGATTATAACCTGATTGTGTCCAACTCTAAACTGATTGTCGATACCCGCAATGCCTTAAAAGGTATTAACAAGAAACATATCGTGCGACTCTAACATGACTGACCTGCTTTTTGAAATCGGCACGGAAGAGATTCCCGCCAGCTACATTACTCCTGCACTTAACCAGATGGAAGCATTGTTTACAGAATATGCAAAAAAACACCGTTTAGAGATGCAGTCTCTTTATTGTACAGGTACGCCCAGGAGATTGACCATGTTTGTAAAGGGTCTGCCACAAAAGCAGGAAAGTGTCACGGAAGAAATCCAGGGACCTGCCGCATCAATTGCCTTTGATAAGGCTGGAAATCCCACAAAGGCAGGTCTGGGTTTTGCCAGGTCTCAGGGTGTGGATATACATAACCTCCAAACAAAAAAGACTGCTAAAGGGGAATATTGTTTTGCGATCAAAAAGGTAGAGGGGCAAGAGACTTTACATATTTTGCCCGAGATTCTTACTGAGATTCTCAAAAACATCTCATTTCCAAAGTCGATGAAATGGAAGGGGAATAATTTGTTCTTTGCCCGTCCCATACGTTCCCTCCTTGCACTCTTTGGGGATAAGGTTGTTCCTATGGAAATCAATGGGATTAAGGCAGACAGATTTGTCTCCGGGCATCCTTTCTTATCCGGCAAAAGAATTGAAGTTTCTCAGGCAGATTGGGACTTATATAAGCGGTTACTAAAGCTGGAGAAGGTTGTAGTCGATATGACTGAGCGGCGTGAGGCGCTGAGGACGAAGATAACTCAACTCATGGTACCCTATGGCACAACCATTGACGATGAAGAGTTGCTGGATGAAGTAACCAACCTGGTGGAATACCCCAATGCCATTGAATGCAATTTTGATAAAGAATTCCTGGATATCCCTGCCAATGTCATAGAAACGGCTATGAAGGAACACCAGAGATATTTCCCCATAAAGAAAAAAGATGGTAAGCTTTTCAATAAATTTATAGCGGCGCTTAACCGCGACGAAAATAATGCCGATACTGCCGTTCAGGGTAATGAACGTGTATTGAGGGCGCGACTCTCTGACGCCCGGTTTTTCTGGAAAGAGGACAGAAAAGTTCCCTTGGGAAAACGGGTGGAAGATTTAAAGAACCTTGCCTTCCTTGAAAAGTTGGGGAATTATCGTGACAGAACAGACAGGATTATTAAACTCTCCGAGTATATATCACACCGATTAATTGCTTTTAATCAGTTACCGATAGAAGCTGATGCGTTAGTGAAACGTGCTGCGCTCTTATGTAAGGCAGACCTCCTCACTCAGATGGTAGGTGAATTCCCGTCGTTACAGGGAATTATGGGAAGGGAGTATGCCGAATGGGACGGCGAAGAACCATCCGTTGCCTTAGCGATTGCCGAGCATTATATGCCCCGCTTTGCTACTGATAATATCCCCAAATCAAAGGTTGGGGCTATTGTGGGTTTGGCCGACAAGTTTGATACGATATCCAGTTGTTTTACCCTGGAATTAACCCCGACCGGTTCACAGGACCCTTATTCCTTACGACGACATGCCTATGGTATTATCCGTATTATAGAAGAGCATGGATTTGCCCTGGAATTCAGGGAAGTGCTTTCCAAGTCATTAAGCTTGCTTCCCATGTTTCCACAAAGAGAATCTCACTATTATCCGGAAATACTCAATAAGTTAATACCGGATATAAAAGAGTTTTTCAGAGACCGATTATTCCACATAAACGTTGAAAGGGGACATCGCTACGACCTGGTAAATGCCGTCTTGAATGCCGATGTTGGATTTGACGACATCTACGATTTTTTCCAAAGGTTAAAGGCCTTATCGAATGTCTCAAAAGAGGAGTGGTGGCCGGATCTGGTTACCGTTGTCGAAAGGACATTTAACATCGGTAAAAAGGCAAATAGCAGTGGATCAGTAAATGAACGCCTGTTTACTGAAGCCGAAGAACACAAATTGTTGGAGATTTTTAAAGGGAATGAGACGGCCATCCGGAAACAGGTAGATGAAAAAAAATACGAAGAAGCCTCCCATACGTACTATGAGGTCTTTGCCAAACCCGTCCATATCTTCTTTGACCGGGTATTCGTAAACGTTGAAGATGAAGCCGTTCGGAACAACCGGTTGTTGCTTATCAAGTCGATCAACGAATTATACTCCGGAAAGATAGCTGACCTTTCTCAAATGGACATGTCCGGAGAAAAATCTTAGGGGAGTTTGATTCCAAAGACATGTTACTGGTAAATTGATTATGACTTTTGTTCTGTTTTGATGATAAAATTTTCAGGTTAAATTTATCGTATAGGAATTTTCATTTTATTCAAACGAGTTTCAGGGTGGCACGGACAAACTTTGTTTGTCCGTGTTCGTGCCCAGCTTGACTGTCAAGAAATTTCAAAGTTGCGATTGTAGAGTAAGCGAACTGAAGTTCGCTCTACTCTGGAAAAGTAGCCGAAGGCCTATTTTATTATAAAACTATTCATTCTTTTAAGAGAGCGAGGTTTCGTATATGAAAAACGTAGAATTTTCTGTAGAAGGAAACATGCTTACCATAAAGATAGACCTATCGAAAGAATTCGGCCCCTCTTCGTCCGGCAAGAACATCATTGTCGCATCAACGGAAGGAAACGTCACCATCCCTAATCGCGAAGAAAAGATCGGTCTGAACGTTTACCGCAAGAAATAGGGGAAATCTCTTGTATAACATACCGTGACGATTTCATTCATTTCAATTAATTCTATCCTTTTGGGTTAATTTTAGCACAAAATTAGTACAAATTATGATACAAATTTTGTGTCTTTCGTATTTAAGTTGAAAGCTTAGGGTCAAGAAGTCCGCAATGTTGATGAATCTTGAGTAAGAAGTATTTGACGTCTCGATAACCGTATGCCATGCGCTTGAACCTCTTTATTTTGTTATTGATTCCTTCTGATATAGCGGACGTTATTTTGCAAACAAAATAGTTCAGAACATAATGCCTCTTCCGGAAAAATTTGTATCCTAGCTCTACAAATGATGCTATCCCAGACCTTATTGCTGTCCCTATCCACGCCCTCAGATTTGCATATGCTACCCTTCGATTACTTGCTACATAAAGAGAAAGAAACTGCTCCTTTAAAAGCATTGCCTTATATACCTTCTCATTGAGCGTTGAGAGTTTATCTAAAATATCCTTCTGCTTATTTGTAACCTTATTTTGCATCAATATAAACCTCTTGTTGCAATGAAGAATTCGACTCAAGTCTTCCTGGTTTTGTTGCCTGGCTTTTCTGAGTTCTTCCTTCCTTACCGCATCTACTGCCTCATTGAGATACTTCTTTACATGAAAATGATCCAATACTATCAAGGCATTCTTCAAATGCTCTTTCGTAGACGTAAGAAAACCCTTTGCTCCATCACTTGCCACTGCCTTTATCCTCTTACAACCTTCCTTGCCTATCTTACGATAAAATTTATCCAGCGTTGTCTTGCCCCGCCCATCGTGATTCCAAATCACCTTGCGCTTTTCCACATCAACAACATTGGTAACATACTTGTGCCACTTCTGCCATGCAACCTCATCCACACTCATATGACGCGGCGCCTTCACTTTCTCAATTCTCTCCAGTGATAACTCCTCTAACATCTCCTTATCTATCCGGTACACCGTCTCATCGTCTATTCCAAGAAACCATCCTGCTTCCTTATTTGTCGTTATTGAGGTCAGTCGATACACCTGTTCCACAAAACGCTTCGTAAATCTCCCCCTTATCCACTCGTGCTCCTCTACCCGAATACTCCCATCTTCAAGGCACATCGATTTCCTCTTCGGTACGTGCAAATATACCCTCCTACCACTCATCGGTAGGTCTTCTACTGTTATTCTTCCCACACTATGCACTGCCGTATTGTGCACTTTACCGCAACCTGAACATACACTCGCTCTTTCTTCCTCTTGCTCCAATAAAAACTCTATACTGCTTTCCGTGCTGGATATCATATGCGTTACTTTAAATCCTGGAATTCGTAATAATTCTGTGATAGTATCTAACCGCATCGAATTTCTCCTCGTGTAGTATGATCTTATCTCTCATAAAACCATATTACATACGGATGAAATTCGATGCTATCCTTTTACTCTCATCTTTTACCCTATCTTCCCTACTTATATTTTCCTGTCTTCAACTTTTTTACGAATGAACCTAAATTTTTTATTCAACTGTATGCTGTATTCAGTGAATAAAGCGGCAGGGATATTGAGCATGAATACTTATCCTGTTTTCTTGATATCACTCAATTTGTAATGTTAACAAGTTAGAATTGTAGTAGTGAGAATTTTATATGTCAATATTTATGTCAATTATTTCTTGACTTACGCTGCACTATTTGTCAAATTGAAGAAAACTTGTTAATAACTTTGTTAGACGAGAAGGAAGACCATGACTGAAGCACAACTGCACGAACTTGAACGGGAGTATGGGCTGTTCAAGGATGAAATCCTGGATGCGATCAACCGTCGCTTCCGAGCGAAGGTAACCCTTGAGGGTGCGGTCGCAGAAGTCCACCTTGGCAAGCATATACAGGCATTAAAGGACGCAGGCATCATCGAGCGCTTCGAGGTTCACGACCAAGACGGATACCCAGACTACTCACTCTGGCTGCCTGGGTGGACCGATGCTCTCCGGGTAGAGTGCAAGAATGTCCGGGATTCCGAGGAGGCCTACCGTCAGGGCGGTGAAGTCACAGCCTACAAGGTCGAAACACAGAAGACACGCGCGTCGAAGGGTGACAGGAGCAGTCGTTTCTACGGGTACGACCAGTTCGAGATACTTGCCGTCTGCATGGGCAAGAAGACCCATGATTGGCACCAGTTCATGTTCATTCAAAGCAAGCACCTGGCTCGCCACTCGAAGCACAAAAACAAGATGGCCGTCATGCACCCTGTCCCCCTTCCGGGAGGCGACGTCCGCCCCCCATGGTATCCCGATCTTGGTTCGCTCTTGGAGGGATTAGCGCGATGAAACCCGCTTACTCCACGGTTTACGGCAACGCCTACTGCGCAGATTCGCTGGCGCTGATGCGGGATATGCCGCCGAACTCCATCGACTTGGTGATCACTTCTCCACCCTATGCGCTACATTTCAAGAAGGAATACGGCAACGCTGACCAAGCGAACTACATCAACTGGTTCTCTCCCTTCGCTGAAGAGATCAGACGGGTACTCAAACCAACGGGCAGTTTCGTTCTGAACATCGGGGGAACGTGGACGCCCGGAAACCCCACTCGGTCTTTATACCACTTCCGACTTCTCCTCCATTTGTGTGACGAAATTGACTTCTCGCTCTGCCAGGAGTTCTTCTGGTACAACCCGGCGAAGATGCCGGCACCCGCCGAATGGGTGAACGTGCGTCGGATACGGGTGAAGGACAGTGTCGAGTACATCTATTGGCTGGGTAAGACGCCCAATCCTAAAGCCAACAACAGACGAGTGCTGCAAGCGTACAGCAAGGACATGCTGAGACTGATAGACCGAGGGGTGAAAGCCACTACTCGGCCTTCCGGACACAACATCAAGGAGTCTTTCGCCCAAGACAAGGGCGGATCGATTCCCGGCAACCTGATCGCCTGCGGCAA
This sequence comes from Candidatus Brocadia sinica JPN1, assembly GCF_000949635.1. Taxonomy (NCBI): domain Bacteria; kingdom Pseudomonadati; phylum Planctomycetota; class Candidatus Brocadiia; order Candidatus Brocadiales; family Candidatus Brocadiaceae; genus Candidatus Brocadia; species Candidatus Brocadia sinica. The sequence continues at coordinate 1,277,027 of NZ_BAFN01000001.1, forward strand.
CAACGAGAGCAACAGCAACTACCTTGCCCTGCTGAAAGAACACGGACGGAGGATTCACCCGGCTAGGTTCCCTGCTGAGTTGCCTAGGTTCTTCATCAACTTCCTGACGGACCCGGACGACCTTGTACTCGATCCGTTCGCTGGGTCCAACACGACAGGATTCGTCGCCGAGTCCATGAAGCGTCGCTGGATTTCGGTCGATGTGTGCCCCGAGTACGTCGAGGATTCGCGGCTGCGATTTGCGGTCACAGAAGTCTCCCCGCAAGCCGCGTACGGCAAACCGGCCGCGAAGCCGGTTCAGGCACAGTTGCCCTTGTTTCTGAAGATCAAGGCGGTCTAACGAGTTGGTAGGCCGACCCTCGTACCTCGGGCGGCACATCATAGCGTTATGCAAATTGAAGAAATCGGAGAGTAAATTGAAAGGAAAGTATATCGCACCAAGTCTGGAAGCTGACGCTTTCAATTGTGTTAACTGCCATGTATATACAAAGCAACATTGGTATTACATGCAAGGTTCAACGCAGCCAGATGGTTTCGGAGGACAAAAGCAAGATGAGCGCTTTATGGTTTCATATTGCGAACACTGTGGCTTTCCAACCATATGGCATGGTGAATCAATTATTTTTCCCCTCAATATGTCAGCAGAGCCTCCAAACCAAGATTTACCCGAAGAGATAGTTGAAGATTATGAAGAAGCAAGAGCGATAGTGAATTTATCTCCAAGAGGTGCGGCTGCATTATTGAGATTAGCTATTCAAAAATTATGTGCTCATCTAGGTCAACCTGGGAAGAACATTAATTCTGATATTAAAGCCCTGGTAGCGGCGGGCTTGCCACCAAAGGTTCAGGAGGCACTTGATAGCGTCCGAGTGATTGGTAACGAAGCCGTGCATCCTGGAACTATAGACCTAAAGGATAACCGTGATACAGCTAATCAGTTATTTCGTCTGGTTAATTTTATTGCTCAAAAGATGCTAACCGAACCACGAGAAATCGATGAAATCTATAATGGATTACCCGCTGATAAACTTAGGGGTATTGAGGAACGAGACAAATAATGCACAACAGCACATCCAGCCGATCCACAAAAGCGCCGCTGCGATCTGCTTTTGCGTTCGGCTGATATGAGGCGCTAGGCTCTTGGTGGAACTGGAGGAAATCATGAACAAGCAACTTATTTGGATGATGTTGTTATTAAAAAGAAAAAGAGTTATATCTTGATTTGTGATTTAGCGTGTCGTATTTATTTTTAATCTTTAAAAATTCTTCTTTGTGATCGTAACACTTCTTTTATTTAGTTTGTCATGAGACTTATCAATAATGCTATCCAGATACTGGATACTCACCGACCTCAATCTCTGGACTTCCATTCGTTTTCTGAATAGTTTCGGAATGTTTTTATAAATAAGCCAATTGGCAATGAAAGGAGATAAGAAAAAGCCATCTTTAAGGTCTGTCAGGACGGTCTTGATTTCGCTGAGACCGTATTTGAAATAATATTTGAACAGGTAGTAAGCCGGATAATTCTTGAATATCACCCATTGCTTGTTGCGGTAGCCTGTATAATGAAGCTTCAAACTCTTCCTGCTATGGCTGGCCGTCCCGATGTGATAAACAACGGCAATTGGAACATAGAGACACTGAAAGCCTGCCAGTTGCGCCCGGAAGCTCAGGTCGACGTCCTCGAAAAATGCCCAGAAGTCTTCGTCAAAAAGTCCGATCCTCTCAAACAGCACCTTGCGATAAATAGCTGCGCCAGCCGATGCGCCAAAGATGAATGAAGGCTGTTTATAGTAATCAACAGCCTCTCCCTCGCCCCTTTTATAAGCCCTGCCCCAGGATGAAAAACCGATCCCGGCACAATCAACAAGGTTCCGATGGTTGTAATTAATCATGAGGGAGGCGCAAAAACCAACGTCTCTGTGACAATCCAGCGCCTGATTCAATTCCAAGAGCCAGTTTTTATCAGTCTCTGTATCGTTGTTGAGGAGGGCGATATATTGTCCTCTTGCCTGTCGTATACCTTCGTTCACGGCCGATGCAAAACCAACGTTCTTTTTTAGCGCGATTATCCTTGTCTGTGGATAATGAGTTTGAACAAAGGACAGGGAATCATCGGTTGACGCATCATCCACGAGCACCGTTTCAAAATCAGTATAGGTCTGTTTATTTAAAGAAGACAGGCAGGCTTCCAGAAACCGCCTGCCATTATAGTTGGGAATAATGACGGATATTTTTGGCATTTAAAAATATTATACCCTGAGAAGGTTATCTTGTTTTTCCCTCTTTTTACCTTTTCCAATAAGAAATTTTTTTTAAAAGAAGTATTTTTCTCCCCCTTTATCTCCTGGTTGCGAAGGAGGGGATTGAGGGGCGGTCAACCTTGTCCCTGTATTGAACAGGGATTGGTTGTGGTATGTAAAAGCTATTTCGTTATTATAAAAGACTATGAGAATTTAGAAAAGCGAAATAATAACAACATTGACTTGAATCGTTTGAAATTACAGGTAAAATAAGCAATGATAAAAGAATGTAAAAACTTCTAAAAAACACATGACAACCCTTTGGGATACTCCTATGAAATTTACAAAAATGCACGGTATTGGCAATGACTATGTTTATATAAACTGCTTTGAAGAGGAAGTTAAAGACCCGGCAAAATTAGCCCCAATCATAAGCGACAGACATTTTGGCGTGGGGTCTGACGGGCTTATCCTCATTTTGCCATCGAAGGTGGCGGACTGCAGGATGCGTATCTTTAATGCCGATGGCAGCGAGGCGCAGATGTGCGGTAACGGTATTCGATGCGTTGCGAAGTATGTGTATGACCACAAAATCACCCAGAAGAATCCACTCACCGTAGAGACCCTTGCAGGTACTAAGACGATTCAAGTTTTCACGGAAAATGGGAAGGTATCTAAGGCAAGGGTCAATATGGGAAAACCCAGGCTCATGCGGTCTGAAATTCCTATGCTCGGCAAAGAAACCCAGGTGATCGATGAAATCCTGGCAATTGACAAAGAAGTATCGTTTCGGATTACGTGTGTCTCGATGGGAAACCCCCATTGCGTTATCTTTGTTGATAATCTTAATAAGATCGATATACAAAAATACGGTCCGGAAATTGAGAGACATCGGGTATTTCCAGAACGGACAAATGTCCACTTTGTCCACGTCCATAACCCCAAAGAGGTCACCATGAAGACGTGGGAACGCGGTTCAGGAATAACGATGGCCTGCGGGACAGGTGCTTCGGCGGTTTGTGTTGCTGGTGTCCTCAATAAAAAGATCGAGCGCAAAATCCTTGCCCATCTCCCGGGCGGCGACTTAGAACTGGAATGGGCAGGAGATGACAATGTCTACATGACAGGCCCGGCAACGGAGGTGTTTACCGGGGAATGGACAATAAGTAAATAAAGGCATTGCTTTTCTCAGGTCAAATTTACTATGAATACACTTGAACTTCTTATTTGGTGAGCCAAGATTTATTAAAGCTATGGATCCCAATAAAACCGATAAAAAATCCTTTAAAATCGAAGACGAAGAAATAAAACTTAGCAATAGGCTAGAGCAAAAGAGGATTGCTAAAGAATGCGCCGAATGGATCAAACAAAAGGTCAATATAAAATCAATAAACAACACAAACCTACTTCATGGTAAGTTATATCACATTGATAATAACGGCGTAGAAGAGGCTATTATGGGGAGTTCAAACTTTACCGTAAAAGGACTTGGGTTAGCTTCAAATAATAACATAGAATTAAACCTTGAAGTAGACAGCAAACGGGATAGAAATGACCTGAAAGACTGGTTTTATGAAATCTGGAATAATGGCGAAATCGTAGAAGACGTGAAAGATGAGGTGCTGGCATACTTAGAACAGCTTTATACAAACCACTGTCCTGAATTTATCTATTACAAGACGCTTTACCATATATTTGAAAAACTCCTTGAAGATCAGTCCAGAGAGGGATTGTTTACTGAAAAAACCCAATTAACTGAGACAGAAATCTGGAAGACATTATTTGGGTTTCAGAAAGACGGTGTTAAGGGCGCAATTAACAAAATACTCGTACACTATGGGTGTATCATTGCAGATAGCGTCGGTCTGGGTAAAACCTATGAGGCATTGGCTATTATCAAATATTTCGAATTGCTCAATTACAGGGTTTTAGTGCTCTGTCCTAAAAAATTACGGGAAAACTGGACTGTTTACCAGGCACATATCAACAGTGAACTGAATCCCTTTATAAACGATAGATTTAATTACACCGTGTTATGCCATACGGATTTGAGCAGGGATAGAGGCAGATCAGGAGATATTGACCTTGCTACCATAAACTGGGGCAATTATGACCTTGTGGTAATTGACGAATCTCACAATTTCCGCAATAACACGAAGGGAAAAAGAGACGAAGATAACAATATCATCCGTAAAAGCCGTTACGAACGGTTAATGAGCGATATTATCAAAAAAGGGATACAAACAAAGGTTTTGTTAATCTCTGCAACGCCCGTCAATATAAATCTGCGCGACTTAAGAAACCAAATTTACTTTATAACGGAAGATAAAGACGACACATTTAAACAATCCATGGGCATCCATAGCCTGAAAGAGACCATTGCGGTAGCACAGCGTGAGTTCACACACTGGGCTGACCACAGGAAAAACCCAGAAAGAAACGTAAAAGATCTGTTGGAAAGGCTTCCCTCATCATTTTTCAAACTGCTGGATGAACTGACCATTGCCCGTTCCCGCAAACATATCCAAACTTACTACAAAGAGGAAATGAACAAGATTGGGTCGTTTCCGGAGAGAGGAAAGCCTATTTCAATCTTTCCTCAGATAGACACAAAAGGCTGGTTTATGTCCTATGACAAGCTCAATGACGAGATATCCAATTACCAGCTTTCCCTGTTCAACCCTTCAAAATATGTAAAAGCGGAGTATAAGGATTTCTACGAAGAAAAGGCTGGAACGAAAAAGACCACTCAACTTTCGCTATTTCCTTTTACGCAGTCTGAACGCAAGCATTACTTAATTGGTATGATAAAGGTAAATTTCATGAAGAGACTCGAGAGTTCTATAAAGTCATTTGAGATAACGATGGATAGAACTATCAAAAAAATTGAATATTTGGAGGATAGAATCAGAAGATTCAAGCAGTTTCAAAGCGAAAATCCAGAACTAGACTTTGACGACTTAACTATTGACGAAATTGAAGATGAAGAATTAAAGGAGGCAATGGAAGTTGGTAAGAAGCTGATTTATAAACTGGCGCATTTAAAATTAGACGAATGGCTTACCGATTTACAAAAAGACAAGTCACAGTTAAGCATTTTACATTCAACCGCCCAGGGTATAACCATCGAAAGAGATGTCAAGCTCAAAGAGTTAAAAAAGCTTATTGAAAATAAAGTTAAAAACCCCACCCTGACCAGAGATAGAAACCCTAACAAAAAAATCATTGTATTTACCACCTTTGCCGATACGGCAGAATATCTCTACGATGCCTTAAAAGATTGGATTTCCGGTGAGTTAAAGGTGCATATAGCTTTAGTAACAGGCGGTACCAGTAATTGCAGAACAACCTTTATGCCCAAGGGTTACAAAGGACAATCTGAGTTTAACCATATACTAACAAATTTCTCGCCGGTTTCCAAAAAACGCAACAAAATTGCTTCGATGCCGCAAGATGCTGAAATTGATATTTTAATCGCCACTGATTGTATTTCAGAAGGACAGAATTTGCAGGATTGTGATTACCTTATCAACTATGATATACACTGGAACCCTGTAAAAATAATTCAACGCTTTGGAAGGATTGACCGCATTGGCTCTATCAACGAAGCAGTCCAATTGGTCAATTTCTGGCCTACTGACGATTTAAACAAGTATATCAACCTCAAGAATCGTGTGGAAGCACGCATGGCGCTGGTGGACATTGCAGCTACCACTGAGGATAATATCCTGAACACAGAGGCAATCAAGGAATTGATCAAAGATGACTTAAAATACAGGGACAAGCAATTGCTAAGATTGAGGGACGAAGTGCTCGACCTCGAAGACCTGGGTAAGAGCGTTACCCTGAACGAATTTACTTTAGATGATTTCAGAATTGAGTTGAGTAAATACATAGAGGCAAATAGACAGGTATTAGAGGATGCCCCACTGGGGCTCTATGCTGTTGTGCCTTCGCCGTCCGGTGACAATACCCATCTGGCAGATTATTCCAAATTAGATAAAATAGCAAAAGACCTTATCAGTAGGGGGGTAATTTCTTGCTTAAGGCAAAAGGGTGATAGCTCTGGTTGTGAGAAGGTAAACCCCTTACAACCATACTTCCTGGTCTATGTGAGAGACGACGGCGTTGTACGGTATACATTCACCCGGCCAAAACAAATACTCGACATGTATCACCTGCTCTGCACCGGGAAAACAGTGCCTTACGAGACTTTGTGCCGTTTATTTGACGAGCAGACTGACAATGGCAATAATATGAAGGCATACAGCAACCTGCTTGGAAAGGCTGTGGATGCTATTGTAAGCACATACAGGAAAAGAGTAATGCACCATTTATTATCAGGAAGAAACGCCATATTACCTGATCAGCAATCACAGGTGTCAGAGACAACGGATTTTGAATTGATTACGTGGCTGGTGATAAAATAAATGCCCTTTATGGGGGATCAAAATTTCGCAGACCAGAATATTCTATGTAGTTATTGAAAAAAACACAATGGTTCTCCTCCATGCCTATAAAAAGCAGAGCCAAAAGGCGCCGCAGCATGAAATTGAAACTGCGCTTTGTCGCATGAAAGATATACTTGAAAATTAAATATTAGGAGGTTATTTCTATGAAAACCCATACTCACAGAAAAGATATTTATTGCCTTGAAGATGCCATTAACAAGCAGGAAAAAGACCACGAATTTAAGATCCTGCTGGACAGAGCCAGATTGAGGGTTGCAATTGCAAGACAAATTAAAATCGCCAGAGAAGAAGCGGGACTCTCACAATCAGAACTCGCAGATGCCCTCGGCATAAGTCAGCCCATGATAGGCCGTCTTGAGGGGTTAAAAGACAATCGCCTGCCCAGTATTGAATTACTGGCAAAGATTGCCTCTATAACAAAAAAGAAGCTGGTAGTAAATCAGCCAGGATTTCATCTGGAATTGGCATGTATGTAGGGGAGGCTATAAAATATGAAATTTAATGTAGTGGGTTTTGGGGTGGCACGGACAAACTCTGTTTGTCCGTGCATGACTCGAACCTGAGAAAGTTGAAGGCAAATGTATGAACTTTATAGGAACATGGTATATCTACGAAATGGAAATGTGGGATGAGGACTATTTTAATATGGAAATGATGAATGTGACCCGGTCAGTGGCAGTGGCTGGGCTAGAGTTAAGGGGAAAGACGTGCTGGAGGGTGAAATCAGATTTCACAATGGAGATAGTTCCACGTTTTTAGCACGAAGGGCAAAGAAATAAATTTGCACCCTATGGAAAAATATTGTTTAGACATGGTAGAATCCGGCCCGATTGAACGTTAAATATGTCAAAAGAACATAAAGAAAGAATCCAACAACAAATAACTACCTTTGCCACAGGCAGCCTGGCTGAAAATGCCATTGCCTTATTCAAAGAACTTGGCTATAGCAGCAATAAAAGAATAGCCATTGGCAAAGATGAATTTGGGGGTTTATTTGCAAAACACCCAGCGGCAAATATGCAAAAGGCATTCTTCGACAACTGGCTATCCGTTGACTATCTATTCCAATTAACCGAAGAAGAAATCACCCGTCAGAAATCACTCTTCTCAGTAAATCAATATAACCCAAATGAATATCAATCATACTCCTTCGTGGCAATTGAATTGAAAAACAAACACTACGACAGAGGAAGACTTTCTCAAATTACTCGTGAGGTAAATAAGCTTTTCCCCATGCCGGTAATGATCCTGTTCAAGCACGGCAACACACTAACCCTTTCAGTAATTAATAGACGCTTACACAAACGGGATAAATCAAAAGATGTCCTGGAAAAGGTCACCTTGATTAAAGATATCCGCATATCCACCGCTGGCGGGGGTGTCCGCAGGACGGGGGTGGAAAATGAACCTGTCACCCACCAAGCACACATCGAAATCCTCTTCGACCTTTCATTTGATGGACTAAAGAACAAACACGGCTTCACCAATTTCGTAGAATTGCACAATACCTGGCAGAAGACATTAGACACTTCCGAACTCAACAAACGCTTCTTCAGGGAACTTGCCAACTGGTATTTCTGGGCAATGGGCAATGTGGAGTTCCCCGGTGATTTGGAAAAGAAAAAAGATATCCGCAATGCTACTAACCTCATACGCTTAATTACAAGACTGATATTCATCTGGTTTATAAAAGAGAAGGAACTTCTTCCGGACTTACTGTTCAACAAAAACTACCTGAACACCATCCTGAACGACTTCAATAAAAACAATACCTCAAATGTATATTATCACGCTATTTTGCAAAACCTTTTCTTCGGCACACTTAATCAAAAAATGGGTGAACGCGGCTTTGCCAGAGAAGGCTCTTTTTCAGAAAACAAAAACGAATATGGCGTAAAAAATCTGTTCCGCTATGCCGACAAGTTCTCGATAAAAGAAAAGGAGGTTATCGAGCTGTTCAAAGACATCCCCTTCTTAAATGGCGGACTTTTCGATTGTCTCGACAAGCCGAATGATGAAGGGAAAGTTGTATATGTAGATGGATTTTCAAGAAACCCTAAAAAGCAGGCAAAGGTGCCCGACTTCCTGTTCTTCAGCGATGAACAGGAAGTTGATTTAAATGAAATATTTGGTACCGGAAACAAGAAGTAGACGGCAAAAGGGCTTATCAATCTGTTGGACAGCTACAAATTCACCGTTGCTGAAAACACGCCCATTGAAGAAGAAATAGCAAGCCTTTGGTTAACCATATTGAAAAAATCTTCGCGCTTATCCGGGGCGCCGCCCTGGATTTTAAAACGGCTGTAGAGCTGATCGAGGAGCTTTTGATTGACGGCGATTTCTTCTTTGTACTGCTCTGCGTTCTGTTTATAGATGGCTTCTTTGATTTTGGCGGCGACCAGTAGAGACGCAAGATTTTGCGTCTCTACGTTCTGGATGCCGAGACCTTCGACGGCGGCATGGGTGAATTGTTTTACCGTATCATCTGACCAATTGTTTTGTTTTGCTATATCCTGAATTTCAGAGGCATCAGCCTGAGAGAGCTTGTTGGTGTCAACGAGCTCCTTCAGGGGAGACATGAGGATTTGTTGTATCTGTAGGAAAGTCCAGGGTCAGGCCTTCATATTTCAATTACAGGATGCAGAAGAGCTTTGTCCTCATGTAAATGGGGATATGTCAGACCAAAAAAAATGAGTAGCACGAAGAACTGAGAAATTGTTGTATAGAAAAATAATTAATTGTTGAATATTGGTAACAATGCAGGTCTCAAAACCACCCTATCAAGACCCTCCAATTAACGCTGCACATTGGCTTGCAATAGACTTTAAACCAATAAAAACCTTTAAAACTCCAGTCTCATTAAGGCAAATCAAGGCAGAACCAACTTTGCAAAGCATTGGACTCATCAAACAACCAAGATTATCAGTAATAAGATTATCAAAGAATGAATTTGAAAAGATCATAAATTTAGCAAATTTTAAATCATAGAATCTGAGTTTACGATGACTGAGGAAGAGTATGATACATTTGAAGTAAGATAAAGACTAGTAATGTTAGATGCTTGTTGACAAAATACTTGGTTTTATTATACATTTACAATATAAACTTTCGTGACAGCCGTCATATAAGAATGACGTAAAGGAATATTTTTATTATTATACCCTGTGTAGATTTCATAAATTATGAGATAACGTTATTTTATGACTGACCCAAGCAAAAGTTCCTTTTTATCAGGCGCTCTTCCAAGTTATAAGAATCCGCCTGTTAACGAAGTTGTTTGTGGGATGCGATTTCAAGTTCCCGACAAGCTCCGTATACCCCATATCGGTTTTCTTTGGGATAAACTTCGCGCTGATTATCCGATTATCCAACATGCACAACCGATAACATCAGTTAAAGGTGGAATTTGGTTAGATGAGGCAACAGGCCTGCCTTTACCAAGAGTCTGGTTTATAAACAAATCGGATGATCAATTGGTACAATTTCAGCTCGATCGGTTTTATTTTAATTGGCGACGCAGACAAAACAATTACCCGCGATATGACTACGTCATCAGGAATTTTGAGAGTGTATTAAATACTATCGTAAATTTTTTTGGAGAATTTGAATTAGGTGAGCTTAAACCAATCGAATATGAACTTAGCTATATCAACCATATTCCAAAGGGGCAAGGATGGAATACGATTAATGACCTTCCAGGAATATTTCTGGATTTTGTTTGGAAACAAACAAAGGCGCGTTTTTTAACGAATCCTGAGAAAGTTGCCTGGCAGACAGAATTTCCCCTGCCGGAAAAGAAAGGGCATCTGATCGTTAATTTAAAACAATCTATACGAACTGAAGACAAAGTTCCTTTGTTTGTCTCGAATTAAAGACGAGGGCAATTGGTGAATCAGCGAGTAAAGAAGCTGTTCGTGAATGGTTTGACTTAGCACATGAATGGATAGTCCGAGGTTTTACGGATCTAACAACCCCTGAAATTCAAAAAATTTGGGAGCGAGAAGATAATGTCTGAGCTGATTTTATATGAGGAGACAGTCCAAGAAGCTACCATAGCATATGGGAACAAATCTCTTACAGACTATTCTTCAGTCGCTGAGTCAGATGATGAAGTGTGGAATCGAGGAAATCGCTTTCCCCAAAAACATCGAAAAGTGCCTAGGAACACATATTTTTTGACAGCTGCAAGCCAAGAGGGTCGCACGGCTCCTATAAGACCTTGGCCTGAAGACCCCTTCACTCAAGTGGATTTACTTGATAGCGAAGAAGAGCAGGTAAAAGAATTAATTTTCCGGATTAGAACATCGAAATCTATCTCCTTTCGACAAACTTTGGCAAATAGACTTCTTACATTGTTTTATGATGCAAAGGAGGAAGATTCTGCCAGTCTTGGGATATCGGCTGGATCGCTTCGCAATTTTTATAAATTCCTTCTCTTGCACAGCAATCTAAAATACCCAACCATTTCTCTAACGCCTGACTATAATATCTATGCTTCATGGAGGGGTGAGCAGAAGCGAATTTTCAGCGTACATTTTTTGCCAACAAATGGAGATGCTCGCTTTGTTATTTTCATACCGAATGTTAGGCATCCGGAACGACAAATTAGGATTTCCGGAGCAGTAACAACTGATATTCTTATAGATACTGTGGCACTTTATCATGTATGTGATTGGATTTCACAATGAAAGGTGATAAGATACCTGACAAAAACCACATTGCCCGGTATTGCAAACCTACGCAAGTCTCAGATGGACAAATTCAGGCTACCGCTTTCATGTTGAGAACAGATGAAGAAAGTTTATCGGTAAATTGGTTAGAATTTCTCAACTGCTCAAGCAGAGGGAGCGAAATTATTGAGATTAGAAAAATTTATTCCAAAAAAGTGAGAGTAGGAGGATTACACGCAAAGATAGCTGTCCTAAATGTTGGTGAAGTTCGTAAGAAAGTCCTAGAAGAAAGCCCCGATAGACGAAAACTTGAAGTCCTCCATGATCCCGCACCAGAAATGAATGACCCATCACACAGTGGAATATATAACTTGAAACAAGATGATGAACTGATAGCCGAGCTGATTCTTGAGACAGTCCGTGAGGTATATTCCGCCCGTGCGTAAACAGGGACAGGAACATACTTTCATATTTCATTTCGGATGCAGAAGAACTATGTCATACCAAAATAATGAAAGTAATAGTTCGCCGCAAAGAACGCAAAGAAAATAATGCAAAGCATAAAGAATCTTTAAAATCTTGTTTATCTCAGACTCGCACGCCCTGCAATCTTTGTGATCCCTGCGGTGTGCTGAACGGAACAAATGCAACGATTTTGTTACAGAATAGGATTATCAGTCTTTCAGAAGCACTTGTCAATTATACGACCTTTCGGTGATAAAAATTAGCATCGTGGAAGAGAAAATTATGGAGGTGGTTTTAAATGAAATTGCTTGATTTGGTTCCCGAAAAGGAACTTAAAGAAGTCGTACTCAGCGAGTATGAACGGTGGCTTGTTTTATCCAAATTTACCGACAAACGGTTTAAGAAAAGTACGGAATAAATTTTATGGAATTTGAAATTTTCTGATGAAGACATACGTAATTTGCAGTTTCATTTTGTTGGTTGTTCTCTCATCCGGTTGTGCAACCTATAAGACCCCGGCCCCGCAAAGGCCAATTTGGGAAGATACCTCAGCTATTTTGAGGAATATCCAGGGGGAGATCCAAAATCTTTCACTGCAACAGATACGAGACACTCTAACTTCCAATACTTCTAAACTTACCACCTTTCGCGCAAACGTAGACTTAACTCTTACCACGCCGGACGTCAAAGGACCCATCCGCTGTACCGGATTGATATTATACCAGAGCCCCAGGAGTTTCCGGGCACTGGGCTCTAAGTTTGCAACAACACTCTTTGATATGTCTTCTGATGGTAACAGGTTCTGGTTACATATTCCCTTGGAAAACACGGTTTACACGGGTCCGTCCAATGCCTTTCACCGGATTGAGGCGCTTGGTATCAACATCTTTCCCGGTGATATGGCGAGCCTGTTCAATTACCGGGAAATTTTGGAAGGGAAAAAACCTACGTTAGAGACCTGGCCTGCCTATTGGCTGGTTCATATGTTAGAAGTGAATAAAGAGGATGTAAATCTGAAAGGAAACCTGTTGATTGACAGGGTCAATGCAGAGGTTTTCCGGTGTGAATTGTTTAATTCAGACGGTTCAGTACGGTTACAAGCGGTATTTACCGATTATACAACTCTCAATGGGTGCAGGATACCTCAAAGAATTGATGTTCGCTGGCCTGCCTATAATACTACCTTAAGTGTAATGTTTTCTCAGATTACTGTGAATGGACTGCTCGATCCAAAACTGTTTACCCTTTCACTACCTAAGGAGGCACAGGTAATTACCCTGAACTAGCAAGACCTTCGCAATTCTTTAAAGCTTCTAACGGGGCAGACAGGCGCCAAAAATGACAAAACCCACATCATCGCCTGATGCCGTTACTACAGCCCTGCCCGTCTCCTCTGAAATTGCCGCCGTCCAGCCCACACCATCCCGGACATGCTCGATACCATCGTCCGCCCCCTGCAGGATCAACTTTCCATCAATATGTTCCAGGCGCTTGATTACGCCATCACGCCTGCCTGGAATCGGAGGGAACGGGCTAATCGTCATTTTCTTGCAATCAATGATGAGAAACTGTGGCATCTCCATCTCCTCTGCCGTTACGATATTGGATTGACCGTTTGGTGCGCATTCAAGAACCGTTTTTACAGAAAAGAGCAGTGGTTTAGACCCATCAAAATCACCTGCACGGGAAACATGTGAAACAAGGCATGCAAATAAAAAAGTTACCATCGCGAATTTTATCACTTTCATAGTTTTCTCCATTCTCTATTTAACTGTATATCCTTTGGCCTCAAGACATGCGCTGTATGCGCGGTTATACTCGCTGATCCTTTGATTCGTTTGGGATACCTGCTGTCTTTGTACCTGCTCTGCCTGCTTTCTCTGACTCCGGCTCCTCAAGCCACCAAAGGCGCCACCAGAAGCTGCGCCAATCGCAGCACCCTTGCCTGCATCTCCCGCAATAGCGCCAATACCAGCTCCTACCAGTGCGCCTTTAGCCGCTCCTTTTACTGCCCCACCACCAGTACTACCCTGGCTCGCAGGTGTTTGCTGGGTGGATACGACCATAGGATCAAATCCCGTCTGTTGTTTTGCCCAGGAATAACACTCAAATTTATCCTTTTCCATCTGCTCCTGGCTCTGGCCTTTTGCAGGGTAGATAATCAGGTTCTGGGCAGGCACCGACCCCATGGTACAAGTTGTTACGAATAGCATGCCCCATGCATAAATCATTCTCTTCATAGCTTTTCTCCGCTAAAAAACCTTTTAAGAAGACATTCATCGACACCCATCAGGATTCACCTATTTTAACTTCATAATCTCTGATGCGATTTCGTGGCTCAATTTTTCAAATGTCCGGCTCATGGCTGCTACCATCATACCATAACTATTTTCGCTTACTTTTTCTGTAAATTCTGAGGTACGTGTTATAAATTCTTTTTTTCCATGATCGCCTAATATTGTCCAAAGCGCCTTCATGGTAACAGCATCACCAGGTATGACGTCTAAACGGATTATTTCAACATGGATCCAGTAATTGACAGAATCATCAGGAATCCACAGATGGGCAAAAACACGATCCGTCGAAAGCAGGAGAGAGAGGTTTTCGGCGAGAACCAAAGATATATTTTGTTTCAGAGAGCCTGCCCACCGGTTAAATTCGTCAACCTTCAGTTCGCTGCGGCTGCTCCGGGTTACCATTTGCGACCTGTCCAAATAGTCAGGGATTTCAATGGAACCTATTCCTATGGTAACATGCCGCATCGAATCTGAACCCTTCTGTTGTGCCTCCTGCTTTTCTATGGAATTCAGGATATAAAAGTTTGATGGTGGAGTGCTCGCGCACCCAAAAATAACCGCAAGCGCGCCTATCAGGATGAAACGAGCAAAATATGAAACGGCATACTTTTTCATTGAGAAACGCCTCCAAATAAAACCAGTATTGTCAGAAATATAACCACAGAGGGCACAGAGAAATATTCTGTTCCACGGTAATCCGTATTACAAATTTATAAAACCCTGACATTATCTTCGAGGCTTTCCTTTGATAATGGAATCGGGGTGCTGCTGGAGATACTCTGTTAAGGACTTCATAGAACGGCCTGCCTCGGAAAAAGTAGTAAGGGTTTTTTCTGTTTGCTTTAAAGTAGCTTGCATATTCTCAAGGGTGTTCTGGGTAATCTCGGACGTCATTGTGACATTCGTTATAAGTGGATCCATCTTTTTATCGATGTGCTGGATGAGTTTTCTTACCGAATTCAGGGTAAGATTTAGTTTCGTAACAATTTCCTTAATAGGAAGATCATGGATTGTCTTTTTTAATTCCTCGAAGGGAGTGGAAACTGTTGGAATTTCGGGATATTCTTTTATGAAACTAACATATCTGGCAGGCTTATCAGGGAAAAAATCAAGCGCGATCATGAGCTGACCGGTAACCATACTCTGCATCTGAAGTTGTGCTCTTAGTCCCCTTTCTATAAACAGTTTTAAATTTTTCTCCGGATGCCGTTCAGCAATGTCAGTCCTTTCGATTTTTTCCGGTTCAAGTTCAATGATCACCGGTATCCGAAGAGAGTCGTTAGCAGCGTCGTAAATCAAACGGATTTCTTTCACAGCACCTACCTTCACCCCTTTGAAAATAACCGGTGCGCCTTCATTGAGGCCCTTAATAGAACCCTCAAAGAACACCACTGTATGAAACGTCTTTTTCAGGAATTTGCCAGAGCCAAAAATAAGCACCGCTATAACCAGCAAGGCTATAGCCCCTATTACAAAGGCGCCAATAAGTGTTTTATTTGCCGGTTTACTCATTTTTCCCCCCTTGTTAAAAAACTCATTACTGTCGGATCCTTTGATTCTGCAAGCAGTCTTTTCGGGTCGCCTGATGCGATGATCGTCTTTGTATCGGGGTCGAGAAAGACCGAGTTGTTCCCGATTGCGAAGATACTTTGCAGTTCGTGGGTAACAACTACTACGGTAGCGCCAAGGCTATCACGTAGTTCAATGATAAGATCATCAAGAAGTCGGGCGCTCACCGGGTCGAGACCTGCAGAAGGTTCATCAAAAAAGAGGATATCCGGATCCAGCGCCATTGCCCGTGCAAGTCCTGCCCTCTTTCGCATTCCCCCACTTATTTCCGAGGGATAAAATTCTTCAAATCCTGCGAGTCCTACCAACGCAAGTTTTAACGATGCCAGCTCACGGATCTGGCTTTTGCTGAGGTTTGTATATTGTTCAAGCGGGAGTGCAACATTTTCAGCCAATGTCATGGAACTCCATAATGCACTGCTCTGGTAGAGGACGCCAATCTTCCTCATAATGCGGTCTTTTTGCTGAGGATCCCCTTCCCAGAAATTTTCGCCGTCATAAAATACCTGTCCGCGCAAAGGCTCCAGGAGTCCTATGAGCACCTTCATAAGCGTGCTCTTCCCGCAGCCGCTCCCGCCCATAATGATAAAAATATCACCCTTGCTCACCGTGAAGTTCATATCACGCATCAGCACAAAACTGCCGTATCCCATATCGAGGTCGCGCACCACGATCTTTGCTTCGGGTAATTTACTTTCTCCTTTTTTGTTCATGTTCAAATACCAAGCACTTCACAAACAAGGGTAATGATTGCCGTTGAGACGATGATACTCACAATGCCCGTCACCACCGCTGATGTTGTGGCAGACCCGACCGCAGACGCGCTTCTTCCGCACTGCATTCCTTTCAGACACCCGGCGAGTGCGATAAGCACGCCAAATACCGCACTGTGAAACAGTCCTACCCAGAGATGGGTCAGGGCAACTGCCGCTTTTGTCTGATTGTAGTATTCCATAAAATTCAGATCGAGCATGAACACGCCCACAATCATCCCGCCTATGATACCCATGAGGTCTGCATACAGGCACAGGAGCGGCATCATAAGGGCAAGGGCAAGCATGCGGGGTAATACCAGGAATTCCATCGGTGATATACCCAGTGTTTTGAGCGCATCAACTTCTTCATTCACCTGCATTGTTCCAATCTGAGCGGCAAACGAAGCGCCTGTCCGGCCTGCCATGATGATGCCGGTCATAATCGCCCCCATAACCCTGACCATGGCTATTCCCACAATATCTGCAACGTAAATCTGCGCACCAAACAGCTTCAATTGTAAGGCGCCTACAAATGCAAAAATCAAACCTACCAGGGCACTGATCAATGTAACAATGGGGAGCGCCTGTGCTCCACTCTCCTGGATGACATTCATAAGGTCCGTGCGGCGGAAATTCGCCTTGCCACAGAATAGCTTTCCGAAGGCAAGCGCTGCCTCGCCAATGAACGCAAACATTTCCTTTGATGTCCGTACGAACTCAAATGTTGTATCAGCCACCCTTACGAGAAAAGATTTTTTCTCTACCTTCCTGGTTATTCCTTTCCGCTGACGTTTTAGAGATGCAAGATCGAGAAGCGTCCTCACTCCCTGGGGAATGCCTTCCATCTGGATATGAATGCTGTGTTTAGCGCAGGTATCAAAGACCTTTCGTAAGAATATGAGCAGACTGCTATCCCAACTGGTAAGGTTTTTTGTGTCAAAATTGACCGTCCGGACTGTTGTCGTCGATTGTATCTCATTTTCAAGTAACTCAATGGACGGTAGCGATGTTTCCAAAAGCCAGCTTCCACCAATATGGACCATAAGGGTATCCTGTGATGGATGACTAAAACGCATCTCCGAATTGTTCTGCTGTTGTGTAATCATGAAGAACCTCGAATTTATCCAATATTTTAGACAAACTGTTCTATACTCGTGGATTTGTTTTTCTTTTAAGTCCCCTTCCAATTTCTTTATAATGATTACGGAAAAGTCATTTCTCTCATGATTAAGCACACTTACAGAAATTCATTTGCCATAAACGCATATGCAAATCCAATGCTTATACCCGTTATATTGATTTAATCAAGCACGGAAAATGCCAATAAAGGAAGAAATCAACTGGAGAGTATTATTGAAAAAGATAGCGGAACGGCGCGTCTTATATGCAAATCGGGATTTACCGAACCGATTCAGGGAACAGATTACAGCGGACAAGCACGGCCATGAGCCGTACCCTTGAGATGCTCGGTCAGGATAGTGCCAGGACCATTACCTCTCTTTTGGACACAAAAACATCAGAGTAAAAGCCGCAGGGGAAACATATTTTTGCTGCTATAAAAATACTTCCTTGCCATTTATTCACCTATAATCTTTTGAAAATCAGCGTCTCCCCTTAACTGTGCAAAATCAGGATTATTCTTTGCTATATTCTTATATCGCGGATTTAATCCAATGGCTTTCTTTAAAGAATCCAGCCCCCCGGACTTATCCGATAACAGGGCTTGTGCGCAGGCCTTGTTAAACCACGCCGCATCAAATTTAGATTCTATTTGTAAAGCCGCATCATAAGACTCGATTGCTTCTTTATGATTTCCCATTGCATCTAACAGAAGACCCTTATTATTGAAGGCCACAAAGAAATCCGGTTTATTCTGAATGGCCTTATTATACGCGTCAAGCGCTTCTTGTCTTTTTCCCATTTCCTCGAACACATACCCTTTATAATTCCATGCCTCGTGTACATTGCCATTCAGGGTCGTCGCCTTGTCAAGTGCATTCAATGCCTCCGGATATTTTTTTAATTGCAGAAGGGAAAGTCCTTTGTTTATCCATACAACAAAGTCGTCAGACTTGATTTTTAATGCCCTGTCAAATATCTTTATGGCCTCTTCGTAATTCTGAAGTTGTACGAGCGCAAGACCTTTATTGCTGAGGGCTTCGCTTTTAATCTTTGCCTGACGTGGTATACTTGCAGCTTCCTCATCGGTAACTATCTGGGTCACCTTGTCAAAAGATTTCATCGCCTCCATAAACCTTCCTAACCGCAATAAGGCATTTCCTTTGTTATTCCATACCTGCGGGTAATCGGGCCTCAGCTTTATCGTACTGTCAAAAACGTTGATTGCTTCTTCATATTTTCCCAGTTTAAATAACTCACACCCTTTATTTGCCATAGTTTCATATGAATCAGGCTGGATCTGGAGCGCCTTTTCATAGGCGGTAACAGCCTCCGCATGTTTCCCAAGCCGGGATAAGGCCAATCCCTTATTGGTCCAGGCACCGTAAGAATCGGGTTGTATTTCAATTGTCTTCTCGTATGCAACAAGGGCTTCCTCGTACCGGCCCAAAGCATCCAGGGCAAGCCCCTTCCCGTTCCAGGCTGCGTACGAATCGGGTTTTAGTTCAATGGCCTTATTGAATGCTTTAACCGCCTCCTCATGTTTTCCCAGATCAGCAAGGGTAAATCCCTTATCAGCCCATGAAGCATGTTCAGAAGGTTTTATTTCAATTGCCCTGTCATAGGCATCAACGGCCTCTGTATACCTGCGAAGTCTGACAAAACAATTCCCTTTATTAATCCACGCTTCATAATATTTCGGATTAATCGCAATAGCCTTATCGTATGCCTCTAATGCCTCACTTCTCCTTTCAGGCATCCTTGCCAGAGTCAGTCCTTTATTATTCCACGCCTCATACGCATCAGGTTTTACCTGGATAATGCGGTCATAGGTCTTCGCAGCAGCATCGATATCCCCAAGATGGTCCAGCACATTCCCCTTATTGTATAAGACCTCAAGAGAATCCGGTTTGATCTCCAATGCCTTATCAAATGCCGTAATCGCTTCATCGTATTTCCCCGCATGATCCAGAGCCCTCCCCTTCATATACCACGCTTCATAATAGTCCGGCTTGTACTGAATTGCCTTTTCAAACGACTCAACGGACTCAGCATATGTACCCAGGTAATCAAGCACAACTGCCTTATTGTACCAGGCCTCAAAGGCATCGGGTTTTAACTGAATAGCGTTCTCATAGGCGCCGAGCGCTTCCTGATACATCTGTTTCCGAACAAGGACGTTTCCTTCATGAATGGCCTTTTCATAACTTTCCGCTGCGATTACTATTTCTTTCAAGCCAACGAACACAACAAGAACAATAATCAGTATAAACATCCCTCTTTTCACCATGACTACCTCCTTCCGCTTTCGGCGAAATATGGCGAACAAACTGCACGGCATCACATACCACCTGACCCACTGTTCGATTCTTTCATCGTTATGATATCACCGTCGTCTAAAATGTAAGGAGAAAGGATTCCCCGTCTCTCTGCCAATTTCCCCGTATAGAGTATGGTTTCACCATCCTGAAATTTCAACACCTTATCTTTTTTTGCCATACCGATCTTTAGCTCCACATCCCCGCTTTCCTTTTGCATTATCCCTATCCGCCAACCTGCCGCAACATTTACATTTTTATACATAATCTGTCCCATCCAGCTGACATATTTCCCCTTATATTTTTCCCATGCCGTATCCTTTTGTGCATCCGACAAATTACTCCCCTTGCCAAAAATCTTGTCCAGATCCTCAAAAGACTCTATGAGAAATATTTTTTTTGGCCCCTGAGAAACAGGCACTGTGTCTGGATTTTCCGTCAATTCATTCGGGGTTGCCTGCGCCGGAATGGTATTCCTGATTTCAAGCACGTCGCCGTCTTCCAGTTTATACGGGAATATTCTCGTCACCCGTGAATCGAGCTTTCCTGTGTAGGTCACGGTGTTTCCATATTTCACGTGAGAAAAATGCTCCTTATGGGCAGAATTTAACTTTATTTCAACACTGGTGTCGCCATGGGTCACACTCATCATCCATCCCGTTACCAGTCCCCATCCAATATAAGTTACTTTTCCATTCCACTTGACCCTTTTCCCCGTGCATCGACTCCACAAATTCTCTTTTTGCTCATCTGATAGCTCACTCGCCACTCCAAAAATATTATTAAACTCTTCAAAACCCATGTTAATATACCCATCAGGCGTCTCTGCTATGACAACACCAAAATTCGACGCTATAACATTGTTTCCAGCGCCCGGTGCCTTTGGAATGATCTCTGATGATTTACCTTCAACCTTTTCACCTTTTTTTCCTGCTGCCGGCACACCCTCTTTTACCCCGGCGGTTACTCCCTCATGAAACAGACGGTCAAATTCCCTTTGATACTTCACCAGCACTCTCGTTTCATCGGTAAAAATGGTGTTATAACGATTGAATCTGCCTGCGTCTTCATTCCAGTAGTACGTCCCGGTTGCCAGCAGTTTAGAATCAAAAATGGCAAAATTGTTATGCATTCGCCCTTTTTGAATCAACGCCTTAATTGCAAAATTCTTGTTTTTGGAAAGGCTTGACAACGGTCCTTTCGTCAAAGCGCTTTTTTTATCGACCACAATCCTGACATGAACTCCCCGTTCCTGCGCCTTGATAAGGGCGCTCACTATATCATTTGAGGTAATGTCCAAAACCGCAATATCAATGGATTCTTCACACCCTTCGATCGCATGTAAAATTTGTCCCTTAATCTCCTGTGACGTAAAATACGCATCTGACGAAAAGGCCTCATTATGCATAAAAAATAATGAAACCATGATTCCCATTATGAAAAATACAGACATCTTCTTCCGGCCCATAATTCCCCTCTTCACGATGTTTCTTGGAACAAATATAGATTTGATTTTTGTTTATTTTATCAATGCCAAAGAGAGAATGCAAGCATTATAGAAGTGTTATACAACTTTTGATTTGACAAAAAGTTATATCTGGAATAAAATTCGGGGAGGCCGTTAAGGATCTAAACTTTTTTGAAGGAGGTTCATCATGATTGACAAAGGAGAAAAATTATTTCTTCGTCTTCTTTTCGTTTTTAGCTTTTGTGCCGGAATCGGCATGAGTTTGCCCCGCGAAACAACGCTCTATGCAGCGAATAAACAGACAAATGAATCCGATAAAGACGCATTAGCTACGGCCCAGCATTTCGAGCACGTGTTTGAACAGTTAGTTGAGCAAGTTAAACCTGCCGTTGTATCTATTACGTCGGTAAAGGTTTTTAAGCATACCCAGCAAAAAAAGAAGATGCCGGAAGACCGATTTCATCGTCCATCACCAGGCCCCAGTCCTGATGAAGAATCTGACCCATTCCGGGACTTCAGAGATTTCTTTGGAGACGAATTTTTTGACCGGTTTTTTAGACCCCGGTACCCCGAAGGTGAATATAAAATACAAGGGCTTGGTTCAGGTGTAATTGTAGACAGTGAAAAAGGTTATATTATAACGAATAATCACGTGGTGGAAGATGCGGATGAACTCAAGATTACCCTGGGAGACAAACGGGAATTTGATGGAAAAGTCGTTGGCACAGATCCTCAGACGGATATTGCAATAGTAAAAATAGACGGAAAAAATTTACCTTCCGCAAAATTGGGAGACTCTGATACTATTCGGGTTGGACAATGGGCAATTGCCATAGGGAGTCCCTTTGGTTTAACACAAACAGTTTCTGTTGGTATTATTAGCGCCACGGGAAGGGCCAATGTAGGCGTTGCAGCATATGAGGATATGATTCAAACCGATGCAGCCATTAACCCCGGCAACAGTGGCGGCCCCCTCGTTAACATCAAAGGGGAAATTATAGGCATCAATACCGCAATATTTACCCGGAGCGGCGGTTATCAGGGCATCGGATTCGCCATCCCCATAAACATGGTAAAAATTATCATGAAAGACCTTGTTGAAAAAGGCAAGGTCACGCGTGGCTGGCTCGGGGTTGTTATTCAGGATATCGATCCGGCTTTAGCAAAGTCATTTAACGTCACGGTTACAGAAGGCGTCCTGGTAAGCGACATTCAGGAAAATTCCCCGGCAAAAGAAGCAGGCTTTGAACGTGGTGATATTGTGATTGAATATGAAGGAAAACCCATCAGAGATGTGAATCATCTTCGTAATACCGTTGCACAAACGGAAGTTGGCAAAAAAGTAAAGGTCAAAGTCCTGAGAGACGGTAAAGAAAAAGAATTAACCGTTAAGCTCGGCGAACAGCCATCGGAACTTTTCGCAGCCGCACCTGGCGCGGTGCCCACCGGGAAAGACCTCGGAATGACCGTGCAAAATCTCACAAAAGAACTCGCAAAGAATCTGGGTATCGAGGAAGATAGCGGGGTAATTGTCTCTGAAGTCCAGCCTGGAAGCCCTGCTGCCATGTCAGATATACGGGAAGGCGATCTCATTAAAGAGGTAAACAGAAAGAAGGTCGCTAATGTGACAGAATTCAAAAAGGCATTGAGCGAGGGAGATAAGGAAAAGGGTGTCCTTCTCCTTGTAAAACGGGGTGAGTTTTCCCGATATGTTATTATCAGGACAAAAGAAAAATAGTTTTTACGGTTCGATCCGTAACGAAAATTATCAATTATCTCACAGGGGGCGATCACAAGGATCGCCCCTTTTTTATTCCGGTCATACTTTGGATTTTGCGGTTCTTTAATAAAGCAGCCCCGCCCTTCACACCTACTATGCCCCTGCCTGTATCCTGGTGGACTGCTCCTTTACCCTCGTTTCCCGGCCATAAGGGGATATTTCCCTTAACCTTCTGATAATTGGCGGAAGGTGTTCGATAATGAAGTCAACGTCTTCCATTGTACTATACCGACTCAAACTCAACCTCACTGAACCATGCACCGCCGTAAAGGGAACGCCCATAGCCCTCAGTACATGCGATGGCTCTAAAGAACCTGACGTGCAGGCAGAACCTGACGAAGCACAAATTCCTTTTTCATTCAGGAGCAACAAAATAGCCTCCCCCTCCACAAATTCAAAGCTCAAATTGGTGGTATTTGGAAGACGGTGCGTTTTATGCCCGTTCACTCTTGCATCCGGGGCATTTTTCAGTATTTCATCCTCCAGCTTATCCCTTAATTGTTTTACCCCGGTCTGTTCTTCACCCATATATTTTTTTGCCAGTTCACATGCCTTGCCAAGACCGATAATTGAGGGAACGTTCTCTGTGCCACCACGGCGATTTCTTTCCTGATGCCCGCCGACGATAAAAGGCGAGAACGTGATTCCCTTTCGGATAAAGAGGGCGCCCACTCCTTTGGGCGCATGTAATTTATGCCCTGAGAGGGTTAACAAATCTATCGTACTTTTCTCGAGATTGAGTGGTATCTTACCGACAGCTTGCACAGCATCGGTATGGAATATAGAACCTTTCTCCTTTACAATATGGCCAATCTCCTCGATGGGGAAAATCACGCCGGTCTCGTTGTTTGCATACATAATGGACACAATTGCCGTATCCTCCCTTACAGCATCGGCCAATTCATTCAAGTCAAGCATCCCTTTGCTATCCACCCCCAGCTCCGTCACGTGATAGCCACTTTGCGCTAAATATTTACACAAATTATAAACGGCAGGATGCTCCACCCTAGAGGTAACAATGTGCCTCTTCTGAGGATTTGCCCGAAGTATACCCCAAATCGCAGCATTATTGCTTTCCGTACCACAACTTGTAAACAGAACTTCTGCGGGATCAGCGCCAAGAATGTCTGACACCTGTTGTCTGGCATTATCAATCTTTTTCGCTACCTGACCGCCAAAGGTATGCATACTCGAAGGATTTCCATAATATTCAGTAAAATACGGCAGCATAACTTCCACAACTTCAGGCGCAACCTTCGTTGTTGCGTTGTTATCTGCATATACAATTCTCATGAAGCCACCTCCTCGACGATAAGCGTATCTGTCACAAACTCCCTCAGTTTCGCCTCCACCGTGGATTTCAGTGTAACCTTTGAACTAGGGCACTCCACACAACTCCCCCGAAATGAAACCATAACCCGGTCACCATCGATGTCGATCAGTTCAATGTCACCCCCGTCTGATTGAAGGGATGGCCGAATATCTCTTTCCAGGGTCTCCTGTATCAACTTTATCTTTTGGATGTTTGTCATTTTCTTAGTGGGTTTCCTGACCTTTTCTATCATCGCCTTCTCTTTTTCTTTTTGCCATACCTCGTCTATAATGGCCTGAATTTGTGGATGACACGAGCGGCATCCACCGCCTGCCTTACAAAAATTTGTCACCTGCTCAATGGTGGTCAATTTATGCTCTCTCACCTCATGAGCGATCTTATTATCCGTTACACCAAAACACTTGCAAACGATCGTTCCCTCATCAACGGGTTTCTCTATTTTTTGCCCCCGGTAATTTGCGATAGCTGCTTCCAGCGCCTCTCGGCCCATTACAGAACAATGCATCTTCTGCTCCGGCAATCCATCGAGGTACGCTGCGATGTCGCTATCAGTGATCTTACCCGCCTCGTCCAATGTCTTTCCTTTAATCATCTCCGTCAAGGCGCTCGCAGAAGCAATGGCGCTTCCACACCCAAATGTCTTAAATTTCACATCCACAATACGGCCTGATTTATCCAGTTTCAGCATCAATTTTAAAGCATCTCCACAGGCCAAACTGCCCACCTCACCTACAGCGTCTGGATTTTGAATTTCACCCACATTCCTTGGATGAAAGAAATGGTCTTTCACTTTTTCAGAATAATCCCACACCCTATATTCCTTTCCAAACTAATTGTTGAAAAGCCTCAACGCCTTGATTCCTTAGTCAGTTCTTTCAGAATAACACGGATAATACTTGCAAAGAGTGCAATATGATTCAATATTATCATCATAAATATATTCTTTTATACCTTGAATGTCAAGCATTGCTACTGTTTGTTGATGCCTGGCATAAAAGAGAAATAGGGAGGAGATATGTGTAAAAATTTTTCAGGAATAGTGGGGAGCGATGGAAGGAAAAAGGCAATTTTCAAATAAAAAAGTAAACAAACAGACAAGAATATGACTTGCTTATTCACAGTCACTAACTGTGAATAATATTTTTATAGAAACCCAAAGGATAATTTAGTTTATGTGTTTCTTTTTTTAGCCATTGGATATTTCTCGTGATTTTTTCTGATACGCGCCCAAAAGCATATGCAATAATATTCAAGATGATTTCGGATTTCAAGAACGGAGTGTAAGCAAAAAAAGCGTAGAACATCGAAAAAAGAAACTTATTGTACAGTTTCTCGATCTGTTGATTCTGAGGTAATTCGAGCTTTTCAATTTCCTTGGCAGATGTTTTGAGATCCCTGAAATGTTTTAATAACTTTCTCATATCGAAAATAGCTGTTTTATATTCATTATAGTTATGAATTGTTGAATTAAGTATGGTAATTAAATTCCTTACAGAAAAATACTCGTCTCTGCTGAGATTAAAATTTTTTTCTGCTAAAATACTAATCGCTTCCCGTCTGAGCTGACAAAATTTATATAGAACAATATCGTGCTTTTTTAATTTACGTAAATAAATAATCATATAGAATAATAAAAGTAACAACGGAACCATAAATACATAAAACATACCCCCCTCCTCTTTTTCTATCCTTTTTCTTTCTCTTTCCCGTGCTTGCTTTTTGGCGGAATATAATTAAACTTTTCGTCATAAAAAGCAAGAAATCTTTCGCGATACTCCCTATTTTCCGCTGCAAGCCGATCAATTTCTTTTTGTCTGTCTTTTATCCTTCCTTTGTACAGTAAAAATATCCAAAGGTGCATAATGAAAAAGAAAGCAAAAAATAAGCCTTTTATTAAACCCAAGGCTAAGATAATATCTTTTGTGTTATTCAGGATTTGTTTGATAAAATCCATAAATAAATTAAGGACATTTAGGATAACTATACATTTTTTATCTAGCTTATGTTTATCGGTTTTTTCTCCACGATATTTAGGACTTTTTTTAAAAACAACCCCGTGTAGGACCGTTCGACTTTTGCAACCTGTTCAGGGGTGCCTGCTGCAACGACCTCACCGCCACTCACGCCGCCTTCCGGGCCTAAGTCGATCAGGTAATCTGCCGTCTTGATAACATCCAGGTTGTGCTCTATGACCAGCACCGTATTGCCCAAATCGACTAATCTGTGTAACATCTTTAACAACTGCTGTATGTCAGCAAAATGCAGGCCGGTGGTAGGTTCATCCAGGATATACAGTGTTTTTCCTGTAGCCTGTCTGGAGAGTTCTGCGGCAAGTTTGATCCTTTGTGATTCCCCGCCGGACAGCGTGGTGCTGGACTGCCCTAATTTAATATATCCCAGTCCGACATCGTTGAGTGTGCTTAAAATACGTTCGAGTTTTGGAACGTTTTTGAAAAACTGATGAGCCTCTTCGATGCGCATGTCAAGCACATCCGAGACGCTTCTCTCCTTATAGGTAACTTCCAGTGTTACTTTGTTATACCTTTTCCCCTTGCATTCTTCACAAACGACGTACATATCGGGCAAAAAATGCATTTCTACTTTTTTGGTACCTTGTCCCTTGCATACCTCACACCGTCCACCGCTGATATTGAAACTGTATCTTCCCGCAGTGTAACCACGAACCTTTGCCTCCTGCGTCTGCGCAAAGAGGGAACGGATCAGATCAAACGCCTTGGTGTATGTTGCAGGATTCGAACGCGGGGTTCGCCCAATGGGTGATTGATCGATTTCTATAACTTTATCGATATATTCCGCGCCCAGGATTTTCGTATGTTCCCCGGGTGTCTCATAGCTGCCATAGAACAACTTCGCAAGGGCACGATGCAGGATATCATTCACGAGGGTGCTTTTCCCGGAGCCGGAGACACCGGTAACACAGCAAAAGGTTTTTAAAGGGATTTTTACGTCGATGGATTTCAGGTTATGGGCACGGGCGCCTCGTATTTCAAGAGAGTTCTTCAGATTAATATCCCTTCTCCTGGCGGGAAGTTCGATTTTCAGGATTTGGCTGAGATACTGCCCGGTTAATGAATCAGGGTTATCAGTAATTTCTTTCAACGTGCCATGGGTAACAATACTGCCGCCACGTTCACCAGCCCCGGGGCCAATATCGATGATATAATCAGCATCACGAATGGTATGCTCATCATGCTCCACGAGGATGACCGTGTTTCCGTTGTCACGAAGTGTCTTTAAAGTCCTCAGAAGCCGTTCATTATCCCTTGGATGAAGCCCTATGGTGGGTTCGTCCAGCACATAACAGACCCCGACAAGACCCGATCCGACTTGTGTGGCAAGCCGGGTTCTCTGAGCTTCGCCGCCTGAGAGGGTGTCGCTGCTGCGTCCCAAAGTTACATAATGTAGTCCGACATCTATCATAAAACGAAGCCTGTTTTGAATTTCCTTCAGAATTTGTTTGGAAATGATCGCCTGTTGTCCTTCCAGTTTCAACGCTGTAAAAAATCCAAGGGTCTCTTCTATGGTCAGATCCATGATCTCATGAATTGATTTATGATTGATTTTTACCGAAAGGGAGTCTGGTCGCAGTCTGGCTCCGTTGCAGACAGTACAGGTCCTGTAACTCATGTATCCGGAAAGGCGTTTCAGGATGCGTTCGCTGGCCGTTTTTTCATAGATGCGTTTGAGGTTGGGAATCACCCCTTCAAAGTCCTTTGTGCCAAAGAGCAGGGCATCCATGATCTCTTTCGGTAATTTTATAAAAGGTGTGCCCAGAGAGATGGAAAAGATTTTTGAAAACATCTTGACCTGGTTATCATAGTGAGTTTGGGTTAATGACCCCCAACCTCGCCAGGCATCGATAGCCCCGTCCCTGATACTGATGTGTTTGTCAGGAACAATCAGGTCCGGATCAAAATCCAGGGTATTTCCCAGGCCATTACAACCAGGACATGCACCATAAGGACTGTTAAATGAAAACATGCGCGGCGTCAATTCTTCATAGCCACTCCCGCATTCCTGGCAGGCATACCGCTCGCTCAGGATATGGTCCGTCCAGCCCTTTTCGCATTCCTGACTTACCAGCATAACGCCTTCTCCTAATTTGAGACAGGTTTCGAGGGAATTGTACAAGCGTGTTTGGATATCCTCTTTTATGACCAGCCGGTCCACAATTACATCAATTTCGTGGGTTTTATATCTCGCCAATTTGGGAATGGTTTTAAGGTCTATAATACTATTGTCAACACGTGCGCGTACAAAGCCCCTTTGTACTATCGACTGAAATATCTCCCGGTGTTCACCCTTTTTCCCCTTAATAAGCGGTGCAAGAAGCATAATTCTGGTTCCCTGCGGGATTCCCGTGATTCTCTGTATCATCTGGTCAACGGTTTGGCGGGAAATGATACATTTACACCGGTGACAATACGGGGTGCCAATTCTTGCGTACAACAAGCGTAAATAGTCATAGATTTCAGTAACGGTTGCCACGGTGGAACGCGGACTCGGCGGACAAGTACGCTGTTCAATGGCAATAGTGGGAGGCAAACCCTCAATAAGTTCTACATCCGGTTTTTGTATCTGATCTAAAAATTGCCGTGCGTACGAGGAAAGACTTTCAATATAGCGGCGCTGCCCTTCTGCATAAACCGTATCAAATGCAAGGGATGATTTTCCTGAACCACTGACACCCGTAATAACCGTGATTCGGTCACGTGGAATATTGACATTGATCCCCTTAAGATTGTGTTCCCTGGCGCCACGAATGACGATGACATTATTATTCATGAATTCCAAAAGCCACAAAGACACAAAAAACACAAAGAAAAGGGAATTTATGATTTACAAAGTACGATTCGTAAAATCCTTCTTCATTTATAGTGAACGACTTACATTAGTCCTTCGGCAACTTAAAATATCTATTTTCACAATGACAGTCCACCCCCTTCACCTTCGCCGACGGGAGACAGTTGTTTGTCCCTCTCAATGAGGGGGATTAAGGGAGAGGAAATTTTTGTTTGAAATTTCTATGAAAACCTATTCCAATTCCGGATTAATTCCACAAGCAATCGAACCCCAATGCCTGACGCCCCTTTCTGGGTATATGCGCTGTTTTTTTCACACCAGGAAGTGCCCGCAATATCGAGGTGCACCCAGGGATATTTTTCGGTAAACTTACTTAAAAAGCAGGCGGCTGTTATTGCCCCCGCATACGGCCCCCCCACATTCTTTATATCTGCAATATCACTCTTGATCTGTTCCTGATATTCCTCCCAGAGTGGTAGCTCCCAGACCCTTTCCCATGATTTTTCACCGGCAATTTTAACCCTTTTTTTCAACTCTTCGTTGTTTCCCAACATGCCTGTAACGACAGTCCCTAAGGCTACCACACAAGACCCTGTCAGCGTCGCAAGATCAATTACAGCGCTGGGTTTATATTTCTCCGCGTACGCCAGGGCGTCCGCCAAAATTAAACGCCCTTCTGCGTCTGTATTTGCGACCTCGGCGGTCTTACCGGAATAAAACCGAATAATATCGCCGGGTTTAATCGCCGAACCGCTGGGCATATTTTCAGCACACGGTATGAGACCAACAACATGCTGCGGGAATTTCATTCCGGATATCGCCTTCATGGCTCCCATCACGGCAGCGCCGCCGGCCATATCACTCTTCATGATATCCATGTCCTTGGCCTGTTTCAGACAAATTCCTCCTGAGTCAAAGGTAATTCCCTTTCCAACAAATACAACCGTATCCTGGTTTTTCGCATGTGCATTGTATTCAAGTATGATAAATTTCGGGGGCTGGGCGCTCCCCTGCGCAACACCCAGCACCCCCCCCATCCCGAGTTTTTTTAGTTCCGGCAGGGATAATATCTTACACTGAATACCAGCTTCCCCACCCAATTTCTTTGCAGTATCAGCCAAAACTCCAGGGGCCTTATCCTGAGACGGCGTGTTGATAAGGTCTCGGGTAAAACAGACGGCATCAGCAATAATTTGCCCGTGCTTAACGGCCTCCTGGACAGGCCTCAGATCCTCCTTGCCGGACAAAAGAAGCGTAAGCGCCCTGAGTTCCTGCCGCTCTTCGGGCGGAATAGTTTTATATTTCTGGTACCGGTAAAGGGCGAGCAGGGCGCCTTCACTATAAGCCTGATACCATTCACTTATTGGAAAAGGAATATCAATCGGGTCCATCACGCTGGCGCCCTCACTGATGCCCATATCACGTATCGTACAGGCGGCAGTGCCTGCCGCCTGTCTTATTTTGTCAAGTGTTGCATCCTTTTTCTTTCCCAGGCCCACGAGCATGATGCGTCTCGCCGGAATCTTTCCATATGTAGGCAGGATAATTGTCTTATTCAGTTTAGCAACAAATCCCTTTTCTTTTATTATTTCAGAAACAATATTATCCAATACCTTATTACAACGGCCAAGCGATTCGCTCAGGGTTTTGACGTCTTCGTATAAATAAAAAACTACCACCTCTGCGGGTTCTTTTTCAACAGTTCCAATTTTGATATTAATATCCATAAATATCCTTAATTCAGGTAATACATTGTTTTGATAATAAGGTGTAATGTTAATCAATTAATTTAGCATTAACCTGTCAGGTGTGTCAAACGAATAATCAGGGGAGGTTAAAAATATTCTGTCTTATTCGAGAAAACAGAATAGTAACAAGAAAGACCCCGGAAGGGGAGATGCCAAAAGATTTATAGGGGAAAAACTGGGGAAATCCGGTACGCAAGGAGATTTACTAAACTTCTTTACATTGAAAGGCTATGATGTACTGGACGTATTCTTCCAGAATCTTTGTCTGCTCCTCTGTTGATAACAAACGGTAAGGCACAACGGCATCTTTTGTCCAGAAGCATGTATTTTTGATAATCATGCTGAGGTGGAGGATGCGAGGGAGATGCTCTGCAGGATATTTTTTCAAATCGATTCCATTAACACCAATAGATTCCAGAAATTTATTATTCATAATTACTCCTTCCTTAGATTCGCCACTGCCAGGAACAGCCGTTTGACCGCAATCCGGTATCAATAGCCATTTTTACGATTCTGTCTTAACATTCATAATTATCGGCACAAATGGTGATTAATTTAATAAAAAAGGGAGGGAGGAGCAGAGCATTTAGGGTGAATCCTTTCCTTGCGATGGAAAGGAAAGGCGGGTGGTTATATGTCTGATGATACGCGCAATAATTCTTCCAGTGTTGTTTCTCCCCTGCGAACAGATTCGAGTCCATCCTCCCACAAGTTCTTTGTCCCCCTCTTTTGAGCTTCTTTCATGATCTCACTGGAATCTTTATGGGCCAGGACAAGCCGCCGTATGGCATCATCCACACATAAAAACTCGGCAATACACTTTCTGCCTTTAAATCCCGCATTATTACAGTCATCACAGCCCCTGGGTTTATACAAATACTCCCCTTCTTTTAATCCTACCGTCTTGCGTATATCCTCCCCTGGCAAATACGGTTCACGACACTTTCCGCACATCTTTCGCACCAGACGCTGGGCAAGGACACCAATGACGCACGAAGAGATCAGATAGTCCTCCATCCCCATATCCATTAACCGGGTAAATGCAGACGCCGAGTCATTTGTGTGAAGCGTCGACAAAACAAGGTGCCCGGTTAAGGCGGCCTGTATGGCAATCGACGCCGTTTCCCGGTCTCTGATTTCACCAATAAGAATAATGTCGGGATCGTGCCGTAAAATGGAGCGCAGTCCGGAAGCAAAGGTCAAATCTATCTGAGGATTTACCTGGATTTGATTCACTCCATCCATGCTATATTCCACAGGGTCTTCCACCGTTACAATCTTTACCTCCGGTGAAACTACCTCCTTCAGCACCGCGTAGAGCGTGGTCGTTTTTCCGCTCCCCGTCGGACCGGTCACAAGCAACATACCCTCAGGCTTATTCACCATACGCCGAAACCTCCCCAAAAATTCCTGGCTGAATCCCAGTTTTTCCAAATCGAGCGTAACCGCAGTCCGGTCCAGGATCCTCATTACTACACCTTCACCATGGCTCATGGGAATAATCGAGACCCTCAAATCTACCTCCTTGCCTGCCACCTTCATCTTAATCCGGCCATCCTGAGGCAACCGTTTCTCTGCAATGTTCAACTTTGCCATAATCTTGATACGGGAAATAATGCCATTGTAAAGCTCCCGGGGAGGAGGCGTCAGCTCCCGCAAAACCCCATCCACACGGTACCGCAACCGTGCATTCCTCTCAAAAACCTCCAGGTGCACGTCGCTTGCCCCTATTTCGATCGCCTTCGTTAACGTGCTATTTACCAGCCGTATAACGGGAGCCTCGGAAGCCATGTCCCGCAAGTGCTCCACGTCTTC
The DNA here is from genome assembly GCF_000949635.1 of Candidatus Brocadia sinica JPN1. Lineage (NCBI taxonomy): Bacteria > Pseudomonadati > Planctomycetota > Candidatus Brocadiia > Candidatus Brocadiales > Candidatus Brocadiaceae > Candidatus Brocadia > Candidatus Brocadia sinica. The sequence continues at coordinate 1,309,903 of NZ_BAFN01000001.1, forward strand.
CATTACTTCAATACTGGATGTCGCCGTGTCTTCCTCTTTAACCTCACCCTCATAAATAGTTTCGAGAGAGGCCAGAATATCTTTTTCACAGCCGGCAAAAATCTGTACCTGTTTATTCGTGGCCAACGCAACGGTCTCCACCAGCAAAGAATCCTGCGGGTCCGCAAGGGCAATATCCAGGGTCCCATCACGCAGACTGAGCGGGAGCACACGGTTTGTCATCAGAAATACCTTCGGCATATTTTCCACCAGCGGATACCGGTCATCCTTTTTCTTTTCCCAAACCGGTATCTGCAGTAATTTACTATACGCGAGCCTGAGGTCTTCTTCTGAAACAGTTCCCAGATCGATCAGGATGCGGCCCAGCTTCTGCCCTGTTTGCCTTTGCACCTCGATGGCACGGTCCAAATCAGCGCGAGTCACTCTCCCAATATCGAGTAATACGTCTCCAATATTGTTAATCGTTGCTTGATCCATAATTTAACGCTTAAGAAATTTCCGATTTACGAATTACGATTTGAGATTGAAAAAATCGCAAATCTGAAATCGTAAATCTAAAATTTTAATTCAGTCCCTGTTTGGTTCTGACTCATCCAGGTTAGGAATATTCTCCTGACATTTCGAACAGCACTCTCACTCCCAACTTACCACATCCTTGTCCTCACCATCTCCCCCGGAATTACCATCTGCGCCGTATGAAAGGATATCGTAATCTCCATGCTCACCAGGATAGGTATAGACATAATTATTCCCCCAAGGGTCTTTGGGAATAATCTTTTTCTTTAAATACGGGCCCTTCCAGTTAAGAGCCCCCTGTGGCTCGGCTACCAGCGCCTCCAAACCCTGCTCCTGTGTGGGATATTTTGTCGTATCGAGTTTATACATCTCCAGGGCGCTTGAAAACCCTTCTATCTGCTGCTTGGCAACGGTTTGCCGGGATTCACCAACACGACCGATCATCTTGGGACCTATCAATGCGGCAAGCAACCCAATAATAATCATAACAATCAACAGTTCCAGCAAGGTGAAACCGCCTTGCCTCAACAATTTCAACTTCAGCTTTTCTTCCATTTTCAGTCACTCCATAAAATTTAATAAAAGGTTACACGTTCACAAAGGGGGGAATTCAAAAAGTCTCCCCTGGTTTTAATAATCAGGAATTTTATCTTGTATAATTCCCCTCTTTCTAGAGGGGATACAGGGGTGTGTAAACCATCCGTAACACACCCCCGGCCCCTCTTTTTAGAGGAGAGCTTAAAGGTTGCTGCCAAAGGCAGCCTAATTTAATGTATAGGAATTTCAAAGTTGTTGCAGATCGAAGAGCTTCTTCGCTCTCCATTGAAAAGAGGTACGCCGAATATCGAATATCGAACAAAGAATGTTGAATGATGAAGTATTTTTACTTCACTATTCGATATTCCTTGTTCTGCGGTTCGACGTTCTCTTTAAATAAGTCGCCGAAGGCCTAATTTAATAAAGGAGGTAAGATTTTTGCGCTTCATACTGCCTCAAAATCGCATAAACAAAATGAAAATTCCTATACAATCAAGTCATTCATCTTCCACATCCATATCTTCGTCACCTTCTTCACCATCAGAAAATTCTGTTTCGTCATCACCCTCTTCATAATCCTCCTCCTCATACTCAGCATCGTTTATATACGCCTCGTCAGTCTGCACGTCTTTCGTTAATGTATCAGAATCTTTCCATTTATCAATAACTTTTTCAATATCCTCATCACTCAGTTCCCCGCCGTTTCTTCCATAACGAACGACCTGTTCCATTTCTTCACCGATTTTATAATAAGCTAACCCACCCAGGGGTTCCACATGCAATACAGCCACCCTTGTATCACAGACAAATCCGATTTTTTCCGCCAAAGCAGTCCCATTTGGATAAAATGTAAATGTCTTTATCTGGTCGTCCCGCGCTTCAATCGTGTTAATAAACACCTCTATGTTGGCGGGTAATCTGAGTACCTTTCTATCGTCATTCCAGCAAAAACCTCTATACAGATCAATTGTCACATGCGCCGCCTGGGCGTTCGACATAGCCTTAATACGCGCCTCCCTGAGAAAATATACCAGTTCTGACATTGTTTTCCTGAATTTGATCGTGTCAAAAGAACCTGCGTATCTGGGTACGGCCACGCCGGCAATAATGCCCATAATCGCCAAAACAACGATCAACTCAATAAGTGTAAAACCTTTGTTACTTCGCAATGGAACTGACTTCCTGTATAGAATTAGGCCTTCGGCAATTTAAAATATCTATTTTCGCAATGGCAGTCCACCCCCTTCACCCCCGCCAGCGGGGGACAGTTGTTGTCCCCTGCAGTGATGGGGAATTAAGGGGGAGGCGCTTTTATCTGAAATTGCACATATAAACTAAAACTCTTATTTTACTACATTTTCTGATTGTTTACAATCATTTCAAAAAGAAAGGGGCGCCACGTCTTTTGACATGACACCCCTTTTTTATACTATATAAAATTCCTGATACAACGTGCATAAAAAACATGGGGGCGAACTTTTAATTCGCCCCCATGGGAACTACTCCTGTCCCTGCGTTTTTTTGCAGGACTACTTCTCTTACTTCTTCCTTACCTTCACGGTAATAGTGTCTTTCACTTCCTTCCTAGCCGCATCCCGGAATCTAACCTTTGCATTACCGGTCTTCTTCGTCGCAGTAATCGTAAACTGCGCCTGACCGTTAGCATCCGTTAATGCACTTGGAGGAGACACGACTATTCGTTTCTTACCACTTGTCGTCGTAGCAGTAATCAAGCGATTTGGGGATGCCTCGCCATTGCTGCATGTCACCGTTACCGTTTCCGTTGCGCTTTCTTCTCTCAACAGCTTCAGAGGCTCCGGTTCAGCATCTAATTCTACCGGTTCGCAAGGCGGCGTTGGAGTTGGAGTAACTCCAGGAGTTAATTCTATTCTTCCATCAGCGACGCCACCATCTGTCACCGTGACGGTCTTTGTGTTCGTGATGTACCCTGTCGCAGCCGCAGTTATCGTTCGGTCTCCAACAGCCACATCATTGAATGAATAAACACCATCCTGACCTCCAACTGTGCTAGTGACAGTCTGTTCGCCTGTATCGAGGGACACAGTAGCGCCGTTGATACCTGCACTTGTTTCAGAGTCAGTTACCTGACCCAGAATTCTACCAACTTGTGGCGGAGGTGTTGGCGAAGCCACAGGCGATGGCGTCACAATCACTTCAGGAGTTAATTCTATTCTCCCATCAGCGACGCCACCATCTGTCACCGTAACGGTCTTTGTATTCGTGATGTATCCTGTCGCAGCCGCAGTTATCGTTCGGTCTCCAACAGCCACATTATCGAATGAATAAACACCATCCTGACCTCCAACTGTGCTAGTGACAGTCTGTTCGCCTGTATCGAGGGACACAGCCGCGCCGTTGATACCTGCGCCTGATATAGAGTCAGTAACTTGACCTAAAATTCTACCAACCCCGGTTGGTGTCGGTGTAACGCCCGGCGTAGGCGTGACTCCTGGTGTTGGCGAAGCCCCTGGTGTCGGAGTTGGAACTGCCTCACCTACCAAAGAGGTATCCGTAACTGTAGAAACCCCTCCGTCTGCATTTGGATTATCAGTGAAAGTAGTTGTCAGTGTATCGCCTACTGCAGCTCTTATCCTCGTATTGATCAAGGTGCTATCTGAACTGACAGCAATTGTACCCAGGAACGATCCAGTATCGACACCCGTCTCTGTTAAACGCAATGTAGTTCCGCTTGAATCCGTCGTAGATTTAATATTTACGTTAACAAGATTCGCCGTTGCGATTGATGTATTTGTTTCTGGATCAAACAGCGATACAACTGCATTACCACCCAACCCAACATTGTCGGCTGCAAATTCCAGAACAGCGCCAAAGTTCTTGGTGCTTGCCTCTTTTGTGACATCCTGCAGCGGTGATGCATCATTATAGGTGGCTATTACTGTGCCATTTGCCACCGCCCTTATTACTTGAGGCGTGGCATTTTGATTTGTTGATGCTCCCGTGGAGAATGTCCCTTGGAATATACCAGAATTCCCGGTTGTTTCAGTTAAATTTAAATCAAATCCTGTTGTATCGGACGAAGATGTGATTTTAACCTGAGCGCCATCCAGCCCACCAGTAGTATTTAGATCATTATCCTCGAGTGTGACTACTGCTGAATCGCCATTCAAGAAAAGCTCTTGTTTGCTAAGGTTTAATGAACCAACACCACCGGCGCCTACCACTGACACCGTTGTGTATGAAGAAAGATTATTCTCTGTGGTGGCATTTGGCGAGTCATTGTAGAATACTGTGATATTATCTCCATTAGAGACTTTCAGAACAGGAGGTGACACTCCATTATTTGTCGAAGAACCTGTAACATTCGTAAGTTTAAATGTCCCTCTGAACGTGCCTGAATTTGCGCCTGTTTCTACAAGCTGGAGAGATACTGTATTCGCTGTATTGCTAAAATCACTGCCTGACACACTGGCGGCCCGGCTAGCAAAGATTTGCTTCGCGATGAAACCGTTCTTAAACGTTGAATTGTTCGCTGTGGTGCCAGTTCCCGGCAAACCTAAACCAACTTCATTCACGTTCGTTATACTAGCCGTATTATTGAAGGTTGTCTGCGGCGTTGAAACACTGATATTCAAATCATTATCAACCAACGTAACTTCGATCGTGCTGTTCAACCCAACAGTACCCGATGGAGACACAGACAGGCTTCCTGTATTTGTCTGGAAAGCAACATTAGATGCCGTTGTCGCCAGGGTAGCGCCACCACTATATTCGCCACTGGAATTTAATGCATCATTATAACGGATGCGATATGTGCCGCCTGTAAACCCACCAATTCTGAACAGCTCTGATCCCGATACCGTGTCAAGGCGTCCTGTGCTCATATCGTTGCCGATTACCTGAACGAATGTCTTCCAGGGCGTGTAAAAACCCGTGTTAGTCATCTTTGTTACTGTCAGCCTATCGCTAGCCACACCGGTAATTTCCCGGATATCACTGAAAGAGCCGTCCGATACCCTTACAACAGAACCTGTGCCAAATACACTTGCTAATGCGGGATAATCTGTGCCCGCAGTACCCTGGAATATAATGGTTGACGTTCCCGTAGAATCAGCAAAAATAGATGTGCTATTCAAAGTCGATGTATTCGTTGTTACCCGCGCAGCTGTGCCATCAAAACCAATTGTACCTACAAACGTGCTGGAATTTGCGCCGGTCTCTACTATGGGCACTGCAATCCAGGATGTGCCATCTGGTGATATTTCCACCGTATTGTCAACGGCATCCGTCGTTGCAGTAAAGGACGCTGTCGATGCAGTGCTAAGGAAACTATCAGCAGTGGATGATTGTCCTCTTACAAGAGGTATTGCACTCGTTGACTCAGTACCAAGACTAAACGTGGAACTACCAAGAGACAACGGACTTCCAAATCCAGAGCCTGTCAATCCACTCCCGCTTGTTGGGATTACCCATACGAGGGAGTTATCACTATTAGAGATTCTAACAGACTGTGTGCCAATCGCAGAACCATCCGGATGAGACAAGCTAACTGTATTGCTCCCAATGCTTGAGAGACCTGTCCTTGAATATGCTTTTACGGATAGACGATCTCCCCTGCTGTTAGTCGTTGTTCCGTTCCATGATCCTGATGCGATTGATTCCCTGGATGAAGATGTGGAATTCAAGTTTCCATCAACAACGGTAATCACAAGGAAGTCGTTGATATCCACTGTGGTATTATCTACCGAAACAACCCCTGTCTCACCTGTTAAACCAAAGACCGTGCTGCTGGTAACGGTGCCTAAGGAACCGCCGCTATTCAGCTCATCCAAATATGAGGCCCTGATTGTATCGTTTGTACGAGGACCGGTCAAAATGAAACTACTAATTGAGGTAGCTGTGCCCGAGATTTCTGAGCCTGCTGTGCCTGTCGTCGTAGAAGTGCCTAAACCAGTGATTTGAACAAGGCAGAAGTTAGAACCATCAATTAACTTTTGCAGACCTCCGATAGTTGTTCCCATGCTAGAACTTGATGCGAGATCGCCGAAAGCAGAGGTATTTGTTCCGATGGCGACAACCCTTGTGGGTCCTAAAGAAGACGTTCCAAAACCTGTAAAATCACTACTCGCAGTAAATGCCAAAGCTTCGCTGACACTACTTCCAGTAGCTGTTCCTATTTTTATAAGGCCCAATCTACCTGAAGCGGCGTTTGTTTCAATAACACGAAAGGAAACAAACGGCGAAGTTCCCAAGGTGATAGTGCTACCGCTATAATCGGGCGTGGACCCCACTGTCAGATTACCCTGAGTTGTCACAGTTGTTGACCCATAAATCTTACCTGAAGCTGAGAAGATACCCGTATTTAGTCCCGTCTCAACAAGAAAGATGTTTTGGGTGAACACATCGTCTAATCTATTGCCGGTGGAAGGGTCAATAGCCTCGATCTCCACACGAGACGTAGCGGTGCCTGTAAGACCCAAAGTAAACCCATCCTGAAGACCAATAACATCTTTTATCCTTGGGTTTAAGTTTTTATCAGGGTCATTAACGTTTATGATAACGTTTTCGGGAATGGTGCCATTGTCAGGCCAATTATCACCCCATCCGGCGCCTGTTGTAAATGTTATTGTAGAATTAGGGGCGCCATGATAACTAACAGAGGCCGTGTCAAGGGTGGTTCCGCCATAAAGAAGCGCCAACGTGTCGCCTTCAGATACCTGGAGTATACCATCTTCAGAAGTCGTTGCATTTCCACCCTGGTTGCCAAGGCTCTTCAGATTCAGCCCGGTGACCCCGCTAGCGCTGTTAAGGAAACCAAACGCCGGAAATACATAGCTGCCTTCATAGGCCTCTACATATCCGGTGCTTGTGCCAATCCCTGTTTGGGTAGGCTGAGCATTGCCACTCGTAGTAAATACCGTTGTCGTAGCGCCTGTCTCCCTTAAAACAAATGCGATTGAGTTTGAACCTGCTTTTGCTGTAACTGTGATGGTATCTCTGTCTCCGGAAGTAACAGAACTATCTGTCACAGAAATAAATGCACGATCAAAATCGTTTGTGTTATTTTTTGGGGGCAAATAACTTTCCCTATCAAAACTACCCGTCGCTGCCATCGCATTTGAGACTATACTCAAGGCAAAGGCAACCACCAGCAAAAATACGCTGGCCATACAAAACCAACTTTTCTTTTTGCCACTTAATATTTTCGGTCTTTTCATATCTGTCACATCTCCTTTTTCTATTAAGACCATCAAGACCTAAACCAGAAACACATCAAAACCTTTGTAAAATCTTTTTCTATTCTTTAAACATCGAAAATACTACAAAAATACCTTTAAATCTCCCAATCAACTTTGACCCCTATTCATCTCTCCACCAACTCCTTTCCCTGAAAATTGATAGAACAAGAGATGGGAAAAACCAGCGCTGACTTGCTGCAAAAATTGCCATTCACTACAGAGTGCAAAGGCATGAATGAGCTGTAGCAAACGCTATAAATAAGCTGACATTGAACGCTTATCATTCCGAGCAAAGCAAGGAATCTTAGGATTTCTCAGTCGCTCTGCTCCTTCAAAATGACAACTTTCTTTTGTCGCGCACTATAAATAGCCTGATACACTTCTTTCCTTCGAGCTTGCTTATGGCTACCTTTGCAGGAGAATCAAGTGTTGTTTTCCCTATAGATACCTCCTTTCTTTAATAATATTCCCTAACGATCTAAATAAAATTTTTCATAAATACTATGGTACAGGCTATAATTGGTCACGGAAATATATCATGCAAATATATTACAGTCAACAAAAAAATTAAAAATTTCCACAGTAATGAGTTATGTTAGTTTTCTTTTAGTATTGGCACTTCATAATAATATTATGGTTTGACTTATCCTCGTCTTCTTGGTATTATTCCCCCCGGAGTTTTTTAAAGGTAAGCGATCTTTTCGCGGGGAGTAAGGATTCTCTTCGTTCTCCGACTGCGGTTTTAAAACTCCTTCACGCCCACTCAGACTATTTTCTGACATAGGCCTTTTATTCGTTTATTCCAAAATTCTGCTTGGAAACAAGTAAAAAACGAGACCCATTTGTAAAGACAAATTATACATTAATATCTTTTCAAAAATATTTTAATATTTTCAGCAAAAACCGGAATACCAGGTAATATCAAGACTTATAAGCTAATTTGTAATGTGACGAACTTTTAAAGTTTTTAGAAGACTAATCCGAACGAATCGAAAGAAAACCTATTATAATACAGGAGATTCCGAAACAAGTTCGGAATGACAAAACACGATTCGGAATGACAAAAGCGGAAAATGTCATGCTGAATCCTGATCTTCATCAGGACATGCTTATTTCAGCATCTTCTATCAAAAATACTCTTCCGATTCGTTCGGATTAGGGTATTTTATGAACAATGTTGTATAACTTTGTACAATGTTAGACGCATCAGCACAAAAAGTAACCATCTCTGAAGTTGAGAAGAATTTCATACTTAAGGGAATATTGTCGGTAATAAAAAAGGTTGTCACTGCGCAGCAGTTTGATATATGGTTTTCCTGCCTCAGTGTATTTTCTCTTACAAACAATAGTATTACGTTTGTTGCGCCAAACAATTTTATCAGGGATTGGCTTAACAGTAATTACAGCGACCTTTTTTCCAGCGCCGTTTATAAGGTATTAAACTCTTCCCGGGAAGTAATTATTTCCACCGAAGACGAGGTCTTTGAACAACCGCCAGTACTTTCGTTTTTTTCAAATGGTTCTGTTCATGATGCTATGGGTATTTCTGATGAGCATTACTCGATACCACTAAACAAATACTATAGCTTTGAGAACTTTGTTGTGGGACCATGTAACAGGCTCGCACACGCTGCAGCAGTTGCAGTATCAGAGTCCCCCGGTCATGCGTATAACCCTTTATTTATTCATGGAGCCTCAGGTTTGGGAAAGACACACCTTCTTCACGCCATAAACAATGTATTAGCTTCCAAATATACCATGAAGACTCTTTTTTTGTCATGTGAACGCTTTGTAAATCATTATATATCCACGATACGGTCAAATAGCTGGGATTCATTCAGGGAATTATACAGAAATGCTGATGCGCTCCTTATAGACGATATACAGCTCTTTGAAAATTCGCAGGGAAGCAGGGAAGAATTTTTCCATACCTTTAATACCCTTTACAACGCAAAAAAACAAATAGTCATCACCAGTGACTGCCTCCCGGAATCTATAGCATCCCTTGAGGACAGACTTGTCTCCCGTTTTAAATGGGGGCTCCTCTGTGGCATAGATAGTGCAACCATAGAAACCCGCATTGCAATTGTAGAAAAAAAGGCATCTCTCTGGGGCATCAATCTATCTCATGAAGTTGCGTCGTATCTGGCAGAAAACCTGTCCGGCAACATCAGGGAACTTGAAGGCGCTATCGCACGGCTAAATAAAGAAGAAAAGGTAACAAAAAACAGTATTACGCTGGACCTTGCCAAAAAAGTTATTCAGGGACTTTCGGGAAATAAAAAAGCGGTTAGTATTGAGGCTGTTATTGAAGCTGTTTCCAGGAGGTTCCATGTAACTGTATCGCAACTTCAATCAAAACGCAGAACGAGAAGCCTGGCACTACCAAGACAAATAGTGATGTATCTTTCAAGAAAGCTAACAAATATGTCGCTTGTGGAAATTGGGGGTTATATCGGCGGAAGGGACCACTCAACCGTAATCCATGCAGATGAAAAGATAACACAAATGTTAAAAAAAGATAAAAATCTCCTCTTTATTTTACAAAAATTGGAAAATGAATTACAAAAGTAACAGGTTTATAACATGTAGAAAGTTCGTAATGTTTTCCGGAGACTAAACGCCGGGAATCGGATGCTGATAAAATCAAACCCTGTATATACGATACTTACAAACCATGGTTTCTACAGGTTTTCTACAGGTTACCAGGTGATTTATCTCTATGTTTTATTAGTTGTTATGACATTTAATTCTGGTTTTAGTCATCGTATAATAGTTTTACGATGTTTCTTTATATAAAAAAATATAAAACTTAGGAATAACATATGAATTTAATTTTTTCTGGAAATGATTTATACAATAATTTTAATTTAGTAACTGGTATAGTGCCATCTTCAACAATAAAAAATATACTGAAGGGAGTGAAAGTCGAAGTTAAGGATAACCGTGTAAAACTAACTGCAACTGATTTGGAGGTTTTGGTTAAGTGTTTGGCGCCAGTGAAGGAATGTGCCGGGGACGGTAGTATTGTTTTACCGGCGCTTCGCGTTAATAACATTCTGAGGGAATGGGCAGGTCATGATGAAGTAATAATGTCCATAGAGGGTAACGGTTGTGTGTTAAGGTCAAAAGGTGGACATTTTAAGATAGCTGGAGAAGATTCTGGGCAGTTTCCGGATGTCACCGTGACAGAGATAAGGGATTTTGTTGAGGCAGATGGTGCAGTTATTGGCGATATGGTGGGAAAAGTGGTTCATTCGGTGTCTACGGTAAAGGCAAGAAGTGTATTAAGTGGTGTTTTTGTAAGGATTTCCGGGGATGATATTATTATGGTGGCGGCGGATGGAAATAGAATGTCTTGTGTAAAACGTAAGGTGGATAATCCGGGTGGGGTCTCGATGGATGGTGTGATTGCGGTAAAGTGTTTGATGTTTCTGCAACGATTTGTGTCTGAATGTAAGGGTCCTTTAAGGGTGGGAATAGGGGAATCACGAATCTGTTTTGTTGGTGAAACGGGTGAGGTTATATCACAGATCATAGAAGGTCAGTATCCAAGATATGAGGATATTATACCAAAAAAGGATGGGAGGGTAGTGGAGGTAAATAGAGATGAGTTATTATCAGGGGTGAGGATGGCTTCGTTTATGACGAGTGAGGGATACCGGATTGTGAAGTTTGCCATTACCGGTGGAAAGCTGATGCTTACATCGAGGGCTGCGGATGTTGGGGAGGCCGAATTGGAGATTGTTGCCAGTTATGAAGGGCCTGATTTTGAGATAAGTTTTAATCCGGATTACGTCATGGATGCACTGAAGGTTTCTGATGGTGATACGATTGTTATGAAGTTCAGCGACGGTGAAGGGGCCGCTGTGTTCAAAACAGGCTATGAACAGATGGATGTTATTATGCCTATTGAGCCGAAATGATTAGTGATTATTGAAAAATAAAAAACAAGATGTAAGTTTAGTAAAATGGCTAATAAATGGTTATATGGTTAAGTGATTAGTTATTCAACATATAACTATTTAGCCATTTTACCATGCATTTAAGGAGACGCACACTATGGCGGAGGAACTACCAGAAAGATATTTTTACAACAGAAACAAGATTGTAAGAATCGGTCAGATACTGAAAGACGTGTTCCCAAAGAGGAGTATTACCGACAGAACTTATAATCAGGTTAGGGAAGCATGGCGACGTATTGCGGGTGACGATGTTTGTAAGTATTCTGATGTCACTGGCTTAAAAAATAGGGTGTTGTATGTGAATGTAGAATCCGCTGCGCTTATTCACCATTTGACTAATTTTGAAAAGCATGCTATAATTGCCCGAATTAATGAGATTGTTGGCACAAAATGTGTGGAGGATATTCGCTTTAAAGCAGGGATGATAGATGAAGGAAGAAGATAAGAGTTTAGTAGTAAGACAAGACACGTACGACGCAACGTCTATAAAGGTACTTGGTGGTATAGAGGCGGTCAGAAAAAGGCCGGCAATGTACATAGGGGATACCACCCTCAAGGGGTTGCATCATCTGGTGGAGGAAGTAGTCTGTAACAGCGTGGACGAGGCGGTGGCAGGTTTCTGCGAGAACGTGAATGTAAAAATACATGCGGATGGAAGTTTGTCGGTAGTGGATGACGGCCGGGGTATTCCGGTTGATATACACAAGGAAACGAATAAATCTGCGCTGGAAGTAGTTATGACCATGTTGCACGCAGGGGGCAAGTTTGAACATAAAAGTTACAAGGTATCCGGCGGTCTGCATGGGGTTGGTGTGTCGGTTGTGAATGCGCTTAGTGAATGGATGGAGGTGGAGGTAAAAAGGGATGAGCATGTGTACTTTCAGAGGTATGAAAAGGGTGAAGCAAAGTCGCCTGTAGAGGTAAGAGGTGTTACCAAGAAAAGAGGAACTAAGGTTCTTTTCAAGCCCGACCCTGAGATATTTGAGGATACAACGTTTTGTTTTGAAACGATAGCAAAAAGGCTAAGGGAATATGCCTTTCTGAATAAAGGACTAAAAATAACGCTCAATGATGAGAGGACCGATAAGAGCGATTCATTTCAGTATGAAGGTGGTATAAAGGCCTTTATAAAAGAGCTTAATGATGGGAAGGAAGTGGTCCATAAAGATATAATCTATTTTGAAAAGGAGAGCGACGGAACCATTGTTGAAGTAGCTATGCAGTACAATGATGGATACAGTGAGAATGTGTACTCCTTTGCGAATAATATTAATACCGTAGAGGGCGGCACCCACCTGAGTGGTTTCAGAGCCGCGCTTACGAGGACTCTCAATAATTATGCGAAGAACAAGGGACTTCTTAGTGAAGAGAAGGCGCCCACAGGGGATGATTACAAGGAAGGACTCACGGTTGTCATAAGTATTAAATTGCCAGATCCCCAGTTTGAAGGGCAGACAAAGACAAAACTTGGCAATCGCGACGTCCAGGGCTTTGTAGAAGCCGTGGTGAACGAGCAGTTTGGAATTTACTGTGAGGAGACACCGGCGACAGCAAAGGCTATCATCAATAAAGGGATTGATGCCGCCAGGGCAAGGGAGGCCGCGCGGAAAGCCAGGGATCTGACGAGGAGAAAAGGGGCGCTTGGCAACACAAATCTTCCGGGAAAGCTGGCGGATTGCTCTTCCCGTGACTTCGAGACGTCTGAATTATTCCTCGTGGAGGGTATTTCCGCGGGCGGGACGGCAAAACAGGGAAGGGACCGTACATTCCAGGCAATCCTGCCGTTAAAAGGTGTAATTTTAAATGTGGAAAAGGCGCGCATTGACAAGATGCTAAGCAATGAAGAGATCAGAACACTGATATCCGCCCTGGGAACGGGTATAGGAATGGATGAGTTTAATGTGAGCAACCTGCGGTATGGCAAGGTCATAATAATGACGGATGCCGATATCGATGGGGCACACATCAGGACGCTTCTGCTGACATTTTTCTTCAGGCAGATGATAGATTTAATAGAAAAAGGGCACATCTACATCGCGCAACCACCGCTGTATAAGGTGACAAAGAATAAAAGGCAAGAGTATATCTACGACGACAGGGAGTTACAAAAGAAGCTTATCTCACTTGGGGGTGAGGGGACCGTTATGGAGATTAACAGGGGTAAAAAAGAGGGCCTGGATAATGCAAAACTGGGAAAGTTATTACAGATCTTGGTACAGATGGAAGAGTATACAAAAATGTTAAGAAAAAAAGGGATATCTCTGGACAGGTTTTTGGGGTTACGACACAAGAAAAGTGGAAACCTTCCATTCTATAAAGTGACTTATAGGGGAGAGGTATTTTACGTCTATTCGGAAGAAGAACTGGAAAAGCTCATAAAAGAGAAACAGCAGGCAGAGGGAAGGGAACTGGAGATATTAGAAGAGGACGATGTAATCGAGACCAGGCAGAGAAGGGAAGAGGGGGTAATAGAAGTCATTGAGTATCATGAAAGCAGAGAAATAGAGAAGACTATGAGGATAATAGAGAACTTTGGTTTTTCAATAGATGAGTATTTTGACGGGCGCGACAGTAAAGAGCCACAATACAAGTTGGCATCAGGAGATACGGAAATGTATGCCAATTCCCTGGGAGAGGTTTTATCAAAGATACGTGAGATTGGGAGAAAAGGGCTGGAGATACAGCGTTATAAAGGTCTGGGCGAGATGAATGCGGAAGAACTGGCGGAAACTACCATGAATATTAATACAAGAACGCTATTAAAGGTAAAGGTGGAAGACGCAGCGAAAGCCGATGCGATCTTCAGCACCCTTGCGGGAAAGGACGTTCAGCGGAGAAAAGAATTTATAGAGAAACATGCATTAGAGGTAAGGAATTTAGATGTTTAGTTTTTTGGAATGGGAGTTACGGTGATTTCATGCAGAAGAAAGAATTAAAACAGATGGAAAATGTTCTTTTGAACAGAAAAGAAGTATTGTTGCGGGAACTTGAAGAACGGGTCGAGAAATATCGAGACACCAATAGCGGAAAGATGACAGATATTGCAGAAATCGCATCAAGCTCTTCAACCGATGAGTTGGAGATTACCGTTGCGGAAGAAGACGCACGGGAGCTGAAACAAATAGAAGATGCCCTGGCACGGATTCGGGCGGGTCATTATGGAGTTTGTGAACAGTGCGGCCAAATGATAAAAAAGGCGAGACTGAAGGCTATCCCGTTTGCCACTTTGTGTGTAAGCTGCAAGGAGGAAGAAGAAAGGGAGTATGACGAGAAAGCTACGCAGATGCGATATGATGCCGAGGATATAATTGACAAACCGGAACACGGAGAGACAGACGAAATAGACCGCAGATACCTGGGAAAAAAGATCATAGAACTCGAACGCGATGATAACAGAAACTAGCGCATCATTCCATACACTGGTTGGAACTTTCCTAAGCACATGCAAAAAATACGCCTGGAAAACCGCCATTATAGATCAAAACGGGGCACTCACGTATAACGACCTCCGCCGGGAAGCTATAAAGTGTGCGGCACGACTCTTATCAGGGAAAGCCGGAAGGAACGTCGGAATACTTCTTCCCAACGGGAGGGAATTTGTAACCGCATTCTACGGCATCCTCATGACGGGGAAAACGCCCGTCCCATTAAATTACCTGCTTTCACCAGCGCAATTGCTTTATGTAATCCAGGATGCAGGTATCAACACCATCTTCACCAACAACCTGTTTGCCCCACTGCTGGGGAATCAGATAAAACAGATTCTTCCCGGAGAAGATGAACAGTCTCCCGCATCGTTTGATGAAAGGGATATTAGGCAGGGAGATGCGGATGAACAGGCAGCCTTGCTCTATACTTCCGGCACTAATGCCAACCCGAAAGGGGTAATGTTGACACACGGGAATTTTCTGAGCAACCTGGATGGATGTATACACGCCTTCCATTTTACCGAGAAAGACGTATTGTTAGGCGTTCTTCCCCTGTTTCATACCTATGCATTGACCACAACCCTGATCCTGCCAATCTGCATCGGCGCAACAATCGTCTACCTCCCACGGTTTTCAGGGCCAAAGGTCCTGGAAATGATTGAAAAATTTAAAGTCACGGCCTTGTTTGCCATTCCATCCATGTACCGGGCGCTTTTGCGAACTGCTGAATCAACCAATCACGACCTAAGCACATTAAAGCTCTGTACGTCAGGGGGAGAACCCCTGCCGGGAGACGTTTTGGAGGCATTTAATAAAATATTTCCGGTACCATTGACCGAAGGCTACGGACTAACCGAAGCCACGGCAATCGTTTCTGTAAATCTTCCTGAAAAGTGCAAACCAGGCAGCATCGGCCCTCCGTTGAGCAACCTCGAAGTGAAGATCGTAAACGATAACGGCCAGAAGCAGCCTGTAAATAAAGAGGGCGAGATATGGGTAAAGGGGCCAAATGTGATGAGGGGGTACTACAAACTGCCACGGGAGACGGCGGAGACCACTACTACAGACGGCTGGCTGAAGACAGGGGATTACGGCAAACTGGACGAGGAAGGATTCCTTTGGATTACGGGCAGAAAAAAGGAGTTGCTTATTATCAGCGGGGAAAACGTGTCTCCCAATGAGATTGAACACGTCATCAGCAGTTATAAGAAGGTTTTTGAGGTAGCCGTTGTTGGGGTGCCTGACAAAGTTCGCGGTGAGGCTCCCAAGGCATTTATTGCGCTGCATGAGAACGTAACATGCAGCGAGGAAGAAATTAAGGACTACTGTATGCAGCGATTGCCACATTACAAGATACCTAAATATTTTGAATTCCGCAAGGAGTTGCCACACGGCCCCACCGGCAAGGTCTTAAAAAGGGCATTGAAATAACGCATTTCAGATTGAACAAAGCGTGAATCTGAAAGTATAACCTCTCTCTAAAACACATGCATGCTGAATGATTTTCTTCATATTTTCACCACCTTTATGACAAATAACCGGTGAAAGACTTCCCCTTTCTCCTGTTAGATAAATTTTACCATCTTTTAAAATGTTAAATGGAAAAGGTATATTTTTCCATACCGGTCAGCGTAATTTAAAGAGTAACTGATGATACGCAGTATAAGTCCCAAAAATTTTGATTGGTTCATGTTCCCCATAATATGTCTCATTTTGACCGTGGGGATATTTTTTATCTGGAGTGCATCATCCGAGAAGTTCGTATTCAAACAGCTCGTTTGGGTACTGATGGGATTTACCATTTTCTTTACCCTCCTTTATTTTGACTATCTCTCATTCGCCCACTACGCTTATATTATCTACGCCTGTGTCCTTTTCCTCTTATTACTCTTGCTAGTCCTTGGAGGTTCCGTGAAAGGCTCACAGAGGTGGTTTTCCATCGGTTCCTTTTCAATTCAGCCTTCGGAGTTCATGAAAATCACCCTGGTTCTCACCCTCGCAAGATTTCTCAGGTACAAGAAATACGGTCTCGGACTATTTGATATCGGAATTTCCCTCCTTTTAACCTTCATACCCATGGCGTTTATTATAAAGCAGCCGGATTTGGGCACAGCGCTGGTCATGGTTCCTATTTTACTTTCTATTCTCTATACTGCAGGTATCCGGCTCTCTCACCTCCTGATGTTCATCTGCACCGGGCTAGCCGTCTCACCTTTACTCTGGATGTTTCTGTTAAAGCCGTATCAGAAAATGAGGATCATAGGATTTCTCTGGCCTGAGAAAACCAATGATTGGGGCGCAGGCTATCACAGGCTCCAGTCCCTTATTGCCATCGGTTCCGGTGGTTTTTTTGGAGCCGGATGGGGAAATGGCACACAGAACCAAATGAAATTCCTGCCGGAACGGCATACAGATTTTATCTTTGCCGTTATTGCCGAAGAGTGGGGGTTTTTACGGACGTGTTTTGTCCTGTTTCTTTATATTGTTTTCATTACCTGCGGCATTGGTATTGCCAGGAGCACACGCGAGCCCTGCGGTCGACTTATTGTCGTAGGACTGGTTACCATGTTTGCGACTCAAATCGTAGTCAATATCTGCATGACTTTGGGAATAGCCCCCATTGTAGGAATCACGCTTCCCTTTATCAGTTACGGAGGTTCTTCCATGCTCACTTCATTTATCGCCCTTTCTATTATCTTTAATATTAAAATGCGTTCGAAGATAGACCTTGCTTCTCAGTATCTCCACGAAATACGGTAATAAAAAATGAATTTTGTTGCGTTAAAAATGCTTGTTGGAAATCGCGCCAAATACCTTGGCATTATTGTCGGACTGACCTTCGCTTCACTGCTTATTACCCAGCAGTCAGCCGTCTTCGTGGGGCTGATGACGCGGACGTTCGGCTTCCTGACGGACACGGCGCTTCCTGACATCTGGGTAATGGATCCGAAAGTGCAGTATATTGACGATCTCAAACCGCTAAAAGAAACGGAATCGCTTCGCGTTCGCAGCGTGCAAGGGGTTGCGTGGGCCGTGCCTTTGTACAAAGGGTTGCTGAAGGCGAGGCTGCCAAACGGAACCTTTCAGACATGCAACGTCATTGGTCTTGACGACGAGACGTTAATTGGAGGCCCCCCGAAATTGTTACAGGGGCAACTGGCCGACCTCCGCCGCAGTGACGCCGTAATCGTCGATAGTGTTGGCGCCACAGGTAAGCTGGCCAGGGTTATGCCAGACGGCAGGCGCGTGCCCATGAAAATAGGTGACACCATGGAACTCAATGATCATCGTGCCGTTGTCGTTGGAATTTGTGAAGTACAGCGAACGTTCCAGTCACAGCCGGTCGTTTACACAACTTTCTCGCGGGCAACGACTTTTTCACCGCGCGAGCGCAAACAGATGTCTTTTGTGCTGGTAAAAGCGAAACCGGGTCAGAATCTTCAGGCGTTGTGCCAGCGCATTCGCCAGACAACGGGTTTGGCTGCCTATACGAAGGACGAATTCAAAAAGCTTACTATCAGGTATTACAGGAAATACACGGGCATTCCTATCAATTTCGGGACTACGGTGGTGCTGGGCTTTATCGTTGGTGTTGCCATTGCAGGACAGACGTTTTACAACTTCACCCTTGATAATCTCCGTTATTTCGGAACGCTCAAGGCAATGGGCGCTTCGGATTTTCTGTTGTTGCGAATGATCTTGCTTCAGGCGGCAATGGTCGGAAGCATCGGATACGGACTCGGAGTCGGCGCCGCCTCGGTGTTCGGCATGCTGTCCGGCCGCACGGAACTTTCCTTCCAGCTGCCATGGCAGCTCCTGCTCTTCAGTGCGCTTGCCATCATGCTGATCTGTGCCATCTCTGCTGCCCTCAGCATGTGGAAGGTAGTGCGACTGGAGCCTGCAATTGTTTTTAAGAGCTAGCAGGCGAAAAAAATGGTTCAAGCCGCTTAAACGGCTTAAGCCGTTTAAACAGCTTAAACCGTGTATCCAGGATGGGAACTGAAACTTATTGTAATAATAAATCATAGAGAAAGTACCTGTTCATTATGTCAAATACGGATAACATTGCGGTGCTTTGCCGGGGTGTAACCAAAACGTATGGGAGCGGGGGTACCCGGGTCCGAGCCTTGAGTGGCGTAGATCTGGAGGTGCGTACGGGAGAACTGCTGATGCTCGTTGGCCCGTCCGGCAGCGGTAAGACAACACTGATTTCTGTCATCGCCGGCGTCCTGGACCGGGATGGCGGAGAATGTCTGGTATTTGGCCATGATTTCCAGCGTATGACCCATTATGAAAAGACGCAATATCGCGGACGAAACATTGGATTCGTTTTCCAGATGTTCAATTTGATTCCTACCCTGACGGCGGCTGAAAACGTAGCGGTTCCTCTGATCATCAATGGCACCAGACGGCGAGAGGCAATAGGCAGGGCGCGTGATATCCTCTGCCGTGTGGGTCTCAGCGATCGTACAAACTCACTCCCCTCGGAACTTTCAGGCGGACAGCAGCAGCGAGTCGCCATTGCACGGGCAATGTTACACAACCCGAAGCTCATTGTATGCGACGAACCCACCAGTGCGCTTGACCATGAGACTGGCCACAGGGTCATGGAACTGTTGCGCGAGGTGGCGGTTGGTATTGACCGTGCATTTGTTGTCGTTACCCACGATGCCCGTATTTTTGAATTCGCTGACCGCATAGCCAAAATGGATGACGGTCAGATCATTAGCGTGACAAATTCTCAGCGTAATTCGTCAGATCAAAAAAAGGAATCAGGAGAAGCCCATTATTAGAAAATACCTCCTCCCTGTCCTGGCGGCCTTAGGTGTTGGGTTTGCCGTGTTAACCGTCATTAAAGGCAGTAGATCCGTTCCACCGTCTCCACCTGTTGTGGATCCGAGTGCGCCGCCCTTCGGGTCATCTGTGGCCGGAGCTGGTATTGTGGAGGCAAACACGGAAAACATTGCTATCGGCACGCTCATTCCTGGTGTTGTCTCTGAAATTTACGTTTCCGTGGGCGGCAGGGTCAATGCCCGTGATCCTTTATTTAAGATCGACGACCGTGATCTGAAGGCCCAGCTGGCGATACGACAGACGGCGCTAAGAGTGGCAAAGGCAAAAGTCAGCGTGGAAAAGGCACAATTGGATGATTTGAAAGACCAATTGGCCAAGGCTGAAATCTTGTCTTACAAAAAGGTTATCAGCGTCGATGAACTGGACAGGCGCCGTTATGCGGTGCAAACCGCTGAGGCGAAACTGGCACAGGCAAGAGCAGAGGTCGCTTCTGCCAAAGCACAAGTGAATGAAACAGAAACCAATCTTGACCGGGTGATTGTACGGGCGCCATGCAATGGCAAGATCCTGCAGTCTAAAATCCATCCTGGGGAGTTTGCCCCTGCGGGCATCACCCAAACGCCGCTCATGCTCTTTGGTAGCACAGAACCCCTGAACGTGCGTGTTGATGTGGATGAAAATGACGCATGGCGCGTGTATCCGGATGCTCCGGCAGTGGCCTTTCTGCGCGGCAACCGGGAAATTAAAACGCCCCTAAAATTCGTGCGTTTCGAGCCGTATGTTGTTCCCAAAAAGTCGCTTACCGGCGACAGCACTGAGCGCGTTGACACGCGTGTGTTGCAGGTCATTTACCGCGTTGAACACAACGATCTGCCGATTTTTGCCGGTCAACAGATGGATGTATTCATCGAGGCGGCTGATCAGATTACACCATAAATTTCAAAACGAAACAACGCTTGCTTAATATCAGATTTCATATTATCATTAAAACATGAATGCCTTAAAACTGTTCATAACAGGAAATATACTACCCCTGGTGGAAATGCCCGGACAATATATCGGTGGGGAGTGGAACTCCGTTGTGAAGAATCATGACGATATTGATATAAAAATCGCATTGGCATTTCCCGATACCTATAGTATCGGTATGTCTCATCTTGGTATCCAGATTCTTTACGGGTTGCTCAACGAACGAACGGACACTGCTTGTGAAAGGGTATTTGCCCCTCTGGATGACATGGAATCACTTCTCAGGAAACAGAAGATTCCTCTCTTTTCCCTCGAAACCTGTACCCCTTTGAAAGAATTCGACATAATAGGTTTCTCTCTTCAGTATGAATTATCGTATACCAATGTCCTGAATATGCTGGATCTCTCAGGGATTCCTGTCATGGCATCTGAACGCAATGAAACAGACCCGCTTATTATTGCCGGGGGGCCTGCAGCCATTTCTCCCGAGCCATTGGCAGATTTTATTGATATCTTTCTTGTTGGAGACGGAGAGGAGTGCCTGCCACAATTCATTGAATTATTTAAGGACATGAAGCAGAGAAAACTCCCTCGCAAAGAAAAGATTGTTTCCATAGCACAAACCATGAGGAACTCCTATGCGCCATCTTTCTATGAAGTCTCTTATCATAAGAATAATACGGTAAAAGCTATATATCCAGGAATATCTGGTCTGCCGTCGCTCATCCGGTCGGCATCGGTAAAGGATCTCAACAAGACCTATTTTCCAACCAGGCCGATTGTGCCGTATGTAAAAACGATTCATGACCGCATTACTATTGAGGTCATGCGTGGATGCACACAGGGGTGCAGATTTTGCCAGGCCGGCATGAGTAAACGGCCTACCCGACCCCGTACTGTAGAAAACATTTTACACCTTGCGGAAAGCTGCTATACCAATACCGGACATAACGAAATATCCCTTGCATCACTTTCTATTAGTGACTATCCCTTTTTAAAACAATTAATGGACCGGATGAACCGCATCTTCCGTCCCCGCTATGTAAACATCTCTTTTCCGTCTTTACGGATAAATGAACAACTTGTCTTTTTGCCTTCCATGCTCAATACCGTTCGCAAGTCAGGACTCACCCTTGCGCCCGAGGCGGCAACGCAAACGCTGAGAAAGATTATTAATAAAAATATCACCGATGAAGATCTCTATACAGGCATCGGGGAGGCGTTTAAACAAGGCTGGAATCTGGTGAAACTCTACTTTATGGTTGGTCTCCCTACAGAGACAGACGACGACATCGATGCCATTGCAAGGCTTGCCTATAACGTCTCCGACTTGAAAAAGAATATGAGTGGTTCTTTCGGGCAGGTGAATATCAGCATAGCGCCCTTTGTGCCCAAGGCGCATACTCCCTTCCAATGGCACCCCATGGTTACCCTCCAGCGGATAAAAGAGATCAGAAACAGATTATTTGACCGGGTTCGGCGAAAATGTATTCATATCAAGTTTCACAATGCAGAACGCAGTATTTTAGAAGGGATATTTGCCCGCGGAGACCGAAGGTTGGGAAAGGTTCTTTATCAGGCATGGAGGGATGGATGCAAATTTGATGCATGGGAAGAACATTTCCATTTTCAAAAGTGGATGGATGCGTTTCAAAAGGCTGGGATTGATTGGAACTTTTATGTCCACCGCCAAAGAAACGACGATGAGGTCTTCCCTTGGGACCACATCAGCTGTGGTGTTGTAAAGCCATTCCTTATGCAGGAAAGGCAGAAATCTTTCGATGAGAAAATTACAGCCGATTGCCGCCTGGATACATGTCCGGAATGTGGAAGCTGCGCGCGTTCCAGGAATTTTTGCACAGTTTAGGCTATGCTTCGTTGAATTTGGTTAACTTTAGCAAAGTATTTTTATTAATCCGGTTAGGAAAGATGAATTATGGTACATGTTTTTCTCGGTCTTGGCTCAAATGTGGGAGACAGGGCAAGGAATCTGTTCTCCGCTCACGACCATATTATCACCACGAAGGGGATACAGCCTTTAAGGCTTTCCCGCTTTTATGAAACAGCGCCCATAGGCGGACCATCCCAGCCGATGTTTTTGAATGCCGTTCTCAGCATGGAGACTGTACTGTCTCCTCATCAATTACTCGATCGGTTCCAAAGCATCGAAACCGCCATGGGCAGAATCCGTTCGGTAAAATGGGGGCCCAGGAATATAGATATTGATATCCTGCTCTATGGCGATGAAATTGTTGATGACCAACAACTGAAAATACCTCATCCCCTGATGCATACACGGTTATTTGTCCTGGAACCATTTGTTGAAATCGCTCCCGGCGTCGTTCATCCCGTTTTCAAAAAAACTATTCTTCAGTTATATAAGGAACGCCAGGCCTCATTATTGGTTACAACATAACAGCATGTTCTCAAGACTCGACAACTACATATTGAAGGCCTTTATTCCGACATTCTTCATGTGCCTCCTCATTATCTCAGGAATATACATTGTTGTTGACCTGCTTCAAAAACTGGGTGAATTTGTGGAGATGGGAGGAGATGCCCTCGCCACAGGGACACGTTACTATATGTATCTCTTTCCCGTAATTGTCTTTCAATTTTTTCCTGCCATCATTTTGGTAGCGGTAAGTATTGTCCTTGTGCGGCTCTGTAAAAATCGGGAGATCCTGGCTATGCAGGTCGCCGGCATCTCACTTTACAGGATATTACTCCCTATCTTTGTTGTTACCGTATTTATGTCCTTTGCTTCCTTTGGTGACCAGGAATGGCTTATACCAAAATTTGCAGAGAAGTTAGAAACCTTACGGCAAAACTCGTTCAGTGATAATATCCAGCGAAATCTTCTTTTAGATGATAAGGAAAATAATGCCTTAATTCGTATCTGGAAATATAACAACAAAACGCAAAACATGCAGTCTGTATTTATCCTTGCTCGATATGAAAACAAAAAAAAGAAATTTACCATCAGCGCCGATGAAGGCAGGTGGCTGGGAGATAATACATGGCTGCTTACCAAGGTAGTAAAACATATTTATAATGAACGGGGAAAGTGGGTTGCACCCATACAACAAATTGATAGTATGGAATTTGAGTCTGCGATAACACCCGCGGATATTGGTAAAATAAAGCTGGACCCCAGTTTATTAAATTTTGAGCAATTAAAGGAACTCTGTAAAAACGAACCTGATAATCCGAGAAACAGGGTATTGTTTCATTCCAGGATTGCCTATACCCTTACGCACTTTGTGTTACTCCTGCTCGGTATACCACTTGTGGTAGGGTTTGAAAGATTAAGCAGAAATTTATTTTTGCGTGTTGGTCTGTGTGTCCTGATCTGTGGTATTTTTTATGCCATGTCTTTTGTCTGTTCCAACCTCGGCAACACGGGAATGATCCATCCCATATTGGCAGCGTGGTTACCCATAGTTATTTTTGGAACTGTCGGGTTGTTATTTTTTGATATGATGCATATGTAGTATAGGCGATAGAGACGGGCGGCCGTTCGCCCTCGCAAGAGCAGTATTTTCGGATATGGCAATGGGGGAGTGTACTATGGCCATAGGTGAATACATCCATGCCTTTTTAGACCTTTTTTATCCCCGATCCTGTTTGCATTGCAACTGCAATTTAAATAATTCGTATGAACTGTATCTTTGTGAGCATTGTAAAAGAAAAATCCCCTATATTAGTCATTCTTGTTGCATCCGATGCGGAGCTATCCTGGGACCCCATATCACGCCCAGGGCAAAAGAAGGTTGTGCGGCATGCAAAGGAAAATATCTCCCCTTTAACACCATTACCTCTGTTACTTATTACGACGACGCTATGAAAACATTAATCCATAAGTTTAAATACGCCAGGCAAAAATTCTTAGCCAGTGTGTTGAGCGATATTCTGATAACCCACGAAAGATTGAAAGAGGTCGTTCCGGATACTGATGTCATCGTGCCCGTGCCTCTTCATTGGTTAAAACAAATGCTTCGGGGTTTCAACCAGTCCGAGCTTTTGTCGCAGGGAATTCAGAGACATTTTTCAAAACCCGTGGCAATAAACAATCTCTGTCGTATTAAAAACACAGCGTCACAGACCCAACTTTCAAAAAATCAACGACAGAGAAATATCCACAATGCGTTTTTTATTAACCATCCTGGGTCGTTTAAGGGGAAAAAGGTGTTGCTCGTAGATGATGTATTAACCACCGGAGTAACCGCATCTGAGTGTTCAAAAAAACTAAAAGAAGCAGGCGCCGTTGCTGTTCATTTACTTATCCTGGCAACGGCGAGGCATCCTGAATAGATAATACAATCTTAATTTCCTTGACTGACAATTTTTAAAGAAGTACAATTATGCGTTTGAATGTATTAAGAGACTTTCACCTTTTCACGAAAGGATTCTCCCTTGGACAACATCACAATTGTTGCAAGGCATTTAAATATAACAGAAGCTATTAAAAATTATGCCCTGCAAAAAGCGAATAAAATAAAAAAGTTTTTTGAGCGGATTCTGCAGATACAGATTACCCTGGATATTGGTGGGGACAATGGTCATATTGTCGAAATGATTGTTTCAGTTTCGAAGGGACCTACGCTTGTTGCAGAGGTATCGAATCCCGATATGTATCGGGCAATTGATCTCGTGGTGGATAAGATCGAGGCCCAGCTGAAAAAGCACAAGGGTAAAATCCAATCCAGAATTGTCCGGAGAAAAAAACCTGCGATTACTGAAACGGAAGGTTTTGAAGGTATACCAGAAACAGAATGAAAAATAATTCGATCGGGAGGAGTTTTCTAGCATGAAATTAACTGATTTTATTGTGGAAGGCGCTATTATCACGGAAATAAAGGCCGCGGAAAAAGAGGCTGTAATTCGGGAGATGGTTTGCTCCCTTAAGGATGCAGAAAAAATCAATGCCAGGGATGTTGAAAATATCATTAAATCTCTCATGAAAAGGGAGGAATTGGGGAGCACCGGCATAGGGAAGGGCGTCGCTGTTCCTCATACAAAACATGATTCCGTAAAAAAGATTATGGGGACGATTGCGCGGTCAATGCAAGGCGTTGACTTTAATGCGCTGGACGGTGAACCAGTCCATCTCTTCTTTCTCCTGCTTTCCCCAAATGATTCTGCCGGGTCACATCTTGCTGCATTAGAAAGGATATCTACCGTTATAAGGGATAATGATTTCCGCCGATTTATGCGCGAGGCTAATGGCAAAGAGGGTATGATTGAAATATTGCACGAGGTCGATGGGATTCAGATTTAGTTACTCCTGGTAATAACACAACATGGATATTTACGTTAAAAATTCCACATTATTAGAGCGAAAAGTAAAAATCTCGAATTCTAACGGGATGCACGCGCGACCTGCCACCAAATTCTCGGAAATTGCAAATAAATATACTTCAGAAATCCGTATTAGAACAAAGAGTAAAGAGGTCGATGGCAAAAGCATTATTGAACTTTTAACCCTTGGCGCGGAGAACGGCACAGAAATAATCATTAGCGCAAAAGGACCTGATGCAGCAGAGGCGCTGGATGCCCTGGAGGGATTGGTTAAAAGCAAATTTGAAGAAGAATTTATGGAAATCAGAAAAGGGATCGCAGTCTCTCCGGGTGTAATTATCCGTGAGGCCTTCATGTTTGAAAGTGAAGGATACCGCATTCCCCGCCATATTATACGAAAAGAAGAGGTCGAGGGTGAAGTATACAGGCTCGAAAAGGCCATCGAAGATTCAAAAAAGGAAATACATGATTTAGAGCAGAAGGTTTCTGAAAATTTAGGTTCTGAAATCGGGTCGATCTTTGGCACCCACCGAATGGTATTACAGGATGTCCGTTTAAAAAATGAAATTATTGAAAAAATAAAGAAAACCAACTTTACACCGGAATTTGCCGTATCGCTTGCCTTGCGTGTATACATCAGAAAATTTCAGGACGTTCATGACTCTTATCTGGCAGAAAGAGTGACGGACATCTTTGATATTGAGCGGCGACTTTTAAGAAATTTGTTAGGAGAAAAGAGAGAGGAACTAAAGAATCTTGCTGAAGAAGTGGTATTGGTGGCACACGACCTTACCCCTTCTCAAACTGCTTCGCTCGACACGGAAAAAGTCAAGGGATTTGCCACTGACGTAGGCGGAAGGACCTCTCATACTGCTATCGTTGCCCGCGCCTTAGGCATACCAGCTGTTGTCGGGCTTGGCACTATCACCACAGACGTCTTTGGGGGTGATACGGTAATTGTAGACGGTAATAGTGGCATTGTTATTGTCAGGCCAGACGCAGAAACCCTGGCAACATACCAAAGCAAGGTCAAGAGCATACATGTCTTTGAAGAAAAATTAGCCACTGAGCTTAAGGATCAACCTTCAACCACGCGGGATGGCAAGCATATTTCCATTTTCGGCAATATCGAATTCCCAAAAGAAACCGGTCTGAACGTAAAATATGGCGCCGAGGGAATAGGCCTTTATAGGACGGAATTTCTCTATTTAGGCGCATCCAGTCCTCCAACAGAAGAGGAGCATCTCGAGGCATACACTGCTGTCGTGCGAGAATTAAAGGATAAGCCTGTTATCATTCGAACACTCGATCTTGGCGCCGACAAATTCGATTATTTGGATGACCGGAAGGAAGGAAACCCTTTCCTGGGATGTCGTTCCATACGTTATTGCTTCGAAAATCCATCCATATTTAAGATACAACTGAGAGCCATTTTAAGGGCTTCTGTGCTGGGTAATGTGAAAATATTATTTCCCCTCATTTCTTCTCTCCAGGAGTTGCGGCGCGCAAAGCAAATAGTTTGGGAAACTATGGAAGAATTAGATAAGGAAAATATCCCCTTTAATAAAAACATTGATATGGGAATTATGCTCGAAGTCCCTTCCTCTGTCATTATTGCAGATACCTTAGCAAAGGAATGTGATTTCTTCAGTATCGGCACCAATGACCTTATCCAATACTCTTTGGCTGTCGATAGAAATAATGAACGGGTGGCGTATCTGTATTGCCCCGTGCATCCTGCCATCTTGAGACTTTTAAAACTTGCAATAACGGCAGCAGAAGAGAATAACATCCCGGTTGGAATATGCGGGCAAATGGGAAGTGAGATTGAATATACCGCTCCCCTTATCGGGTTGGGACTTACCGAGTTTAGTGTAGCCCCAGCAACGATTATACCGGAAATAAAAAAAATTGTCCGTTCGATTACTTTTGAAAAAGCAAAAGAGATAGCAGAAACGGCTTATCACTTTGACGACCCTGAAAAAACCATTAATTATCTCAGAAATATTGCTATTGACATATTGCCGGAGATTTTTGAGGGACAAAAATATCCTTGACAGCAAGAAACGGCATGATTAGAATTTTACATAAGTAGTTTGAATTATTAGAGTTGAACTTTTTTTGAACGGCTGATTAATTATAGCAAAGATACGTATTCGATTTCATAAATTAGGCGATATTCGCTTTATTTCTCATCACGATTTGATGAAGGTCTTTGAACGGGCTATTAGAAGGGCTAACATACCTATCGCGATGTCCAAGGGTTTTAACCCTCACCCGAAATTGTCTATCCCCATAGCATTGAGTGTTGGAATAGCCGGCAAAGATGAAGTTTTGGAACTAGAATTGCCTGAATCGATGCCTCCTGAGATTTTGGCCGAGCGTTTAGGTCGGCAGCTGCCAAAGGGTATTCATATTCTTTCAGGGGAGGCTATGCCATGTTCCCCAAGGAGTTCGGTTTGTGATGTATTGTATGAGGTTGTTTTTAAAGATCCGGGCCTTCCCACGACGGAAAGGATTAGCGAATTTTTACAACAATCGTCGATTATTGTAAACCGCACAAAGGATGGATATTCAAAACCTTTTGATATTCGACCTTCTATTCAGGAAATCACGGTAACGCCCAACGGGTTAATTTTGTCGATAAAAATGGAATCAGAAGGCATGGCAAGACCAGAAGAGGTAATCCATTCCTTATGTGGAAACGAGAAAAAAGGGCTCTTTGAAATTACGAGGATAAAGGTCAACCTGTCTTCTTCTGCCTAGCAAAGGGAAATAATCATGGATAAGAGGATGCTTATTAATGCAGTTGAACCTGAAGAATGCCGCATTGCCATCTTAGAAAATAATATTCTGGAAGAACTTTACATTGAAAGGAGTTCACGGGAACAAATTGCAGGCAATATTTACAAGGGAAGGGTTGTTAATATTGAACCCAGTATTGAAGCGGCTTTTGTTGATATCGGACTCAAAAAAAATGGATTTCTCCATGCATCGGACATTTTGATTCCCACCGAGAACGGGAGCCATGCATCAGATGCTGATACCCATGCCAGACCCCATCGGGAATTCCGTAAGATAAGGGATATTTTGCATCAGGGACAAGAAGTGCTGGTTCAGGTGACAAAGGAAAGTATCGGCACAAAGGGTCCTAGTCTGACAACGTATATCAGTCTGCCGGGAAGGTATCTGGTCTTGATGCCGGATGTGCCCCGCCACGGAGTTTCCAGAAAAATTGCGAGTGAAGAGGAACGGCAAAGGTTAAAAAAAATACTTGAGGGATTGAATCCTCCCGCTAATGTCGGTTTCATCATACGAACGGCAGGGGCGCAGCAGACCAAAAAAGAGATCCACAAGGACTTTCATTATCTGTTAAAACTATGGAAAAACATTGAAAAACGATCAAAAAGCGTCAGTACCCCGGCAACTATTTATCAGGAAAGTGATCTGGTAATTCGGGCTATCAGAGACATATTTTCACCTGACATACAGGAAATCATCGTAGACACGGAAGCCGTATATGAAAGAACACGTGATTTCCTTCGCATGATTATGCCCAAATATGAAAGACATTTGACCCTTTACAGTGAGGATAAGCCATTATTTCATAAATATAATATTGAAAAAGAGATTGAGGAGATAAACTGTAAAAAAATCCGCTTGCCTCGCGGGGGCTCAATCGTGATTGAACAGACTGAGGCGCTTGTTGCAATTGATGTCAATAGCGGCAAATTTAAAGAAGAAAGCGACCCGGAGGAAACGGCCTTTAAAACCAATCTCAAAGCTGCAAGGGAAATTGCGCGTCAGATACGATTAAGGGACCTGGGCGGTGTAATTGTAATTGACTTTATTGACATGAGGACGGAATCGCACAATCATGCTATTGAAAAGGTTGTTGCAGAAGCCCTGAAAAGGGACAAGGCGCGAACAAAGATGCTGAAGATGTCAAAATTTGGCACCATTGAACTTACCCGTCAAAGGATCCGGTCGAGTCTGCGGGATGTCCTTTTTGAGGAATGTAAGCTTTGCGGCGGCACCGGCTATGCCAAAACAGTTGAAAGCCTTTGTTTAAATGCCATGAGAGCCCTGAAGTTTGCTATCCATTCGCCTCAGATTGCCAGAATTGAAATCATTGCGAACCATGAGGTCGCAAATTATTTGCAAAATCAAAAAAGGAAGCAAATGATAGAAATCGAAGAGTCCTATAATAAAAAGATACATATTTTTAGCACAACGAATCACGAATACGGTAAAATAGATATTCGTTACTTCAATCAGAAAGATGAACTTGTTACCATATAATTTTTTAACAGGGAAAGGAGAAATGAATAAATGTACGCAATAGTAAAAGACAGAGGGAAACAATACAAGGTAAGGGCCGGTGAGCATCATCTCATCGACCTGAAAGCTGATACCCAAATCGGACAAATTTTGGAATTTCATGACGTATTAGTATGTTCAAATGATGAGGGGAACACGACCTTTGGGGCTGAAGCTAATAAAAATGCAAAAGTTATTGCGGAAGTTGAAGGCATAAAAAAGGGGGTAAAATCTATGACCATAAAATTCCGCAGGAGGAAGGAATCGATGAGCAGAAGAGGGCACCGGGAAAAATATACCCGGATAAAAATTAAAGAAATCATCTGTGGGTAAATCAGTTGTTGTTACGAGTATTTACATATATTTCAAAACGGAGGGAGTAACATGGCACATAAAAAGGGACAAGGTTCCTCAAAGAACGGAAGAGACAGTAATCCGCAAATGCGGGGCGTAAAAAGATTCGGCGGACAATTTGTTACTGCCGGCTCTATAATCGTCCGCCAATGTGGAACAAAGTTCAAACCTGGAATGAATGTTGGCATTGGAAGAGATGACACCCTTTTTTCCAAGATAGACGGTACGGTAAAATTTGAAACAAGACACCGTGTAAGCGTCTATTCAAAGCCCAATTAATTATCGTTCAATACAAGGAGTTTTTATAATAGGGTGCCCTGGCGTGCACCCTTTCTCTTTTCTAAAGTATGTTTGTTGACGAAGCTGTTATATTTGTAAAGGGGGGTAGCGGGGGAAACGGTTGTGTAAGTTTCCGGAGGGAGAAATACGTCCCTCATGGAGGACCCGACGGCGGGGACGGAGGGAAAGGGGGAGATGTTATACTTCGCGTCAGCACGAAGATAGATACACTACTCGACCTCACCTCCCGGGTAAAACATATCGCGGGGAGCGGGGCACATGGAAAGGGTTCCACGAAAAAAGGCAAAAATGGGAAAGATCTTATTATAGACTTACCCAGAGGAACGATAATTAAAGATAAAGAAAGCGGACGTATTTTGAAAGATATGAGTAGCGGTGGGGAAAGCATTGTTATTGCACGAGGCGGAAGAGGGGGAAGAGGGAATAAACATTTTGCAACTTCCACCAATCAGGTTCCACGCCGGGCAGAAAAAGGGAGGCCGGGAGAAGAACGATGGTTGGCCATTGAACTGAAATTACTTGCGGATGTCGGACTTATTGGAATGCCCAATGCGGGAAAATCAACACTACTCGCCCGCATATCGGCTGCCAGACCTAAAATTGCCGATTATCCGTTTACCACGCTGCAACCTCAATTAGGGATCGTGGAGGTAGAGAATTACCGAAGATTCGTTGTCGCCGACATACCCGGACTCATTGAAGGGGCACATAAGGGGATAGGGCTTGGGGATGAATTCCTCCGTCATATCGAAAGGACAAAACTATTAGTCCATCTTTTGGATGTGTCTCCCGTTGCGGGTGCAAATCCTGCGGACGCATATTATATTGTCCGGAACGAATTAAGACAATACAACCCCAGCCTTGCTGAAAAACCAGAAATTGTCATTGCAAATAAAATGGATCTTTTAGATGCAGAGACTGGTATCAGGTGTATTCAAACCCTGGAAGAAAAAATATCCAAACCGGTCTGTCCTGTCTCCATGGTTACGGGCAAAAATGTCGGCACAATGACAAATATGATTGTAAGCGCATTAAATGAGATTCAGGCCAGCACAAACCAACCTGTATGTTGTTAGCAATCGACATTGGTAATACAAATATTCACGTTGGTATATTCGAAGGAGACATCTTACAGTCTGCTCATACCGTAAAAGATGAGCGCCCGCCCCAGACAAATTTAACAAAAATTCTCAATCCTGCTGTCTTAAACGAAGCACAGGCTGTTGTCATCGCATCTGTCAACCCAAAGGCAGAAGCATTCGTCATTGAAACTATCCGGAAACATCTGCCGGTAAAACCCCAAATTATCGGGAAGGACATTCCCATTCCTATCCCGGTTCTGACGGAACATCCGGAAAAGGTGGGCGTAGACCGGTTGGTAAATGCAATTGCCGCATTTGAACGGACAAAAAATTGGACGATCGTTGTTGATGCGGGCACTGCAATAACCATTGACGGGATAAACGATAAAGGGGCTTTTCTGGGGGGAGTTATTGCTCCTGGGATGGACACTTCATCACGGGCACTCCACCACTATACAGCGCTTTTACCGCGGATATCCGTCAGGAAACCAAACAATGTTCTCGGCAAAAACACAGAAGAGGCAATAAATTCCGGCATTTACTGGGGAACTATCGGGATGATAAACCAGATTCTTGGTATGATTCGTGATGAACTGGAATGCCAGCCAACCGTAATAGCGACCGGAGGAAATGCACATATGCTGGCGCAGGAAATCCCCCTCGTTACTACGGTATTACCCTATCTGACGTTGGAGGGAATCAGAATCACGTACAAAACAGCGCGTGCTTCACACAACCGTATTAACGTTTTTTGATTTTCTCAATCAATTTTTGATACCGAACATCTTCTCTTAGATAAGCCAGATCCTTGTCCCTTTCCAGATGATAGATATCTTTATAACCTAACGCAATTGCCTTTTCCAGTACTTCAAATGCGGCGTCAATATTTTTCAGCAGCGCATAACTACAAGCAAGGTTATAGTGGACCAGAGGGTCGTTTGGTCTAAGGCGACTTAACTTCTGATCTACCGAAAGGCCTTTTTCATACATACCATGTGTCGTATACGCATTGCCTAAATACAGAAGGCAATCTACATAATTTGGATTCTTTTCAAGGATACCTTCAAAAAACCAAATAGTAAATTCCTCCCCTTCTTTTTTAAATTCAGGCGCGGTAATGATAAACTCATAATTCGGCAGTGTAATCGAGTTGAGAAATCTGTTTTTCGTTTCTGTTTTCATTTGTATGCTTATTTATTATTATTGCTTATAATTGTTGCTCTTGAATAAATATATGTATAAAATATGCAATTGTCAAGTCTCAGTATGCATATTTTTATTTTGTTTCGTTGACGAAACGGAGGAGCAAAAAATGCCCATCGATAAAGAGCTCATAAAAAGCAAAATCCACAGCAAGGAAGACATCACACTGAAGACAATAACCGATATGGTAGCATATAAAATACACGAAAGCCCGGAAAATATGGGTCCGGAGGCAAATTTTCTTGCAGCGACTGAGGCGGTCGCCCAATATATATCCGAAAAATTTAAGGATTTTGATTCATTGAAAACCCACGTATCTCAACGTGATAAGGGGATGAAATCGATTAATGACATTGCCGATACGGTGTATAATTATTACCAGGATAAGCAGCTTTTAAGCTTTGATATCGTCAAAAACATGATTTCAAAGGTAAAAGATGTCAACGTAAAAATGATCACCGACATTGTCGCATATAAAATTTACCAAAGTCCGGACGACAAGGGCCCGGAGCTCAATTTCATATCCGCAGAAACGTTTGTTGCCCAGTATCTGTCAGAAAATTTTAAAAATCTCCGTGAATTTAGGAGATGCCTTTCAGATCTTGGAAAAGGTTCATATGCGCTGGAGGCATTTGCTGATTTAGTGTACAAATATTATTGTCAAAAGAAAAACTAATTACCATGAAGATATCCAGAACGCACAAACCAGAAGACCTTAGCCTAGAGGAGTGGCAGCGAATTCTCAGAAAGCAGTATGGTGAACAGCAAAAGTATAAGCTCGATAATACCGGCAACCATCCCCTCTTTTCGGAATTTAAACTCACCAATTCCGAATCCGGGAAGGTATATAAAATCGCCATTCGGGGAGACGCTCCCGGAGACAATTATTGCTCCTGCCCCGATTACAGCATCAACAACCTTGGAACATGCAAGCATATCGAGTTCACCCTCTCCAGATTGATGGAAAAAAAAGGTGCAAAGAAGGCACTCAGGGAGGGATATACTCCGCCATATTCCGAGGTCTATTTGCGTTACGGGCTTAAGCGAGATGTCCGATTTAAGGCAGGGAAAGATGCGTCACCTGAGGTGCTCTCCCTGGTAAATAAGTATTTCGATCCAAACGGAATGCTCAAAGAGGACTATATTCTTCATTTTCACCAATTTCTTAA
The DNA here is from genome assembly GCF_000949635.1 of Candidatus Brocadia sinica JPN1. NCBI lineage: Bacteria > Pseudomonadati > Planctomycetota > Candidatus Brocadiia > Candidatus Brocadiales > Candidatus Brocadiaceae > Candidatus Brocadia > Candidatus Brocadia sinica. Next base: position 1,344,059 of record NZ_BAFN01000001.1, read on the forward strand.
CAATATATCACAAAAAAATGGCCACGAAATACGATGTTATGACGATGTAATGGCCCATATCGCTGAATATCAGGATGCCGAACATCGGCGGAATATCATCAAGTCTCAGCTCAAAGGAGGGATTAACAGCCCAATTGTTAAAAATATTCTGAAAACGAAATTATACCCCTATCAGCGTGAAGGGGCATTGTTTGCTGTGAATGCAGGGTGATGCCTCATCGGTGACGATATGGGACTGGGGAAGACGATCCAGGCGCTCGCTGCGGCAGAATTAATGGCGAAACTATTTAATATACAGAAGGTCTTGATCGTTTCTCCCACCTCTCTGAAACATCAGTGGAAAACAGAAATAGAGAAATTTACCGATAGATCGGTTCAAGTAATTGAAGGTCTTAACCATCTGAGGAGACAATTCTACCGGAATGAGTCTTTTTACAAGCTTATCAATTATGAGCTGGTCTTCCGGGATATTGATATGATCAAAGGTTGGGCACCAGACCTGATTATCCTTGATGAGGCACAGAGGATTAAAAACTGGAAGACGAGGACCGCGCAATACGTAAAACAACTGAATTCTACCTTTGCCATCGTACTTACTGGGACCTCCATCGAGAACAGGATTGAAGAATTGCACTCTATTATGGAATTCATCGACCGGCGACATTTTGGTCCTTTATATCGGTTTGTCCATAACCACAGAATTGTAGATGAAGGGGGAAAGGTAATCGGATACCAAAACCTGCAATCCATCAGGGATTCCCTGAAAAATGTCATGATGCGGAGGAAAAAAGAAGAGGTTTTA